>NZ_JBEPOD010000001.1:5462500-5977500 GCF_040546645.1 Paenibacillus sp. OAE614 | reverse complement strand
GGGCTTAGTGATCCGGTGGTACCGCATGGAAGGGCCATCGCTCAACGGATAAAAGCTACCCTGGGGATAACAGGCTTATCTCCCCCAAGAGTCCACATCGACGGGGAGGTTTGGCACCTCGATGTCGGCTCATCGCATCCTGGGGCTGAAGTAGGTCCCAAGGGTTGGGCTGTTCGCCCATTAAAGCGGTACGCGAGCTGGGTTCAGAACGTCGTGAGACAGTTCGGTCCCTATCTGTCGTGGGCGTAGGAAATTTGAGAGGAGCTGTCCTTAGTACGAGAGGACCGGGATGGACGTACCGCTGGTGCACCAGTTGTTCCGCCAGGAGCATGGCTGGGTAGCTACGTACGGACGGGATAAGCGCTGAAAGCATCTAAGCGTGAAGCCCCCCTCAAGATGAGATTTCCCAATTCGTAAGACCCCTTGTAGACGACGAGGTAGATAGGTTGGAGGTGGAAGTGCAGCAATGCATGGAGCTGACCAATACTAATCGGTCGAGGGCTTATCCAATAAAATAATTCGCAGATTCGTTTCGTATCTAGTTTTCAAGTGATCAAACACTTGAACGTTTGGTGGCGATAGCGGAGGGGTTCCACGCGTACCCATCCCGAACACGACCGTTAAGCCCTCCAGCGCCGATGGTACTTGGACCGAAGGGTCCTGGGAGAGTAGGACGTTGCCAAGCGAAGGACCACTGTTGATGAATATCAACGGTGGTTTTTTATTTCTTATCCCCAATGTGGACAACACATCCGTTTTGTCCGTTCATCCACAAATACATATTCCCTGGTCGATTTTCCAAAGGTTATGCACAAAAAAGAGAACCATCCCCGCCCAATTTGGATTATAATCATAAATTATATTCCCATAATTCACAGTTTCATCCCCAGTACTCACAATTGAAGTGTGCTTTATGGCATAAATGATTCATGTGGTGATGTTAAGTTGACTTTTGTCTAAATGTTATTCACATGTACATAAGTTTGTAAGTTCATGCCAAGGGCTCTTCGTATGATTGCCCCGGGATCGATAAAGGAGGAGTAAGTTTGACCGAAGCACAAGCTCGAGCTGTACAGTATGTACGTACGGATGCTTTGGATGTGCAGTGCCTTTCCCGCAGCGTAATTGACCGGATTTTGGCTGCAGAAGGACTTAGCGCGATTGATGTTGACTTGCTTATTGATCATATCCGCCGTTTTGCTCGGGTTACGCTCAATTTTCATCCCGATCGTCTGCTCGCTACCGGCCGTTCGGTGGTTGAGGGACTGCTTCAGGATGGGGTGTACCGGGGACAGTTTGAGACCTCGATCTCCAACGGGAGCCGAACGGCATTTGCCGGTGGTGATCGTGACCGCTGGGAAGAGCATTTATTTGGGAAAGCATACCAGGCGCCCGAAGTAACCAACGAAGAACGGCCGAAGTATGGTGGGCTTAACCTGATGAATTATGCGGACGGTGCGTCACCGCGGTTTGGCTCGTGCCACCTGGTCCTTCGCCCGCATGTTTCAGAGCGCTGCACCTTTACGTTTGGGGATAGCTTTACGGGTCCGGAGCGAAAAGGAACGATCGACGTTTTTTCTCCGCTGTTAGCCCCCTTGTTTGAGGCGGCTGTCAGCACACAGGAGGTGCTCGGTTCGGATCACATCAACGTACGGCTGTTGGTGGAGCTGCTTCAATCGCTAAACTCCAGATCCAGCGAGTTTATACCCGAAGCCTTAGGAAGGTCACTCGATGACTACATTGAAGCCCAGGTTCATGCTGTGGTGGATTTGGCGGATGACGCGGAGGCCCTGATTGCTGATCCCTCGTTCAAAGGCACTCCAACGGGGAACCTATTGGAAGAGACCTGCTATAAATATGATTTGCGGCTTGGCTGGCATGCAGGTTTTCAGTTAGAGGTTGGATCGGTACCAAGTGACTTTCGGGGGCCTGCGATGCAGCCGCTTGCAATCAGGATCGATCAAAGGTTCGGGAACGAAATGGGGCGGATTGACGCGGCAGTATTAGGCTTGGCAGCGGCATCGCTGCACAATCACCCCGAAGAGTGGCAGGACTGGGGATCATACGATGAAACGTTACAGCACATTAAGCAATTATGGCATGTCCTTGTCCGATTTGGTTCTCCTCTTCATTGTGTTACGTAATGTTACGAAGTACCGAATGGGTGAACATATAAAAGGATCAGACTTATATTGCTTTTTATATAATTGATGACTTTCTTTGTCTTCCAGACTTTTAATACTCGAAAAAACTCCCAGGCTTGGAAAAACTCCTAAGAACGAAAGGACGGTGACGGGTTGAGCATTCAAAAGCAGGAATCCAAGCGACATAAAAAAATGGGTTCAACCGAACCTCTGGATTCTTATAAAACCGTTGCCCGTGGTGAATCAGAAGCTTTGAATGAGATACAGCGACCTCAAATAAAGGACGACTCCTTCTCCAGGAGACAGGTCGTGCTGTTTATCTCTGTTGTTTTCCTGTACTGGTTCTCGTCTTATATTTATGTTCCGATTTTGTCGCCTTATATCGAGCATTTGGGGGCATCCTATACCTATCTGGGTATCGTTCTCGGTTCCTACGGTTTGATGCAAATTTTGTTCAGGCTGCCGCTCGGTATTTTATCGGACTTTATGGAAAAGCGCCGTCCATTTATTTGGCTGGGGCTGGCCGCCAGTGCGGTAAGTGGGCTGATGTTTGCTGCGTTCGGACAGTTGGGTTGGGCGCTGGCTGCAAGAGCCATGGCAGGGATCGCCGCGTCGACCTGGGTTGTGTTCACCGTCGCGTTCTCAGGCTTTTTCCCGAAACATGAAGTAACCCGGGCAATGAGCATGATGCAGTTCACCACCGTGGCCGCCCAATTGACAAGCATGCTCGTCAGCGGGTATTTGGTGGAGCGTTGGAGCTGGCAGCTGCCGTTTTGGCTTGGAGGCATCGTCGCGGTGATAGCCCTTGTACTTGCTTTATTTTTGCGGGAAAAAGAGCCGGATCCCGGGCGTACCCCCATGTCGCTTCAGGATTTGGCACCCGTTATGCGTGATCGGACGCTGTTTCGGGTTTCTTTTCTGTCGATCCTGGCGCACTGTGTTCTGTTCATCACGATGTTTGGGTATACGCCGAATCAGGCGCTGGACCTGGGTGCAAGCAAAAATGACCTTGCCTGGCTGACGCTGTCTTTCATGCTGCCGCATGCAGCGGCTACGCTGTTTGCCGGACGGACCCTCGTTAACCGTTTCGGGGCAAGGGCCGTGCTAACCGTGGGGTATGTGGGAACGGCCGTTTTTACGTTTTGTATCCCGGCGGCATCGAGTTTTGGCTGGCTGTGCGTAACGCAAATATTTAATGGACTGGCACAAGGACTGGTCTTTCCGCTTCTTTTGGGCAAATCGGTGGCCCACATCGAGCCATCCAAAAGGGCAACGGCAATGGGTTTTTATCAGGCAGTCTATGCGATCGGCATGTTCATGGGCCCGTTTATCGCAGGCTGGATCAGTTCGGCATGGGGCCTCGCAGGCGGGTTCCGCTTGGCGGCATATGCAGCGTTAGCTGCGGGAGTGCTCGCTTTTTGGTGGATTCGGACGGATACAAAAGCTGGGGTGAGCGCAGCTTCAGGCGGACCGCCGAATACGGGAAGTGTCCAGAAAAATGTGTAATGTGCGGCTAGAGCTGCGGTTTGATCCGCCAAAAAGACCCGCAAAGCGCTCAAACGCTTTGCGGGTCTTCTTTATTTTTTCGATATCGGGAGAAACAGCAGGGAAAACGGCAGGTTGCTGCCGGCAGCCGGGGATAACCAGAGTTCCACCTTCTCCTCCCGGTCCTGCGTCCGGTACAGCACGGTGGCGCTGTCCTGGGAGCCGTCGCCGTGCTTGATCTCGACAACCCGGTCGTTCACCCTCGCCGAGCCAAAGTACCTACCGCCACGCGGGTTGAAGGCGATGAGCGTGTCCGGCGCAACATGGTTCAGAATGATTTTATACAGGACACCGTAATTGCCGGAATTGATGGCAACGCTGTCCTGCATCCCGTCCATCCCCCGCTGAAAAGGATCGGTGGTGTTGTCGGTGAGCGGCAGGCGCTCCGCTTCCGTTCCGACCGTGCCGTCGTATTTGAACACGCGCGTCGAATCGGCAAAGGTGCCGCGGACGATGGACTCGATCGGATTTAAATCAGGCAGAGACGGCATGACAGCAATCGGGTCATGATCGGCCTGGACCATCAGCATGGTATATTCGACGGGTGCATCGCTGGTGACATCGGCATTCATCGTGATGACATCGCCGGTAGCAGCCGCGGTAGCATTCAGCTTGGGAAAGAGGGCCACGCTCTCGCCGGGGCCGATCTGCACGCTTCGCTGCTCACTGCCGGTCAAGGTGGACTCCAAATACCGGACGCCAGCCAGTCTGCCGGATAGCTCAGGATACGGAGTGGGCCCCGCCACGCCCGCGTTCTCGATCTGGATCGATGCCGCGGTATCGTTCGGATTGGTGGCGACCAGGTAGAAGCGTGCCTTTGTGGCCAGGTTGTTTTTGTGATGGACCAGAAACCGGGCCGGTCCCGACAGGATGTCCTGGTACAGGATCCCTTCCGAGTTGACCGTCTCCGGACCGCTGGCCCGGAACAGCAAATACGGCTCGGTCGTGTAGGTGTAGGGCAGCGCTTTGTAGGACAGAATCGATTTGCCGCTGACCTGGAATGTGCCGCCTGCCGGAGTGAAGCGCTTGGCATATTCTTCTTGGCTGTACAACACCTCGGAGGTGATTTCGATTTTTTTGCTATATTCGGATGTCAGGCCGTGCTTGTCGGTGACTTTAAGCTTGATTTCCACCGTACCCGGCTCGAAAAAGGCCGGTTCGTTGTTTGTCCATTCGCGATTCGTGATCGCGTCTTCGTCGTCGGTGCTTTGATCGCTCAGGGTCACCGGCTCGCCGATCCGGTATTGATCTTTGTCCGTCGTGAAATAGGCCAGCGGCGGTTCGTTCGTTTGCGGACTTTCTGGCTTGTCCGTCCCCGAAGATCCGGAACCGCCAGGGTGTAGCGTAATTTGGTTTCCCTGGAGCACATAAGGGAGATGAAAAGCAGCCGTCAGCGAAGTAAGGGGAACCATCAACACGCCGCGGTCCTCGTACGCTTCGCCTTTCATCGTTTTCGTCTCACCGTTGACTTGATATGCCTTGGTATGTACGCGGTACCGGGCTTCGGTACCTTCTCGGGATACGGTGGTCTCTTTCGTAGAGGCTTGGTAAGTCACTTTACAGCCCAAAGAGACGGCAAGCGAGCGGAGGCTGACAAAGGTGACTCCTTTTTTGACGACAGTGGAACGGTTTAATGCGGACTCGGTGCCGCTATTTAGGATTCGGCTGCTGTTTAAATAGATGACCGTCGCTCCGGAAGGAGCTGCGGGTGCTTGAGCCGTAGTCACTTTCTGCAGGGGCATAGGCTCTTGCTCCAGATCGGATGAAGCAGATGCCGGAACCACACCGTAGGCGGCAAGCAGAACGGAAGTCAGAAGGGCGGTTTTTTGTATTTTCATGGGAATGATATGGAACTCCTTTTCTGAAATTTTAAAATAAAACAGGGGCCTTTATTTGGCGGCAATCATGACCGCTCCCAGTACGATGACCGCGGCCCCGATCCAGCGGTTCAGCGGAACGCTTTCCCCGAAGAAATACCACGCGGCGAAAATGCCGGCGGCGTAAGCCAGGCTTTGCAGCGGGTAGGCAAGGCTGAGCGGCAGCCGGGACAGCACGACGAACCACAATCCCGTGGCCACTGCATAAAGAACGATACCAAGCAGAATCAGCGGCGAAAATAATACCTGCAATAGGTTGCCAAGGTGGATGCCACCTTGCTGCTGCAGGCCGATTTTCCAGGAGATTTGACCGGCGACCAGGAGCACCATATTGAGAAACAGCATCAAGTAAGCCATACTAGCGGTTCACCTCCGTGCTCGAAGAAGACGGCACAATAATTTGCTCTTCGGAAGAAGCCGCCGCAGAAATTCGCTGACAGGGTTCCACGGAATGCAGTCCGGAGAATTCCCCAGACGGCATCCCGGATTGCTGCATGATACGCGCTTCTGGGGGCTGTTGAGAATGCGGTCTAGATGACTGCTCAGGATGCGGTCGAGATGTCTGCTCAGAATGAGGTGCGGATGACTGTCCCCACTGCGGGTCGGATGTCTGTCCCGGGCGCGATCCAAAGGCAGGACCGGAGGCAAGCCCTATGGAGCCCTCAGAGCCTCCCTCCGCCTGGGCTTCAAGCTTTTGAATGCGTTGTTCCTGCAAGCCCAGCGTTTGGGTAAGCAAGATGACCCGGTGCGTGAGCATGGAGACTGCCATCGTCAAATGCAGCAGGATGAACAGCACCGCGACTACACTCAGCAGGTAGAGCAGCGACGGGGCGTAATAAATGTGGATCCGCTGCGCCACCTCATCCAAAAGGGACGGAAACAGGGACAGCGCCATCATGATCACGCTCATCAAAAGCCAGAGCAGGGCGTACTGCTCGCGCAGCCTGCGCTTGCGGATCAAGTATAAAATCGTGCCGGCAAAAGCAAGGCTGATGCAAAAGCTGATGATATAAATATTAAGATTCATAGCGGTTTTCCCACGCTCTCTTTTTCTTGGTTTTCATGAGCAGAACCGACAGGATGACCTTGGACATGTAATACACGGATTTCATGGCCGAGATGCTGGAGACGCCTCCCTGACGCTCATTCATCACGACGGGAATTTCCGTAAAGGACAGCTCCCGGTTGTAGAGCAGCATCAGCGCCTCTACCTCGGGATAGTCGGTCGGGTACTCGCGTGCGAACAGGGAGATAGCCCGACGTCCGCACAGGCGGTAGCCGGAGGTCGGATCGGTCACGTTCTGCCCGGTGAGCCGGGTCACGAGGGCGGACAGCAGGCCGATGCCCATTTTGCGGGCGAATGTCGATTGGAAGCCCTCTTTGGTAATAAAGCGGGAGCCAATCACCATATCGGCGCCGGTATCGAACTGGGCGGACAGGAGGCGTCGCAGATCGCACGGATTGTGCTGACCGTCGCCGTCGATCTGTACGGCGTAGTCGTAATGATGCTCCGACGCGTAGCGGTAGCCGGTTTGTACCGCACCACCGATGCCTAAGTTGCAGGTCAGGTCGATGACATTGGCCCCGGCGTCCCGGGCGATCCGGCTGGTGGCGTCGCTCGACCCGTCGTTGATGACGAGCACGTCTGCGTAAGGCGCGTCTTCGCGGAGCCGGCGGATGACCTGCCCGATCCCTTCCGCCTCGTTATAGGCGGGCACGATCACGAGCACTCTGTGCGGCTTGTTATGACTTTCCGGTCGATTCAGCATAAGTAACGGCTCCTTTCCGTGAATTTGAAGAGCGGGTCCATTTCTGCCACGCCCAGCGGAGGATGGCGATCCCCGCGGCCGCATCCAGCATGATGATCAGCGGCATGGCGGTGTAGTTATAGCGGAACTCAGGGACGAAGGCCAGGCGGGTAACCGTCATGACCGCTATAATCAGCGTCATCAGCGTTAATGGCTGCTTCCATTTCCGAAGGGGAGCGGCCAGGGCCACGGGACAGAACCACACGAGCGCCACATGCAGCAGGCTGCCCAGCGGGCTCGGAAGCACGCGGTATAACGGGCTGTGGCCGCTGCCAAAATACATATTCGAATAAATGTACTTGAGCTTGCCGACGGTGTACCATTTGACGAACTGCCATGTGTGCTGCGTAAAACCGATCTTCAGCCGCTCTTTGGCGACTTCCATCTGGGTTTTGCCATGCCGGTCGACCAGGCCGTCGTTGTAATTTTTGTCCGGATAGGTGCCGGCGGCAAACGGATTGACCTGGGTAGAGGCGATCACGACCTCGTGCAGGGTCACCATGTTGCGGACCACCCAAGGAGCGAGGACGATCCCTGTCCCGATGCAGGTGAACAGCAGCAGCTTGAGCGTGAGGCGGAATTCCTTTTTCCAGAGCCAATACAACCCGTACACCGGCGCGATCAGAATTAAAAACTCCGGACGCGTCAGCACCAGCAGGCCCATCGCCGCCCCGCTCAGGAGAGCGAGGGTTCGTGTTCTGCGCTCGACGGCTTCAAGCTGCAGACGGATATACAGCATCAGGAAAAAGCAGGCCAGCGTCTCGGTCAGAACCGCACCGTTGCTCCAAATAAAAGGCGGATACACGCTGCTGATGAGCAGCACGATCATCGAAACGGTCCGGCCCGAGAGCTTTCGGGCGACCGAGTAAATGAGCCACAGGGTGACGAGGCTGATCACGACCTGAATGTAACGGATGTAGGGGAACGGATCATGATGCTGGTAATCGACCAGCTTGTAGATGGCCGCCATAAACAGCGGATACCCCGGCGTGACCTGGGCGTTCGGCTGGGTATCCTTGTAAGCGTAGATACCTTTTTCGAGCAGCTGCCGGACCATGATGTCGTAGTTCAGCGTGTCATGCGAAACCTTATGGTTGACCGAAAGCAGAAAGTCCAGCCGCACATAGGCAGCCAGCGCGAAGATCAGCACGAAAATCGTGATGAGCAGCGTTTTTTTATGGGCAAACAATTTTGAAGTGATGGTATACATACGGATTTCGTGCTCCTTCCTTGACAGACATGGGAGACAAACAGCTCTCCTCACGGACGATGCCTGCTGTCCTCTTAACTTGAATCTAAGATTACAGGAGAGTTCTTAACGGGAGCCTACCCAAATGCTTAACAAACGCTTAAGTTTTTCTGTTAAAAAATGCTGTGGGGAGCAGAATAGCACCAAAAAAGCAGATAGCCGCACTCCCCAAATGGGATGAGGTTATCTGCTTTTTGTATGGTGAAAGGAAAGTGGTTATGCCGGCACAGCCGGATCGGGGAGCCGGGTCTCAAAAACGGTCTGGTTCGTCGAGCTCTCCACGGAGATGTCGCCGCCGTGCACGTCAATGATGCTCTTGGTGATGGCCAGCCCAAGCCCGGTACCGCCGGTCGCTTTGGAACGCGATTGCTCTACGCGGTAGAACCGTTCGAAGATATACGGTAGATCCCGCTTGGGGATGGGCTCCCCGTAATTGCAGACGCGTATGCGGACAAAGGCTTCTTCCTTTTCGATATAAACGTCGATGTATTTGCCGCTGCTTCCATATTTAATGGCATTGGAAATGAGATTTTCGTAAGCCCGGACGAGGTGGTCGCCGTCGGCTTGAATGATGACGGGCTGCTCCGGCGCGTGAATCTGCAGAATCATGTTCGCCTGCTCCAGGCTCGGCACAAACTCCTCGGCCAGCTGCCGGATCAATCCGGTTACATCCAGCTTGCGCAGGTGCAGCGGCATGCCGTTGTTGATGCGCGTATACTCAAACAGGTCGTCGATCAGCTTCTTGAGGCTGAGCGATTTTTCGTAAGCGATATTCATATAATAGCGGAGCTCCACCTCGTCGGCATAACGGTCCTTATCGATGATTTCCAAAAATCCGAGGATGGAGGTCAGCGGGGTCCGCAGGTCGTGAGATACGCCGGTGATCAGGTCGTTTTTCGTCTTCTCGGCGTTACGCTCCTCCTGAATGGAGCGGTTCAGCTGGGCGCTCATCTGGTTGATGCTGTCGGCAATCCGGCCGAGCTCATGGTTTTCCCGAACCGGAATTTCATAATCGAAATGTCCCTTGGCGATCTCCGCCAGCCCGTAACTGATTTCCTCCAGGTACGTATGAATTTGCCCGGACAGGCTGTTCATGTTTTCTGCGATCGTTCCGAGCTCATCGGCAGCTTTCACACTGACGGAAGCTTGGAGCCGCCCGCCGGCCATGTCCTCCAGGACTCCGGCCAGCTCTTTGGCATAACGAACGAGGGGCCGGGTGGAAGCCACGTAGAGGGACAGGAAAAAGACGACACCGAACACCCCGATTGTCGGCCTTGAGCCGATATGGTTGATCACCCAAATCAGGGGCACATTATAAGGCGGGCGCACAATGATATAAGAGGCGAGCAGACGGCCGAGCAGCACGAACAGCAGCGTCAGCCCGGTGCAGCCGAGAAACACGGCAAGGAACTTCCAGCGGATGCCGATGTATACCTTGGTGGTCATGGTGCTCTACACCTCCTTCGCCGATTTCATTTTGTAGCCGATGCCCCAGACGGTCTTGATGTAGGCCGGATGCTGAGTATCCTTTTCGATTTTTTCGCGGAGCTTGCGGATATGGACCATCACCGTGTTTTTGGATTCCATGAACGGTTCGTTCCAGACCTCTTCGTAAATTTTGTCCATGCTGAGCACGATGCCCTGATTGACGGCCAGCAGCTTCAAAATGTCGAACTCGCGGGGCGTCAGCTTCACTTCCTGCTCCCCGACGGTCACCGTATGGGTGGCGGTATTGATGACCAAATCGTCGATTACGATTTCGTCCTCGGCTGTGGTATCGCGGTAATTTAACAGCTTGTACCGGCGCAGCTGCGATTTGACGCGGGCGACCAGCTCCAGCGGATTGAACGGCTTGGTGACGTAATCGTCTGCACCGATGCTCAGGCCGGAAATTTTATCGATATCCTGGCTTTTCGCGGACAGCATGATGATGGGGGTGTTGTTCTTTTCCCGGATTTTCATGCAGGCTTGAATCCCGTCCATTTGGGGCATCATCACATCAAGGATGATGAGGTCGATCGGATGGCTCTGCAGCGCTTCGAGTGCCTCCAGTCCATTGGATGCTTTATATAAGGTGTATCCTTCATTTTTTAAATAAATTTCAATCAGTTCGATAATTTCTTTCTCGTCATCGACGAGCAGGATTGCTTCTCTGGACATTACGGCATTCACACCTCTTTGAATATTGTGGAAACTAGGAGTATGCTTGATGTATAGCATTATAAACCGAAACCCTTAACATTATGGTCACGAATTTCTTAACATTCACTTAAATTCCGCCGATGTTGTGGCCTTAGGATGAACGTTCCGCTGCTTCTTATACATACAGGGAAAGGGCGCAGCCGTGAAAGATAGAGCTTTTTCACCAAATGGAGAGGCTGGCTAACAACGTACGAGTATAATTTTAACGTAAAAAGAGGAGAGAGCGCATAGCATGGGCAACAAGTGGACTGAAACCTACTTAATTCATTCCAACGATATCGATTTTAAATCCGAAGCACGGCTGTCGGTACTGCTGTCTTTGGCGCAGAGAACGGCCGACGCCGATCTGGAGCAGCTTGGGGCGACGAGGGACCAGATGATCGAAGCGGGCATGGGCTGGATGCTGATTACAATGGATCTGCGCATCAGCCGGATGCCGAAGGCGCTGGAGCAAATCAACGTCGAGACCTGGAACAAAGGCCCGAGAGGGGCCCTGTGGCAGCGGGACTTTGTGATTTATGGCAGCGGCGGGGAGATTCTCGGGGAAGCGTGCAGCATTTGGGCGCTCGTGGATATCCAGAAACGCAGAATGCTGCGGCCATCCAAGTTCCCTTTTGACGTCTACATTAATGAAGAGGACTCGGCCGGTGAAGCACCGGATAAAGTAACTATACCTGAGGATATGCCGCTGCATGAATCGTACCGCTCCGTGGTACGCTACAGCGGGATCGACGCCAATCTGCATCTGAACAATTCCCGTTATGCCGATTTGTGCATGGATACGCTGACCAAGGAGGAGCTTACGGGTTATTCTTGTGCGGGTTTTCGGATCACCTACCATCACGAGGCCCGATTGGGGGATGACATGGTGGTGAAACGGTCAGAGCTGTCCGGCGGCCGGGTGTACGTGAGCGGACAAGCCGAGGACGGGTCGCATTATTTTGATGCGTATCTTCTATTGAAAGAAACGAACTGAACGAACGAAGGCATCCCAAGGGCATCATGGATAATTCCGTCCCGATCGGGGGATTGTTAAAGGATAAGGGGGGATAAGCATGCCGCATCGTAAACCGGTTAAAGACAGTAACCTGCCAAACAGAGCGAGCCGGAAACAGGAATACACTACACTGCATCCGGATAAAGCTGCTAAATTTCCGCCGAGCCTGAACCAAATTCCGAAGCAGGAACAGGATTAGGCATTCACCGCACCACCCCAGGTCCTTCAGTGGCATCCTCGGCACCTGCCGAAGTTCCGCTGGAGGATTTTATTTTGCACAGGCGATAAGATAAAACAGGGTTACCTTCCTTTTGCATCCGCTGCCGGATTCAATGTTATAATAGGACGGAAAGAAAGGGTGGTACGTCATGAAATCATTGGTATTAGCCGAAAAGCCTTCCGTGGCCCGCGAAATTGCGCGCGTTATGGGAAGCCACGACAAGCATAAAGGATATATCGAAGGTCCGAAATATATCGTCACCTGGGCGCTGGGCCATTTGGTCGGACTCGCGGAGCCCGAGGATTACGACAATAAATACGCAACCTGGAACCTGGAGGATCTGCCGATTCTGCCGGAATCGATGAAGCTGAAGGTGCTGCGTGAATCCGCCCAGCAGTTCAAGGTTGTGCAGCAGCAGCTCCGCCGCCAGGACGTCGGCGAGTTGATCGTGGCGACGGACGCCGCGCGGGAGGGGGAGCTCCTCGCCCGGTGGATCATGAAGATGGGAAAATGGAACAAGCCGTTCAAGCGGCTCTGGATATCTTCACAGACAGACAAGGCGATCAAGGAAGGTTTTGCTTCGCTGAAGCCGGGGAACCAGTTCGACCGGCTGTACGAATCTGCGCGCTGCCGGGCTGAAGCCGACTGGATGATCGGCCTGAACGTGACGCGGGCGCTCACGGTCAAATTCGGTGCGCAGCTCTCCGCGGGACGGGTGCAGACCCCGACGCTGGGCATGATCATGGACCGGGAAAATGAAATCGTAAATTTCCGGTCGGAGGAGTACGACACGATCAAGGCCGACTTCGGCGGATTTGCCGCGGTGTGGCGGGGGAACAATGGTGACGCCCGCATCTTCGACAAGAGTGCGGCCGAAGCCTTGAATCGCAAGCTGGCCGGATCGTCCGGCCGGATCGTCAAGGTGAAGAAGACGGAGAAGGTCGAGCCTCATCCGCTCGCTTACGACCTGACCGAGCTGCAGCGGGATGCGAACCGCCGGTTCGGCTTCTCCGCGAAGCAGACGTCGGGCGTGCTTCAGCGCTTGTATGAGCAGCACAAGCTCGTCACCTATCCCCGGACCGACAGCCGCTATCTGACGTCGGATATGACCGGCACGCTGAAGGAACGCCTGGAGAGCGTGGCCATTGGACCATATGCTTCCCTCGCGCGTCCGCTGCTGCGGAAAAATTTGAATATCACCAAACGCGTCGTGGACGATTCGAAAGTCAGCGATCACCACGCGATCATCCCGACGGAAGAGACGGTGCTTTTGAATCAGCTGAACACTGAAGAACGCAAGCTGTACGACCTGATCGTCCGGCGCTTCATCAGCCTGTTCTACCCGCCGGCACGGTACGACGCGGTCGCGGTAACGATCGACGTGGAAGGCGAGTCCCTTCATGTGAAAGGGACGACGATCAAGGAGAGCGGCTGGCGCGAGGTATACGGCGGAGATGTCTCCGACGAATCGGATGAAGATTCGTCGGCTGATACCGATGGCGAAGAGAGCGGAGCCCAGCTTCCAGTGCTGAACGAGGGCGAAGCCGTCAAGGTGCAGCGGGTCATCATGCAAGGCGGCCGGACTTTGCCGCCGAAGCGGTATACCGAGGCTACGCTTCTGTCACAGATGGAGAAGCACGGCCTCGGCACCCCGGCGACGCGCGCGGACATTATCGAGAAGCTGGTGAACTCCGATACGATCGAGCGTCAGGGGAACGCGCTGCATCCGACGGGCAAAGGCAAACAGCTGATCGGACTCGTTGCGCCGGAGCTGCGGACGCCGCAGCTGACGGCCAAGTGGGAAGCCGAGCTGGAGAAGATCGCCCGCGGCCAGGGGCAGCCGGAGCCGTTCCTGAAGGGAATCCGCGGCATGTCCAAGGATCTGGTGGCAGGCGTAAAGAACAGCAAGGCGGACTACAAGCCGCACAACGTCTCGAACAGCCACTGTCCGGACTGCGGTACCCGGCTGCTGGAGAAGAAGGGCAAGCGTGGCAAGATGCTCGTCTGCCCGAGCGAGGACTGCGGCTACCGCCGTTCGGACGAGAAGCGCCTGTCCAACCGCCGCTGCCCGCAGTGCCACAAGAAGATGGAGATGAAGGAAGGCAAAGCCGGCCTGTATGTGCAGTGCCTATCCTGCGGCATCACGGAGACAGTCAACAAGGACAGCAAGCACGTCAACAAGCGCGAGGAGCGCAAGCTGGTGCAGCAGTATGCCAAGAAGCTGGAGCCGATCGGCTCGAACCTCGGCGAGCTGCTGAAAGCGGCGATGGAGAAAAAGAACGGTTAATAGCCTGAAAGACCCGGGCTGCATGCTCTGGCTGATCGGCCTAAGTATGCATGCATTAAACCTATCTGGCCTATCGCCGGCACAGCTAGAATCTAGCTAGCAGACAGAGGAATCTCTCATACTCGAGAGGAAACTTGCTCCATCATTATTTAGGAAAACTCAGCCAGGAAGGCGTTTTTGCTGGGAAAACTGGCAGACGGATGCCTGGCGGTTTGTCTCTTGGCTAGTAAAGTTTTATAATAGAAGCAAGCAGTAGAACGGGGGTGGTAGCGTAAGTGAGGACGGCGCTCTTGATCTGGTTTATTTTTATCAACGCGGTAGGTTACCTGATCATGTCCGAGGATAAAAGAAGGGCAAGAAACAGGCGTGACCGTGTGCCGGAAAGAACGCTCTTTCTGCTTGCCGCCATCGGCGGTGCGCTGGGCGTACTGATCGCCATGTACCGCAAACGCCATAAGACCAGGCATCTGAGCTTTCGGGTCGGGATACCGCTGCTGCTGTTCGTCAACGCAGTTCTGTACGCATTTTTCATGAGTTGATTTATCGCTTGATGGTACAACATGGTTTCATTTCTTGCTAATTCGGTTTAATAACATCTCAATTCACACTTCATACAGAGAAAGCGCAGGTGGGTCCACATGTTATTTTCCAAAATTCTTTTAGCTTATGATGGTTCCAAAGCTTCCAATAAGGCTCTTGAACGTGCAATCGAACTGGCGAAAGCGGCGCCTGACGCGGTCATCGACGTCGTACATGTCTTTGATTTCCCGCGCGTATTCATTGGCGAAGGCATGGCTCCGATTCCGGCGTCCGTCAATCAGGACTTCTATGAACTCGCTGAGCAGACGGTCGCGGAAGTGAAGAAACGTCTCGACGGTGAAGGCGTCGCCTACAATGCGGAGATGATCCAGGGTGGACCTGCGGAAGTCATTCTGGAATATGCCAAGGAAAAAGGCAATGATCTGATCGTGATCGGCAGCCGCGGCTTGGGCGGAATCCGGGAGTTCGTGCTCGGCAGCGTCAGCCACAACGTCGTGCAGCATGCGACCATTCCGGTGCTTGTCGTTAAATAAATGATGGAATTGTAAGCCAGTGTGCCCCGAATATGGGGTGCACTGGTTTTGTTTTAGGAATGATCAGCGGCAAAATCCGAACATTCGATTTTACACTGTTTTAATTGTTCGTGTTTTAGTTGACATGTTGTGTAGGGGATTGTTAAACTGTTAGGTGTAAAGCCTTAAGGGATTTGGAAGAGGCAGAGAACCATCACTGGATGGTTAAGGGAATGAACAAATAATCGAATGAATTGATCTCGTATAATGCCGGGGATATGGCCCGGAAGTTTCTACCCGGATACCGTAAATGTCCGGACTACGAGGGAATACTGCCGAGGAGTCGCCGGTTCCGATGGACGGAAAGGCTTCCCTCCTTGCTGCGTTTGCGGCAGCGGTATTCCTTACCCGGTCCGGTATCCTGAAAGTCAACGTATTTCTCGGGCACCGGGCCTTTTTGGGTCTCTCCCGAATGAATAAAAAACTTTTGGAAAGTGGGTTGAAACATGTCAGCAGCGGTCGCTGTCATTATGGGCAGCAAATCGGATTGGGAAACGATGCAGCATGCATGTCTCGTCCTGGACGAACTGCAAATTCCGTATGAGAAAAAGGTCGTGTCCGCGCACCGGACGCCGGACCTGATGTTCGCCTTTGCGGAGCAGGCGGCGGAGCGCGGCCTCAAAGTCATCATCGCCGGAGCCGGCGGTGCCGCGCATTTGCCGGGCATGGTAGCGTCCAAGACGACGCTGCCGGTCATCGGCGTGCCTGTGCAGTCCAAGGCGCTGAACGGTCTGGATTCGCTTCTGTCGATCGTTCAGATGCCGGGCGGCATTCCGGTCGCGACGGTGGCGATCGGCAAGGCGGGCGCTACGAATGCGGGCCTCCTTGCCGCGCAAATCATCGGGGCCTATGACAGCGAGGTTCAAGCGCGGGTGCAAGCTCGAAGAGATGCCATCCGCGACGAAGTGCTGGAAAGCAGTGATTCGCTATGAGCAGCAATCAGGCATCGCAGCAGACATGGCTCCCTGGTTCCACCATCGGCATTCTGGGCGGCGGCCAGCTGGGACGAATGATGGCGCTGGCCGGAACCGCTATGGGGTACCGCTTCATCACGCTCGATCCGACGCAGGATTCGCCCTGCGGGCAGGTCGCAGGACAGATTGAAGCGGCTTACGACGACGTTGATGCAGCCCGCCGGCTGGCGGCGGCGTCGGATGTCATTACGTACGAATTCGAAAACGTCGACGCAGAAGTCGCCGCGCTGCTGGAGAAGGAATCCAGCGTGCCGCAAGGAAGCGCGCTGCTCTACACGACGCAGCACCGCCTCCGGGAGAAACGGGCGATCGAAGCTGCGGGCGTGCCCGTGGCGCCGTACCGCGAAATTACGAGCTTGGAGAGCCTCAGAGAGGCGGCTGCCGAGCTCGGACTTCCCGGCGTGCTAAAGACCGCCACCGGCGGATACGACGGCAAAGGCCAGGTCGTTCTCCGCTCGGAGGATCAGCTCGAGGCGGCATACGAGGAACTGGCAGCCACCGGCCGCGAGCTGGTACTGGAGAAATTCGTTGATTTTCAATGCGAAATTTCAGTTATTGCCGCCCGCAGCCCAAAAGGGGAAGTAAAAAGCTTCCCGGTAGCAGAAAATATTCATGTGAACAACATTTTGCACCTGTCGATCGTCCCGGCGAGAGTCGAGGAGCAGGTTCAGCGGGAAGCCCGCAAGCTGGCGGAGCAGCTCGTGGAACACTTGGGCGCGGTCGGCCTGCTGGCCGTGGAGATGTTCGTGACGAGGGATGGGCAGCTGTACGTGAACGAGCTGGCGCCGCGTCCGCACAACTCCGGCCATTACACGATGGAGGCCTGTGCCACCTCGCAGTTCGAGCAGCATGTCCGCGCCGTGTGCAACATGCCGCTCGGCGATACGACGCTGCTGACCCCGGTCGTTATGGTCAACGTGCTCGGCCAGCATCTGGAACAGGTGATCCGCGCCAGCGGCAGACCGAGCATCGCCGTCACCGAATACGGCGTGGTGCCGAAGCTTCATTTATACGGCAAGGGCGACGTGAAGAAAGACCGTAAAATGGGACATATCAACCTGCTGTGCAAAGACGTGCAGGACGGACTCGACTGGGTTGAACAAACTAACATCTGGAGGCAAGGATAATTTATGATCGAACGTTACAGCAGACCGGAAATGCGGGCCATCTGGACCGAAGAAAATAAATTCAAGGCATGGCTGGAAGTAGAACTGTGCGCATGCGAGGCTTGGGCCGAGCTGGGCGTCATTCCGAAGGAGGACACGAAGCTGCTTCGCGAGAACGCCAAATTCGACATCGACCGGATTTACGAAATCGAGCAGGAAACGCGCCATGATGTCATCGCCTTTACCCGCGCGGTATCGGAGAGTCTTGGACAGGAGCGCAAATGGGTGCATTACGGACTCACTTCCACCGACGTGGTGGATACAGCGCTCGGATATCTTCTCCGTCAAGCAAACGAAATTTTGGAGAAGGATATTTTGAACTTCATCGAGATCCTGAAAGACAAGGCTATAGCTTACAAAGACACGCCGATGATGGGACGTACGCACGGTGTTCATGCCGAGCCGACGACCTTCGGCCTGAAGATGGCCCTCTGGTACGAGGAAATGAAGCGCAACCTGGAGCGTTTCCGCCACGCGGCGAACGGCGTCCAGTTCGGGAAAATTTCCGGCGCGGTGGGCACCTATGCCAACATCGACCCGTTCGTGGAAGAGTTCGTCTGCAAGAAGCTCGGCACGAGCCCGGCTCCGATCTCCACGCAGACGCTGCAGCGTGACCGCCATGCCGAATACATGGCAACGCTGGCATTGATCGCGACGTCGCTCGACAAGTTCGCGACGGAAATCCGCGCGCTCCAAAAGAGCGAAGTGCGCGAGGTTGAAGAAGCCTTCGCCAAAGGCCAGAAGGGCTCCTCGGCGATGCCGCACAAGCGCAACCCGATCGGCTGCGAGAACATCTCGGGCCTCTCGCGCGTCATTCGCGGCCACATGGTGACCGCCTATGAAGACGTGGCGCTTTGGCACGAGCGCGATATTTCGCACTCCTCCGTGGAGCGGATCATCCTGCCGGATGCGACCATGCTGCTGAACTACATGCTGAACCGCTTCGGCAACATCGTGAAGAACCTGACCGTGTTCCCGGAAAACATGAAGCGCAACATGGCGCGTACCTACGGCGTGCCGTTCTCCGGCCGCGTCATGACGAAGCTGATCGACAAAGGCTTCAGCCGCGAGCAGGCGTACGATACTGTGCAGCCGCGGGCAATGCAGGCGTGGGAAGAGCAGCGCCAGTTCCGCGACATCGTGGAAGCGACGCCGGAAATTACGGAGGCGCTCAGCCCGGAAGAGATCGAAGATGCGTTTAATCCGTCGTGGCATCTGAAGCACGTGGATACGATTTTCAAAAAGCTTGGCTTGATATAAGAGCGTTCGGTTTGAAGTTAATCGTGAGTAACCCGTATTAGAGGCTTGGAGAATGATGGACTCAACATCATGGCACACATCTTCAGCGAATGCAGCGAAAGGGACGGAATCGATCCGCAAGAAGCGACAGCGTTCGCCTTTGTCTCCGAATTTCAACCGCTATTTAAGAGCGACCTATCAAGAAATTTGGAGACAACAGCGATCGGCGGAACGATCCGTAACTGCAGCGGCTGCCTCGCTGGCGACGAGGGGATTTTCGAGTGTTGAGCCGAGAAATGGGGAGGATTCGCATGACATCACCGGCTGTATCGACTGCGGTGGAACTGGTAGACGCGCCGCTGCTGTACAAAGGCAAGGTGCGCGAGCTTTACGATTTGGGAGAGCATGTGCTGATCGTGGTCACCGACCGCATATCCGCTTTTGACTATGTGCTGGAGCCGCCGGTGCCCGAGAAGGGCAACGTGCTGAACAAGCTGAGCGCGTTCTGGTTCGAAATGACGAAGGACTTTATGGACAACCATGTTGTCCATACGGACGTCGAGCGACTGGGCGCCGTGGCGAAGAACAAGGAGCTCTTGAAGGACCGGATCATGGTGGTCCGCAAAGCCGAGCGGATCGACATGGAATGCGTCGTGCGCGGTTATATTACCGGCGGCGGCTGGAGGCAGTACCAGGCGGGCGGTGAAGTGAACGGCATCAAGCTGCCGGAGGGCATCCGCAAGAACGAGGCGTTTCCGGAGCCGATCTTCACGCCAGCGGCCAAAAACGATGTCGGCCATGACGAGGACATCTCCATGGAGCGCATGAAGGAGCTGATCGGCGCAGAGCTGGCGCTGGAGCTGCAGGAGAAGAGCCTGAAGCTGTACGACTTCGCGCGGCGGTACTGCGATGAGCGCGGCATCATTTTGGCGGACTGCAAGTTCGAATTCGGCGTACTGGACGGCAAGGTAATCCTGATCGACGAGATTTTTACGCCGGACTCCTCGCGCTTCTGGGCGAAGGAAAACTACGCGCTGGACATCGAGATCGACAGCATGGATAAGGAGCCGGTGCGATCCTACCTTGCCTCAACACCATGGGACAAGAACAGCCAGCCGGACCCGCTGCCGCAGCCGGTGGTAGACGAAACGACCCGCAGATACGTGGATATTTACGAACGCCTGACGAAGCGCGTTTAAGATAGAAACCGCTATAGTAACGAACTTAGGTTTTAGACGATTTTTTAGCTAATGCAGGCCTGAAAAAGATTCAGTCACTCATTCACTCATTCCTAGAGGAGGAACTAGAAGAACATGATGAAAGCTACGGTCTATGTCACTATTAAGCAGGGCGTACTCGATCCGCAGGGGGTTGCGGTGCAGGGAGCGCTTCATTCGATGGGATTCGAGGAAGTGTCGAGCCTCCGCATCGGGAAATACATGGAGCTTCAGCTGGACACGAATGACCGTGCTGAGGCGGAACAACGCGTCAAAGCCATGTGTGAGAAGCTTCTGGCGAATACGGTGGTCGAGGATTACCGATACGAATTGGAGGGCTAACATCCATGAAATTTGCAGTTCTCGTCTTTCCCGGCTCCAACTGTGATATCGACTGCTACAAAGCGGTAGAGGAAACACTCGGGGAGCCTGTCGATTACGTCTGGCATACCGCAACAGACCTGTCCGCTTACGACTGCATTCTGGTTCCTGGCGGTTTCTCTTACGGCGACTACCTTCGCTGCGGGGCGATCTCACGGTTTGCTCCAGTCATGAGTGAAGTGGCCAAGGCTGCAGAGCAAGGCAAATACATTCTGGGCATTTGCAACGGATTCCAAATCCTGACGGAAGCGGGTCTGCTGCCGGGCGCGCTGCTGCGCAACACGTCCATGAAGTTCCGCTGCAATGATACCGTGCTGAAGGTGGCGAACAACCGCACGCCGTTCACGACCGACTTTAGCGAAAATGAAGAAATCGTCATTCCGATCGCCCACGGCGAAGGGAATTACTATTGTGATGAAGAGACGCTCGCGCGTCTTCAGGAAAATAACCAAATCGTCTTTACCTACAGCAGCAATCCGAACGGCTCTGTCCTGGATATCGCCGGCATCTGCAATGAGCGCGGCAACGTCGTCGGCATGATGCCGCACCCGGAACGCGCAGTGAACTCCCTGCTCGGCTCCGAGGACGGCAAGCGTATGTTTACATCCATTTTGAAGGCTTGGAGGGATACCCATGGCGCAGCAAGTGTCCGCTAAGGAACCGACCGCAGCACAGATTGCGGAACAGAAAATCTATCAGCAGTTTGGGGTATCGGACAGTGAATACGAGCTGATCTGCTCCTTTATGGGACGTCAGCCGAATTATACCGAAATCGGCGTGTTCAGCGTCATGTGGTCTGAGCACTGTGCCTACAAAAATTCGAAGCCGCTCCTGCGCCGCTTCCCGACCAGCGGCCCGCGGGTCCTGATGGGACCGGGCGAAGGCGCGGGGATCGTCGACATCGGCGACAACCAGGCGGTCGTGTTCAAAATCGAAAGCCATAACCACCCTTCCGCGGTAGAGCCTTATCAAGGCGCCGCGACCGGCGTGGGCGGCATCATCCGCGACATTTTCTCGATGGGTGCAAGACCGGTAGCGCTGCTCAACTCGCTGCGTTTCGGCAAGCTCGAAAGCGACCGCGTGAAGTATCTGTTTGAGCATGTTGTGGCCGGCATCGCCGGATACGGCAACTGTATCGGCATTCCGACGGTTGCCGGTGAAGTGATGTTCGACAACAGCTACGACGGCAATCCGCTGGTCAACGCCATGTGCGTCGGTCTGATCGACCACGACAAAATTCAGCGCGGCGTGGCTAAAGGCGTGGGCAACCCGGTCTTCTACGTAGGTCCTCCTACCGGCCGCGACGGCATTCACGGTGCGACGTTTGCTTCGGTTGAACTCAGCGAAGAGTCGGAAGCGAAAAAGACGGCCGTTCAGGTCGGCGACCCGTTCATGGAGAAGCTGGTGATGGAGTCGACCCTGGAGCTGATCGATTCCGGGATCGTGCTCGGCATTCAGGACATGGGCGCAGCCGGCTTGACCTGCTCCAGTGCGGAGATGGCGAGCAAGGCGGGCAACGGCCTGGAGCTGTACCTCGACCAGGTGCCGCAGCGTGAAGAAGGCATGACGCCGTACGAGATGATGCTCTCCGAATCCCAGGAGCGCATGCTGTTCGTCGTTGAGCCGAAGGACGAAGCGCAGGCGATGGAAATTTTCGAGCGCTGGGGCGTCATCTGCGCCAAGGTCGGCAAGGTTACCGACGACGGCCGCCTGAAGCTGTTCCACCACGGCGAGGTCGTTGGCGACATGCCGGTCAAGGCACTTGTTGACGAGTGCCCGGTTTACAACAAGCCGTCGAGCGTGCCAGCTTATTATGAAGCAAACGCCGGCGTCGATACGCTGCGCTACGAAGAAGTGAAAGACCTGGGCGGCGCCCTGAAGCAGGTTTTGGCTTCCCCGACGGTCGCCAGCAAAGCCTGGGTATACAATCAGTACGATTACATGGTCCGCACGAGCACGGCGGTCCGTCCGGGTTCCGACGCGGCAGTGGTTACGATCCAAGGCACGCGTAAAGGCCTCGCGATGACGACCGACTGCAACGGGCGGTACGTATATCTCGATCCGGAAGTCGGCGGCCGCATCGCGGTCAGCGAAGCCGCGCGCAACATCGTCTGCTCCGGCGCCGAGCCGCTGGCGATCACGGACAACCTGAACTTCGGCAGTCCGGAGAAGCCGGATATTTTCTGGCAGATGGAGCGTGCGGTAGACGGCATGGCCGAAGCCTGTCGCGTGCTGGATACGCCGGTCATCGGCGGTAACGTCAGCCTGTACAATGAGAACGCCAGCGGAGCGATCTACCCGACGCCAGTCGTCGGCATGGTCGGTCTGGTGCATGATACGGATCATATTACGACACAAGGCTTCAAACAAGAAGGCGACGTCATCTTCCTGCTCGGCGACACGAAAGCGGAGCTGGGCGGCAGCGAGTTCCAATACGTCGTGCATGGGGCAACGGAAGGACGTCCTCCGGCGCTCGACTTGGATACGGAGAAAAAACTGCTGTCCTCCGTGCTTGGTGCGATCCAGCAAGGACTCGTACAGTCGGCGCATGACTTGTCCGAGGGCGGTCTTGCAGTAGCGCTGGCCGAGTCCTGCATCAGCGGTTCGCTGGGTGCCCAGGTACATGTCGAAACCGGCCTGCGTCCGGACGTAGCCCTGTTCAGCGAATCCCAATCCCGTATCCTGCTCTCAGCATCCCGGAACAAGGCAGAGCAGCTGAAAGCTTATATTGAAGGTCAAGGCGTGCCGGTTGCCGAAATCGGCATCGTGGAAGGTGACAGTCTGGTGGTTGACATCAACGGTGCTTCGGCCGTGAACGAAAGTGTAGGAGGCTTGAAGCAGGTCTGGGAGGATGCGATTCCATGTCTCATGAAGTAACACCGCAAACGCTGTGGACGGGAGACTACTATAACGAGGGCTCGGGCAAAGACGGGCTGTTCGACAAATTAAAAGAAGAATGCGGCGTGTTCGGGGTCTATGGACACCCGGACGCCGCTTCTTTGTCCTACTATGGGCTGCATGCCCTGCAGCACCGCGGGGAAGAAAGCGCGGGGATGTGCGTCAGCGACCGCGAGGAATTTCATTACCACCGCGGGATGGGGCTCGTCAAAGAGGTATTCGACAAAGACATGATGGCTTCCCTGACCGGGGACATCTCCATCGGGCACGTGCGCTATTCGACGAGCGGCGACAGCAAGCTGACGAACGCGCAGCCGCTGGTGTTCAAGTACCGTGACGGCGACCTGGCCGTGGCGACCAACGGCAACATCGTGAACGCCCCGCAAATCCGGCGCGAGCTGGAGGAAGGCGGGTCGATATTCCAGACGACGAGCGACACGGAGGTCATCGCGCATCTGATCGCGCGTTCGCCGAAGGATCTCGTCTCCGCGGCCAAAGACGCGTTCAACCGCATCGTCGGCGGCTATGCGTTCCTGATCATGACGAACGACCGGCTGCTGGTCGCGTCGGATCCGCACGGGCTGCGGCCATTGACGATGGGCAAGCTCGGTGAGGCGTATATTTTCGCCTCGGAGACCTGCGCACTCGAGACGATCGGCGCGGAGCTGATCCGCGACATCGAGCCGGGCGAGCTGCTTATTCTCGACAAAGACGGCCTGCATGAAGACCGGTTTGAGGAGAAAAAGCACCGCAAATCGCTGTGTGCGATGGAATACATCTATTTTGCCCGTCCCGACAGCGACATGAACGGCTCGAACCAGCACGCCGCCCGCAAGCGGATGGGCAGCCGGATGGCGATCGAATCGTTTGTCGACGCCGATATCGTGACCGGGGTGCCGGATTCCAGTATTTCCGCAGCGATTGGTTACGCGGAGCAGACGGGGATCCCGTACGAGATGGGGCTCATCAAAAACAAATACACGGGCCGCACCTTTATCCAGCCAAGCCAGGAGCTGCGCGAGCAGGGCGTCAAGATGAAGCTCAGCGCCGTGCGCCGCGTGGTCGAAGGCCAGCGTGTCGTCATGATCGACGATTCGATCGTCCGCGGCACGACCTCCCGCCGGATTGTGAACCTGCTTCGCGACGCCGGGGCGGTGGAAGTGCATGTGCGGATTACGTCGCCGCCTTTTAAAAATCCGTGCTTTTACGGCATCGACACGCCGGACCGGCGCGAGCTGATTGCCTCAAGCAAGTCGGTGGAAGAAATCTGCCGGGAAATTAACGCCGATTCGCTGGCGTTCCTTAGCCCGGAGGGTCTGATCACTGCGATTGCAGGCAACAATGCGGATGATTACAAGGGCGGGCTGTGCCTGGCTTGTTTCGACAACGATTATCCGACGCATCTGGATTTTAACGGTGAAGAGAAGTTTGGCTGCAGCTGCTGATGGGCTTGGAATGCAGGGCGATTACTGATCGCGATGGCATTGCCGGGCTGAAGGTTTGGGCTGTGTCTGTGGATCGATTCAGGATATGAATACTTTACCCGCTTAAAAAGTGGCGGAGCATTTGACAAAGGAGTGTCGTGGGAGTGTCTGAGGCTTATAAAAATGCCGGTGTGGATATCGCGGCCGGAAATGAAGCGGTAGAACGGATGAAGAAGCACGTGAAACGGACGTTTCGTCCGGAAGTGATGACAGATCTTGGCGGCTTTGGGGCGCTGTTCGGCCTGAATAAGGACAAATATGAGGAGCCTGTGCTCGTTTCCGGAACGGACGGGGTCGGCACCAAGCTGAAAATCGCCTTCGCCATGGACCGTCATGACACGATCGGGATCGACGCGGTGGCCATGTGCGTCAACGACATCGTGGTGCAGGGGGCAGAGCCGCTGTTTTTCCTTGACTACTTGGCATGCGACAAGGTCGTGCCGGAGAAGATCGAAGCGATCGTGGCCGGCATCGCCGAGGGCTGCCATCAGTCCGGCTGCGCGCTGATCGGCGGCGAAACCGCCGAGATGCCCGGCATGTATGCCGAAGGCGAATACGATATCGCGGGCTTTACGGTCGGCGTTGTCGATAAAAGCAAAATTATCAACGGCGCGTCCATCGCCCCTGGAGATACGGTCATCGGCATCGCATCGAGCGGCGTGCACAGCAACGGCTTCTCCCTGGTGCGCAAGCTCCTGCTTGAGCAGTCCGGCTACAGCCTGCACGATGAAATCCCTGAACTGGGCGGCAAGCTGGGCGACGTCCTGCTGACACCGACCAAAATCTATGTGAAGCCTCTGCTGGCTCTGCTGGAAAAGGTCAACGTGAAAGGCATGGCGCACATCACCGGCGGCGGCTTCATCGAGAACATTCCGCGCATGCTGCCTGCGAACGTCAACGTGGACATCCGCTACGGTTCCTGGCCGATCCTGCCGATTTTTGAGCTGATGCAGAGCAAGGGCAGTATTGCCAATCGTGACATGTTCACCACATTCAATATGGGCATCGGGCTTGTCCTTGTCGTCAGCGAAGGCGATGCGCAGCAGGCGCTGGAGCTGCTCAAGGCGAGCGGCGAGGAAGCGTACATCATCGGGTCGGTAACGCCGGGTGAGTCGGTTGTGACCTTTACGGGAGCCGATGTCTAATGAGCGGCTACCGGATTGCTGTGTTTGCTTCCGGAACGGGAAGCAACTTTCAGGCATTAGCCGAAGCGGCCGCTGAGGGAAGGCTCGGCGGCGCGACGGTGGAGCTGCTCGTCTGCGACAAACCGGCGGCCCCTGTCGTCGGCCGGGCGGAGCGCCTCGGCATTCCTAAGCATCTGTTCGTTCCCAAACAGTACGGATCGCGCGAGGAATATGAAGCGGAAATCGTCGCCAAGCTCGAGGAGCTGGACATCGACCTGGTCGTGCTGGCAGGGTACATGCGTCTGTTGACTTCCGTGATCGTCGACAAATATGCGGGACGCCTGATCAACATTCATCCGTCGCTGCTCCCGGCATTTCCCGGGACAAACGCGATCGGGCAAGCGCTGGACTATGGCGTCAAGCTGAGCGGCGTAACCGTGCATTTTGTGGACGGCGGCATGGATACAGGACCGATTATCGCCCAGCGGGCGATCGAGGTGGCCGAGCATGAGACGGAGGAGTCTTTTGCGCAGGCGGTGCATGCTGTGGAACAGGAGCTGTACCCGCAGGTCGTTGCTCTTTTTGCCCAGGGTAGAGTGAAGCTGGAGGGCCGGAAAGTTACGCTGCTTAAGGGATGATGCCTTGATGTGGTTGGAATGGTAACAACACAAAGATATAGAGATAGGGTAAGGGGATAAGGGACAACTGCCGCGGTTCCGACACGAATGGCGGCGGCTGTCAGCGGCTTTTTCGTATAATATAAGTTGAATTAAAAGAATAGGATGCAGGGCAAGGGAGTAAAACGATTCTGAAGAAGCGAAGCGTTCGCATTTGGCTTTCGGATTTCTCCATTAGGTTGGATCCATTAATCAAGAAATACGAAAACAAGAGCGATCGTAGGAACTTTTTACGTACTTGCCCCTATCATCCATTTCAGTAGTTCAACTTATAAGAAATGATAAATTTCGGTGTTTCCGCAAAGACTTCGGCCGATATCGAGCAAAATGTGCGCTTTGTGGAGGGATTTGACGGTTTTGTCGGCTCGGCCCGCTTACGGCGGATGCCGGGGAATCTTTTCGATATTTCTCGGGAAATAAATGAGCTTCGAGCGAAAGTTATCGTTTTTACACATAAAGGAGGAGCATATCGTGAGTATTAAAAGAGCGCTGGTCAGCGTATCGGATAAGAAGGGCATCGTGGATTTTTGCCGCGAGCTGTCTGCATTGGGCGTGGAGATCATTTCGACAGGGGGCACGAAAAGCCTGCTGGCACAGGAAGGCGTGCCGGTCATCGGCATTTCCGAAGTGACCGGGTTTCCGGAAATTTTGGATGGACGCGTTAAGACGCTGCATCCGGCGGTACACAGCGGCCTTCTGGCTGTCCGTGACAGCGAAGAGCATCAGCAGCAGATGAAAGAGCTGGGCCTGGACTACATCGATCTGGTGGTCGTAAACCTGTATCCGTTCCAGGAGACGATTGCTAAACCGGACGTTACGTATGAAGATGCGATCGAAAATATCGACATCGGCGGTCCGACCATGCTTCGTTCGGCAGCCAAAAATCATGCGTTTGTCAGCGTAGTTGTCGATTCGGCCGACTACGGCACCGTACTTGCGGAAATCCGCGAGAACGGAGATACGACGCTGGAAACGCGCAAACGGCTTGCAGCCAAAGTTTTCCGCCACACCGGCGCATACGATGCCCTCATTTCCGATTATTTGTCGAACGTCACAGGCGATCCTCTTCCTGAGCGTTTGACGGTCACTTACGAGAAGATCCAAGACCTTCGTTACGGCGAGAATCCGCACCAGAAAGCGGCGTTCTACCGCAAACCGCTCGCTCCATCCGGCACTATCACAACCGCCGAGCAGCTGCACGGCAAGGAATTGTCGTACAACAACATCAACGACGCCAACGCGGCGCTGCAGATCGTCAAAGAATTCGACGAACCGGCTGTCGTGGCGGTCAAGCATATGAACCCTTGCGGTGTAGGCACAGGCGAAAGCATTTTGGAAGCCTATAAAAAAGCCTACAGCGCGGACCCGACCTCCATTTTTGGCGGCATTGTCGCGGCTAACCGCATTATCGACAGCGACACCGCGGCGCTGCTCAGCGAAATTTTCCTGGAAATCGTGCTGGCACCGGGCTTCACCGATGAGGCACTCGAAATTTTGACGAAGAAGAAGAACATCCGTCTGCTGAAAATGGGCGAATTCGGTTCCGCCAAGGAACGGGCCAGCCAATTTGTCGTGACGTCGATCGACGGTGGCATGATCGTACAGGAAAGCGACGTGCATTCGCTGGACGAAGCCGATCTGAAAGTCGTAACCGATCGTGCGCCTAGCGAAGAGGAGCTGAAGCAGCTGCTGTTCGGCTGGAAGGTCGTCAAGCATGTGAAGTCCAACGCGATCGTGCTGGCGGCGGACAACATGACCGTTGGTGTGGGTGCGGGTCAGATGAACCGCGTCGGCTCCGCCAAAATCGCCATCGAGCAGGCGGGTGACAAAGCCAAGGGATCGGTGCTCGCTTCCGATGCATTTTTCCCGATGGGCGATACGCTGGAGCTGGCGGCCAAAGCCGGGATTACCGCGGTCATTCAGCCTGGCGGCTCCATCAAGGACGAGGAGTCCATTAAAGTCGCCAACGAATACGGCATTGCGATGGTATTTACGGGCGTAAGACATTTTAAACACTAAGACGGGAACTCGCCGATATGGCTGGGGGAAACTCAATACCGTCATATGTATAGTCATTGCCGCTATGCATTGAAAAGTGAAAAAGGCTGAGATAGCCGCGTTTAAGAGGTTTGGGATAAAGTTTGGGAAGGGTGATTGCAGCCGGGCTGTTATCGGAAAGGTCACCCCCAGCAGCTGCTCCCGTCATCAAAATCTCCGCTGAACGCGGCTGTCTGCTATAAAGGGTGTCGACACCGTAATCTTGGCGGTAGGATGACGCGAATGTTTAGGTTCTGATGAAAAATTAACGTGCATAAACGAAGAAACGGGAGGCGGACATGAATATTTTGGTGATTGGCGGCGGGGGCCGCGAGCATGCCATTGTATGGGCGCTGCATAAGAGCCCGAAGGCGGGACGGATCTTCTGTGCCCCGGGAAATGCGGGGATCGGGCAGATCGCCGAATGCGTGCCGATTCAGGTCAATGAATTCGACAAGCTGACGGACTTTGCTTTGACGAAAGAAGTGGGATTGGTCGTCGTCGGACCGGACGATCCGCTGGCGGACGGCATCGTGGATGCCTTTGAGGCGAAAAATATTCCGGTATTCGGGCCTAACCGCAAGGCGGCTGAAATCGAGGGCAGCAAAACGTTCATGAAGGACCTGCTGCATAAGTACAACATTCCTACGGCAGCTTACCGCAAATTCGACAATTTCGAAGAAGCATCCGCATATCTGCAGTCACAGCAGGCACCGATCGTCATTAAGGCGGACGGACTTGCCGCAGGAAAAGGCGTCACCGTGGCATTTACGATGGAGGAAGCGGAAAAAGCGCTCCACGACATCATGGTCGCCAAAGTATTCGGCGAATCCGGCGCTCAGGTCGTCATCGAGCAGTTCCTGCAGGGGCAGGAAATGTCGATTTTGTCCTTTGTCGACGGCGAGACAGTGCGGCCGATGGCAGCTGCGCAGGACCATAAGCAGGTGTTTGACGGGGACAAGGGTCCGAACACGGGCGGCATGGGCACCTATTCGCCGCTGCCGCATGTGGATCCGGCGATTGTTGAGGCCGCTGTCGAAAATATCATCAAGCCGACCGCCAAAGCGATGGTCGCCGAAGGCCGGCCGTTCCGGGGCGTGCTCTTCGCCGGGCTGATGATCCAGCCGGACGGTACGCCGACCACGATCGAGTTCAACGCCCGCTTCGGCGACCCGGAGACCCAGGTCGTGCTGCCGCGGCTGAAGACGGATCTGCTCGACATTTTCCTGGCGGTCGTGAACGGCACACTGGCGGATATCGACATCGAATGGAGCGATGAGGCCGCCGTGTGCGTCGTGCTCGCATCGGGCGGCTATCCCGCTTCGTATCCGAAGGGGCTGCCAATCCAGGGGCTGGATCAAGTCGACGCGGCAGACGCCCTCGTGTTCCATGCGGGAACCGCAAAGAACGAGCAGGGCGAGTTCGTCACCAGCGGCGGCCGTGTACTGGGCGTTGTCGGCCTGGGTGCCGACATCGCCGAAGCCCGCGCGAAGGCATACGCGCAGGCCGAGAAGATTACCTTCGAGGGCAAGCAGAACCGCACGGACATCGCCGCCAAGGCATTGGTGAAGAGCGGGAAATAAAGATGTTTCGCTAGAGATGCTTCCTTAGGGATGTCCCTAGGGATGTTGCCCGGTAATTTTGCCGGGTATGAGATAGAAGGCGTTCCGAAGTCGATTCACGACCGAAGGGGCGCCTTTTGTTGTTCAGCAGATCACTCTTCAAATACCCCTTGCCAAAAGTCTTTAAATCATATATTATGTATTTATAAATCTTAATGTTAAAATAAATTCAGATCAGGCTTGGTAAGTCGTAAACGCAATGAGAGGTTTAAAATTCAGAGAGCACAGAGGAGGTTTCAAACCATGCTGCAGACGACAGGAATCCACCACATTACCGCATTCGTGAACAACGCCCAGGACAACGTTGATTTTTACGCAGGGGTGCTCGGGCTTCGACTGGTGAAAAAGACGATCAACTTCGATGCACCGAACGTGTACCATCTGTACTTTGGTAACGAGCACGGCAGTCCGGGGACGATTATTACGTTTTTTCCGAGGGACCATAGCCGGGCAGGCACTATTGGCGGCGGACAGGTAAAAACGACGGTGTATGCCGTTCCTTCGGGAAGCCTGGATTTCTGGATGCAGCGTCTGAGCTCTCTGGATTTGGCGTACGGCACGACGGAAAGATTCGGAGAAACGTACATTCAATTCAAAGATCCTTCCGGTCTGCAAATTGAATTGGTGGAGCGGGCCGAAGGGGCGCCAAGCCGCTGGTCCTTCAGCGGGATTCCAGTGGACCATGCCATTAAGGGATTTGGCGGCGCCGTTTTGGGAAGCAATAACCCTAAGCAGACCATGCTGGTCCTTGAAGAAATCCTCGGACTGGCCAAAATCGGCGAAGACCAAGGCCAGGTCCGTTACCGCAGCACCGGCGACATCGGCAACATCATCGACGTGAATATCGATCAGGAAGAGCGGGGGACCGCCGGTGCTGGTACGGTGCATCATATCGCCTGGCGTGCCAAGGATTTTGCCGAGCATGAGGCATGGAGAAGTCTGGTGGAGGAAGCCGGTCTTCGTCCGACGCAGATCGTCGACCGTCAGTATTTTAACGCGGTGTATTTCCGCGAGCCGGGCGGGATTTTGTTTGAGATCGCCACAGATCCGCCAGGGTTTGCACGAGATGAGCCGGAAACGGAAATGGGGACACATCTCATGCTGCCCGAGTGGTATGAGCCGCAGCGTGAAGTGATAGAACAACTTTTGCCGGACATTCAGGTCCGTGCGTTGGGAGGCGTACAATGATGAGTATGAAGCATATTTTTGTTCAAGGAAGTCGGCCGGAGGCACCCGTATTGGTTCTTCTTCACGGAACGGGTGGGAATGAGCGGGATTTGCTCCCGATCGCAGACATGATAGCACCAGGAGCATCCGTGCTTGGCGTGCGGGGAAACGTTCTGGAGCACGGCATGCCGCGTTTCTTCCGGAGACTGGCCGAAGGGGTGTTCGACGAAGAAGATTTGGTTGCGCGGACGCATGAGCTGAAGGCCTTTTTGGATGAGGCGGCAGCGCAGTATTCCATCGACCGGAACCGGATGGTGGCTGTCGGCTTCTCCAACGGCGCCAACATTGCCGCGAGCCTGCTGTTCCATTACAGCGACGCCCTGCAGGGCGCGGTTCTGCTGCATCCGATGGTTCCGCTGCGCGGGAAGGAGCTGCCTGATCTAACCGGCGTTCCGGTATTTATCGGGGCAGGGACGAATGACCCAATCTGCTCCATCAGTGAGACCGAGGAGCTCCATTCCCTGCTGTCTGACGCCGGTGCGGATTCCGAGCTGCATTGGGCAAATTACGGACACCAGCTGAGCAAGCTGGAGATTGATGCGGCGACCGCCTGGTTTGAGCGTCATTTTAACAGTAAAGTATAATGGTTTGATCGAACATAAGGAAAAGGCTGCTTGGGACTCATCCCGGCAACCTTTTTTTGTTGCGTTGGAATTCCGTTCTTTACTCCTCCGGAAACTCCCAAGCGGGATTCCAGACGATTTCCCACAAGTGCCCGTCGGGGTCCTGAAAATAACCGGAGTACCCTCCCCAGAACGTGTCGTGCGCGGGTGAGGTGATGGTAGCTCCCGCCTGACGCGCCTGTTCCATCACTTGATCGACCTCTTCCTTGCTGGTAACGTTGTGGCCGATCGTAAACTCCGCACTGCTGGGGGCCGTGCGCTCGATGTTGGCGTCGTGGACGAGGTCGTCTCTTTTCCAGACAGCCAGCTTCACCCCGGCCTGAAGGTCGAAGAACGCGACCGCGCCGTGCTCAAACTCTGTTCCAATAATGCCTTCCGTAGGCAGCCCCAGTCCATCCCGGTAAAAGGCCAGCGCCCTTTCCAAGTCGTCTACCCCCAGGGTCAAAACGGATATACTTGGCTTCATCGTGTTACATCCTCCTTCTTGGATTAAAGTGTGTGCTATGTCTTCTGCTTGTACTTTTGATTATAGCAATGTATTGGTGACAGCTTGATTGTCATCATTAAGGAATAATTTGACTTCATTTCTGGCATGATATGAGAACCGATCATCGTACACAAGAGGTGAGAAACTATGAAGGGAACCGCACTGGATATCCTCAAACAGCAGCTGAAGGATTCCCCGGATCTGGTTTGCCAGCCATTTCTCATTGACGGTAGAACTTGTACGTTATTCTATATACCTTCCATTGTAGACCAAGCGATGATTCAAAAGAACATCGCCCGTTTTTTGCTGGCCGAAAGCCGGACGGGGAGTTGGGATGCTTTTCGCCGTAACCTGCAGCAAGGAACCGCGTTTCCGGTCGTCTATCATTCCATTTCCGACCCAGAAGAGGCCCCCGTCCTGGTCGTACAAGGGAAGGCCGTCCTGCATGTGGATCAAACGGACGATTTTTATTATTTTGACACCGTACAGTACCAGAAAAGATCGATTGCGGAATCGCAAAATGAGTTGGTCGTTACGGGTCCGCAAGAAGCTTTTATCGAGGATATCCAAAGCAACCTGTCTTTACTGCGCCATAAGATCCGGCATCCGAAGCTGAAGTTGAAGGAATATATCGTCGGCGACTATACCAACACGTTGGTTTATGTGGTTTATATCGAGGGAATGCCCAAAAACGAAGTGTTAGCCGAAATCGACAGTAAGCTGCAAAGCCTATCCATCGATGGGATTTTCGGCATTGGTTATGTAGTGGAACATTTCAAGGAAAGCTCCACGCCGTTTCCGATATTTCAATATACGGAGCGGCCTGATGCCGTTGCAGCCTCTTTGCTCGAGGGGCGCGTCTGCATTTTGATGGACGGGGCACCCAATGCTGTGATCGCTCCGGTCACCTTGTTTTCGTTATTGCAGGCCTCGGAGGATTATTTTCAGAGTCCCTTTGCAGCCAGCTGGATTCGCACGGTCCGATTCGCTTTTTCGCTGTTGTCGATCTTATTGCCTTCATTGTACGTAGCGATTACGACGTTCCACCCTCAAGTCCTGCCGGCTCATCTGCTGATTACGATCGCATCCGCCCGTGAACGCATCCCGTTCTCGGCATTAACGGAAGCGCTGCTTATGGAGCTGACCTTTGAAGCGCTGCGGGAGGCGGGCATGAGAATTCCGAAGCCTGTCGGCCAGACGGTCTCGATCATCGGGGGGATCGTCATTGGCCAAGCCGCCGTTCAAGCAGGCATCGTCTCCGCTCCCATGGTCATCGTCGTTTCGATCACAGGGGTGGCATCTTATATCATTCCCCATCTGGAGCTGGGGCTTATCTTTCGGATGCTCCGTTTCCCGTTTCTCATTTTGGGCGGTTCGATGGGGCTGATCGGAATATTTGCAGGTACTTTTGTTCTGTACGCGCATCTGGTGCACTTAAGGTCCTTCGGGGCCCCATATTTGCAGCCGGTTGCACCGCTCGTCCTGTCCGATTGGAAAGACACGCTGTTGCGGCTGTCATCACCTTTGATGAACAAACGCAGCAGCGCCTTTTCGAGAATCCGGCATCGGAGGAGATAATCCATTTCTATGAAAACGACACTTCTGAAAGTTGGGCTGATGGTCATCATATTGTGCAGCATCACTGGATGCTGGTCCAAAGTCGAGCTGGATCAGCGTATTTTCGTGAACGGGGTGTTTGTCGATGTCGGCGAAGAACCCGGTACGGTGAAGGTCTCGATCAGCACACCTCTGACCAACCGCCTGGATTCGGACCAGTTAAGCGGCGGGGGAGGCGGCAAGGATAAACCCTACTCCTTGATCACCAAGCAATCCACGAGCATCGGCAAGGCGCTGGAATATATCCACAAAGATTTGTCGCGCCAGCTCAGCCTGTCCGAAATCAAAGTCGTGATGATCAGCGAGCAATACGGCGAGCAGGGCATCGGCGATCTTCTGGAATGGATCAAGAGGGAACCCGATGTCCCGATCGGGGCATACTTGTTAGTTGCTTCCGGTAAGCTGGATGATGCCGCACACCTGACGCCGATTTTTGAACAGCTGCCCACGACGGTACTGCTAAGCTTCGCCACCCAAGGTTATATGCTGAATACGACCATCAGGGACTGTCTCGTTGCAGACGCGGCAGGCTTGGGATACGCCGCCACCTTATTGCAGAACGACAAGATCCATTCCGCCGCCGATGCTCATAAAAGCGAAACGTGGACGGGAATTAAAGGGGCGGCTTTGTTTCAGCAAGGCCGATTGAAAGGCACGCTCCCCTATGAAGAAGCCAAAACGATCGCCTGGGCCCATGGGCATCTCAAATTTCCGATTTATTCCGTTCAATGGGATCACGGCAAGAGCAAAGCGGATCTTAAATTCACTTATACGAACGGCAAAACTTCGGTCAAAATGACCCCAAACGGCCCGGTTTTTACGGTTCATCTCAAAGGCAGGGCCAGCATCATAGCCAAAAAGGACGCTTCTCACCGCTTCGTGAAGGACGTCAGCGGGACCATCATGAACCAAATGAGAGAAACCGTCTCCGAAGACTTCAGGAAGAGCATTGCCTACTCTCAACAAATCGGAGCCGATGTGCTTCAGCTCGGGTTTCTCCTGGAGTGGAACGCCCCGCAGTACTGGCAGCAGGTGAAAGGCAAATGGCCGGACTACTATAAGAAGAATGCCGAGGTGCGCGTAGTCACCAAGCTGAGCCTGGACGATTACGGGAAAGAATATTGAGAAGGGGAGCGAGGCGAAATGACTTCGAACAACAACTGGAGGCTGGCCCGATTTGCCTTTGTTTATTTTAACTCCCAGGCGTCCATCTTCCTTATTCCAGAGCTGGTATCCACGTCAAGCTATCAAGGAATTGCGGGCATCGTGTTCGGGTCCCTCCTGGGCTTAATCATTTTGTTCTATGTGGTCTATGTCGGCAAGCTTCAGCCGGCTTCCTCCTGGGTCACCTTCGGAAACCGAATCATGGGTAAAGGGATACATGGAGCCTTCGTTGTTATGCTGCTTGCATGGACGGTATACTACGCCTCCTACGATATCCAAAGCTTCGTCTTGTTTTTCGGGACCAATTACTTGAAAGGAACCCCGCCCTGGTTCATCCAGCTCATCATCAGCCTCGTGATCCTCTACGTCGTCCGGTTGGGGGCAAGAACGCTTGTCTACATGTCGGAGGGCCTTTTTTTGCTGATCTTTGCAACCACGCTGCTGATCACCTATTTTTATGCTGAAAACGCCAGTGTGCAGATGCTTCCGGCTTTTTTTCATTACTTTGACCTGCCTACTTTTTTCAGCAACACAATGGCTACGTTTTCGGTCGTGAGCGAGTGGGTGGTCTTCCTGTTTCTTGCTCCGGAATTTACATTGGGCAAAGGGACGTTCGCCAAGCTGGCGGTTGCATCGGTTGGAAATTCCTTAGTCTTGTTGTCAGGATGGATGTTTACGCTGCTTAATTTCAGTCCGCATTATGCCAAGCAGATCCAATATCCATTCCTCGAAATTATCCGAGGTAAAATAGACGATGGCCTGTTGGAAAACTCCGCCCCATTTATGATCGGGGTATGGACGGCTTCAATGTTGATCCATTGCTCCTTTTTGATATATACCGGAACCAAGTGCATGTCCTATTTTACGAAAGGAAAAGGAGAGGGAATCATCGTCCCTTCGCTGACGCTCGTTTCGGCGGGGATTGCGTTTTATTACGCCTACCACTTGTCTGTCTACCAGAAGCATTATTTCTCCTTTATTACGGTGCTGGTGTGGATATTTATCGAGCTGATTCCGCTGTATTATGGGATCGTGGCCATGTTAAGATTACGGTCAAAAAAATGGTGGAGTGAGCAGACCTGAATGTGGACAGCTCCATTTTAAACGCCAAAGGAGTGAAATACGATGAGCATCACTGTCATTTATGGGGGTACGCGTTCAGACGGGAATACGGAGCTTCTGACCGAGCGGGTCGTCCGGGGATTTGCCGGCGTGGACCGGATTGTGCTGAAAGAGTATACCGTTCAACCGATTGAGGATCTTCGACATACCGAGCAGGGGTTTCAGGACGTGGGCGACGATTACAACGCGCTGATTGACCGCGTGCTGGCCGCGGATACTGTGATTTTTGCCACGCCGGTGTATTGGTACGGCATGTCGGGCCATATGAAAAACTTTATCGATCGCTGGTCCCAAACGCTCAGGGACGATCAGCGCCCGCATTTCCGGGAATCGATGAAGTCCAAAACCGCTTATGTGATTGCGGTCGGCGGCGACGATCCTCAGCTGAAAGGACTGCCGCTGATCCAGCAGTTTCAGCATATTTTTGCCTTTTTCGGAACGAAGTTTGGGGGCTATATCCTGGGTGAGGGGAATCGGCCGGGGGCAGTTATCCATGATACCGCGTCGATCAAGCTGGCGGATGAGCTCCGGGACCGTCTGATCCGGCAGGTGCAAGAATAGCCGCGTGTCCGGGTGATATGACTGAAACGAATGAACAACTATGAGGAGTCGCCGTCTCGGCGGCTTTTTTGCTGCTCCCTGATGTTCTCCTTGCTCTTAGGGAGAAAGAAGAGGCGTTAAATTCATGACAACAGTACGGTCCATGCTGCATCAACCGTTTGGATATTGACAGCTTAGTACACCCGTACTAAACTAATTAGTACAGTCGTACGATTTGTTAGAATCTACGAAGCAGCTGAACTCCAATAGGGGGCGGGGGAGTCAATGGAACAATCGAAGAGAAGGCAGCAAATCGTGGAGGTCGCAATCCATACGATTGCCGAGCTTGGTTACGCCCAGGCCTCGGTGGGACAAATCGTCAAGCGTGCCAGTGTAAGCAAAGGCGTGTTCACCTACCACTTCGCCAGCAAGGATGAGTTAATGGAGCAAATCGTCCATGAGGTCTTTGATGCCGGAGCACGCTTCATGTCTTCACGAGTCGAGGGACAGACGACACCAGGCGGGATGCTGAAGGCCTATATCGAGTCGAACCTGGAATTTATGGGCGGGCACCGTGACTATATCGTAGCTTTAACGGAAGTCGTCACAAATGCGCGTACGGCGGACGGAAAGCTCCGATTCGGAGGAGCCGCCGATGACTTGATCCTGGAGCCTCTTATTGAAATATTGCGATGGGGGCAGGAGGCCGGAGAGTTCAAGCCGTTTACCGAACGCTCCGCTCGTGTGACTGCAGCGGCCATCCGCAGCGCCATTGACGGCGTCGCAAGCCAGCTGCTCGTCAATCCCGGCCTGGACCTTTCGGGATACGCGGCGGAACTTGCCGACCTGTTTCTATCGGCAGTCCACCGTCCATCTCATCCAGCGGATTCGTCTGCGGAAGGAGGAGAGCAGTCATGAAACGGATCGATCCGAGGGCGGTGAAAGCGCGAAGAATGGAAGGGTGGATCGCCAGCGCGATCAGTGTCGTGCTGATTATCGCACTTCTATGGCTGACAATGGCTTACAGCTGGCCCGTCTGGATTGCGGGATGGAGTGCGGCCGCCGTCCTGCTGTTTATCGTGCTTGAGCTGGCGGTGCTGCCCGGTTTGCTGTACCGGTTCTGGCGATATGAGATTACGGAAAAGAACGTAGAGCTGAATCACGGCGTCTGGGTGCGCAGGAAAACGTTGATCCCGATGGTGCGTATTCAGCATGTGGATTCCAAGCAAGGGCCGATCCAGAAGATTTATGGACTGTCCACCGTCACGTTCTCCACCGCAGCCGGCAGCCATCGCATTCCTGCATTGTCAGAGCACGAAGCTGAGAATATTCGCAAGCAGATTTCGGAGTGGGCAGGGGGGACGGACGGTGAACTCTAATCCAGGATCCTTGCCGGCCAACCGGCGGCTGCATCCCGTATCCATTCTGTACTTTCTGATTCATTCCGGGAAGGAACTGGCGGGTTTGCTGCCTTTGATTCCATTCTGTATTTTTCTGATCCATCGCGTATTTGGAAAAGAGATCGACCGCATCGTGCTGACCGTTTGCGTGATTGCGGCGGCTGCGGTCATGCTGATCGTGTTCGCTTGGCTGCGCTGGCGCCGTTTTGTGTACCGGGTGGAGGATGGCGTCCTTTATATGGAACACGGGTTGTGGGTCCGCCGAAAACTATGGATCACCAAGGAACGCATTCAGTCTCTGAATATCACAGTCAGCCTGTATGATCGAATGTTCGGGCTCGTTCGCCTGGAAATGGAGACGTCCGGGGGTGAAGAAGAGCCGGAGGCCGTGCTCAGTTCCATTTCTGCCGCGGAGGCCGCCCGGATTCAGCGAGAGATCGGCATGGCAGACCCGGAGAAGGCGGTATCTGACACGTCCGAAGATTCCCCCGTTCAGGCTGGACGGCCGAGCGCCGCTCCCCTGAACAGCATGCGGCTGTCACTAGGCCAAACGCTGATTCTAAGCACAACAAGCGGCAAATTCTCGATCCTCTGGATGGTGATCGTAGGGGGAGGCTTGAAGCTGTGGGATGAATGGGTGAGGGATACGCCGGTATGGGATCAGCTGTCCCCGCGGCTGATGGTCCTCGGAATCCCGGGACTCGTCGTCATCCTTGCGATCCTTTCCTGGCTGCTCGCGTTTGCAGGCGCCTTCTTACTGGAGTACGGCTTTCGGGTTGAGGCCGAGGGCCGTACGTTAACTATCGAGCGGGGCTTATTGGAAAAGAAAAGAACCGTCATCAAGCCGCACCGGATTCAGGCGATCCGCATCACCCAGAACCCGCTGCACAAGCTGCTTCGCCGGGCTTCGGTTCGAATGGTCATCGCAGGCAGCTCGGATGAGGAGAAAAAGGCCGTCGATTTGTTTCCGCTTGTCCGTTATGACGAGCTTCCTATACGTATGGCAGCGTTTCTGCCGGGCTTCCGCCTGCCGCAGACCTGGAACCAGGTCAGCCGTAAATCTTACCGTTCTTACACCGTGCTGCCTGTTCTCATCTGTATCATCCTGGCGGCAGCCGCCTGGTTGCTCGCGCCCGGCGTGTGGCGGTGGCTTGCATGGGTTCTTCCCCTCTTTGCCTGGGCAGCGTCATCATTGGAATACCGGAGGGCGGCATGGAGCCGGGAGGAGAACCAGCTTCACATCCGCTATGGGAGCTTTTCCGAGAAAACAGTGCTGATCCCGATTTCCAAGGTACAGTGGCACAAAACCTCGCAGACTCCATTCCAGGCGGGAAAAGAGCTGGCCACGCTGAAAGTGGCAGTAGCGTCCGGTAAATCCGGAGACAAAGTTTCACTGCGGCATGCCTCGGCCTCCGATGTCGACATGCTCACCGATTGGCTTTCCGGAAAACAGTAGCTGATGGCCTTTTCACCGCGAAGCGAGTGGGAGGGCTTTTTTTGTTATCAAACTGACGGTTGGCGCAATTAGGGAAAAACGCCATAAGAAAAACGTCTATCGACGTACTTTCAAAGAAGACAGACCGCGTTTAGCTGAAGTTTTTCTTGCGATTATAGAATGGTTCAGCTTCGCTGAATTTTATAAATTCTATAATCTTCAAAAATAGGCGCCCGCCGGGAGAGAGCCTCTTGAAAAAAAACCGCAAAAGCGTTAAGTTACTGAGTAATATAAAAACGTCCGTTTAAAAAGAGGGTTAGCGGAGTGAGGAGAGAACAAGAGATGAAAGATACCGGTAAGGAAACGCAGGCCCAGCCTTCAGCTGGCGCCGAAGGAGTCACTGTTGTGAACGCTGAAAGAGAAAGCGCGGCAGACAAGCCCCGCACCGTCAGCATGGAAGATATCGTCCGGGCACACCACGTGCTGCGGGAGGTTATCGTACGGACGCCGCTGCAGCGGGACTCGGTTCTGTCGGCGAGATACGAATGCAACGTGTTTTTGAAAAGGGAGGATCTGCAGGTCGTGCGTTCCTTCAAGATCCGCGGGGCCTACAATATGATCCGCAGCCTGTCGCCGGAGGAGATGGCGAAGGGGATCGTGTGCGCGAGTGCAGGCAACCATGCGCAGGGTGTGGCCTTTTCCTGCCATGCGCTGAATATTCACGGGAAAATTTACATGCCGAGCACGACCCCGAACCAGAAGGTGAAGCAGGTCAAGCGCTTTGGCGGAAGCAACGTGGAAGTCATTCTGACCGGAGACACGTTCGACGACGCATACGCAGAGGCGATCAAGGCCTGCGACCGCGAGGGCATGACGTTTATCCATCCTTTTGACGAGCCTAAGATCATTGCAGGGAACGGCACGATTGCGATGGAAGTGATGGAAAGCCTGGATTCGGCTGCAGACCATGTGTTTGTCACCATCGGCGGCGGCGGACTGGCGGCAGGCGTGGCGACGTACATCAAGACGGTCAGCCCGGCGACCAAAGTGATCGGCGTCGAGCCGGAAGGCGCGGCATCGATGAGCGAGGCGCTGGCTCAGCAGGGCGTTGTCACCTTGGACGAGATCGACAAGTTCGTCGACGGAGCAGCCGTGAAAAGGGTGGGCGACACCCCGTACGACATCTGCTCGCGCCTGCTGGACGACGTCGTCAAAGTGCCGGAAGGCAAAGCCTGCACGGCCATCCTGGAGCTGTACAACGAAAATGCAATCGTCGTTGAGCCCGCAGGCTCGCTGCCGGTCGCGGCGCTGGACCTGTACCGGGATGAAATCCGCGGCAAGACGATCGTCTGCATCATCAGCGGCGGTAACAACGACATCGACCGGATGCAGGAGATCAAGGAGCGCTCGCTCATGTACGAAGGCATTAAGCACTATTTTATGATCAATTTCCCGCAGCGCTCCGGGGCGCTCCGCGAATTTCTGGAAGACGTGCTCGGGCCGGGAGACGATATCACCAACTTCGAGTATACGAAAAAGCACAACAAAGAGAACGGACCGGCGCTCGTCGGCATCGAGCTGAACAGCCGCGAGGATTATGAGCCACTCATCGAGCGCATGAACCGGAAAGGTCTAAAATATACTGAGCTGAACAAGGATTCCAGCCTGTATAACATGCTGATTTAATAGAGCGGCCGATTGCCGGCGGCGGATGCTGATATTCTCGCCCCTTGGTGCACCGTGCCAACATGGGAGCAATCCGCTTCCGCCCGCCCAAACTACAAAAAGGGAGACCCTGCAACCATCGCAGCGGTCTCCCTTTTCTATTTTTAAATATGACAAAGGATCAGCTTCGGAGAATGTACGTCGATAGACGATTTTTTATCCGGTTGATGATTCAGCCGATAAAAGTTTCGTCTGATGAACGAACGGCATTATTTCAGCGCGGAATTGATGTAGTTCCGGACTTCCGGCGTCAGGGTGTCGTTGTTTTTGTTCACGATATCAAGGAATCCCTTGATGCGCTTCAGGTAACCGCTCGTGGCCGGGTTTCCTTTGCTGACGGCAGCTTCCAGCGCGGCTTTGGCCTCTGGATCGATTTTCTTGCTGACATAGTCGAACATCGGCGTGTTGTTGAGGCCGTTCATGCTGATGGACAGATACAGCTGGTACAGCGCTTTGACCTGGGTTACCCGGTTGGATTTCGGATACGACTTCACGAAAGCTTCCTGGGTCTGGGCACGCTTGATGACTTCCTGCCAGCTGATCGACAGCGCTGCGTCGTTGGCAAAGCGGTTTTTCGTCTCCGCCGTCATGATATCGATATAGCTCTTGATATCGTTGGTCACGTAAGGGCGAACCTTCTGGAACCGCGGGTAGTCCAGCACCAGGTAGAACATACCTTCAGCCGTTTCGAGACGATATCCGCTGTCGCGGGCGCCTTTGAAGAGGGCTTTCAGGTTTTTGTCGCTCGTCTTATTGATCAGGGAAGTCAGGTCGTCGCCTTGCTTCATCAGCTTCATGAGGCTGCGCTGAACGTTGTCTTTGTAAAATTTCTGGTTCCACGCTTCCAGATTGGCGTTTTCGGCGTTCTCCATCTTGAGGGCCATCAGCATCGCCTGATATGGCGTCACTTGATAAATGTTTTTTTCCATGTAGGCCAATGCCTCCGACTGCTTCGCCGGTTTCTTCAGCAGCTCCATCATGTGGTTGTAAATGGCGTTAGCGTGCTTCGTTTTGGCCGAGACGGCGGCAGAAACTGCCGATTTGGTAGCGGCAGGCTGCGCGGTGGCTGCATGAACCGCTCCGGCTCCGGTTTGCAAGGTAAGGGCAATCATAAGGGCAGCGGCTGTGGCCGCGGTAACTGTTTTTTTCATAGGTGTGTTCAACCTCCTGTTTGGTATATGAACATATTACCCGAAGGTTGTTTCGCTTTGATCTCAACTTGTTTCCGACTTGTAAACTTTTAGCGATGGATTTTGGTGACAGGGGAATTTCACAGTATTCCATAGAACTAATATCAGGGATTCGTATTGTTTCTCACTTGTTTTGAGTCTTTTGATACTCCATTAATCTACATACAACATATAACGTGTATGATGGATTTGATTTGCCGGCAGCAAGCACCGTAAAAATAACGTTAGGGAGCGATTGGCTTGAACCCTGAACCACAACAAACCTTAGAAGCTACCAATGCAAAATCAGGCTCACTCTGGGAGGTGCTTCGCGTCTCCACCAAATTAGGCCTGACCTCCTTTGGCGGTCCGATTGCCCACCTGGGCTACTTCCATGACGAATACGTTCGGCGCAGGAAGTGGATGGACGAAAAAGCCTATGCGGATCTTGTGGCCCTCTGCCAGTTCTTGCCCGGTCCGGCAAGCAGCCAGGTCGGCATCGGGATTGGCATCCTCCGGGCGGGCCTGTGGGGCGGTGTGATGGCCTGGCTGGGCTTTACGCTGCCTTCCGTGATCCTCCTGGTTCTGTTCGCCTTATTGCTTCAAGGCTTCGATATCGCGAATGCAGGCTGGATACATGGGCTGAAAATCGTGGCTGTCGCTATTGTCGCCCAGGCTGTGCTGGGCATGGGCCAAAAGCTGACCCCGGACCGGTCCCGGGTCACGATCGCGGTCGGCGCTGCCGCGCTTGTGTTACTATGGCCGACAGCCTATACACAAGTGCTCATCATTGCCGCCGCGGGTATAATCGGGCTGTGGCTGTACAAGAAGCGTTCGGATCCTGGCAGCCAGAGCCTGCGGATGCCGGTGAGTAAACCTTTCGCGATCGGCTGCCTTGTTCTGTTTTTCGGCCTGCTCGCTGCGCTGCCGCTCCTAAGACAAATGTTTGATATCCAATGGCTGGCCCTGTTCGACAGCTTCTACCGCTCGGGGTCATTGGTGTTTGGCGGCGGACATGTCGTATTGCCTTTGCTGGAGCGCGAGGTCGTGCCGACGGGCTGGGTAAGTCCGGAAGACTTCCTTGCCGGTTATGGGGCGGCGCAGGCCGTTCCCGGGCCGCTGTTTACTTTTGCAGGATACCTCGGGGCGATGTCCGGCGGAATCACAGGTGCTATTGTTGCGACAGTGGCGATTTTCCTGCCTGCTTTTTTGCTGGTTGCCGGAGCGCTGCCGTTCTGGAACGGCCTCCGTAACAGCCCCAGGGTGCAAGGTGCGCTAATTGGGATTAACGCTGCCGTGGTCGGCATCTTGTTAGCGGCATTCTATGTTCCGATCTGGACGACAGCTGTTACGGCACCGGTTGATTTTGCCTTGGCTCTATTGTTATTTATCCTGCTTGTCTTCTGGAAGCTCCCGCCTTGGATTGTTGTTCTTGCCGGCGCGTTAGCCGGAATGATTATCGGATGGATATGAGTGGATCTTAGAGGCTGGCGTATATATAGCCAAAAACGAAAAATCCCCTTCGAGCAAGCGCAGCGCTGCCATTCAGCACCTGCCTGCTTAAAGGGGATTTTCGCTATGTTCGGGCTATCCGTAAACGTTGGGCCAAAGCGCCTTTGTCCAGCCACCCTCGTTCACTGAATCAGCCTCTTCTTAGAAAGATAAACCGCAGCCCGGCCAGCCCAACCAATCCGATCACCAGGCTTACCCATGGGTTGACAGTGAAGACCGGCAGCATGGTCCGCATCGAGAACCCGATGATCATGACGATGATGAGGATGATCAAGTACACTCCGATCGCCTTTAAATCGATCTTGGGCTTGCCGGAGCCCTCATCGCTGCCTGGTTTATTCAGGGTCTTGGTGACGAGCTCGGTCAGCAGAATCGAGCCTGCGGCCAATACGATCAGCGCCAGCAGGCTGATCCGATTGATCGGTTCCCCTGCATAGCCGCTCCATTCGGCGACCAGTCCGAACACCGCCTCGACCAAAAACAGAAATGTGAACGCCGCCCAAGGAATCATGATGTAATAGGCGGCTCCCTTGATGGCTTTACGCTTCGGCAGCCCATCCGCGATGCTGCGGGCACAGGCCGCCGGATCTTCGCCATACAGCTGGGATGCCGTGCGGCCGGCTTCCTGGGCCTTCAGCACGTCCGAAGCCACTTCGAGCAGCTTCTTCTCGGCCTGCTGCCGATCGGCCCGGGTGCTGCGCACCGCGATGATGACATCCTCCACGTAATCCCGGTTCGCCGTGGTCATGCGTTCGCGCAGCCTGTTATTTTCTTGAATCATTTGCTTGATCGTCATTCTGTACGCTCCTCCATATACCCCAAGTATAGGAACAGCCCCGGCCGTTTGCAAGGCAGCCTTCAAGGGATACCGCCCCTCTATTCCTTGAAAAAGAGCATTTCATAGTGCACCGCCACATAAATGATGGCGATAATGACGCAGACGATCAGAACGATCGACAGCGGTTTTTCCTGGGCAAACGTCATGACATGGTCCCACATGGATGATCCATCCCCTCACAAAAATGATAAGTAGACCTAGTTTCTGCCGCACATTTGTTTTCCATGCAGGCAAGGGGGATATGAGGCGCAGCGATGGTCCATAGCTAACGCTCCACAGCCCAGCAGTAGTCTCCCGTCTCCCTCAATTTTGTGAACATTTAACGACACCCGAATAATCCGCCCGGCTGCGCGTGACAATAGGTCAATATGCATCAAATATTTAATCTGACCAGGGGGTGACCTTGTCGTGAGCGACAACTTTAAGCAGAAATATGTGTGGGACAGCAAGAGCAGAGGATGGATCGTGGAAATGGCCGCGCTGGGGTCACTGAACGGGTCCGAAGCAGCGGCCGAACAGGCACGGACAAAGGGAGAAGAAGGCGGTCAGCCGTCTGTATCCGGGCAGCAGGCAGGGCAAGCGAATCGCATCAGCGATCACGAGCTTCGGGGCGTTGGCCCGGTCGATGTCGGCAACGGCATGCGGGGCGTAGGTCCGGCTGCCGAAGATAACGGGATCGGGCCTCGGACGGCGGGCGAATTCACAAGTGAAATGGCCGAGGAGCCGATCGAAGCTTACGGCTGGCTTAATGAGCCCGAGTCCAGGGAGGAGCGCGGCAGCTGGCATCCGCAGAACGTGCTGGAAGTAAGTCCGGAGAACAGCCTGCTGACCGATTGGGAAGGCCGGGAGGAAACCCATTCGATGTTCCGCCGCAGTTACGAATAGAGGCATAAGCCGCTTTTTCAATTGACACTCTCCACCCCGTGGTGATAAGATAAATTCTGATATCACATTAAACTTATCGGAATTATCAATATATAAATTTTACGGGGACGGAGGAGTTATGATGGAGCGGAATATTACGATCCGGCACGAACAGGAGGAGCTGGCGGCGAGCCTGCACTATCCGGTGAAACAGGAAGGCAAGGAAGGCCGGTCCAAGGACCGCGTCCCGCTGGTGATCATCTGCCACGGGTTCGTCGGGAGCCGGATCGGCGTGGACCGGCTGTTCGTGAAGACCGCGCGTGAGCTGGCGCGGGAAGGATACATGGTGCTGCGCTTCGACTATGCCGGATGCGGCGAGAGCAGCGGGAGCTACGGGATGGAAGGGCTGGAGTCGATGATCGCCCAGACCCGGACGGTGCTCGACTACGGTATGAGCTGCGTGGATGTCGATCCGACGCGCGTCACCTTGATCGGGCACAGCCTGGGAGGCGTGGTGGCCATCCTGACGGCTGTCCGCGACCGCCGCGTGAAGAGCCTGGTGCTGTGGTCGTCGGTCGGATATCCGCTCAGCGATATTTTGAAAATCACCGGCAGAGACGTTTACGACACCGCGGTGAAATCCGGGTACTCGGATTACCTAGGCTATGACTTCACCCCGGGATTCTTCGACTCGCTCGGCCAGTATCAGCCGCTGCAGGAAGCGGTAAAGTTCGGCGGCGACGTGCTCATCATCCATGGAACGTCGGACGACACCATCCCGGTGGACTATGCATTCCTGTATCAAAAGGTGTTCTGGATGCGCAACGAGGGGCGCTGCGACAAGGAGATTATTTTCCAGGCGGACCATACGTATTCCTCGGGACCTCACCGCAGACAGGTGATCCATTGCACGAAGGAGTGGCTGAACGACCAGGAAGCCGTTCAACAGGAATGGCAGCACTGGATGATCTAGAACGTTACGAGGTTCGGTTATCTCAGGCAGACACCAGGCATGGTAGGCGTGGATAACGAGGCGGGGCGGCGATCCAAGGCAGGCGGGCTGGCGGACCGTATGTTCGGGCGGAAATTGGAAATCTCTCTGCATACACGGTACAATAGAAACAGCAACGTATACTGGCGTGTGGAGGTTGACATCGATGACATTACCAGCACTATTTGTAGCCCACGGTTCACCCATGCTCGCTTTGGAGGATCACGAGTATTCGCGGTTTTTGGAGTCACTGGGACGGGAGCTGCCTGCCCCGGAAGCCATCGTCGTCTTCTCAGCACATTGGGACAGTCCAGAGCAATCGATGACAGTGGACGAATCTCACGATACGATGCATGACTTTTACGGATTTCCTGAAGTGATGTACGAGCTCCGCTACCCGGCTAAAGGGTCGGCAGCTGTCACCCAAAGAATCGCCAGCCTGTTCGAAGCGGGCAACCTGCATTACGAGCCTGTTCTGGGACGCGGTCTGGACCATGGCGCCTGGGTCATCCTGAGCAAAATGTACCCGAACGCGGACATCCCGGTCATTGAGCTGTCCGTGGATTCACGGCGGTCACCTGAGGAGCAGTACGCCATTGGTGCGATGCTGAAGGAGCTGCGGCAGGACAACGTCCTGATCATCGGCAGCGGCGGCCTCGTTCATAACTTGCGGCTGATCAGCCAGACTGATGAACCGGAAGCCTGGGCGGTCGAATTCGACGAATGGATTGCCCGGAATCTGGAGACCTGGAACCTGAAAGAGCTGTTTAACTACGACAAAAAAGCACCGCATGCGCGCGAAGCCGTTCCATCATACGGGACCGAGCATTTCGCTCCGCTGTTCTACGCGATGGGCGCAGCGAGCGACGAGGCGAAGGCCAAACGGCTGATCCAGACGTACCAATATGGAAGCCTCAGCCTGAACTGCTGGATGTTCGGCGGGTCTTGAACCGATCGGAAGGCTGGCAGCAAGATTGCATTTTGAAGATGGACCGGCGAAGCGCCGAAAGTCCTGTAAAATATAAACGAGCCGGCATCTTTGCCGGCTCGTTTCTTGTTTGAACGGGGGAACGTTCAAAAGCAGTATATGGGGAAAGCGGCGGTCCGCATCCGTCCAACCGGCTGTCCGCGGGATTCGCGCTTCAGCCGAGTGGACGGTGCTGGTTGCGGGCCGTCCGCTTGCTCCTGAAGTTAAGCGGCGCCCTTGCTCTTGCCATTCATGCCTGGTGCGGGTGCCGGCGTGGGATCCATGCCGTCATGATGCCGGTGGAACAAGCCGCGGAGGTAAGGCAGTACCCAGCGGTCCAGACCGATACGGCCGGCGTTGGCGGCAGCGACGACGATGAACATTTCAAGCAGCAGCATTTGCGCGTTGGTGCTTACGGTGCCCGAGAAGAGGAACGCCGCGTTCATCACCATACCCATCAGGGCGGCGAAGGTGGTGAAGGTGCCGAGGATCAGCCCCAGGCCGACCAGCGTTTCGCCGAGCGGGATCAGGACGTTGAAGAATTTGACGCCCGGCAGGGCCGCGTGCTCCAGGAAGGCTGCCCACCAGCCTTGAACGGCCGGGTGATCACCGGTACTTTTGGCAATCGCCCCCTGCAGGAATCCGCCGGCATCGAAGCCTCCGGTCAGTTTCTCGATACCGCCTTTGATCCAGCTGTACCCCAGGTAGATCCGGACGATGGTCAGCAGCCAGCTTGCTACTTTGTGATTTCTAAGCCAATGGTTGAACATGATTTGTTCCACTCCTTTATTTTCTTTGGGATGTGTTGCTTGTGGAAGATGATCATCTTTGATGTCTTTATTATAAGTGAAAAATTTCACAACAACTGTGATATATATCACACATCCAACAAAATACGAAAAAAGATTTCAGTTATGTTTAAGCTTCGGACGCTAAGCTGGATTTATCCGAAAAACGGGATGTTTTGGGAGTCGAAAAAATAAATATCCTTCAGTGTAGCCGTACCCGGAGTTCAATCCCTCGCGTGTCTCTCAAGTTATGCCTGTAGTCCACCGCAGTGTGGTCCGTCAATCTGCTTGGGATCAGGATCAAACGCCCGCTAGTGCGAGTCCGTCGGCCCGCCAATCTGCCTGAAAACACAGACAGATGCCGCCCTTTTGTGATTAAATGGAAGGAAAGCATGTGTGGACGAGCCACACAAAGACAGCAGGGGATGACCGGGAGTTTACGATGAAGGGATGAATCCAAGCGAATGAACGATACGTGGAGTACAGGCTGGAGGAAGCTGGCAGGCACACTGCTGTGCCTGACGCTGAGCGGCGCGCTCTTGGCTGCCTGCACCGAGAAAGCGGCGGAGGCGCCGCAGCCGCCAGCCGCCGGGGAGCAGCAGCCGGCGCAGGACGAGCCGGCGCCGGAGGAGACCGCGCCGCCGGAAGGGGCGGAGCAGGAGCCGGCGGCCTATACGGCGCCGCTGACGGGGCTGCCGGTGGAGCAGCCGGCAGACAAGAGGCCGCTGGCGGTGATGATCAACAACGCGCCGGCGGCACGGCCGCAGTCGGGCCTGAGCCAGGCCGACATCGTCTATGAAGTGCTGGCTGAGGGCGGGATCACGCGGCTGATCGGCATCTTCCAGAGCCGGGGCGCCGAGGAGACCATCGGGCCGATCCGCAGCATCCGCCCGTATCTGATCGATCTGGGCGAGAGCTACGGCGGCGTGCTGGTGCATGCCGGGGGCAGCAACGACGCTTACGCGATCATCCAGCGCCAGCACAAGGAGGACCTGGACGAGATCAGCAACGCCGGGCCGTACTTCTGGCGCGACAAGAGCCGCAAGGCGCCGCACAATCTGTATTCGAGCGCGGACAAGCTGCGCGAGGGAGCGGACAAGCGCGGATACGCGGAGCATGTGGAGCTGAAGTCGTATCTTTTTCACGATCCGGCGGACGACAGCGTTCCCGAGGGCGAGGACGCTGCGGGCGTCGACGTCACCTTTTTGCTCCAGAGCTATAAAGTTTCCTATAAATATGATACCGCCACTAAGCTCTATCAGCGCTTCATTAACGGCAAGCCGCATATCGACCTGAACAACAACGAGCAGCTGACCGCAGCGAACGTCATCGTGCTGGGTGCCGACCAGAAGGTGCTGGACGATGTGGGCCGGCTGGACATCGATGTATCTTCCGGCGGGAAGGCCGTGCTGCTGCAGCGGGGCAAGGTGCTGGAGGGCAAGTGGGTGCGCGCCAAAGGGGATGTCATCCGCTTTGTAAAAGACGGCCAGGAGGTGCCGCTCTACCCGGGAACCACGTATTTTAACATCGTGCCGAATGCGCCATCTTTCGACAGCCATCTTCAGCTTCTCAAATGACGGAAAAATAGGGGAAGGATGGCGAATCCTTGCGGGAATTGTCACTTCACCGGATATTTTGGCAGGGAATGGGTAAGTTTAATATATAAATTCGGCAGCGAGTTTACATTGCATTAAAATTGAAAGCCGCTTATCTTTACAAACCGTAGGACGGATTGATAAGATAACAAGGGTTGTCATTCTCATGTTTTTGCGGTGTTTATGCAAACTTATGTAAAGGGGTTATCGTATGAGATTGAAGAAAAAGGACATATTTTTCCAAACCCTGGAGAATATGGCCGATACGATTGTGCAGGCTGCCGATTATTTCGCCCAGCATGTGGACAATCTGCAAGATGTGCTTGTTTTTGCCAACGAAATGAAGAGATTCGAGTCGCAATGTGACGATTACACGCACACGATTATTACAGAACTCAACAAGACATTCATTACGCCCATCGAACGTGACGACATCATGGACCTGACAACCACCATGGATGATGTGATGGACGGGCTGGAGGCCTGCGCTTCCCGTTTCGACATGTACCATCTCCCGGATCCGGATGAGTATATCGTGCAATTCGCGGAAATTCTCCGTCAGTCGGCTTATGAAATTCAGAAAGCGATCCACCTGCTGTCCCAGAAGAAGCTGCTGGCCATGCGTGAATATACGATCCGCCTGAACGACCTGGAGAACCAGGGCGACGAGCTGCTTCGTATTTGTATTAAAGAGCTGTTTGCGAAAGTGACCGATCCGATCGAGCTGATCAAGCGCAAGGAAATTTACGAACGCCTTGAGACGACCACCGACGCTTGCGAAGACGTGGCCAACATGCTGGAATCGATCATTATGAGCAACTCGTAAGGGGTTTTGGAGACACATGGAGACATCATTATTTGTACTTACCATAGTCATCATTCTGGCGCTGGCGTTTGACTTTATCAACGGTTTCCACGATACGGCGAACGCGATTGCCACGTCCGTGTCGACACGGGCGCTGAAGCCGCGGACGGCTATCCTTCTGGCGGCGGTCATGAACTTTGTCGGCGCGATTATGTTTACGGGCGTCGCGAAGAAAATCGGCGGCAGTGTCACCGACCCCTCGACGCTGAATAACGGGCTCGAAGTCGTCATAGCCACGCTGCTGGCGGCGATCATTTGGAACCTCGTCACCTGGTGGCTCGGCATCCCGTCCTCCTCGTCACACGCACTCATCGGTGCGCTGGCCGGAGCGGTGTACGTCGGAGCAGGCTCAAGCCATATCAAGTGGAGCGGCTTTACGGAAATTGTGGAAGGCTTGCTGTTATCCCCTCTAATCGCATTTGTGATCGGCTATATCGTCATGACGATTCTGAAGTGGATCTTTGCCAAACGCAGTCCGCATACGGTCAATAAAGGCTTCCGGTTTATGCAGATCATTACGGCGGCGCTGCAGTCGTTCACGCACGGCACAAACGATGCACAGAAGGCGATGGGGATCATCACCTTGGCGCTGGTAACATCGGGCCGGCTGGAGACGCTCGAAGTTCCGCTCTGGGTTAAAATCGCTGCGGCGACCTCCATGGCGCTCGGCACGTCCATCGGCGGCTGGAAAATCATCAAGACGATGGGTACGAAAATTTTCAAAATCGAGCCGATCAACGGCTTTGCGGCAGACTTCTCGTCCGCTTCCGTCATTTTCTCGGCAACGCTCCTGCACCTGCCAGTCAGTACGACGCACGCAATTACGTCCGCTATTCTCGGCGTGGGCAGCGCGAAGCGCTTTTCCGAAGTAAAATGGTCGCTGGCCGGAAGAATCGTCATCACCTGGTTCATTACCATTCCGATTTCAGCGGTGCTGGCGGGCATTATCTTTAAAATCTTTTTCTAACCTTGGTTAATCTCATATATATAGATGTACACATTTGGAGTAGAGTGGGGGCCAATCGTCAAAGGGTTGGCTTTTTTGTTGCGCAAAAACGTCGCCGGCGTGACTTCATTCGAACGGATGCTGTACAATACTAAGATAGATCAGAACATACATATAAAGTGCTCCGCTTCTGCCGGAGCCGCAACATAAGCCGCTAGAGGGGAGCTTCGCTGAACGCCGATGATACGCACGCTTGCCATTACCCATACCCATGAGGTGCTGACGGGAATTTCGCTGGAAGAAGCCCGGATGGAGGACTATGCCTGGATGTGGGTGGATTTCAACGGTCCGACCGAAGAAGAATCCGCCCTTTTACATACGTATTTTCATTTTCACCCGCTGGCGGTCGAGGACTGCATGCATGTGCTGCAGCGGCCGAAGCTGGATATGTACGAGGATCTGCAGTTCTTCGTTCTGCATGCACTCGATCCCGATACGCTAGGGGTGGATGAGGTGGACCTCTTCCTCGGGCACGATCTGCTCGTGTCCTTTCATCTCAAAGAGCTGCCGGTCGTCGACGACGCCTGGGAGCAGATCCTCCAGCATGCCCATGACCGCAAAATCTGGGCGCGCGGCCCGGTATCCTGCGCCTATACGATCATGGACCACCTGGTGGACCGCTATTTTCCGAGTTTGTACAAAATCGAGGATGAGCTGGCCGACCTGGAGAACCGCGGCGGCAAAGAATCGGTCGAGGAGCTGATGAACCAGGTGTTCGACCTGCGCGGCCGGCTGCTGAAGCTGCGGCGGACGATCGTGCCGATGCGCGATCTGCTGTACCGGGTCGTCAACTCCCAGCATGTCCAGAACAACAGCGAGCACAAAGTGTATTTTGCCGATATTTACGACCATCTGCTCAAGCTGACCGACATGATCGAGGCCGACCGCGAAATGACCGCCGACCTGCGCGACAGCTACATCTCGCTCAACTCCAACCGGGCAAACGCCATCATGAAGACGCTGACGGTCATTACCGTCATCTTCATGCCGCTGACGCTCATCGCCGGCATCTATGGCATGAACTTCGTCAATATGCCCGAGCTTAACTGGAAGTACGGCTACCCCGCCGTCATGCTGCTCATGTTCTTGCTGGGGGCGGGCATGGTGCTGTGGTTCACGAAGCGCGGATGGTTCAAATAGGGGTAAGGACTATCTAGGATTGCTTCAGGCCAAGAGTGTGGCAGGGTAGAACGGGGGCAATCGGCCAAGAGCAGGATAAAGTAGAACGGGGCGGCAGGACAAGACAACGTATGGTAGAACGGAATGCGCCAGGCCAAGCACGGAAGTGGAGAGACTTCTGCGCTTGGACCTGGCGCTTGTATGTTCTTTGGGCATGATATGGTGGCGAAGAGGGATTCATCGTTATTCTTTCGGTAAAATGGGCGACATGAGGGTATCGATACTGTGAATGGTGAGTACGATAGGGCATGAGGTACGATATGCCATGAGGTATGATATGGCACCGGTTCATGACACCGGCTCATCGCACCAACGAAGGCTTTGTTCGACTCTTAAACGGCAATGGTAGTGGATTTTTTGGCGTCAGCTGCGCTTCTTCTTGGATGTTTTTTTCGACGAGCTCTTCTTCGACGACGATTTTTTCTTGGAAGTCGACTTTTTGGACTTCTTCTTCCGGCGCGGTCTGTACTCGCCATCATTGCTGCTGTTGGTTTTGCCTTTACCGAGACCCGCGAACAGCTTAAACATCGGGGCGATCTGCTGCATACCGGTCATCACCTTCTGGAATTTGCCGACGGAGTTCACGATGCCGTCGATGCCGCCCACTCGGTCGATCAGTCCCTTGAGGTCGCCGAGCTGGGCGAGGGAAAAGCCGGTTTTGGCGGTTTCGGCTGCGGCAGCGACCGGTGCGGCGGCTGCGGCTGCCGCGGGAGCAGCAGAGGCGGCTGCGGATACTGGCGGGATGATCTCCGCCGTACCTGCCAACCCTTCAGGTCCGTAATAAGGCGCAAACCCGGGAGCGCCTCCGGGTAATCCGCCGGGTGCTCCAAAGTCCGGATAGCCTTGAATGCCGGGATACGGGGACTGTGGATATGGGGAGGCAAATTCGTTCAGCGAGCGGTGGTCAGCTTTGGGCTTTGCCTTTGACTTATGGTAGTAATGCTCAGGCATGATATCACTTTCCTTTTTGGAATGATTTACTATACTGTATGTGCTGGGCAAACATAATGTATGGACGTTAGCCCGGTAGACAGGGATAGGAGCGGAAACGGGCGGATGCCCAGGCGGCGCGGAAGCAGCGGATGAAACGGTAGGCAACGTTGGAATGCGGCTTATTTTTGCTTGACCCTGACACTAATGTCACGGTTTATAATGAGCTCATCCCAAACAGAAAAGGAAGATGCCGTGATGGATATTTCGTCCCAAGAAGAACATATGATTCAGGCGCTGCGTGAGGTGGCATTACCTCCACTATTTGTGCTCATCCGGATTCGGAACGATATTTTAAATGACACGGTCAATATCGAAGAAGGCCGGAGAAATGAGATCGTAAACTCGTTGGAACGATACATCGCCCCACTTTGGGAGGATTATCATAAGGAGAAGAACGCACAAGCCAATGAAGGAGCTTCGGATCCGGAGTGAATGGGCACGACATAGAGAAGGAGCTTCGGATCTGGAATGAATGGACACGACATAGAGAAGGAGCTTCGGATCTGGAATGAATGGGCACGACATAGAGAAGGACCATCCAGTTCGGAATGAGTAGACACCAACATCAGAGCGACGTGCCATGCCGCCATATCGGGCGGTTTTTCTTTTGCACAAAAGTCGGCATTCAAGGATCCCAGACCTCTTACCCTACAAGATTCAGCGGAGGCCCGGTTGGTGCGTGTGCGGAAGATCGGGAGAAGGAATATCGCAAACTTGTGAGCACAACCCGGAGTCCAATGCCGGGAATTGGAAATGATCCACCAAAACATGTACAAGCCCGTCAAGATGATGTATAATTTAAGCGCTTTCAAGTGGAAGGTGGTGTTCTATGCATTTTAACCGTGGAAGGGCATCGGGGACCGGGCGGCGGATCCATGTCGCTTTATTTGGCCTGCTGCCATGCAACTCTTCAGTGCGTGAATCCGTTAACGCTTGAAAAGTTCATACCGGCTCGGTACAATGGGAGTACATAGAGGACTATCATTTGAACACGGATTGACCGATATTAAATGTGGAAAGACCCTGTGACGGGAGCAAAATCCTGAATAGGCAATAGTTACAATAGGGGATGATATTTCAGTGCAGCTGAAGAAACTTAATGATAAAAGCATCGACCAACTTTTTGAAGCCATTTTAACTCTTAAAGATGTAGAGGAATGCTACGTATTTTTCGATGATCTGTGTACCGTCAACGAAATCCAATCCCTCTCCCAGCGTCTGGAAGTGGCGCGCATGCTCGGCAAGGGCAGCACGTACAATCAGATCGAGGCGGAGACGGGAGCCAGCACGGCCACCATTTCGCGTGTGAAGCGCTGTTTGAATTATGGCAACGAAGGGTATAAAATGACGTTAGAGCGTCTCGGGCGTTAATATGCGCAAACCGGGGGTACTTGTTATCAGTCACGGCTCCAGGGAATCCTCCTGGGTCCAGCTGGTCGACGATGCCGTTGGGCAGCTGCCGCTGCGGGGAGAACTCCCTGTGGCGGCTTCGTTCTTGGAGATCGTGGAAGGCCGCTTGATTCAGGACGGGATCGATGATCTGGAGCGTCAGGGCGTAACGGATATACTGGTGATTCCGCTGTTTGTCTCTTCGGGCAGCACCCATGTGAATGAAATCGCATATGCGCTCGGTGTCATTGACGCCCCGACCATCGACACGGACCTGGAGCCATTTCGCATCCGGGCGAATATTCTGTACGGAGAGCCGATCGACAACGATCCGGACGTGGCCCGCATGGTGTGGGATAAAGTGAAGACGGAATCGAAGAACCCCGGCGAGGAGGTTCTTATTCTTGTTGGTCACGGCAGCAGCCACGACGGCTTCCGCCAGCGCTGGGAGGAAGGTCTCTCGCGCCTGGCGGAGAGCACCCGGGCGATCGGCGGCCTGGCCGCGGCGGACTATGCCCTGCTTCGGCCCGACAGCGTGCGGGCGAAGGTGGAATACTGGCAGAAGGAACGCGGAATGCAGGTGATTGCAGCTCCGCTCTTTTTGAGTGACGGCTATTTCACCCGGACGGTGATTCCGCAGCGGCTGGACGGGTTAAATTACCGGTATTCAGGTGAAGCGCTGCTGCCGCACCCGCTGCTGACCCATTGGATGGAACGGCAGATCCGGAGCTGGCTTGGGCGTGATGCTGATGCGTCATTGTAAGGAACAGGCGCTTATTCGGAAATTATCAACTTATTAGGTGGCGTATGTATGAAAAGAGCACGTTTGATTTATAATCCCACCTCAGGCCGGGAGGAAATGCGCCGGCGTCTGCCGGACATTCTGCACCGGCTCGATCAGGGCGGCATCGAGGCTTCCTGCCATGCCACAATGGGCGAAGGGGACGCCACGAAGGCGGCCATCGACGCCGTGGAGCGGGGGTACGACATGATCATTGCCGCCGGCGGGGACGGCACGCTGTACGAGGTCGTCAACGGCATGGCGGAGCGGGATAACCTGCCGCCGCTCGGCGTGTTCCCGGTCGGAACGACAAACGATTTTGCGCGGGGGCTGGGCATTCCGAGGAACTGGGAAGACTACTGCGATCTGGTCATCCGCCAGCAGACCCGGCCGATCGACGTGGGCAAGGCGAATGACCGGTATTTCATCAACATCGCGGGCGGAGGCACGCTCACAGAGCTGACATACGACGTGCCCAGCCGGCTGAAGACGATGATCGGCCAGCTCGCTTATTATATTAAAGGCGTGGAGAAGATGGTCAGCCTGTCTCCGCAGGAGCTGATCATCAATGCCGAGGGCCAGGAGACGATCCATGACGAGTTCATGATCTTCCTGATCACGAACACGAACTCCGTCGGCGGCTTCGAGAAGCTCGCGCCGGGCGCGCGGATCGACGACGGCCTGCTCGACGTGATCGCCCTCAAGAAATGCAATCTGGCCGAATTCGTGCGGCTGGTCAGCCTCGCGCTGCGCGGCGAGCATTTCAACGACAAGAAGGTTGTCTACTTCCGCACGAGATCGATGGAAGTGACGTCCCCAGGCAAGGTGCTGCTCAACCTGGACGGAGAGCTTGGCGGAACGCTGCCGGGGCAGTTTTCGGTGCTGCCGCAGCACTTGCGGATTTTTGCGTAAGGCTTGTTTTTGACATACTTCGATATAGACAACAGGGATAGGAACAGAATGGTTCATCCGGCCGTAGGGAAGCTGGGCAGGCGGTGGATCATCGCAGGGGAGTTAAGGTGTCGGCATGCGGCTCATCCGCCAGGGATGGGGGCAGGGCATCTTGACTTTTTTTGTGCGCTTTTCTGTTATAATGGGAAGGATGCGGGGAAGAAATGAAGCCAGAGGGTTGTGGGGCTTATGACCCGCGGGATAAATCATAGATCAGTATCATTCCTCAACTTAACTTTGACGAAGACAAGTGGACAGGCCGCCGTACATCGGGGCTTTCCCTTTCAAAATATACTTGAAAGAAGTGAATCAAGCAGCATGAACAAGCGACACAGCCACCGGAACCCCGGCCGCCGCAGTACGCCTGCAGCGATTGCCGGCTTGCCGGTAGCCAAAAACGATGAGGCCGTCATCGACATCATCGGCATGAACCATGACGGAGAAGGAGTAGGCCGCGCCGAAGGCTATACCCCTGTTCGTCGCGGGAGCCCTTCCCGGCGAGAAGGTCCGCGTGAAGGTGCTCAAGACCAAGAAGCAGTACGGCTACGCCAAGCTGCTCGACATCGTGCAGGCGAGCCCCGACCGGATCGCGGCGCCCTGCCCGATCTATGACCAGTGCGGCGGCTGCCAGCTGCAGCACATGGACTACGCCGCACAGCTCGCGTGGAAGCGCCAGCTGGTCGTGGACAACCTGACGCGCATCGGCAAGCTGCAGGTGCTCGGCGAGCCCGAGCTGCGCGGGTCGCAGGCCGCCCAGGGGGCGGAAGGCGCGGACGCTGCTGCTCCGGCGTCCGTCGCCGCAGCGGGCAGTGCAGCGCAGCAGGGCATCCAGGTTCATGCCACGCTGGGCATGAACGAGCCGTGGCGCTACCGCAACAAAGCCCAGGTGCCGATCGGCGTCACCGAAGGCGGCCTGGTGGGCGGCTTTTACGCGCGCGGCAGCCACCGCATCATCGACATGGAGGCCTGCCTCATCCAGCACGAGCACAACGATGAGGTCGTTGCCCGTGTGAAGGCCATCGGGCGGAAGCTTGGCATCACCGCGTACGACGAAGAAGCCGGCCAGGGCCTGCTGCGCCACGTTGTCGTGAAGGTGGCCTTCCGCACCGGCGAGATGATGATCGTTCTGGTCACGAATGGGGACAAGGTACCTCATGCGGACGAGTGGATCTCGGAGATCCGCGGACAGCTGCCGTCGGTGGTGAGCATCTGCCAGAACGTGAACACGAAGCAGACGAATGTGATTTTCGGTGACGTGACTCGTGTACTTTGGGGCAGCGAAGTCATCTATGACTATATCGGCGACGTGAAATTCGCCATCTCGGCGCGGTCGTTCTATCAGGTGAATCCTGCTCAGACCGAGGTGCTGTACGGAAAGACGGTCGAGTATGCGCAGCTTATCGGGAAGGAAACGGTCATCGACGCGTACTGCGGTATCGGGACGATTTCGCTGTTTCTGGCCCAGCATGCGGGCAAGGTGTACGGCGTCGAGATCGTGCCGGAGGCGATTGAGGATGCACGCCGCAATGCAGAGCTGAACGGAATGAGCAACGTCACGTTTGAGGTCGGAGCGTCCGAGGATGTCATTCCTGCTTGGAAGGAGCAGGGCATTGAAGCGGACGTCATCGTCGTCGACCCGCCGCGCAAGGGCTGCGATCCGAAGCTGCTGGAGACGATTCTGGAGATGAAGCCGGAGCGGGTGGTGTATGTGAGCTGTAATCCTTCCACGCTGGCGCGGGATCTGCGGGTGCTGGAGGACGGCGGTTATCGCACGGTGGAAGTGACGCCGGTGGATATGTTCCCGCATACGGTGCACGTGGAATCGGTGGCTTGGTTGGTGAAGGATAGTCCGTAAATAGCAGTCAAAGTTCATCCAGAGCCTAAATATTCTGCCCAAAGCCTAATTAGTCTGCATAAAGCATAAATAGTTTGCCTAAGAGCCGAACGAAATTCAGGGATTCACTCCTGTTTTTCCTCGGCTTTTTTAAACCGAATCGATATCCGCCGGGGGAACCCAGGTGGCAGGGAATATTATTTTTAGGGAGCGGGACAGGATACGTGCATACCGTTTCCCCTCGATCCTGAACCCAGAACCCGCTAAAACCTTTGCACCGCCTGCATTTTGACTACTGATGATTCCATCCAGCTTTGCCCTTATGCCACCATTTGACAAACTACCTACCAGAAGGTAGAATGACAATATGAACAATTTATCTAACACCTATGACGAAATCCTGGCTTGTGCGCGTTCTCTGATCATCGCTGGTGGCTACAACGGCTTCAGTTATGCTGACATCGCTGATGTGGTTGGGATTCGTAAGGCGAGCATCCATCACCATTTCCCAAGCAAGGTCGATCTGGTCCGAACGCTGGTTGCGCGGTATCGGAAAGAAGCTGAAGAGGGGATGGCGAATCTCGAGCATCAGGTATCCGATCCGCTCGAACTGCTTCGGTTCTACTCTGGTTATTGGGAAGCCTGCATCATGGACGACAGCGCTCCGTTTTGTGTCTGCGCGCTGTTGGCAAGCCAGCTCCCCGTCCTGCCCGAGGAAGTTGGCCTAGAGGTCCGGGCGCATTTCCGCTCCCTGTCGGCTTGGTTGACATCCGTGCTGGAGCGCGGTGCACGGCAAGGGGAGCTTCAACTGATGGGTACCCCTCATGATGAGGCCGAAGCGTTTATGGCGACGGTTCACGGCGCGATGCTCTCGGCGCGTGCCTATGGCGATCCGAAGATATTCGGCGTCGTGACAAGCTCGCTTTTGGAGCGATTCTCTTCGTGATGAAAGCCGTGATGGCGATGGTTTGTAGCCATGTTCTATAAGAAAAGAGGTGAACCCTTTAGCTTTACCCATCTTGAGAGCAGGCTATGTTCTAATGAGGATCAGCCCGCTATATTACGAACGAATCGCATCTCATCCGCCAAGTGCAGATACGAGGCATGCCGTCTACATATCGTCAGTCTACTGTGAGAACGGCGTATTCTTGTCGCTGAATGTTTGCCAAACGGCCCCTGCTGCCCGTCGATGAATCAGACATACATCAAGAACTGCTGAGTATGGGATATCGGCTGTGGCCGGTCCCGTCGAGTGGTCCGAGCGTGGTGTCTTTTATCGATGGGCACGGGGGGACGTTTAAAGCAGCTGGCGGAGTCTTGTCTTTTTAACCTACCTATTAGTAGGTAGCGAAAAATGACGACCATATGAATTTTTGATCAGGAATGCTGTCAGCGGCTAGTATCGTTTCGCGCCAAGACAGAACAAATCAACCTTGTCCTTAAGGACTGGAAGGAGACTATTATGTTTGGAATTTCATCACTCGGCTGGGTGCATACACTCAGCAGCTTGCCCGCCATTCCGCTGGCAATCTATATGTTTGCTCGCTACGGACGGATTGTGCCCCGGTCAAAGCCCGGTGTCGTCTACTTTATTTCGATGCTGATTGGCGCGATCACTGTATTCCCCATCGCACATCAGTCGGCTAGCTATGCCATTGGTACCGCAACGCTCTTGCTGCTGCTCGCCGGATACGGCGTCGGGCGTATTTCGAGCTTAGGGCGTGCGGGGAAGTACCTCGAAACCATCTTCCTGAGCCTGACGGCGTTTCTGCTGATGTTGCCGACCATTACCGAAACCCTGACCCGTGTTCCTAACGGCCATCCCTTCGTCACCGATCTGAGTTCGCCCATTCTCCGCGGCGCCCAAGCCAGTCTCTTCGTCATTCTCATTGTTGGCTTGACAGCCCAAATCATCCATTTGCGCAGGCAAAGCAAGCTTGCGGAATTCGCCTCACCAGCCGAGATTTCTGCCGAATGAAGCTTCATGATTTGAGATTTCACCTGAACTAATAACCAGCAAGTCTATCTAATTTATAGCCGCTTCTATGAGAAAGTTTTAATTAAAAGGAGAGCAAAACATGTCATTAACTCAAGCTTTAGCGGAAGCCAAACAGCAATTTATCGCGCATACCCCTTTGGAAATTCAATCAGAGATGTTCCGTCAGATCCGGGAGCAGCAGGAATCCGGTATTCCTTACGGCCGGCAGGAGGGGGAGAAGGCCAAAGATTTTACACTCAAGAATGCCTTGGGTGAAACGGTGAACCTTTATGATGAACTGTCCAGAGGACCTGTTGTCCTCACTTTCTACCGGGGCGGATGGTGCCCATTCTGCAACAGTCAGCTGAAGGCGTATCAGAAGTTACTGCCGGACATCGAAGCCCTGGGGGGCCAGTTGATCGCGGTCAGCCCGCAAAGCCCCGACAACACGCTTTCCCAGCAGGAGAAAGAAGAGCTAACCTTCCAAGTACTGAGCGACACCAACGGTCTCGTGGCTGCTTTTTATAACATCCTTTACGACGTTCCGGATTACATCCAGAACGTGATGAAACAAATAGGCATGGACCTGGCGGAATACAATGCGACGAACCGCTGGATCCTGCCGATTCCTTCCACTTTTATGATCGACGAATCCGGTATCATCCGTTCTGCCTACGTGAATCCGGACTTTATGCAGCGGTTGGATCCGGGAAATATTTTGCATGAATTGAGAAAGCTGTAAACCCTACGATAATAATTGCTATACCTGTGTTTCATAGGAATGGCATGATTAAATGAATGGAATAAAGAACGGATTTCTCTGATAGGGGGGGTCGTTCTTTTTCTTATAATATCAGAAAGTATAAACTCCAGAGCCATGGCTTCCTGATATTGCAAGAAAAACTTCCTTTAAACGCGGTCTGTCTTCTTGGAAGGTACGTCGATAGAGTTTTTCTTATAATATCAGAAAGTATAAACTCCAGAGCCATGGCTTCCTGATATTGCAAGAAAAACTTCCTTTAAACGCGGTCTGTCTTCTTGGAAGTTACGTCGATAGAGTTTTTCTTATAATATCAGAAAGCATAAACTCCAGAGCCATGGCCTCTTGATATTGCAAGAAAAACTTCCTTTAAACGCGGTCTGTCTTCTTGGAAGGTACGTCGATAGAGTTTTTCTTATAATATCAGAAAGTATAAACTCCAGAGCCATGGCTTCCTGATATTGCAAGAAAAACTTCCTTTAAACGCGGTCTGTCTTCTTGGAAGTTACGTCGATAGAGTTTTTCTTATATCTGACAATATAAAAATTTCAGAGTAATTTGATATATAATATGGTCAGAAGGGTTGGAAATCCGAGTGTACTTTGATTTAATCATTATGTTATGAAGCATGATATAAGTGGATAAGAAGTCAAATATGAGGCGTTATATTTTTGGATAATGGCTGAAGCTTTATTATTACGAGAGGATTGAGTTTGAAGTGAACGATAATTTTTGGCTCGATTTACCCCGGCCTTTTTTTATACTTGCACCAATGGAAGATGTGACGCATGTTGTTTTTCGTCATGTCGTGAGTAAAGCAGGAAGACCGGATGTGTTTTTTACCGAGTTTGCGAATACGGAGAGCTACTGTCATCCAGAAGGCAATCATAGCGTGCGCGGCCGTTTGCTATTTACCGAGGATGAACAACCGATGGTTGCACATATATGGGGCGATAAGCCGGAATATTTTGAAAAGATGAGTATCGGGATGGCGAAGGCAGGATTTAAAGGGATCGATATCAATATGGGGTGTCCTGTTCCTAATGTGGCATCCAACGGGAAGGGAAGCGGATTGATTCTCCGCCCAGAGGTTGCCGCTGAAATCATCCAAGCCGCCAAAGCAGGAGGTTTGCCTGTAAGTGTAAAGACCAGACTTGGTTTTACCAGGGTAGATGAATGGCAGGACTGGCTGACCCATATTTTGAAGCAGGACATCGCTAATCTTTCGATCCATTTGCGTACACGAGAGGAAATGAGCCAAGTCGATGCGCATTGGGAGCTGATTCCTGAAATTAAGGCACTTCGGGATCGTGTGGCGCCACAGACGCTGCTCACGATTAATGGAGATATTCCTGACCGTCAAACGGGCCTGAAGCTGGCTAAACAATATGGTGTGGACGGGATCATGATCGGGCGTGGTATTTTTAAAAATCCGTTTGCCTTTGAAAAAGAACCGAAGGAACATAGCAGCGCCGAATACCTTGATCTTTTAAGATTGCAGCTGGATCTTCATGATCAGTATTCCCAACAATTAGAGACCCGGCCGTTCAAAGCTCTTCATCGCTTTTTCAAGATTTATGTCAAAGGGTTCAGAGGGGCAAGCGAACTCAGAAATCAATTGATGAGCACGGCGTCTACCGATGAAGTGCGTGCGCTTTTGGACGAATTTGCACAGCGTATGGATGAGGGCGGGGACAGTTAAATAAGGTATGCGGAGTAACTCCGTCCCTTAGGGGGATGGAGTTTTTTTGCGTTCTACGATGGATGAATTTAGTCTTATTCGGTTGTGATTGTGTTGTACTGAAAGGCAGATTATGATAATTGTACGATAATGATGATCCCTATGGAGTGATGACCTTGAGATACACCGATTACATCCGTCTGAAAACAGGCAGATACCAATCTGTAGGAAAGTTTGGCGATGATATCTATGCGTATGAGGTCTTAACGGGGATCGCCGACACCCCGGAGTACCACCAAATTTCCAAGGAAGAATTCGAATCGTTTGAAACCTGGAGCCAAGAGTACATTACGGATCTTAAAAAACTCTATGAAATCATGAACCGCCCTGTCATCTGCAGCGGTTACCTGGGAAGAGCGGAGCTGAATACTTCACTGCTTCGGGAAATGTAGGCGCAAGGAGTGTAAAAGAACTTGTATTCATAGTGACAACAAAAAGTATACAATCGTGGGGGTGTTCGTATGATTGATCAAATCAAACAGGTAGTATATGAAAATTGTAGTCAGCCCAATGTGTTAGGTGTACTTTTAATGGGTTCGGTTTCAGCTGACGCTCATGACCAGCACTCGGATGTCGATTTACTTGTCGTCTATCAACAGTCCGAGCCCGTGTTGCGTCTTCCCAACGCGGCTTGGAAATGGGATGTATCCTACATAAGCGAAAAGGAGATGAAAGGGCTTCAAAAATTATCGGATTGGCGAGCAAACGCCTTTTTAACTGCTCAAATCATCGTTGACCATACCACATGGCTGCCATCGGTTATTCATGAAATCTGTACACTATCTGATCAAGAATCTGAGAAACATGTCACGAGATGGCTGGATGCCTATCTGAATGCTTTTTACCGATCTATGAAGGCCGTAAGAAGAAATAATGAACTTGGGTCTTTACTGCAGGCTTCATCGTCTATTATGTGCTTAATCAATTGCTTGTTTAGTATGAATAAGCTTATTCCCCCTTATTTGGATAGAGTCGATATACTACTCGATCGTTTGGAGCATCTTCCTATGCAGAAGACAGCTTTAAGCGAACGGTTTGCAGCGATATCCAAATCCGCTAACCCCAAGGATCAGATCATATTGTTTAGAGCTACCGAAAAATTGCTAAGATCTTTTGGTTTTAATCAAGTGTATGAGGCATGGGGAGACCAGCTGGAAAATGAAGTGAATTACTGGGAAAAGTGAAGATGAGGGATTTGTTTCAGCGATGAAAAGCTCTCTTAGTCATCCAAAAAGGAAGTGGTCCGTACATCAGGCGGTTCAATGGATTAGAACAAAAAACTAGCCGTTGGAATTCAACGCTTAAGTACGCAAATCTTATAGGTAAGGGTGGTTCGTTTGAAGCAAGGACTTATTGTGTTGTTGAACGGAACTTCAAGTGCAGGAAAGACGAGTATTTCCATGGAACTGACCAACCAGAAAGAGATTCTTTTTCATCATTTATCCATTGATGATTTTTATCATAATTACAATGATTTTATTAATAATAAATTTCCAGATTCTAAACCTGTAAGAAAATTGGATGATGAAGTTATCGGACAAATAATATTTGATCCCATAATCTCCATGTACTACGCGACAATTAAATTGTTTTCCGAAATGGGACTGAATGTCATAGTTGATACCGTAATCGAAAATGATAAGTGGTTTAATGATTATCTTGATGTACTTTTTGATTATCCTACATTATTTGTAGGTGTCATATGCTCGAAAGAAGAACTCGCAAGAAGAGAGCAAATTAGAGGAGATCGAAAGATTGGACTAGCAGCTTCCCAATTCGACAAAGTATATTCCTTTAATGAATATGACCTTGAAGTAAATACTGAAGAGTTGAGTCCGACAGAATGTGCCGAAAAAATATTAAGTTTGATTAAGTCCGATCAGAATTATGCTGCATTTAAGAAATTAAGTAAAAGAGAGGTCAGTGTTTCATAGAAGGCGAATCCATCAGATAACAACATATTCAAGATGGGGGCTATTGCCCCTGTCTGGCGGGGGATTTGGAATGATGCTAATGGAAACAATGGTCCAGCATGACGTCAGCCGGACAAAATAATAGGCTGTCGTCGTTAAGTTAACGGGCAAGGATAATGGAGTGATTTTGCGAAGGAATCGAGTTGAGATGGTGGCACTTTTGATCAGAGTGGTTCTGTGGGACTTGGATGGGACAATTCAAGATAGTGATTCGTTCGCAAAGGAAGGTACACGTTATGGATTTAAACAGGTGCTTGGAAGAGAGCCGACAGACGACGAATTTTCTCAGCTGGTTGGACGCCCCGTTCCTGTAGTCTATAAAGAATGGTTCGATGACAGTTTGGCACAACAAATTCTAGATACTGGAACACGTTACTACCAAGAACGTGCGGAACAGATCCCTTGCTACCCAGATGTACCCGAGCTACTGGACGAATTGAAGCAGAGAGGTTATCGGATGGGAATCGTATCTTCTAAACGGCGGTTTCATGTCGTAAAAGAATTACAAAACAAATCATTGGACATCTTGTTTGACGTTATCGTAGCCCAGGAAGACACTCTACAACACAAACCTCACCCTGATCCTCTAGTTCTCGCTGCAAGTTACTTTAATTCACTCCCTGAAAATTGTCTTTATATCGGAGACCAACCCTCAGATATAAGAGCAGCTCATGCAGCACGAATGAAGTGTATTGCGGCACTTTGGGGAGACGGCAATTATGAACGACTTAAGCCGATATGTCCAACAATGTTTGCCCATACCCCGATGGATGTAATTAACTTTCTGCCCAATATCCATATGAAGTTAATCTAACGGACAGTGTAGCTGAATAATGACCAGCAGATTTATTAAGCTAATAGGCAGATTACATTAGAGATGATTCACATAGCCACAGAAAGGGGTTATTACCATGAGTATCACTTTTGAATCTGTTAAACAGGAAGTTGAGGAGCTCGTACAGTTCCTCACATCAGATAGCTGGCCTTATCATGGAGTTGAGAACCCTACTGAATCCGATATCAGAAAGGCTTATGAAAATGGCGCCTATCACAATGAGAATACTCGAACGTTCTGGATCATTGATAAAGGCGGCCATCAGAAAATCGGGCTGATCCGATTGTTTGACGTCTCAGATCCGATTGTAATGTTCGATCTGAGAATCCAAAGCGAGTATCGGGGCAAGGGTATCGGAAAGTCAGCTTTGAGGTGGATCGTCTCACACGTGTTCTCTGAATATCCGGCAGCGATCCGCATTGAAGGCCATACCAGAGTGGATAACACGGGTATGCGGGCTCTGTTTGCTAAATCGTTGTTCGTGTTGGAAGCGTATCATCGTAAATCTTGGAGACAAGCCGGGCTATTGTTCGACTCCGTCGGTTACGCGGTGATTAGGGAAGACTGGGAGAACAATCAGGTTACACCTATTCCCTGGTCCATAAAATAATTGATGGAATCCAATTTGTTTCATTAGCAATTACGCTAACGGGTACGATAGCTTAATGAAAATATTATTACGAGACGTGAGCATCTTGTACATTCAAATCATCGTGAAAAGCTAGCTGAAGAGCTGCTTCGCGCCCGAACACCCAAATCAAATGATTTTGTTTTTTTTGGTGTTGACATTAAAAGGATGATCGGATATATTTGTTACATACCAACCGAATGTATGAAAAGAGGAGACGTATGGCAAGGAATAAATATCCTGAAGAAACAATCAACCAGATCTTAACCGTGGCTCTTAACCTGTTCATTCAAAAGGGATACGAGCAGACTTCCGTTCAGGATATCATCAACGAGCTGGGCGGGCTGACAAAAGGGGCAATTTACCATCACTTCAAGTCGAAGGAGGAGATCCTGCAGGCTGTCACCGATCATTTGTTCCAAGGTGTTGATGATATGCTGTCCAGTGTCCGGGACGACAAGGAGCTGAACGGACGGGAAAAGCTTCGCAAGATTTCCCTCGTCTCTCTCGACAATCCCGCCCAAGACGAATTGGCATCGGTGGCACCAAACCTCTTGCGTAATCCGAAGATGCTGGCGGCACTGATCGAGAACATCATCGATAAAGCCGTACCCATCTATATCCAGCCCATTATCGAACAGGGTATGCGAGACGGATCGATCCAAACTGACTATCCTAGGGAGCTTAGCGAAGTGCTGATGGTACTCACCAACATTTGGTTAAACCCGGCGATCATTCCAGCTTCGCCCGAGGTAGTGTTGCGCAAGGTAAAGCTTTTCGATGAAATATTGAAAGGCCTGGGGCTTGACCTGTTCGATGAGCAAATGATTCAACGGTACGAGGAACTGTTGCGTATGTCAGCTAGGGAAGTCAGCAAAGAAAACTAAACTGCCGAGAGGCAGCTTATTTTTAAGCCTATTCATACCAACGGTTGGTATGAATAGGTGACCCGGATTCAAAGTGCTTGTTAGAAAACTTAATTATAAGGAGATGTGAATGTAATGAATCAGAAATTGACAATGACCACCCGCTCGCTGGAACAGCAAGTCGTGACCAACTTTAGTGGAAGCAACCTGGTGAAGAGTGACTTAGCGGGCGTTACGGCCCATAAAGGACAGTTTAAGGGCAGCGCGCTCGCCGGTTCCGACTTTTCGGGCTCGGATTTGACCGGCAGTACGTTTAATAGAAGCGACGTACGCGAAGCCAACTTTGACGGCACGAATCTGACGGACTGCAGCCTGTCTTCGCTTGACCTGACCAATGCAAGCTTCAATAAGTCGATTCTTGTACGAACCAACTTCAGCAGCGCGAATCTTAACGGAGCCAAATTCACGGGCGTAAGGATGACCGACGTCACGTTAACGACAACGGATCTGAAAACAACGATTTTTGAGGGCTGTTGGTTTGACGGGGTTGACTTCAAGTACTCCGATCTGAGCGGGCAGCGTTTCGACGGACAGACGTTTATCGGTGTGAAGTTTGACAGAGCGGATTTAAGCAACGCTTCGTTCAAGGGCGCTACATTAAAAAATGTTTCTTTCCAACCGGGGTTTACCTTTACTAAGAAGTACTATCGCATGATCAAAACGATCTGCTTTGACGGCGCGACGATGGATAAACTGACATTTGCTGCTCTCAAAGGCATGGATGCCAATTTGTCAAAAGTCACCGTCATTTAAGGGAGGGGATCCGATGCAAACCAAGACCACTCTGGCAAAAGGACTGCAAAAATCCAACAAGCAGCTCCAAGTGCTGAAAGGTGACGTTTCGGAGCCTTCTATAGTGAAAGAACACAAGCGGATTCTTTGATAAAGGAGAACGCCAAGCCGGGAGAGAGTTTGTAGTTTAAACCAATTGGACTGATAAAAAAGTAAAGTGAGGGAAACGAAATGGAAAAGAAAACAACAGAAAATTATAGTTCGTCAGAAAATATGAAGGAAAAAGGATTCGCTGCCGGACAGGATCGACCGGAGCTGCAGAAGGCCATCCAGGAGATCGTCGATTCCGGTTTCCTCGGGGTACAGCTGCGCGTGAACGATGAGCAGGGCGAGTGGGTCGGCAGCGCCGGGGTGAGCAGGTTGGGCGAGGAGGCGAAGCCGCCTACAAACGGGCACTTCCGGATAGGCAGCAACACCAAGACCTTCACCGCGACCGTGGTGCTGCAATTGGTTGCCGAGGGCAGGATCGGGCTGGACGACTCAGTGGTAGACTACCTGCCTGAGTTCGGGATGGACCCGCGGATCACGGTGCGGATGCTGCTGCAACACACCAGCGGGGTGTTCAACTTCACCGGCGAGTACTACGAAGACGGGACGGTCGTGCCGGGGATCCCCTGGCAGGGCCAGGAGTGGGTAGACAACCGGTTCAAGACCTACCGGCCGGAGGAACTGGTACAGCTGGCTTTATCCAAGCCGGCGCGATTCGAGCCGGGAACGGACTGGAGCTATTCCAACACCAACTACGTGCTGGCCAGGCTGCTGATCGAGAAGGTCACCGGCAGCTCGCTCGCCGAGGAGATGCAGCGGCTGATACTGGGGCCGCTTGGGCTGTCGGGTACCGTGGTACCAGACACCCAGCCGGAGATCCCCGAACCGCATGCCCACGCCTACTACCGGTACGAGGAGGCCGGCGAGCAGAAGACGGTCGACATTACCCGCCAGAACCCCTCCTGGATCTCCACCGGCGGCGACATGATCTCGACCACCCAGGATCTCCACACGTTCATCTCCGCGCTGATGGGCGGCAAGCTCCTCCCGGCCCCGCTGCTGGCCGAGATGTGCAAGCCGTATCCCAAAATCGGCTATGGCCTGGGGGTGTTCGTGCAGAACGCCGGTCCGAACGGCGACGTTACCATCATCACCCACAACGGCGGCATTTCGGGCTACGCGGCATTGATGTACAGCACGCCAGACGGTAGCAAGACCCTGACCGCCTCCGTGAATTATGTGGACGACGTCGCCATGTCCCTGGCAGCGGCGTTCCAGAAGGCGATTCCGAGGCTCGTCGAGGAGGTGTTCGGCGGCGGGCAGGCCGGGTCGGCTGACGCGGCCGAGCCAGCCAGTAAACAGGACTGACCACCTTGGCCCCGTACGAACAAGAAGCCAGCCGATTACTTTGATCGGCTGGCTTTATTCAACTAACGGGCAGGATAGAGTAATTGTAGAACCGAAATTATTTAATAACTTATTTTCTTCAGTAACACATCAGGCCCGTCTATTTAGGGTGATCAACAGCGCGTGATGGCACGAATGGTTGCCACAGCTGCCAAAGGAGAACCAAACAATGAAGAAGTACATACTTTTCGATCATGATGGTGTTCTGGTGGATACTGAATTCTGGTATTACAAAGCGGGAGAACGCGCTCTGGCTGACATTGGATTTACCTTGGATAAAGATCAGTACCTCCGTGACATGACCCAGTCATTAGGCACTTGGTCCCAAGCTAGGGCGGCTGGTATTGATGAACAGACCATCAGCAAGCAGCGTGAGGTCCGCAACGTCTATTATCAGGAGTATCTAAGAACAGAAGCCATAGAGATTGAAGGTGTGGTTGAAACTCTAGCCGAACTGTCAAAGTACGTCCGCATGGCCATCGTGACGACTGCCAAACGTGCGGATTTTCAACTTATTCATGAAAAGCGCCAGATCATACAATTCATGGAATTCGTCCTTGTACGTGAAGACTACGAGCACACCAAGCCGCACCCGGAACCATACTTGACCGGCCTAAAGCGCTTCGGGGCTAGCAAAGAAGAGACCCTGGTTGTAGAGGATTCAAACAGAGGGTTGAACTCAGCCGTGGCGGCTGGTATCGACTGTGCTATTGTCCATAACGACTTCACCAAAACACATGACTTCTCACAGGCCAACTATCGAATCAAGACTCTGAGTGAACTAAAGGACATTATCCTGAAAGTAACCTGAGAGACCCTAGAACCTTCGTTTGGGCCTGGTAAGGCCGGCACAAGACGGATTATAGTGATTAATGCATCGGCTTTTCCCATTCACCTTTGATTACTATCCCCGTCTCCTTCGCCGCTGCTTCAAGATCATGGACTTCCTGTGCTGTCAGCGTGATTTCGGCGGCTTTAACAGCATCAGCAATTTGGGAAGTTCTCGTAACGCCGATGATCGGAACGGTTCCTTTCGCAATGGCCCAAGCGATGGCAACTTGTGCAGAATTCGCATTGTGCTTATGGCCGACTTCCTTCATAACATGGATCAGGCCTTCCAGCTTCGCAAGCACGTCTTCATCAAACGCCTCTCCTCTTCTGGTGCCGCTGGGGAGAGGATTTTTCGCATTGTATTTGTCAGTTAATGCGCCTTGTTCCAACACCATATAGGAGAAGAACACAATGTTGTTTTCGTTGCAGTAATCAATAATTCCGGCTTCTTCGGACGAACGGTACAGTAAGCTGTAATGATTTTGTACAGCAGAGATTTTCAGCCCTTCTTCAGCCAAAATACTTTGTGCTAGTTGGATTTCCTCCAGAGTGTGGTTGGAGACGCCTGAATATTTTACTTTTTCGCTTTTCATGAGCGGAATCAGCTCGGGAGTCCATCTTTTTACATCAAGAGGATTATGGATCCAATAGATATCCGTCTGGTCTGCGCCGAGCCGATCCAGGCTGCTGTTCAAGCGGTCTACAACAGGGCCGCCAAGTTGCGGAGTGAATTTCGTTGAGAGCAGCACATCGTCGCGGCCTTTGGTAAACTCGCCCAGAATGCTTTCGGAGGCTCCCATTCCGTACACAGTCGCAGTGTCCCATAAATGGAGTCCGGCTTTCATCGCCGAATCAAAAACCGGTTTTAAGTCTTCCGCGGTAAGATGATTCCCGAAAATAGCATCCCCGCCGCCTTGACCGGTTCCCCATGACCAGGTGCCAAGAGCGATCGGAGGAATCATTTCATTTTGCAATTTTACTTTTTTCATTTGTTTCAACACCTTTCTAAATTAGTGAAACGTTTACCGCATGAGATAAGAATATCAAGGAGACGTATGAATTTCTTTGCCTACAAGCTCATTTCTATTTGTTTATTTAGCTCATTTTGGTTTCTGTACATAACAAAATACCGTTCCGCTGTAAGTTCCGCGAAACGGTATCTTCAAATCAGGTGCCTGTGCAGCCATTTTTCAGCCCCTTTAGGCATCCTCCTTCAACCTCAGCTGCCGTCTAAACTCTGAAGGCGGGAGTCCGAATTTTTCCTTAAATACTTTGGAAAAGTGAGCGATATTTTCAAATCCGGTCGAAAAACAGACTTCCGTAACAGATAACATGGTTTCCGCTAACAGTTCCTTGGCTTTATCCAGCCTTCGATTGCGAACCCATTTGAGCGGGGAGGTGTTGTATATTGCTTGAAAATCCCTTTTGAACGCCGCCAGGCTTCTGCCGGACAAATAGGCCAGGTCGTTAAGGGAAACGGGATTCATGAAGTTCTCCTCCATGATCTTTGCAATGCTGCCTCTTTCCTTGCTTATGGGTTGCATCATTTGATGCAACAAACGATCATTCGAATCTGCGATATGAAACAGCAATTCCATCAGCTTTACACGAACGAGTCCTTCTTTGACTTCGTCATGGTTCTCAAAATAGGGTTTTAACGATTCGATATAGCTTCCAATGCGGTCATTGATCGGAAAGACGGTTATCGGAACGACATCATTCACGAGATAAATTGGTTGTAAACCGGCGAATTTGAGGAATTCACCTACGATCTTCTCGTTCAGGAAAAACATCGTATAGTCGAGAATATAATCGGAATCGGGTTCACCCGCTTTCTCGTACTCGACTCCCATTGATTTATGAATAAACATCATTTCGTTGCTCCGTATTGTGTATTCTCGATCACCGAAGCGAATGGTATAGATACCCGACTTGACGATTAGCAGAAGATGATCCTGCAAAAAAAAGCTTCCTTTTATGCCTTGCGTGTAAAAACAGAATTCGATAACGGACATCCCATCCAGCTTCAAGCTCCCTTTTTTATTCGGGGACTTTACCAGTTCCTGAGGCACCCTGACCATTTTGCTTGATCTCATAGTCGTGGACGTCCCCGCCTTACTTGTTCCTGCGATTGCTCTAGTTTCCATTTCATAATCATCCTTTCGGATATGCCCGTCTGCGCTTACCTGTAGAATAATTAGAAGCCGTTTGGACGGTACCTGATAAAGATGTGCTTATACGTTTAGTATAACTGGAACCCGACGAGAATACTTTGCTGAAAAGCTCAAACGACTTGTTCATTTAGCTCCAAACGAGCAAGTTCTCCTGGTTTCTATTTTCAACTATGAAGATGACCGGGGCTTACTACGAAAAACTGAATCGTGCCTGTTAAGTGATTAGAAAGTAAATTACTATGATTAGACAAGAAATGGATAAAGAGCGAAGGAGTTGGCGGCGCCAGCTCCTTTCGTAATTTTTGCTGTTATGACGGTTAAAATGAACCGTATTATAAGTGTAACGATTAGAACCTAACGGAGTTACAGTGCTAAGCTGGCTTCAGGCATTAAGCTAACGGGCAGATTAGTGAAACTACACAGTTTTTTAAAGCGTATAATTATTATAAAAAAAACCCATATCGCTCATGCGGAGGTGAACTTGACTGGAGCATTTTTATGACTTGGTTCAATTGGCATTCTCGATTGCTCTCATCTCTTCCGTAGTGTTACTTCCATTCACCTATCTTTCTTCACAAAAGATACACTGGGGGCATGAAATTGCTGCAGCCGGTTCAACTTGGTTTGTGGCTGTCAGACTGTCACAACCCAGCAGCATTCAGCGGTGGATAGTACGTATCGCCAGACGAAGAGAAGCACCTGATGAAGACGACAATAGTCCTTCCCCACATTGATATTCCATACTTTCAAATAGGGAGGACAACGATGAAAAAGATTTTGTTGCTCCAAAAATGGGCCAAGTCCATTCTCGTCATGTTGATTGGAGTTATTCCGATCATTGTGCTCAGCGGGTGTTCGACAGCATCCCAATCAAACTCGATTAATGCCGACTCATCAGGGATATTTAACCACTTTTTTATTTATCCATTTTCGATCTTGATCAAATTCTTCGCGGATGCATTTCACGGAAACTACGGATTATCGATCGTGCTGATGACTTTCATCATCAGACTTGCGATCATGCCACTCATGATGAATCAAACCAAGAAACAAATGGACATGAAAGAAAAGATGGCCGTCCTCCAACCGGAGTTAACTGCACTTAAGGAAAAGTATAAGAACGACGTCAGTGCGGATGCAAAAAAACAACAGCAAGCCGAGATGATGCAGCTCTACCAGAAGCATCAATTTAATCCCTTAAACATGGGGTGTTTACCGATGCTTCTCCAATGGCCAATCACCCTAGCATTTTACTACGCCATACGTCGTACCCCAGAGATTGCAGCTCACGATTTTTTGTGGTTTAGCTTGGGGAAAACAGATATGATTTTGCCGTTTATTGCCGCTGCGGTGTATTACGTTCAGTTCCGCGTGTCTCAATCCGTTTCAGCGCAGTATCAGCAAAATCAAAATAACCAAATGGCTTTCATCGGGTTGTTATCACCGATCATGATGGGTGTATTTTCTTTTGGGATGCCCGCCGCGTTACCATTATATTGGGCTGTTGGCGGTATATTCATTATCGTGCAAACGATCATACTCAATAAAATGTACATGAAGCCAAAGGCAGCGATTAAAAACCTACCTACTGGTGCAGATGATTTATAAAATCGAACCAGTTATAAAATAATACTGAATACAGAGCATCTGAGGCGTAACCTCAGATGCTTTGTTATTTTTGTTGTTGGCTCGTTAACGGGGAAACTGAGGCTATGCGACAGGCCGAAATGAAAAGGACAACTTTTTACCGACGAGTCATAGAGGGCAGGCGAGTCAGGAAGCGCAAGAGCAGAAACTGAAGGGTTGAAGGCAAGGCATTAATTTATTTGGCATTATCGCCTTAAGCTAACGGGCAGGGTAGTTTAATAAACGATCTCCTAAAAAAGTCGTGGTAAACTATTCAAAGCAAGGTACTTGAGGGAGGATAAAACTCACAATGGACGACTCTTTAGTTAAACAAGCAGCACGAATTGCAGGCAATTTTCTTCAGGAAAAAGTTATAGCTTCTTATCAGATCAAAGGTAAAGGCATCACAAATCAGGTATGCGTAGTTGAAACAGAGCTTCATAAAGTGGTTGTCCGTATGAACGGAAAAGATGAATATCCTAGCTTTATCAAAGAGAAATGGTGTATCGAGCGAGCAGCTGAAGCAGGCGTTCCTGGACCTGAGGTGTTGTCCATTGGCATAGTTGATGAGACAGCATATATGATTCAAGCCTTTATTGAGGGAGTCAACGGGGTAGACAGTACTGTACCAAAGTCTATTATTTGGAGAAGACTGGGCGAATATGCCAAGCTTATTCATTCTATTCAAGTGAAGGGATACGGAGAAAATCTGATTGATCCTATCCATGGGGAGTTTCAGTCACCGCCTCATGCTGGATCAGACGGTACTTGGCAAGGGTATGTACAGCATAATATAAATAGTTTGACTGAGCATGATCCCTTGATTGAACTTGGAGTAATCAATCAGGTGGAATCGCAGAGAATAAAACAACGGTTTGAGGATATAAAGAGTGAACCGTTCCGTTTCGGATTAAACCATGGAGATATCTCATTAAAGAATACGATTGTCAATCAGGGAAACCAAGTGATCTTGCTGGATTGGAATGCAAAAGTAAGCGTGGTGCCCCATGCAACTGTTGCTCAATTGATGCATTACCAAATCCTAGGGCTGGATGAAAGCCCAAATGCTGAAGAATTCGAAGCGTTTATAGATGGATACGGAATAAGTGGAGAAGACCTTTCTGGCATAAGGAATTATCTGTTATTACGGGCTTTTGATAACCTTAGGTGGGCTATTAATCAAAGGCCGGATCTGGTCAGACCCTATGCTGCTTTCGCGAAACAAGTAGTAGATATTACTATGGATTAGCAGATGCGATGGCATTATAACTCATTTAAAACCAAGGGTGGAGAACGGGTAGGTTAACGGAACGAACAGAAGTTGCCCGCGTCAAATAGCTGGTTGAAAAAATATGAAAGGAGTTGAATGAGAAAGATGACAGCATCATTTTCACATAAGCCCGAAGGATACGAATGCCCATTTTGTCGTGTCTGGGGTATCGAGCGGCCTAATCAGGGAACAAAACAAAGGGATATCATTTATCAGAATGAAAAGGTAACGGCATTTATAGCGAGCAAATGGTGGCCAAACAATAAAGGACATGTTCTTGTTGTTCCTAATCAACATTTCGAGAACATCTATGATCTCCCCGCGGATTACGCTGTTGAAATTCACCTTGCGGCTCAGCTTACAGCATTTGCAATGAAAAGCACATATGGATGTGAGGGGATTTCTACGCGGCAACATAATGAGCCTGCCGGCAATCAAGACGTGTGGCATTATCACCTCCATGTTTACCCTAGATATGTGAATGATCAACTTTATCTGTCAAAGGGTTATCAGTCCGATCCAGATGAACGCTCATTCTATGCTGATAAGTTGCGTTCTTGGATAAAGGAAAACAACTAATGATATCCCCTAGTAGGAGATGAACCTGAAACTACGTGGTCTCTACTAGAGAAAAAAAATAAGGTTCTCTCATTAAACTAACGGGCAGGATAGTTGAACAGCCACAGCAACTTGTGCTGTACCAACAGCGTCTTATCAGTATTTTTTATTGGGGAAAGTATGAAGAAAACAATATAGTTTAGAAAATGATAAAATTGGGTCAAAAGCTGATGAAGAAGGAGGGATGCTCTTGCCAATTATACAATTAACCCTGCTCATTAACGCACCTATTGAGGTATGTTTTGATTTGTCCCGCAGCATTGATCTCCATATGGAATCGACCTCACACACAAATGAAATAGCGATAAAAGGTCGAACAAGTGGATTAATTACAGCAGAGGAAACTGTGACTTGGGAAGCTACGCATTTCGGCATTCGCCAACAACTAACATCAATCATTACTGAGTTTGATCCACCTCATAAATTTGTGGATGAGATGGTCAGCGGCGCTTTTAAAAGGTTTAGGCACGAGCATACATTTGAAAGACAAAATGGTGGTACGTTGATGATAGATAAATTCGATTACACGTCACCTTTTGGACCACTTGGTAAGTTAACAGACGTGATGTTTTTACGATCGTACATGGAACGTTTACTCATTCGGCGAAACGAATATATAAAAAATAAAGCCGAAAGTGAAAAGCGATACCCATTTTAAGTTCGTTAAGCTAACGGGAAACGATAGCTCAATAAATACACAAATACGCGGCTGCCGTATTATCGGCAGCCGCGTTTTGCTAACGGGCAGGATACTTCCAATTGCTGTATAATTAATATGCGAAATGGTTTGGCATAAGGGATCCAGTTTGCGAAGCTGGATCAAATGCTTCAGGTTGGAGGTGCTCCGGTGAATGAAAAGTCCATTGCTAAGCTTTACGTAATGACGGCAAAGCTTCCGGAAGAAGGCGTAGAGAAATTTAATGATTATGAAAGTCATGTACTACCTTTACTTAATGAGTACGGCGCGAAATTGGAAAGAAGACTCCAAAGCCCTGATCGTCTCATTGAGATTCATATCATCTGGTTTCCATCTTCTCAATCGTTTGAGAATTATTGTACAGACCCTAGGCGCAACGAGCATATCTATCTTCTTGTTGAATCAGGCGCTGAGATTGAGTTAAGAGTGATGAAAGACTTGAAGTAATAAGCTATCGGGGAACGATAGCTCAATGAAGACATTTGAAGGCAGCCGCCACAAAAGCCGGTTGCCTTTTTCTTAAACTAACGGGCAGGTTAGTTATAATGTACTCAGCCGTGGAATGTCTGAAATTCCATTGTAGTTTAGAGCGCCAGCAATTGTTGGAGCGATTCATAACATGCGGAAGGAGTATCCCCGGGGCAATGGGCCTTATGGGATAATCCCTCCGTTAGGGACTACGCCCTTGCTCCGCCGTCCACCGGCAGAACGACGCCTGTCACGTAAGAAGCGCGATCGCTCAATAACCAGGCAGCCGCTTGTGCGATCTCATGAGGGTCGGCAGGACGCCTAAGAGGCGTCACAGAGTTGCTTTTTTCGATTATATCTGGAACTTGTGCAACTAACCCCTCGATCATCTCGGTCATGGTGGTGCCAGGTGCAATAGCGTTTACGCGGATACCCGAAGGCCCGTATTCAATGGCAGCCGTCTCGGTCAGACTATTAACAGCCCGTTTGGCGGCTCCGTAGACAGACAACCCGGGATTACCTCTGAAGCTGCCCACGCTGCTGTTATTGACAATGGCACCGGTACCTGCAGTATCGAGCATTGCCTTGATTTCCGCTTTCATTGCCACCCAGATTCCTTTGTAATTTACAGCTTGAAGAAGGTCGAAATCCTCTTCTGTGACCTCTGTTAAGGGCGAAAGGGGAGCCCCAATTCCAGCATTATTGAATGCTATATCCAGGCGACCGTGACGCTCAACGGTCGTTTGAACCGCCCGTTCGATGCTGGCGGAATCGGCTAGGTCGGCTACAATGTAATCGGCTTTACCGCCTTTCGCGATAATTTCCTCAACTTCAGAGCGTAGAGCTGCTTCTGTTCTTGCGACGAGAGTAACCGCCGCTCCTTCTTCTGCGAAGAGTTTGGCTGCCGCTGCTCCGATGCCGCGGCTGGCCCCTGTAACCAGAGCTACTTTATTGATAAGCATTTCCTGAGAATTGTAATTTTGGTGCTGTGTTATTGATTGCATGGCCTGTCTCCTTTAAAGTCGGTAATGGTTTGAAACGTTTCAAACTGAGTTGAAGCGATTTCTATGATTGAGTATAATTTTCTAATACACTTTTAACGAGAGGTTGCTTAATCATAGGTTTCCGAGTAATAGGTTAGGAGGGGTTGAGATGAACGATCGCGAGCGCCGTTCGGCTCTTGGTGATTTTTTGCGTAAACATAGGTCAAGCCTTTCTCCAGAGGATGTGGGTTTGCCGACTGGGTCGCGCCGCCGGACAGCCGGATTGCGCAGGGAAGAGGTCGCACAGCTGTCGAATATCGGCACATCCTGGTATATGTGGCTGGAGCAGGGACGTGATGTCCGTCCGTCAGTACAAGTGTTGGAAAGCCTAGCTGCGGCACTAAAGCTTAATCCCAATGAACGACGCCATCTTTTTTTTCTTGCAGGAGAATCACTTCCTCCTTACTTGTCTCCTCATAAAGAAAGTATCGGGTCAGCATTTCAAAGGATGCTGGATGACCTTACTCCGAATCCTGTATATATTCTGGGAAGACGCTGGGATTTTGTGGCCTGGAATGATGCTGCAAATGAGGTTTTCTCTATTTCCTCGGCAGCACCGCCTCATGAATTCAATTTAATCTGGCGGTTTTTCACCGACCCGGTATGGAAGGGACGCTTCAAAAATTTCGACCAAAAGGCTACAGGAATGATTGCGGAATTCCACACGGCATCAGCCCGCTACGTTGAAGATTCGTCGTTTGCCGAATTAATAGAAGATCTTAAACGAATAAATCCTGAATTTGGCCGGCTATGGCTGCAGCATGAAACGCCCGGCTCTCTTGAAGGATTTAAAGAAGTGGAGCATCCCTACATGGGGCACCTTGAGTTTGATCATATTACCCTGCAAATCCCCAATGATCCTGATATGAGAGTGATGATTTACATGCCTCTACCATCAACAAGATCAAAGCTAGAAAAATATTTGGCAAAGGGATCACCAGCAAAAGAAAGTAAGGGATAATAACATCATTATCCAAGCGCGGGGGGCTTTCGATGTGGGAGTTTTATAATGTCGGAGGATAAGAACATACACGCAAAAGAAGTCGCGGGATCCGCGGCTTCTTTTGTTTTAAAGATACAAGTTCTTGCCCTCAGCTAGGGACATGAACTTGCATCTCTACCTGTGCTACTGGATGCCGGCAATCCGGGCTAAGGTAGAACCGTAGTGTATTTATTACGGTCGGTTTAGAGGAGCATTAGTCGAAAGGGAATGTTGTCCAAAAGCCGGCTGCCTTTTCCTCAATTAACGGGCAGGGGAGTTCAATGTTTTTCACGAATACCCTATATATGGATTATTTACGAAGATTTTGAATAAGTCGTTAGCCGAAAGCTGAATATAGCATAAAGTAGAGGAGCCTGAAATGAATAAATCTAAAAATATCATAACTATATTAGCAGTTGTAGTTATTATTCTAGTAGTTTTTCTAATATATTCTAGGAATGTACAAATGAACAGTAAAGAGATTTTAAAATACAAACAAAACATGATTGATATGGAATTTAAATATCAGTTAGGTGAATCAGCTACATGTTTTAGTAGGGATTTTACCGGTGGAAACAACAGTAATTATGAAAGTTGTGTAGGTTCAGTAGCTGCAGCTTCTGCCGTATCTAAACCCTCGTCTTATGAAGCCACCAATGATTTGATAGATGTAGGACTTGATGGTTTATACAAAGCAATGATAAATGGAGACAAGAAAGAAATAGTAATAGGTAAGGCTGAAGAGATAAGTAATATCTTCATGAAATTAAATCTAGATCCAACGGATATAGAAACCACAGATGAACTAAACAGTCTTGTTGCAAGTCTTTATAAATAAAGAATCTTCAAAACAGCCCGACTGGCAAGTCAGATTTACGCTCATACAGGGGTTGCCTAAAGTCCGCAATCGTAGTGCGGGTTACGTGGTTAATGCTGATTTGGCCATTATGAATGCCGTGGTAAGACTTGTAGACTGTCTACTTCTCGTCATAATATTAGTTCACTAAAATATGCCAAGAAAGGAATAGAATATTATGAAAAAGGTTCTAACAGGAATTATCGCTGCATTCATTTTATCTATCTCTTCACCTGCATACGCGGCAGATATGCAAATAAAAGTTGAAGGTATTACTATTACCTCCGCTGTGAAGCCCGAAATGAAGAACAATCGAACAATGGTGCCTTTGCGTTTTATCAGTGAAAATTTGGGAGCCAAGGTCAACTGGTCGGGTTCGGAAGTTACGCTCACAAAAAGCGATATGCTGGTAATCTTAAAATTGAAGAGCCATACAGCGATGAAAAATGGTAAACCCGCGTTACTCGATGCAACCCCATATATCAAGAATGATCGCATCATGGTTCCGCTCCGCTTTATTGCAGAAACGTTTAACTGCAGCGTCGGATTCAGAAATTCGACAGTATCTGTTGAACCTGCCCCATTTGTTCTCGATGGAGTGAAAGTCAAAGCATTGCAGTACGAAGTTAACTATACAATGGGCAGCATAGTAAAAGAAATTAATGGGAGTGCCTATATCGAAGCGATTTATCATGTTTTTGACAACAAAGGAAGTAAGGTGAATCCCCCTGCTAGTTACACTTCGAGTGTTATAGAGCTTACAAGGGGGGATTATTACATGAGTGGAAAGTTTGATTTTTTGGATCAAAAAGGGAACAGCATTAAACAATTTTATCTCTATACTTTATCTCATTCCGAGGGCAACCCCAGTGTTATGTTATACGCTGCGACTGAAAAACAATGGTACTCGTTTACCTACCCAGCATTTCAATCGATTGATCAGTTCATTGAAACTGCCGGGAAGAACGGTTTTCTGACGACGATCAGTGATACAAATCCATAAGGCAACCAATTAGAGGCTGCATTCTCATAGTTCAGAAAATGGCAGTTTTAAGGAGAAGATACAGAATGGAAAGAACAATCCTCGCAATTTCTGGCGGTGGTTTTTCCGAAGAAGATCAGGCCTACATTGATGAATACTTATTAAAAATACCTAGAAAGCAAGGACCATTAAAAATTGCATTTATTGCAACAGCCAGTAATGATGCACAAGGTTATATCGATAAGTTTTATAAGGCTTTTAAAAATGAACAATCAAGCCATCTTACTATATATGATTTTGACTCACCCCACATTCAAGAAATTGTTAATGATTTAGATATTGTGTATGTAGGCGGCGGGAATACCCAATATATGCTTGAAATTTGGAAAAAAACAGGCTTCGACGTTGTGTTGAGAAATGCTTATCAAAAAGGTGTCATATTAGCAGGTATAAGTGCAGGGGCCATGTGTTGGTTTGAAACTTGTTTTAGTGAAAAAAATGAAGAAGAATTCGAGGAATTTGAAGGTTTAGGATTGTTAAAAGGCAGCCTTTGTCCGCACTATAATGATAAAGAACGTCGTATTGCATTTGATCATTGGGCTTCTACTCAAAAAAACAGCACGCTTTATACTTTATTGGATAATGAGAATTTACACTTTAAAAATGAAAATATACTTTATTGGATAATGAGAATTTACACTTTAAAAATGAAAAGTTAGTTGCAAAAATAATTACGTGACGCTCTAAAGATCAGTGTGCTTTTTATTATACAAACGTTCCGCATAAGGGGGTCAACGCACATCGTAGCCGCAGGTGGATTTGTGGAAGATGAGCAAGGAAATATCCTTTTAGTAAACACTCGTGACGGTGGTTGGGTTTACCCTGGTGGACAAGTGGAAGTTGGAGAAAACTTGATGGATGCTATGGTTCGTGAAATTAAAGAGGAAAGCGGAATTGACATCACGGTTAGCAGCTTAATTGGTGTTTATTCAAATACAGGGATTTTTAAATGGAATGATGGCGTGACTGATGTTCCTACACAAGTTATTTTTGATTTCGTATGCAAACCTGTAGGAGGGGAGTTAGCTGTTTCTGAAGAAACAACCGATAGCCGTTGGGTAGCGAAGGAGAGAGTTCTTGATTTCATTACACATCCAGCGATTCGCACTCGCTATCAGGCTTATTTTGAGTTTAACGGAGCCGTAAATTACATAGAGTATGTAACGAACCCCGAGTTCCTAATCAAACATCAAACACATATATCGAAGTAGATTGTTTCTTCTGACACAATGTTGCCGGAGAGGGAATAGGTAAATCCTTGGTTCTAGAATTGATTAATAAGGCGAAACTTTGTGAGGGACTTGAACAGATTAACCTCACTGTCATCTCAAATAATAACGCGGCAAAGCGGCTTTATGAGACTATCGGTTTTGTAACTTACGGAACAGAGCAGAATGCCCTAAAGAATGGATATCAATATTGGGATGAAAATTTAATGGTCTTGCGGTTGAACTAAAGGGAAAAGGCAGCCATGGACGGTTGCCTTATAAAAAAAATAATGTTTAATCACTGTTTATAACTTTAGCAAATAGGAAATCGCTTTTTATTCGAATCGATGCATGGCTCAATTGCGATATACTGCAACAGATTCGCAAGATGGTGTGGTAATACCCCATTAAGACATACGGCTAACAATAAATACAATAATAATGGCTAGACTGGGGCAAGTGCTCCAGTCTTTTTTTGTTGCACTCATGGGCATGTAACCCAAAAGCGCGATCCGGCTGCCTTTCAGGAAGAAGCAGTGACATTTTTGCAAAGTAAACAAGTACAAATTTAATGAAAATAGTTTAAGATAGGGGTGAAAAAATATTTTGCAATTGAATTATATTTATGAAATTTTATTAGGAGGGTTGTCATGGTGAACCGTTTCTGGCAAACGTATCGCACTGTGCTGTTTTGTCGGTTATTCGCTAACTACTTTGCGCTGATTCTTACCCCAGTCATCGTAGCCGCCGTACTGACCAATTTTTTTGTCGTCCGGTTGATTGAGCATGATGCGGAAAGGTTGAACAATACCATCATGCAGCATTTCTCGGAGCAAACCGATGACACCTTCGCCTCTCTCGAACGTGATATGGTGAACATGCTGTCAACTGCAAGCCTCAAGAACTTTCCCGGAACGTCCGGCGATCCGGCCGACCTCACGCAGCACTATGAATGGATTCACTCGCTCATGCAACAAATGAATAAACTGGATTCGGAAGATCTGGTGTACAAATCGTTCCTGTACTTTGCGAGCGAAGATCTTGTCATCGACGGCAATACATACAGCAGCAAAGACGATTATTTCCGGGAACAGTATCTGATTAAAGATACGGATATGCCATCCTACTTTGCCAATTTTACTGGCAAGAAATCGATGGTTTTTACAAGACCGCATACCGTATTTGAAAGGCCGCCGTTCACTCGTGACATCGTCTCAACCCACTCGAACACCGCCATGCTGATGAGCTATCCATTCAACAATAGCAATCCCGAAGTCTATTTGGTCGTGAATCTTGATCTAGATAAGCTTCGCGGGCGATTGGGCATTCAAGAGAAGTGGGTAACGGATACGATGCTGGTCAACTCGTCCGGCTCCGTCCTGATCTCAAACGGATCGTCCGAGCTACAGCCTGATTCATTTGCAGAGATGATCCGTATGAATCCGGAACAGACTTTATTTTTAACCCAAAATAAGAAAGCGCTGTCATTCACCAAATCCCGGTTCAACGATACTTGGTATTATGTAAGCATGATCGATCTGCCCACCCTAATGAAGCCGGCAAGCACGATCCGCACGATAACGTTCGTACTGCTTGGCATGTTTATCATCGTAGGCGGCTTGGTTTCTTATTATTTGAGCCGGAGATTGTACAACCCGATTCGCGAAATTAAAACGGGGCTGGAATCGCAGCATCCGCATCTGGACGACGCACCCGGCTCCCACAGCGGCAACGAGTTCGATACGATAAAACGGTTTTCGCATTTGCTAATCTCTAAGAACAAAGAGCTGACACAGACCGTAAACGGCATGTTCCCGATCGTTCAGGAGCAATTTATTGTTCGAGTGTTGTTTGGTGAATACCGCGACAGCTTGTCCATCGAATATTACGCAAAAGAAATTGCCTTCCCGTACAAGCCGGTATCAGCCGCAACCGTCCTCTGCATTGATATCCAATACTATTCGCCATTCGCGGAACAACTGTCTGAAACGTCCAAATCATTTACGCTGGCCGAGCTGAAGGAGAAAATTCGCAAGCTGTCCCCGGCAATGATTTGGGTATGTCAAACACGTTCCGAACAATTGTCCTGCGTATTACATCACGAAGAGAATGGGCTTTGTGACCCCATGGAAACAGCGAATGTAATAAAGCTGCTCCTGGAGCATCCTTATTACAAGGCTTCCATTGGGATCGGGGAAACAGTCCATTCCGTCGCCGCCCTCCATCAGTCTTACAACCATGCACATTCGATGCTCCATTATAAGAGTTTGCACTCTGGTGCGGAAATTTGCAGCGAACAAAGGGTATGGAAGGAGCGATCGTCAGGAGACAGTTTCTTGTCTGCTCAAGAAGTGAACCGGATCTTCAATAGGTACAAAGCTGGTGATTGCAAAAACTTGCTTCAGTCCGTGTTCGACTTGCTGGACGCAGGAATGCGAAACAATGCGAACGCAGATCAGATGAAGAACTTGGGCACCGATGTACTGAATACTTGGGCCAGGGCCATCGAAAGTGAGCAAAACGATTTTGACATCTCGGTCTATTCCGAGTTGTTTGCCTCCATCAACCGCTGTGTAACCTGGGAAGAAATGAGGCAAACATTTCGGGAAATACACGGCGTATTGTTCCGGAAAATCGAAGTGCCGGATCGTAAACAACAGTTTGCCGAAATTTTGGACTATATTCGGACCCATTATAACGAAGAACTCTCCATTGAGCATTTCGCGGAGCAAATGAACATGTCCGCCGGGCATTTCAGCCGCATGTTCAAGGAAGAGGTGGGTGAGAAGTATGTGGAATACATCGCCAAGTACAGGATTTCGAAAGCAAAGCAATTTTTGCTCGAAACCGATCTGAAAATCGATGAAATAGCCGAACAAATCGGTTATTGGGGAAGGAACTCGTTCATCCGTAATTTTCGCCGTTACGAAGGAATTACCCCGGCTAAATATCGCACGATCCATCAATCATGAGTCTTCTTTTTTTCGAAGTCTCATTTTTTTCACCTGCTTATCATGCGAGTGGCGTTGTCATGCGGTTTGTAAAAATGGGGACATCCCGAAAACATGGTGCTTTACCCGCGGCGTGCCACCACATATAGTCAGAGCAAAGATTCGGTTGGCGTTCAAACGCCTACCAAAGGAGGTGAAACCGTTGTCATTCGATCGAAGCGACGCCGCGAACGCACAAATACCAGCCCGAGATCAAAGTGGAAAGGGCACTTCTCTCCGATTCAAGCTGAAGAAATACAAAACGTTATATTTGCTGATGCTGCCCGGCATTCTGTATTACATCCTCTTCAAGTACGCGCCGATGTACGGGGTGATCATCGCGTTTCAGAATTTCTCGATCGGCCGTGGGATCATGGGCAGCAAGTTTGTCGGCCTGCAGCATTTTATTGATTTTTTCCTCAACACGCCGGATGCCTGGAAGCTGGTCCGGAATACGGTCATGCTGAATGTGTACGACCTGATATTTCGTTTTCCGGCACCAATCATCCTTGCCTTGCTGTTCCATGAAATCCGAAGCCGGAAGTTCAAATGGTTCGTGCAGAGCGTCAGCTACATGCCTCACTTTTTATCTACCGTCGTGATCGCCGGCATTATGGTTACCTTTTTGTCGCAGCAGACCGGAATCGTCAATCATATACTCGACTGGCTCGGCTTCGGGCGAATTATGTTTCTCGGGGAGCCAGGTTGGTTCCGTACGATCTACGTAGGCTCGGAAATTTGGCAGACGATCGGCTGGGGCACCATCCTGTACTTGGCGGCTATTGCCGGCGTCGATCCGACGTTGTATGAGGCTGCTAAAATCGATGGCGCCAATCGCTTTCAACAAATGCGTCATGTGACCTTTATCGGTATGATTCCGGTTATGATCGTCCTGTTTGTTCTGACGCTTAGCCACTTTATGGAAACCGGCTTCCAAAAAATTATTTTGTTGTACAATCCGATGACCTATGAAACCGCGGACGTCCTCAACACATACATTTATCGCCGCGGCATCCTATCCGCCGACTTCAGCTTCGCTACGGCTGTCGGTTTGTTCCAGTCGGTGATCGGATTCGTGCTAGTCGTCTCAGCGAACCGTGTCGTCAAGAAATTTTCGGACACTAGTCTCTGGTGAAGGAGGCCGAGAAATGAAAATTAAGGAAAGCTTCGGCTCGAAGCTGTTTGACACTTTCAACATCTTCCTCATGGCCGTCCTTATTATCGTCATGGTATATCCGCTCGTATATGTGTTTTCCGCTTCCATCAGTGACAATGCCATGGTCATGAGCGGCCAGGTCGTTCTCTGGCCCAAATCGATCACCTTGATTGCTTATCAACGGCTTCTCGGCAATCCGGATCTATGGATCAGTTATTGGAACACGATTCGCTATACCGCCGTTCAAACCTTCTTATCGCTCGCCGTTACCTCTGCCATGGCTTATCCGCTTGCCAAAAAAGGGCTCCCTGGCCGTCCGCTGATTCTGTTCCTGGCGGCCTTCACGCTCATGTTCGGAGGAGGAATGATCCCGACCTTCCTTGTTGTGCAGAAACTGGGACTGCTGGATACGATGTGGGCGATCGTGCTGCCGTCGCTAGTCAGCACTTGGTATTTGTTCATCATGCGCACCTTTTTCGAAGGTTTGCCGGAAGAGCTTGAAGATGCGGCTACCATTGATGGCTGTGGCACGATGCAGGTGTTCCTAAAGATTGTACTGCCGCTTTCGCTCCCGGTACTCGTCTCCATTGGTCTGTTCACCGCCGTCAATCAATGGAACTCGTTCTTCGATGCGCTGATCTATTTGAAACGATCGGAGTATGTACCCTTTGCAGATCATGTTGCGCAACATTATTATCGCCGGCTCGAATGTCCAGGGCGAAGGCAACACGGACTATATAGAGACGCTGAAATACGCCATGATCACGATCGCTACGGTACCGATATTATGCGTGTATCCGTTTATTCAAAAATATTTCGTACAAGGCACCATGATCGGCGGAATCAAAGGATAGATGTAGATTCCACCGGAACTTATTCCTATATATCCGATGTCAATATAAGGAGGGTATAAACAAGTGAGTAAAAGAATGATGGCTATCATCCTTTCTGCCGTTATGCTGAGCGTTCTGACCGCCGGCTGCAGTGGAAAAGGCGGGAAGCAAGAAGGGGCAAATGGAGGAGGGACAGACTCGCAAAAGCCAATTTCGTTCTCCTGGCTAGTTTACGATCGCCCGGAAGGAAAGGTAAAGAATGATTGGGAGATTTTCAAGGAAATCGAAGCGAAAACGGGCGTTAAAGTGGATTGGCAGGTCGTCAGCCAAGAAGGCCTGACGGAGAAGCGGCAGATTATGATCGCTACCAACACGGTCACTGATTTTAGTCAGCCGACAAATCAAGAGGCTAGGGAGAACGGGCCGGAGAACGTGTTCCTGAATTTGAACGATTATTTGGATATCGCGCCCAATCTCAAAAAGTTCTATGAAACTTATCCCGAAGCGAAAGCTGTGGCAACTGGAGCGGATGGCGGTATCTACGACGTTCCTGTACTCGAAGGTGACCCTGCTGGGAAAGGTTTCAATTATATTTGGATGGCGCGCAAAGATTTGATGGATAAATACAACTTGAAAGCCCCGACAAATATTAATGAATTTTATCAATTCCTGAAAGACTTGAAGGCTAAAGAGCCGGACAGCTACCCGCTCAGCTTTAATACTCCGGTCACGGCGGATACCGGAATGTATACCGTATTCGGAAAGATTTTTACGGGTATTACAGGCTTTTTCAATCAAAGTCCGACGGAAGAGAAGTACGAGTTCGCGCCGTACAATAGCGGATATAAAGATGCACTTGTATTTATGAATAAGCTGTATACCGAGCAGCTGCTCGACCCCGAATTTTATTTGTTGACTCCGGATCAGTGGGAAGAACGGTTCTTAAAAGGGAAGTCGTCGGTAACCTACTACTGGAAGGCGGAAGTGAACCCAACGATCGACAAAGCGAAGCAAGCGGGCACGCCGGATTACGATCTGGATGCGCTTCCCGAGTTTGCCGCAGACGGCGTAAAGACCTACCAGTTTTCCCGTCCGGTCGTAGGATCGGTTGGGCGGGCCATTTCGGCGAAAGTCAAAGATAAGGAAAGAGCCGTCAAATTTCTTGATTATCTAGTGAGTGAAGAGGGCACCAATTATTTGTCGCTCGGTATTGAAGGCAAATCGTATACCCTTGAGGACGGGAAGCCGGTCTACATGAAAGAATTCGGAGCTAGCCCCTATGTGCCGCTGCGCCGCGATTTCGGCGTATGGTACGACAACATTTCGCTGAACAACGCATTGGCACGTCAAACGTGGGAGAGAGGTCTCGACGACAAAAGCAAAGCGATCAACAGCAGCTATGAGAAGTTCATCATTCCCGCCCCTAAGGCACTCGTGAAGACGACGGAAGAGCTCGATCTGGAAAAATCGAAGCTGACCCCGCTCACCAAGTTTCTGGAGCAGAAAATTACCGAATTCGTCACAGGCAAGACACCAATTACCGACGCGAACTACCAGCAGTTCTTGGATCAATTGAAGAAGCTCGGCTCCGATGAACTGCTTGAGATGTACAATACGGCATATAAGCGCACGTATGGTTCCAAGTAAGCGGTAAGATTCAAATCAAAGGAGGGCATGGAATGCGATCCGCATCGTTTATCGTTGATGCTGACATCCACAATGCGATCGACAAACTGCAGGACTTGCTGCCTTATTTACCGAAAGTATGGCACCAACAATGGCTCGAAAGTGGAATCGGTGTGCACGGGCAGTATTACTCGCCCGTAGGTGTATTGCGTCAGGATGCAAAGCCCGACAATGGCGCTACGCCCGGAAGCGATCCGCAGTTTGTCCTGAAGCATTATATGGAACCGTTCGGAATCGATTACGGCATACTAACGGGTGGGGGAGAACAGGGCCTTTCTCTTCACGCCGATCCGGACTATGCGAATGCCGTAGCTGCTGCCTTCAATGATTGGCTGGCGGATCATTGGCTTAGCGTCAGCCCAAAATTCAAAGGCTCCATTCAGATTAACCATTCCGATCCGGCCGAAGCCGTCAAAGAGATCGACAGGATGGGGCCGCATCCGGGCATGGTGCAGGTCGTTATGGGAAGCGGAGCGCGTATGCCGTACGGCAACCGCTTTTACCATCCGATCTACGAAGCAGCAGAACGGAATGGACTGCCGGTCGCCATTCATCCGGGCACGGAAGGGAAGGGAATATCCGGCGCCCCGACACCGGCCGGGTACCCGACCCGGTATATGGAATGGCACAATATTCTACCTGCGAATTTTATGACTCATATCAATAGCCTGGTATGCGAAGGGGTGTTCGAAAAATACCCGAAGCTTAAATTTGTAGCGATCGAAGGCGGTATAGCCTGGCTGCCCCATTTGATGTGGCGCATGGACAAAAACTATAAAGCGCTGCGCGATACCACGCCATGGCTCAAGCGTCTACCATCGGAGTATATTGTGGAGCATGTGCGGGTAACAACGCAACCGATCGAAGAACCGAAGCAGCCGGAACATCTGCTGCAAATCTTTCAGATGATGCATGCTGAACAGATCGCTATGTTCTCATCCGACTACCCGCATTGGGACTTCGACAATCCGAAAGTCGTGCTGAGAAACCTTCCTCAGAAGTTGAAAGAGCGTATTCTAGGGGATAACGCGGCAGAGCTGTACGGCTTCCCGATCCCGGAGAGGCCTAAGGAGGCGGGTCCCGCATGAGAGTGAAAGTGGCAGAGCCAGATGCGATCAGCGACGGCGGCAAACTTATCGTAAAAGTGAAAGAGATGGAAATCGGCCTGTTTCGGATCGAAGGTCAATACTATGCGTGGCGTAACGTTTGCCCGCATGCGGCGGCGCCGGTATGCGCGGGGGTGATTCGAGGGACCCGGCTTCCTTCCGATGTTTACGATTATTGTTACGGATTGGAAGATCGAGTGCTGCGATGCCCATGGCACGGTTGGGAATTTGACCTGAAGAGCGGTCATCACCTGGCTCCAGGCAGCGACGCGAAGCTGCGTGGTTATCCGGTGGAAACCGACGATACCGGGGTATATGTTGTGTTACGTAAGAGAAATTGAAGCTTGGTTTGCGGCTAGGGATATGATTCCTTAGCCGTTTTTTTCAAGAACAAACATGCTTAACAGCCGCGTCACTGCGGCTTTTTTTCATTTAACAATATAAGTACTTGTCAGCAGGAATACATAAGAACGAATCGAAGCAATAGATGATCGCCAAACAAATGGAAAGAGGAAAACTGGATGAGAGCATTTATTATTACAGGTACGTCTCGTGGTTTGGGTTATGAGATCTGTAAGCAGCTTATTAACCGTAATCATCTTATCTTTGCAGTTGCAAGGAACCATAATGACTCTCTGTTCGAATTTGCAGCTCAACACGGTTGTAAATTACATTTTGTAAAATATGATCTACAAAACACAGATGGCATATCAGAATTAATTAGAGGAATAATGGAACGAGTTCATGACGAAATAGAGTCGATTACATTGATTAATAACGCAGCTCAGGTAACACCTTTAGGGAATATAGAAGATTGTAGACCTGAAGACGCAATAAAAAGTATACAAACAAACTTGTTAGCGCCGATCTTGTTAACCCGGTCTTTAATAAACCAAACGGATGAGATGAGTGTCCATCGAATCATTGTAAACGTATCCTCTGGTTCCGCTAAAGATGCGGCGGCCGGCATGAGCGTGTACTGTGCTTCAAAGGCAGCTTTGAATATGTTCACGTCCTGCATACAATTAGAGGATCATAAATCGTTAACTGTATACAGAGTAGATCCGGGTATGGTTGATACCTCTATGCAGGAGGTGGCACGGAACCAAGAAGGACTAGCAGTTGCGAATTTTTTTAGGGAAGCCAAAGAAACAGGTGCTTTGAAATCTGCGGAAGATGCTGCCAAAAAAATTGTTAGGAGGGTTTTAGCTTCCTAGAGTAAAGCAGGATACGATTGTTCAATAACATAGGAAAAATGTGCTGACGCTGATCGGCAGCTTCATTAGGTTAACGGGCAGACTAGTTCCATAATGGGACTCACGTCGAAGCCAATAATAGATATGGTCACAAATAATCAATGATGAATGATATAGTGGAGATAGAAGCCAATATTTCAAGAAACTGGACTGTACGGTGAATAAAGTGTTAGACTGGGGGCTACTGAACTATCGTTCAAAAGATTTGAGTAAGGGGGTAACGCTTAAATGGAAATGGATACGAATCAGGAACTGACTATTGGTCAAGTTACCGAGCGCACCGGACTTAGCGTCCACTCGCTTCGATTCTACGAGCGTGAAGGCCTGCTGCTATCCACCCGGATTGCGCGGGACAGCGGCGGCGGCCGCCGCTACAGTCCAGCCGACATCGAGTGGCTGGGCATTTGCACCAAGCTGCGGGCTTCGGGAATGCCGCTTTCTCAGATCAAGCGATACGCGGAGCTGGTCCGCCAGGGAAGAGGAAACGAGCACGAACGACTTGAAATCCTCCTCGAGCACCAACGTCGAATTGCCGCTCAAGTTGCAGAACTGAACGACTGTATGGAACTCATCAACTGGAAAGTTGACGTCTACGAGCAGCACCTCGAGCAAGGAACCGCGCAGCACCTTTGGACCGCCGGCAGGTGAGCAATTTTGCCGCTATATAGAGAAATCCTAGGAAAAATAGAGAACGGCTCTTTCGCAAAAAAAGCGAACAGAGCCGTTTTTTCGCATTCGGGTCGCAATGGAACAGAAAGTTACAACAAAATCCCCTTTGACATAGAGTACTCTCTAGGTATTAGGATGAAGTGGTCAATCACATTGTATTTTTTTTAGGAGGGAAATTTATGAACACTTTTACCTTTTATAATCCGACCACATTGTATTTCGGCAGCGGCCAGCTGGAGCAATTAACAACCGAGGTACCTAAATTCGGGAAAAACGTGCTGCTCGTCTATGGCGGCGGAAGCATTAAGCAGAACGGCATCTACGATAACGTATTAAAGCTGCTCAAAGGCGTGGACGCTAATGTCGTGGAGCTAAGCGGTGTGGAACCGAATCCACGGCTTACGACCGTGCATCGTGGCGTGGAATTGTGCCGCAGCCAGCACATTGACCTCATTCTTGCAGTTGGCGGCGGCAGCGTCATCGATTGTGCCAAAGCCATTGCGGTAGGCGCGAAATACGAAGGCGACTTCTGGGACATCGTTACGCGCAAAGCTGCAGCGACAGGCGCTCTGCCGCTCGGTACTGTGCTGACAATAGCCGCCACAGGCTCGGAAATGAATTCAAGCTCGGTTATTACGAACTGGGAGACGAAAGAGAAATTGCTCTGGGGTACTCCTTATGCGTTTCCTAAGTTTTCGATTCTCGATCCGGCACATACGGCTTCCTTACCTGCAAATCAAACCGTCTACGGCATGGTCGATATGATGTCTCATGTATTTGAACAGTATTTTCATCATGTGACGAATACGCCGGTGCAGGACGGCTTCTGTGAAACCATCCTTCGCACCGTAATTGAAACGGCACCTCGGCTGCTTGAAGATTTGCAAAATCTAGAAGAGAGAGCCACCATTCTCTACAGCGGTACGATGGCTCTCAATGGCGTGTTAAGAATGGGCATCCTTGGCGACTGGGCAACCCATAACCTGGAGCATGCCGTTTCGGCGGTGTATGACATTCCGCATGGCGGCGGCCTGGCCATCCTGTTCCCGAACTGGATGACCTACACGCTGGACGCTAATGTAGCGCGGTTCAAACAATTCGCGCAGCGCGTCTTCGGCATCGAAGCCCCAGGCAAATCCGACCGCCAGGTCGCTGAAGAAGGCATCGCGGCGCTTCGCCAGTTCTTCAATTCCATTGGCGCGCCAGCCCGATTGGCCGATTACGACATCGACGACTCCTCCATCGAGCTGATGGCCGATAAGGCGATGGTGTGCGGCGACTTCGGCAACTTCAAAAAACTGACTCGCGACGATGTCGTGAACATTTATCGCATGTCCCTGTAAGCGGGGCAGGCTGGAAAAAGGAGTGCAGGCCGCCGAGGGCGGTCTTGGGCTCCTTTTTTTTGTGTGTTGATATAAGGATAAATGCGTCATAAATCTACTGTTCAATCAAAGGTAACAGACCGACTCTCAAGGTGCCCCTCATCTTGACGAGTATTTGCTTCAGGCACTCTATTCGACGCACCGCCTGTTCGCGGGACCAATTATTCCCCTATTACGGGTGCTATACCAGCAGCAACGACCACCAAAACTTCTCGCGCCATGTCTTCCGCCGATCGATATTCCGGATGTCTGCTCCACTCCAGGGCTGATCCAAATATGCCCCAGCTTGCAATCCGGGCGGCAGTTTCCACCGTCTCTCGTGAAACGGATGGTTCCGATTGTTCACTTAACCAGGTGAATAATAGGTCATACAGCTCCTTTTGCATCGCGACCTCAAATAACGGTTCATACTGACGATCAGCTAAAGTCATATACGGACGAGTACAGAAAAGAAAATCAAAAACGATTAAAATAAGCGTTCGCAGGCTCCCTATATCGGATAAAGCAGCATTAGGCAGCTCATCCTTCAGCTTCTCTAGAAATTTTTCCCGCATCCAGCTCTCAAGAAATGCGAATTTGTCTTCAAAATGCGCATAGAACGTGGAGCGGTTTACGGTCGCGTATGCCGTAATATCTTGTACGGTAATAGAAGTGACATTCCTCTTCTGCTCAAGCAATTCCATAAAAGCTTGCATCAATAGTTGACGCGTCCTTTTCACACGGGGATCGTTTATGTTAGTCAGCATGTTATGCTCCACCCTCTCTCTCAGGATAAATTGGTTATCATGCGTTTAGGAAAACTAAAGGCCAACAAATAAGTACGTGTGTTGGAAAACCCACAAAAACGGTTTTTTACTGGTTGTATAACCCAAACCGCTTAGATAAGATTAGCACAGACAGTGTTGCTTTTACTACACTGTTGGGTCAATCGTTGGTTCAAAGTAAAGGCTTCTTATCCAACATTTGACGTTAGTTTAGCACATAAACCAAGGGAGGACGATGGAGATGGCAAACAATACTGGAAGTAAATATGCAGGCAAGAATGTAGTGATCACAGGAGGCAGCAGCGGGATCGGCCTCGTAACAGCACAGCTGCTGGCGGATGAAGGAGCGCGTGTTCTGATCACTGGTCGTAACCAGGATAAGCTTGACACAGCTCGTGAAAAAATTGGCAGCAACGCGGTCGCAGTGCTGAGCGACGCCGCGTCTTTAACGGATATCGATAAATTGGCTGAACGGGTAAAGGTTGAATTTGGAACGATCGATGCCTTGTTCATAAACGCCGGCATCACGCATTTTATCCCCTTCGAGTCGGTGACCGAGGAAGTGTACGACGAGTTATTTACAATCAACGCCAAAGGCCCGTACTTCACCGTGCAGAGACTGACCCCGTTGCTAAACGCAGGAAGCAGCGTGGTGTTCACCACCTCGATCGCGAACGCAGTGGGTATCCCGATGCTTAATGCTTATGGGGCCAGTAAAGCAGCGCTTCGCTCCATGACGCGCAGTCTGGCCCGTGAGCTGTTGCCGAAGCAGATTCGCGTCAACGCGGTCAGCCCCGGCCCTATTGACACCGGCATCATGGAGAAGTCGATGCCGAAGGAAGCTGCAGAACAGACCAAGGCACAGATGAGTCAGCAGATCCCCATGCTGCGTTTCGGTGACCCCCTCGAGGTTGCCAAAGCAGCCGCATTCCTTGCGTTCGACGCGACTTACACAACCGGAGCCGAAATTCCCGTGGACGGAGGCGGCTCTCAGATCTAAGTTCGTGTCCAAGCTCGCAGCTGGATAAACATGTTGTACCTGATCAGAGCATGCCACTAGTTTTTGGATTGAACAGAGGAAGGAAGAAACCACATGACAACACCATGGACAGAAGACCACATGCCAGATCAGACCGGTCGAGTGGCCATTGTAACCGGATCAAACAGCGGGATTGGTTGGGAAGCAGCACGGGTGCTAGCCACCAAAGGGGCGACGGTTATTATGGCCTGCCGCAGTATCGCTAACGCCAACACGGCCGCTGACCAGATTAAAGCACTTAAGCCGTCGGGCAAGGTCGTAGTCATGAAGCTCGATTTGGGTGATCTGGAGTCCGTCCACGCTTTTGCGGCTGCCTTTCGCCAGCACTACGATCGGCTGGATCTCCTGATCAACAACGCCGGTGTGGCGAAGCCGCCTTACGGGAAGACAGCGCAGGGCTTCGAGCAGCAGTTTGGGATCAATCACCTGGGGCACTTCGCGCTGACCGGTTTGATGCTGGATATGCTCGACGCGACGCCGGGCGCACGCATTGTAACCGTAAGCAGTTTGTCGCATCGGTCGGGAGTGATTCGCTTTGATGATCTGAACTGGGAGCGGAATTACCATCCAGCGCGCGCCTACGCTCAGAGCAAGCTGGCGAATCTGCTGTTCACCTATGAGTTGCAGCGCAGGCTTGTTGCAGCAGGCCAATCAACGCTGGCAGTAGCTTCGCATCCGGGCTGGTCAGCGACCAATGCGCTGCGGCATTCCAGCATGATGCGGAGCCTGAATCCGATTTTTGCGCAGTCCCCGAAAATGGGTGTTTTGCCGACCCTTTATGCAGCCACTGCGCCAGGCGTCCGAGGTGGTGATTACTACGGGCCAACGAGTCTCGAATTGCGCGGCTACCCCAAGAAGGTCGTTTCGAGTACGAGCTCGCATGACGAAGCCGTTGCGCGGCGGTTGTGGACGGTTTCCGAGGAGCTGACACAAGTGAAGTATATACTTATGTAAAAACACGATTTGCTAAAACAAACGGGAGGGGATATCCAATTGGAGAATTTAGATACGTCAAGCAAAGATGTGAACAATCAGACATCCAGCCCTGCTACTATGCGGGCGATCCGCCTCCACGACTACGGCGAACCGGCTGATGTCCTGCGCATGGAACAGGTCGAGATCCCTTCCCCAGGCCCGGGACGCATTCGTGTAACGGTGCGAGCTTGCGGACTGAATCCGGTTGACTGGGTCTTGTGCAAAGGGTTATATCCTGGTAAGCTGCCCCGCGGTATCGGGCTGGAAGTGTCCGGGATTGTGGAAGCGGTCGGTGAGGGGGTTACCGATGTCGTTATCGGTGACGCCGTCCTGGGCTCCGCCGACTTTGTCGGCGCCCCAAGCGCCGGCGCAGCGGATCGGGCGATCATGGACTATTGGATCCGCATCCCTGCAGGACTCGAGTTCGTGCAAGCTGCGGCGCTTCCAATGGCAGTCACCATTGCATACAACCATCTTAAAACACTTGGTGTTAAGTCGGGCCACACCCTGCTGGTGCACGGAGCAGGCACAATGATGGGCTTCGCTGCCGTCCAGATCGCCCTCATGGACGGCGCTAACGTGATCGCTACCGCCGGTGACACTTACGCCGACCGGCTCCGTTCGATGGGAGCGGCGGTGACCTCTTACGGTGACGGAATGGTCGAGCGGGTAACCGAGCTCGCCAGACAGCCGGTGGACCTGGTTCTGGACACCGCTCCGGTCAGCGGCATATTGCCCGACCTTATCCGGATCGCCGGTGGTGATCCCCGCCGTGTTCTAACCATCAGCGACTTCGGCGCAGCTGCCAAACTCGGCGTCCGCGCCAGCAGCGGAGAAGACCAGACCTTACGCTATGATGTTCTCGGCGAGTTCGCCCAGTTAGCTGCAGACGGCAAGTTCACCGTTCCGGTCGCCCAGACTTTCGCCCTTGAGGACTGGCGTAGAGCACTCGACATCAGCCAGAGCGGACATGCCCGTGGCAAACTGATCCTCCTGCCTGCCGGCGACTGATGTGGAGAAGATCGGGACAAAGGACATCCATTGAATGGCCTGAGCGGCATTTTCATTTCTGAATATAAGCGCGGAAAGCTCGTCCGCATGAAAGGACAGGATCAGGGCAGAGCTTATCCCCCATAACCATCCGATTTCCAGGCAAAAGTTCGAGCTTTCCATAAAATCCTTCCTGTCGTGATTTTGCCAGCTGGCGGACAGTTTAGGGGCAACCGTATAAGATAATGCGGCCGTAACGATGGCAGGCAGGTATACGATGATCGAGGCCAGCAGACGGACGCTTTTCAACGCTTCCTGCTGTACTCCGGATACGGCCGCATGATTGCAAAGGGAACCTTTGAAGAAATCACGCGACCCAGTGACAAGCATCCGCATAGCGCTGTGGCCAGGCTGCAGCCTGGAGATCTGATCGGCTACGAGCTGAAAGGAGACACCGATCACTTCTCGATCGTCGTCGGGCAGGACGCCAACGGCTACCCTCTTGTGAACTCGCATACGGCGGACCGGTACCGTGTCCCTTTCGATTTGGGCTGGGATCGAACGACGAAGTATATTTTGATTCATGTTAGGGGCTAGAGGGGCGGGATGCTTACTGGCGCCGAGGATTAGGCGAATGATATGGTGAATAATGAACCGGAAGGCCTTATTGGGGCTTTCCGGTTTTTTTGCGGCAAAATAAGCATGTGGGAAGTACCGCAGCCTTATTCAGGATTGTTGCTATAATTGAGAAAATAAGCAAATGGGCGGGGGGACAACTAATGGATCATAAAATTCCTTTGTTTATCGTAACAGGTGCAAGTGGGTCAGGGAAAACATATGTCGTTAAGGAGCTACGGAGAATGATGCCTGACTTTGATATTTTTGACCCTGATGATCTTGTTGAATTTCTTGGGCATGATTGGGAGAAAATTCGAAATATTTGGCTTCGGGTTGCACGAAATATCGCTCAAAGTGGACGCATGACTATCATATGCGGAACCATGATGCCTTGGGATATTGAAAAATGTGCGGACTATCCTTTTTTTAAGCATGTATATTACCTGAACCTACATTGTGATGAAGAAACTCGCGAGAAACGTCTACGTGAAAGGAATTGGTCAGAGGAAGAGATCCAAAACCACAAAAACTTTGCTAAACGATTGCTTGAAATTGCTGATGAGGTCTATGACCCGCCTATGCCTACTATTGATACAACGGATACTGATGTAACCGAAGTTGCTTCTCGGATAAAAGAGTGGGTTCTACAATACGCTTGAAGTAAGTAACGGACAGTTTAGTTATATCTGTTAAGTACCATTTTGTCCCATTTGGAAGTGGTATACAATAGGTTGTACTAGCCCAATCAAGGAGAGTGTAAACCTAATGATATACGGCAGTACAAAATGTGCAATTGAATATGCCCAACGTGGTGCCATTGATGAGTGGATTCAGTTATTTCTTAGAAATGACGGAGACAATGTTGCATTGGCAGACGGGTTATTGGAGGAGAAGAGATACTATATCGGTCCTGTCATAACGGATATATCGGAGTTTGGAATTGAAGAGGGAGCTCCATCATATCTGACTAAGGAGAATGATATAGCATGGTTTTTCCATGTCGTCGATAAAATGAAGGACGCATACGGTGATTGGGATTTTCCGCCGCTAATTGTCTTTTATTCCGCTGGCAAATATGAAATCGCTGATGGGCGTCACCGCAATGAAGCATTTCGACAAATGAAAATAAAACAAGTACCGGTTATTTTTTGGACCGATACTGAGGAAGACTTTCGTTATATGATCGAGCATAATTCATCTATGGGAATGAACCTTGGATGACTCGCTAACGGAGAACGATAGCTCTATAAGAAAGAAGAGACGGCAGCCGGTAAAGAGGCTGCTGTTTTCTCAGCTAATGGACAGGACAGCGCAACAAAGTTCGAGAATACAGGTAACTGAGGAGGCCTTCATTGATTGGCTTAATTTAACGAATAGGAGAGTTAAAATGGATCATGCATTGTCAAATAAGTGGTGGAAATTAGTTTTTAGAATCGTTAAAGACCTTGATGAAGGAAATGTTCCATATAGCTTCGATGCTTCAACTTCACTTTTTGTACATGGTATTGAAGATTTTGAAATGGATGATCTAGATATTATGATTCAGTGGGATTCCTTTGAGATTGCCCACAAGTTATTTCAAAAATATAATCCTAGCCCAATAAATAAAGGCGGGTTTTGGCAATTCAATTTCTTTGTTGACGGAATGGAAGTACATATTATGTCTTCAGAACAAATAACTTGTCTTGAGAAAGATAGAGAACGTACAGCGATCCAAAAGGAAAACAGGACCATATGGTCCAAATCAATTCTTTTTTATCGTCGACATACAAAGAATCCCCATCTAATTGAATTAATTGATGATTTCCTTAACGCAAAGAATAACTGAGATTAATATTATTACGCGAACGTGCAACGATAAATCAATGAAGACCTTCAATGGCAGCAGGAATTTTGCTGCTAAAATGATCATAGCCATTTCAAAAGGAGTAATGAAATCTGAAATGGTACAGCTTACATTGGGGGTTAGTTCCATGCTTATTTCTAAGATTAACCCAGCAGATTAACTATAGATCAAATTACCAAAGTGGTGTTTGGTTATGGTAAGTACACCGATGACGGAGCTGCGAATGGAGATTGCATATTTGTTTTTGGTGGGTCGTATTTATCAAGAGCGGTAAAGGCGGCTGGATTGTTTAAGAATGGTCGAGCCCCTTATATTTTGTTTACTGGTGGAGATAAATTTGGACAAATAAATCCACCAGAGGCAATTGTCCTGCAGGACGAGGCAAGAAGACTGGGCGTGCCTAATGAATCAATTTTAATAGAGACACAGTCTAATCATACGAAAGAAAATATACTGTGTTCACTCACCGTTCTTGATCGAGCAATCGGCTTAGAAAACATCAATCGGTTGTTGTTAGTTAGTTCGCCTGGGCACATGCGTAGATGCCTCCTGATGTTAAAAACATTTATGCCACCATGGTATCAATATGTGTGGTGCCCTGATGATCGAGTTATAGGGCAGGCTAACAACTGGTGGCAGGATGAGCAGGAAGTTATTAGGGTCAGAGCTGAACTGCATAAAGTCATCAACGGTGTGAAAGGGAAATATTTCGTAGACGACGACGTGGAGTTAGATCGTTGATTATTTTGAAGCCACCTAAACGAGCGAGAATTTTACTAACTTAAACGTTAATGTAACTAAATGAAGAAGCGGTTTGCCGGCGGCAGCTGCTTCTTTTATTTATTAAGCCAACGGGAGATTAGATGAGCAATCTGCAAGAAACAATCCGAACTGAAATGCCCTAAAATTAGTTTAAGTAGAAGACAACCCACCTGTGAACAAATTTGATTTGAAAGGAATGAAAAGCGAAATGGGAAATCTAGTTGTGCATATGTTCATGACCTTGGATGGCATAGTCCAATCTCCCGGGTCGCCCAATGAAGATCGTGAAGGCGGTTTCGGCTACGGCGGGTGGCAGGAACCGTTTCGGGATCCGGTGACAGGACAACGGATCGCGGCTGGTTATGCGAGCCTCGACGCTATGTTGATCGGGCGTAAAACGTACGAAATTTTTGCGTCGTACTGGCCGCAAGCGCCTGACACCAACCCGTTCACCAAGCTGATGAACGAGAAACCGAAATATGTCGCATCCCGGACATTGACCAACGTCGATTGGAATAATACAAAACTGCTCGACGCGGATGTGACCACAAGTGTGCCTTTGTTGAAGGAGCGTTACAAGGAGGTGCATGTCGTCGGCAGCAGCGACCTGGTCCAGACATTGTTGCGTCACGAGCTGATTGACAGAATGAACATCTGGCAGTTTCCAGTAATACTCGGAGAGGGAAAACGATTCTTCGGCGATGGAACGATACCGACGAATCTGGAATTACTTGAATCCAGAGCGTTCTCCAAAGGCACGGTTCTATTGCGCTACGCGCTTGCGGGAAAACCGTCTTTTGGCAGCATGGCTTGAGATGATACACAAAGGAGTGAGGTTATGAAATTTCTGCTCACATCTGCAGGCATCAATAATAAAAGCATACAGGACGCGCTGGTTGACATGTTGGGCAAACCCATTGCCGAGTCTAGCGCCCTGTGCATTCCCACCGCAATGTACGGACACCCTTGGGTGGGCCCAGGTGTGAAAGCCTGGCAGTTCATCAGCGGGAATTCCGAGAATCCCTTGGTCGACCTGGGCTGGAAGTCCGTCGGAGTGCTGGAGCTCACAGCGCTGCCAAGCATCGCCGAAGACCGCTGGGTGCCGCTGGTCCGGGAGACGGACGTACTGCTGGTGGCGGGCGGCGACGCCCTCTACCTTTGCCACTGGATGCGGCAATCCGGGCTGGCAGACCTCTTGCCGTCGCTGCACGCAGTCTATGTGGGAATGAGTGCGGGGAGCATGGTGATGGCCCCTAACATTGGGGAGGACTTCGTTGGCTGGACTCCACCCAACGGTGGTGATGAAACGCTGGGACTGGTTGATTTTGCCATGTTTCCGCACCTGGATCACGAGATGCTGCCGGGCAACACCATGGCTGCTGCTGAGAGATGGGCCGCCGGGATTCAAGGGCCAGCCTATGCGATGGATGACCAGACCGCCATCAAAGTGATTGACGGAGCAGTTGAAGTTGTCTCCGAAGGGCATTGGAAACTGTTCTCACCCTGATCCTTCATTAAATTAAATTTGTATTCGGTCAGGCCAGGACTGTGCACATTAGCAATCCATGAGAAACCTGACATGCTGTTGGATGATAAAATGCAGACATAAAGGAGGCTGCATATGGAACGTGTAATCTTGATGATGAATGTGCGAGAAAACCAGGGAGGGGAGTCAGTCGCATGGCAAAGATCGTTTTCGCATTGAACCAGTCTCTGGACGGATTCGTCGACCACGACCACCCGGCATTTCAGCCCGACCCCGTGCTATTCCGTCATTTCATCGACGACGTAAGCGGCCTGGCGGGCTGCTTGTACGGGCGCCGCATGTACGAGACCATGCGGTATTGGGACGGAGACCATTTTGAATGGGATGCGCCGGAACGGGAATACGCAGCGGCGTGGCAAAGCAAACCGAAGTGGGTGGTGTCGAGAACGTTAAAGTCCGTCGGTCCGAACGCTTCTCTGATCGAGGGCGACCTCGCAGCGGCCATACGTGGGCTGAAGGCTCAGCATGAAGGGGAGATTGAAGTTGCCGGGCCGGAGTTGGCCCACAGTCTAACGGAGCTCGGTCTCGTTGATGAGTATCGACTCTATCTCCATCCAGTCGTGCTGGGTCGCGGCAAGCCGTTCTTCGCGGGTCCGCGTCCGCCGCTGCGCCTCGTGGCAAGCGATCGAATTGGCGAGAAGGTGATCAGGTTGACCTACGTTCCAGCTTAGTTGTGCGGTTGGCCCAGCGGCCTAAAGGGCACGTTACTTTAATAGGGATTCTCCGGCTGTAGAGGCAGTCAGAGGATCCTTTATTCTTTAAAATTTGTTCAGTTATGCGAAATGACATAGTTATTCAAGGAATTGACGATTGACCTTACGAGAAACGATAGTTCAATCTGTAAGGAGCATTTCGCTACGGTGAAGTGCTCCTTACATTTTTTTTGTTCAACAACCTATAGGTTAGCAAAGAGGTGTGGGATTCCAAAGTTTCTAGATACAATGACGGAAAATTCCTTGGTTAGCGCGACAGGACCTTTAACTGGCTCGATATCGTTCCAAGGTGAAAAGCTTCGTGAATCAGAGTGAAGTTTAACAACTCGCCTGGGGTGCTGAATTGGAACGGCCCCAAGGAAAACGGAGCAGAAAGCTTCTCGCCCAGCATTTCAGGTGTCAGATCAGATATGCGGGACAGCTGCGCTGTTAACATTTCGACCAACTCTTCCTTCGATGGAGGATCAAACGTCCAGTCCAAAGGTTTTGTTCCTGTGTTAAACAGCGCTTCATACGAGTCCGGTATGGCCGCGGGGGAGCCAAAAATGAAAGGAGAATACTTATCCATCCAATAAATCATATGGCCGAGATTCCAACGGATTGTATTGTTGAAACCTGCCGCTTGAATGTCGAACAATTCCTCAGGGATAGCTGTTACCTGCTGCAGCACCAATTGACGTCCGGTTTTTGCCGTGTTGATAATCATTTCAGACACGTCGATTTCCTCCTTTGTAATGAGAACGCTTGATATGTTCCTAGTGTAGGTCTCATGGAGCCTACCATCAATGCAGTGGGCATTACCGAAACGTTAAGTATGAGTTAACGATTATTCATTGACAGTCAAATAAGATGGCGTGACAATAATCATTGAATATTCATTCAGCCATGCAATGTGAGAGCGGGGTAGTCATGGAGTTAAAACAGCTACAGTATTTTATGGCGATTTGTGTGGAGCTTCACTTCACGAGAGCAGCCGAAAAGATGGGAGTCAGCCCACCCAACATCAGCCAGCAGATCAGGAGATTGGAAGAAGAGTTAGGGGTGCTATTATTCGATCGCGTGGGGAAAAAAATAGTACTAACTGAAGCCGGAGCGATTCTTCAACAACATGCTGCTGCCATGTTCGGGCATCTACAACAAGCGACCGACGCTATTGTTGATTTGAAACATATGCAAGGCGGATCGTTATCCATCGGCGTTTTGCCCGGTGACGCGGAATTCATGTTTAAAGCCTTTATACTGAACTTCCATCAGACCTATCCCACCATCTCACTGTCCCTTCTGGAAACCATGAAAATAACAGAACAAGTTCTGGACCGAAGCATCGATTTTGGCGTGACTGTTGGCCCTGTTATCGATACACGTATCACGTCTATTCCCCTGTATCACGAGGAGTTCTCATTGGCTGTAAGCAAGAATGATCCTCTTGCCACGGAATGCTTCATCCCCTTAAACAAACTGCAGACCTTGAAGATGGTCATGTTCCCGCCTGATCATCAATACCGGATGCTGATTGACCGCTTTTGCATGGACCAAGGGTTTACTTTGCAGCCGCATATGGTGACGACAACGTTATCCTCCCTCCTCCAGATGGTGCAGAGCGGAGTTGGCTCTTGCATTCTGCCGAAAATGCTGCTGGACAATCTTCACAATTCAGACATCAAAGTCTTGGACCTGAGGCATCCTACGCCATCTCAGGACTTTTGTCTGATTTACCGCAAAGACAGATATGTCGGATACGCCATGCGCACGTTCATCAAGACTTTGAGAGCCTACATTGAGACCGCTATCAATGATTCGAAGTCCTAATGCAGCATAGGGTTTGACCTGATCCGGCCTACGATTAATTACAGCTAAGAGAGCTGGGTCCTATAAGTAAGGAATCATCATATTTCACAAAATAGCAGCTCCTGTGTCCGTAAGACTGCGGAACGAAACAGCATTTTCTGGTCAGCAGTATGTGGGCGGGCGAAATGTGGGATTAAGAGAATGTTTTTGTGATTTATTTCCAATCACTCACAACAAAACCGGTACAAGCGTCGTCAATACTAAAGAATGGAAAATAGTCTCTGAGGAGCGTGGACAACAGTTGCTTAAAAAGATGGCTGTTACTCTTATATTTACGACGATTGTATTCAGTACAAACGTGGCGGAGCAATCTCAAGCTGCCAGTGCGACCGCTATGCAGGCGCAGACAGGCGATCAACTGTACCCGATTGAAGTTAACGGAAAATACGGTTTCATCAACGGCAAAGGCAAGGAGATTATCGAGCCGTTGTACGACGGATACGGATATTCAGGAGTATCCGGGGGGAAGGTGTATGTCGAGGACCATGCGGCTAAAAAGCAATATTACTTCAGTTCGGCGGGCAGCGAGCTGTTCGAATACAAGCTGAGAGGTGCCAGCGTTCTTTTTAATGACCGTGCGCTGTATACGACGCAGGTTCAGAACGCTGACGGAGGTACGGCAACACGGTACGGATATATAGACAGCCATGGCAAGGTGAGCATACAGCCCATCTACGCCAGGGCGTCTAATTTCTCCGAAGGTCTGGCTCGGGTCAATGTGGGCAAAGCAGCGGGGTACATCAACACGGAGGGCGAGCTGGTCATTCCGTACCGGTATAGCTCGACGTCCGATTTCTCCGAAGGTATGGCGGCCGTAATGCTTGCGTACGGCGGCAAATACGGCTATATCGACACCACCGGCAAGCTCCGCATTACACCCCGGTATGATCACGCCATGCCGTTTTCCAACGGGGCGGCAGTAGTTTACGTGAACGGAAAATACGGGTACATCGACAAAAACGGCAATTACCTGCTAACACCGCAGTTCAGCATGGCGCAGCCGTTCTCAGAAGGACTGGCTTTTGTCGAGCGTAATGGAGTCACCTTCTATATCAACAAGAAGGGCACCAAAGTCATCCAGGGCATTAGAGCCGGAGGTTTGTTCAAGGGCGGCCTGGCTCCGGCCAGCCAGGGGCAGAGGTACGGCTATATCAATACATCCGGCCGTTTTGTGATCAAGTCGAAATTTTATTGGGCTGACGATTTTAACGGCGAATTGGCTGTGATCAGTTTGCTCGTTCCGAATTCGCGCGAGGAAATCAGAGGGTACGTGAACCGCAGCGGAGCGATCGTCTGGCCGCCGGCTTCCGAACTTCCGAAGGAGGGACGATGAGATGAAAATGAAACAGTTCTATATGTTCACTCTGGCGGTGCTGCTCACTGTCGGAGTTCCCGTTTGGTCGGGCGGGACCGCGTGGGAGGCTGGGGCGGCAGCGTCAACAGCCGCCAATGTGTCACCTGCCGCCGAAAACAATATTGCGACCGTGCCGGCATCATCGGCTCAGCCAGCGGCCATTCAAGCGGATGCTGTTCAGCGGGTCCAAATGAGTCACGCCGATCTGTCGTGGGTGCCGCTGTTCGCCTCGCGCGCAGCAGATCAAAGCGCTATTGCGAAGACGGCGGGCTTCGTTAACCGGCTGCTTAAGGGCGCAAAGCCGTCGACGGAGCAGTTGGTCGGAGAGGACGCCTTTTTCGCCACTAGTGTCGATGTCATGCTAACCGACGGGACCGATATCTACTTGCAATTCAAGGATTCGAAGCACGTTCTCATCCATATCGGCGAAGATAAATATATCGCAACGGATGCCACAGCCTTCAAAGAGTTTTACGAATTGCTGGCGGTATCCCCGCAGACCGATGTAAGCACGCTCAAGCCGACCATTGGACAGACGGTTCGTATTAAGGGCAGTGACGCGAGTAACTATGAAGGAACGGTTCGGATCTTCGTCGAGACTTCCGGCTCATCCGGCGGCTATATGACAGCAAAGGGCGTGGATTATCCATCCCAAAGAGCACTGCTCGTCCATACCGCGCCTTACTCTGAAGCACGGTACGATTTTCAATTCACGATGCCGGCCTACGGCGAGGCGATTGACGGTACCTTCAAGCCGATCGTACCTGGCACTTATGACCTCTACATCGACACCGGCTCGAGAAGAACCATACGCAGCGTTATGGTCGCTCCTCCAGCCGCTCCTACGCTGGCCATCAACGGTGTCACGGTGAACGATCCGGCGCTTGCGCCGATCGTCTCGAACGGCGTCATGCTGCTGCCGATGCGCGCGCTTGCGGAGTCGTTCGGCTGGTATGTAAGATGGGACGCACCGTATAAAGCCGCCTTCGTTTCAACACAGCCTGATACGCAGGGAATCAACCCAGGAAAAGGCGGAGCGTTGTCGCTATGGGTGAACGGCAAGAAGCTTACCGGCACGAACGCCAAACCGGTGATTGTGAAGGATCGCATTTATTTGCCGCTGCGCGCGACGGCGGAAGCGTTCGGTTTCCAGCTGACGTGGACGCCAAGCGTTCGCGGCGCGCTGCTCGTATTCAGGCCGCAGTTACTCGATGAAGGCGCGTATGCGGGAGAAGCGAAGAAGTTGGCCGCTGCGAAGCTGCTCAACGGCTATGTCAACGCCATGAATGGTCGCGACGCCGCTGCGCTCGGCCGGCTGTTCGTGAAGAACGACACACCGGCGCAGTCGTTCGAGATTATCGGCCAGCGACTTATTACGGGCGTCCGCTCCGTGACGTTCGAAGACCGTCCCGGCGGCGCACTGCTGGCGTATGTGACGTTCAGTTACCTGTTCGATCAGCACGGCAATAAGTCGGGCACTCCAGGAATCGTGTTCATACAGGAAAATGGCGTGTGGAAAATCTCGGACGTCGACTGAGGGAACAATAGTTCAAAACAACAAACAGCAGCCGGCAAGTAATTGGCTGTTGTTTTTGTTAAGCTAACGGGCAGATTACTTTAGTTACAACATTAACCTTCAGGAAAATACAAGCTCTACTGCGATGCCCAACCGATACATTCTTATCTAATCAAAACTTTACCTATACCCTTGGCAAGGCAGCATGGTACCATATTACTGTTGTCCTATAATTTACCATCACTGGGGGGGTATCTTAATATATGAGCATCAACTTGCAAGATTGGATTCAGGACGCTGATTTGGTCAGCATTCAAAAGGCATTGGCTACGGGTGAATGTACCTCCGAAGCCCTCGTTCTAGCATATATCGAAAGAATTCATAGGTATAATCCTTTGATCAATGCTGTATTAGAGATTAATCCAGATGCGGTTGAAATCGCAAGGAATCTCGATTTTGAGCTAAAAACAACAGGTAGTCGGGGGCCTCTTCACGGAATACCAATCCTGCTCAAGGATAACATCGATACACACGACCGAATGCATACGAGCGCTGGTTCAATCGCATTGGCTGAGTCGTTTGCTCCTGAAGATTCGTTTATTGCCGCAAAACTCCGCGCTGCCGGCGCAGTTCTTCTAGGTAAGGCAAATATGACCGAGTGGTCGAATTTTATGTCCAGCCGTATGCCTGCTGGATTCAGTTCTAGGGGTGGATATGTGTTGAATCCATATGGACCTGGCAAGCTCTTCGTCAGCGGGTCAAGTTCAGGATCTGCTGCAGCACTAGCTGCGGACCTGGCAGCAGCAGCGATAGGAACAGAAACCGCAGGTTCGATTATTGGGCCGGCCAGCCAACATCTTCTCGTTGGAATAAAGCCTACTATAGGGCTTACGAGCCGCAGCGGCATAATCCCAATCTCCATAAGTCAGGATACACCAGGACCAATTTCCAAGACAGTCACTGATGCAGCGATTCTACTTGGAGCAATCGTCGGTTTTGACGAAAACGATGAGGCAACATGGACTAGCCCGCAACGTACTTCTCATGACTATACAACTTATCTCGACCGAGACTTTCTGCGTAAAGCTCGCATTGGGATTCCCCGACATTACTATGATTCATTGGATGAAGAAAGACTTTCAATCATGGAATCCGCCATTAATGTTCTACGTGAGCAAGGTGCTACAGTTATCGATCCTGTGGACCTCTATTTGGAACAGCATCCATGGAACAATGATGTTATCTGCTACGAATTCAAAACAGGCCTGAATCACTATTTATCGAAGTTGAGCTCGGATATGCCCGTGCATTCTCTTCAAGAATTGATTTCTTATAATCAGAAGCACGCTGCTTCCTCATTGAAGTTTGGCCAAGATAATCTGATTCGCTCGGAACAAAATGAACTAAACGAGACAACCTATCAACTTAAACGTCAAGAATATAACCATCCGACAGTATCGCAAGGAATTGACTATGCACTCGATCAACACGGCTTAGATGCATTAATGCTACCCGGTGATATTGATGGTATGTACATTGCTGCCAGATTAGGGTATCCCCTTATAACGGTGCCCGCCGGTTATTCAGCCAAAGGAACAATTGATGCGGATGGAGATTCGACGCAGGGTCCATTTGGTGTTGTCTTTTCCGGGAGGGCTTTCAGTGAGCCCACGTTAATAAGCATCGCCTATAGTTTCGAGCAGGCAACACTTTTTCGTCGTCCGCCAGATCTGGGTGAATTGATGTAGTCACTGATTCGTAATGATACCATTAGTCTTAACAGCTACGTATTGACCATGTCTCTGCAGGGGCTTAACCATCGTGATTACGCTAACGGGCAGTTATGCCGAATACAGAAGTTGAGGTTAATGGTAAAATTTGTTTGGAAGGATGCTGAGTCGAGTAATGAAACCAATTCTTAGTTGGGGTATTTATTTTTGTGCGATGTTTCTTATGAGTTATTACTTTGTGGATATGAGTTTTGTAAAATCCATTCAGTTTTCCGCAATCATCACAATAATACATATTGTGATGATCCTCATTGATAAGTTAACAAAGGGAAGCAGAACAATTAGTTGTCAGTTGCCACAACCCTTTATGTTACGCTATCAGGAGACATTTGTTTAAGATAGCAGCTGGCATGACGGTCCTCTGCCGTAAGCTTGATTGTAAAACGTAAGCACGTTATATCCTTGCATAAATGCTTGCAACCGCCTCTCTTATTAGGACGTAAAAGGGATAAAGCAGAAAGGATGAGCGCATATTTCTACCCGAGCGGTTTTATTCCGAAAAATGATAACACCTAGTTCTATTTTCTTCGTCTCCGTGCTCCTCGTGTCCGTCTTGACGGGCTTCTTTTCTAGACCCTATTTCACGGACCGCGTTTTCTACCTGAATGGGGATACATACAAATTCTCAAGGGAGCAAGACAGTCTAGTCACCTATCATAGCAGCACAGCCGGTCCCATCCAAGTACGCACCGACGACGAGTTGCACCGCACTTTGATCATCGGCGAGCAGTCCTATGCGATTGCGGATAAAAGCGTCCCTTACTCGACCAAGTTCCGCGTGACCTATCCGAACGGCCATGTCTACAGCGTCGAGGATAATAACGGCATGCTCTTGAGCTACGATGACAAAGGCAATATCGTCATGGTTATTCAGACGTACGTCAACGGCGAGCGGATCAAGGAGGAAGGGGAAGAAGATTTTCCGCCGTCGGCGCTCGTAAGCGCGGCTTACTCCGATTATCATGTCAAACGAGGCATGCCAGGGTTTCTAGTTCTTGCCCTCGGCTTGTTGATCTTTGGTTGGTGCAGCTTCCGGTACCAAGCCTTCCAGAATTTAATGTTCCGTCTATCCCCACAGCGGCTCATGTACGAGAACCCCGAACCGAGTGACTTCTATTATTTCATTAGCAAGGTCGGCGGCATTGTCGTGATGATCGGTTCGATTTTCATCGCTTTCAAAGCTTATTAGGCGCATGTGGACCGTTGCGCTGGCTGCGAACCATCCACCGAGCGGTGTATGGGTGGCTATTGACGAACCAGGCGGCGAGTGGTAAAGATCATCGGAGGACATTGGCTCCTGGATATAAACCGAATGGAAGAGTTGAGGAAACACTTTTTCTCCTGGAGGACAAGATAAATAGCTGGTTCATTGCGCTAACGGGAAACGATAATTCAACATAAGGGAGCAGAATGCCGTGGGCCGGCAGCTGTTCCTTTTTTGTTGAAGTAAACGGGCAGCATAGAGTATGCGAAGCACATCGCCGGCAGCTGATCATTTATTCATCATCATGTCCACACCATACAAAATGTTGTCTCATTCGTTCAAAGAATGATGTCGTTTGGGCGTTTATCATATCAGATAACACGATCCAATTTCATGTTCTCGTTAGTAGATATTCACGACGTATGATGACTAAGAAAGGCGTGATGATAGCAATGAAAAAAATCTATGTGGTCAACAAAACTCATTTGGACATTGGTTTTACCGATTTGGCAGAAAATGTCCTGCACAAGTATTGCCATGAATACATTCAAAACGCAATCACTTTAGCTGAAGACTTAAGAAAAGAGGGCAAAGACTTTGTTTGGACAACAGGCAGCTTTCTTATTGAATATTACTTCAAAAACATGGATGAAGAAGCTTGTCAAAAGCTGGACGACGCCATCAAGAAAGGTTACATACGCTGGCACGCGATCCCGTGTACGTTTCACTCTGAAGCGATGACATCTCAAACATTACATTACATCATTTCCATCTCCAAGAAGTTAGATGCTCGTTATGGATTCACAACAACAAGCGCAAAAATGACGGACGTCCCAGGACATACGATCGGGATTGTTGATGAGTTATATCGTCAAGGAGTTAAATTCCTGCACATTGGTGTAAATGGCTCGAGTTCCATTCCAGAGGTTCCGGATACATTTCTATGGAAGCATGGCGAAAGTGAGATCATTGTCTCTTATTCAGACGACTATGGCGGCGTCATCGGAGTGGATTGCATGGATAACAAGCTGGCGTTTATGCATACTCACGATAATAGTGGTCCAGGAACAAAGGAGAAAATTAACACGTATTTGTCAAAAATGGCCAATGAGTATCCAGACTATGAGCTTGAAATGACTTCCATGGATCAGTTTGCAAATGAACTTTGGGAAGTACGTGACCAACTGCCAGTGATTACAGAGGAGATTGGGGACACATGGATTCACGGAACGATGTCTGATCCGAAAATCATTCGGGATTACCGGATTTTAACGAATTACATGTCTGATCACCAAATCAAAAATGATGATGCGAATTTCTATGCGATGTTAGTTCCAGAGCACACTTGGGGAATGGATATCAAACGCTATTTCAGTGACTATATGAATTATGAAAAGAAAGACTTCCAGCGAGCGCGCAGTTTAGACCAAATTACCGATGCTGATTTAACCTACGCTTATGGCATTGTTAAAGATGCAACGGTTGGCGAAATGAAATTCACTTATAATGAGTGGACGGATCGTTCGTATAAATTTTATGAGTCTTCCTGGAAAGAACAACGGAAGAACATTGATCGTGCAATCGCTTGTTTGGAGCCCGAAGATCAACATAACATTAAAAAACGGATCGAAGTTCCCTATCATATCTTTGATAACCAAGGGACTGAATGTGGTTTGGAAGAATTGATTTCGATAAACGGGTATCAAGTGATGTTTGCTAGCGATGGTTCTATCAACCACTTAGAAAAGGATGGGATCCTTTACTTTGATCAGAACAACAAACTCGGGGTGCTGAGCTATACCATTGCCGGGCAAAATGACTATGATAACCTGCGTTACAACTATTTGCGTGAGCTGCAACATAATTGGTGGGCCATTGACTTTTTAAAGCCAGGAATGGAAATCCAAAAACGCATTCAATTGCATGAACATTTCACACCACATGTTATTAAATTAGTTAAGGAAAATGATTCGATCATTGCCACTTTAAAGTATAGCCAAAGAGCTGTGGAGGAGTATGGTGCTCCAAGAGTGGTAAAGGTTAAATATCAATTTGGAGATAAAGTTGAAATTGCACTTGTATTACAGGATAAAGATGCCATTCGTTATCCGGAAATTTATTCTTTTGACATGACACCACGCTTGAATTCGCCGTACTTAACGAAGATTCGTAAAATGGATACCGTGATTTCACCTTTTGCAGTGGTAGGTCACGGAAATAAGCTGCAGCACATGATAGAAGAGTTAATTTACGATGGCAGCGATAAAAAAATCAATATTAAACCGATTGATGCCCCTCTGTTGGGAATCGGAACCAATAACAATCTGAGTTATAACAACAAATACCATCCAGACAACCATAAATTTACGTTTACACTATTGAACACCACATGGGGAACGAATTTCACGATGTGGTATGAAGAAGATATTTTCGCCCGTTTTGAGTTAGTGCTGGGATAGTAAAAGGCAGTTCATTATAAAAGAAAAGAAGACAACAGGATCCTCCTGTGTGTCTTCTTTTTGGTTTAGATGCATAAATCAGGCACCGAGGAACATGTTCATGTCATCTTCCACATTGGTAATGCCGCCGATCCCGAAGTTGTCCACGAGGACTTTGGCCACGTTAGGCGACAGGAATGCAGGAAGCGTAGGGCCCAGATGGATATGTTTGACGCCAAGATACAGCAGGGCAAGCAGCACGATCACCGCTTTTTGCTCGTACCAGGCAATGTTGTAGGAAATCGGCAGTTCGTTGATATCCTCCAGGCCGAATACTTCCTTCAGCTTCAAGGCAATGACGACCAGGGAGTAGGAATCATTGCATTGCCCGGCATCCAGAACCCGCGGGATTCCGCCGATTTCACCTAAGTCCAGCTTATTGTATTTGTATTTGGCACAGCCTGCGGTCAAGATGACCGTGTCCTGTGGAAGTGCAGCCGCAAAATCGGTGTAATAATGGCGGGATTTCATCCGTCCATCGCATCCGGCCATGACGAAGAAGCGGCGGATCGCGCCGGATTTCACGGCATCGACGACTTGATCGGCCACGTTCATCACAGCCGCATGGGCGAAGCCGCCGATGATCTCGCCGGTTTCCAGCTCCGTTGGGGGCGGGCACCCTTTCGCTTGCTCAATCAGTGCCGAGAAGTCCTTGGCAGCGCAATCCGCTGCCTCCGGGATATGGCGGACGCCCGGAAAGCCGGTGTTGCCCGTCGTATAAATGCGGTCCTTGTAACTGTCCTTCGGCGGAATAATACAGTTGGTGGTCATCAGGATCGGTCCGTTAAAAGAGGCAAATTCGCTGTTCTGCTTCCACCAGGCATTTCCGTAATTGCCTACAAAGTGCTCATATTTCTTGAAAGCCGGATAATAGTGGGCAGGCAGCATTTCACTGTGCGTGTACACGTCCACGCCGGTTCCTTCCGTCTGCTTCAGCAGCTCTTCCAAATCCTTCAGGTCGTGGCCGCTGATGAGAATGCCGGGCCGGTTTCGAACCCCGATATTAACCTTCGTAATCTCCGGATTTCCGTACACGGATGTGTTTCCTTCGTCCAGCATCGCCATGGCGTTTACGCCGTATTTGCCGGTTTCCATCGCCAAAGCGACCAGATCCTGCACTTCAAGGCTGTCGTTCAGCGTAGCCGCAAGCGCGCGGCGCATAAACCGGTTTAATTCGATGTCATCTCGCTCGAGATGAAGCGCGTGGTACGTATAGGCAGCCATCCCCTTCAAGCCATACGTAATCAATTCACGCAGCGACCGGATGTCTTCGTTGCGGGTGGAGAGGACACCAACCGTACGAGCTTTTTCATCCATTGCAGCTTCATGATCCGCTTCCCAGACGGCAGCATCCGGGAGATGAGCCGTTCCTTCCGGATATTGTTCGTTATAATAGGCACGCACCTCGCTGCGGAGCGCGATCGCTTCCCGGATTCTCCCCACAAAAACCTCGCGGTCAAAGTTGGCGTTCGTAATGGTGGCAAACAAGGAGTCCATGATAAACAGCGATACACGCTGTTCCAGCACTTCCGGCAGCCGGACATCCAGACTGAGAAAAGAAATTCCTTTCAGCAGATAAATCAGCAAATCCTGCAGGTTCGCCACGTCATGCGGTTTGCCGCATACGCCGACAAGGGTGCAGCCTGTTCCTTTGGATGCTTCCTGGCATTGAAAGCAGAACATGGACGGCTGATGATTCAAGGACGGCTCTGTCGCGTTGTTATTCATGATTCTCCCCCGTTTCGTAAGTGATATGTCGCCTAAGGTCAACATACTTCCGCGTTGTCATTGGACTGTCAGAAACAGTATACTCCGCTGCGATCACCGAAAAAGTGATGAAAATCACTAGGACAGAGGAACATGGCGTACGATCCGGAGGCGAAGAACAAACGGGTACCGCTCGGCGACTGGCTGAAATATTCGGGAAATCAAGACACCTGCTCAAGGAGAAAAATAAAGAAATGCACGGCGAATTGGAAAAGAAGTGGAGCGGCTTTGGTTGATTTTGAAACGAGGGACCTTGATGATTTGTTCCGGTTCGTACGGAAAAAGTGTGACACCGAAACGAAGGAGAATGAAAGTGCAGACTTTGTGGGTTGTTTTTTAGCAGGGGGTTATTCATACTGAACAGAGGAGCAATGAAACGAGAGTTATTTTTAAATAGAAGAAAGCTTAGTTGAGATTATAGGAGGAACCATGTCCTGGAGTAAATTGAAGCAGCAGCTGGAGAGTTTTCTCTGTCCTGCGTTAGTTGGAAGGGTTGAATACCGTGCAACGGGTTATCGTTATATGCCTGATAAAGCAGGGCTTTGTTATATTTCGGTAGATAAAAAGGACGTCCTCCGAATGAATGATAAAACGAGTCCAATCCGGTGGTATCAGACGGAGCTGGAAATTAAGAATGATCCCGATATACAAATTCCGATCAGCGCTGAAGAATTGGAAGCGGTCCGAAAGGATACCAAGGGGAACGTTCCGGAGGATCGTCTAAAAGTCATTGCCAGAAACCGAAAAATAACAGGGTATGCCAAGGAGCTTATGACAGCACAGGCTTCATTAAGTAAATCCAATTTTGTCGCAGTAGCTAATCAATTTTTATCTACTTCTATAGAAGAAAACATCGAGAGCAAAGATATCCTATTGAATATTCTGGCTTTGGTGGACAGACGCGTTGGGAAAAAGCGGATTCTAAACATGTCCGAGAAAATGAAGGTAAAGCATCCTGTTGTGCAGTATTTTTATGAGCTACGGCGCAGCACGTGTTGAGAATCTATAACTTCTGTATTTGACGAGAACCCCGTCTATATCGACTGAACTAGAGTTGTGCATCAGAACTTCCTTGTTGTAGCGTCCGACCGCGGACTATAACATGGCTTTAGTTCATTCTGTATAGCGAAGGGTTTTTGTTTCGTTTATACTGATATAGCCAATTTTACTTTCTAGGAGTTGTCTGACGAACTATGAACAAGAAAGAAATCGCGCACATTCGCAAGCAGTTTAAGATGGATAATGAATTAATGAAGATTTTCGATATTCTGAACGTGTACATTATGAAAGAAACGAACGAGGTTTATCACTGGGAGCGGAATCCTTTTGAGTTAGTGGACCGGGAGAAGCAGGAGCTGTACATGGGCAATTTCAAAAAGCTGCTGACCGGCGAATTGGATCATAAGCTGTTCGAGCTCAAGTTTCAGGAGGAAGCGGAGGACCCTTCGAAGGTGCTGCTTCACCAAGCGATCCAGACGGGAGATCCCGAGGAGTGGCAGGATCTGATGATGCTGCTCGTGAACAAAATGTTGGCGGACACGACGTATGAACGGGATACGGTCATCACGTTCGTACGCGGACAATACTACCGGCCGACCAAGGCGAGGAATGATGCAGCGGAGGAGACCGGGAACGACGAGGTGTTCGGACATCCGTTCATTCTATGCAGCGTGAACTCTACGGAAAAGCAGCGGAAGGCGCTCTTGTTCGACTATGTGGAGAGAGAGTTTAAGTACAATGTTATTGTCGATCCGATTATCAAGCTCAGTACACCGGAGCAAGGGTTCTTCTATCCCAGCGTGACGGACAATTATTCCGACGTAAACCGGGTTCTCTATGCGACGGGAAAATCGAATGATCCGAACGAGCGTTTCATCTCGGATGTGTTGAATGCGGAACGGTCTGTGACGGCCATGGAAGAGCGAGAGATCTTTGAAGATATCGTGAAGGAAGTGGCGGGTGAACAGCTGGACTCAGCCACGATCGCGCACGTGTACGAAGAGATCCACCAAGTGATTGAATCCCACCAGGATGAGGAAGAACCGGCGAAGCTGGATTATACCGATGTGGAACGCGTGCTGACTGCAAGCGGCGTGGATAACGTGACCAAGGAAGCCGTGGAACGGGCGTTTGAAACCATCGTTGACGATAAGAACTATGAACTGAAGGCGAACAGCGTGATCCCGAAATTCACGTCCAAATCGATCAAGATCGATACCAAGGTAGCCACGATTACCATCAGCCCACAGGATTTAAGATATATCAAACAGGTGAGCTTTCAAGGCAAACGCTGCATTATGATTGAGGTTGACGAAGATGCTGTTATTGAGGGCTTTACGCTGACTACAGAGACGCTATTGGAAAAGGCGGATTGAAGGGATAGCAGCTTTTGAATTGGATTAAGCTTACGAGACGTCAGTAGATTAGGGAGATGCTCCCCTTACGTGGACAGGTTTTATGATTTCATCTGTCTAGCGGAAGGGGGGCATTTTTGTGTTTGGTTTATTTCGTGTGACTGTGACCATCGTGTTGGTGGCGAAGCAGATCAGCGACGCGCTGCGGGGATACGACGGAAGGAGTGACTCAAAGACGTAACTGATAAGCTGCTGAATCACCAGAAAAGCCGAAGTACGTCGTAATGCTGAACTGAACGGGATGAGTAACGTTACATTCGAGATCGGCGCGTCCGAAGATGTACTCCCTGCATAGAGTCATCGTTGTCAATTCGCCACGCAAGGGACGTGACCCGACGCCGGAGCGAGTGGTGTAGAGGAGGTTACGCCGGTGGATATGTTTCCGCATACGGTGCACGTGGAGTGCGTGGCTTTGTTGGTGAGGGAAGGTACAGAGAGATGAGATTGCAGTGGTGGAGCGGGTTTGAGGAGTAGTACAGTTAAGATGGAAATGCGAAACAATAGCGTAAAAATACTAGAGTTGACTGATTGTTGACGAAATTAATAGTTTAATATTAGATAACACCTGATGCGCCATCGGGTGTTTTTCACTTTATTACTGAAGTGATTACTTGCTGACTCTGATAAAATAATGAGTAATGGTCTTAATGACGGAATCTAATTATTGAACAGATAGAGCAGTACAATTTAGGGAAAAGACTAGGTTTAATGCTTGGGAATAATACGACTCTTCTCACCAGGCACTTGATAGGAGAATAAAGGAAATGGGTGGATTATGTCGAAACGTATAATATCTTATAGAAATATCAACGAGGTGAAAGAATGGAATTACTTGAAGTTGAAAGTTGATATTCCACGAACGGGAACATTTTTACTGATACACAGCTTTACACTGAAACAAAGAATGCTTGCTCTTTCTAGTAATAAATTTGAACATATAGTCCAGGAGGAAACGAGTATAAACTTTTTTGATCATTGAAATAACGATTTATCAGGCGCAGATTAGTACTGAGTAATAAGGAAGTATAGGTGAGACTAGATTTATTCTAAGGAGAGATCAAATGAGCCTTGGTATTTTATATTATCCTAACATTGGACTTCCTAACGATATATGGTTAAGAAAAACATTGTTATATACTGATGAGATTTCATCTATTGTCCCTTATGATTTAACGGGTCAATTCGATAATAATTCGGAATTATTGATGGGAGAAGGTATATTTAAACCATTATCGCCGGAAGAGTTTTTGGATAACGAGCTATATGCTAAAGTATTTGAAAATGAGTTTAGTAACACTATTAGTACAATCAATAAAACATCGAAATATAAACTATCTAATAAGAACAATTCAAGAAAAAGATCATTTATTTATAGAACAAAGTTTTCCTATCAAATATTTAATATGCTTCAAAGGAATGGGCTTATTTCAAAGTCTGAATCGGACTGGCATCAAATTGATGAGGAATTTGCAAAAATCTATCTTGCTAAATTGGCAAAGCACATGGCAAACTATCACGGATATGTGCCTGCCACCAATACAAATAAGAATGAGAGACTAGCTTTTTTGGAATATGACAAATTGTTTTTTACTCCAGTTGGGGTACTCATACATTCTGAATGTTTACCGACTCCAAGTGCGGGTACGACAATTCAAGAGATACTGCAGTTCAAAAAAAAACGTGCTGAAGATCTACTCAGATTCCGTACGATTATTAGGGAACACGAGCAGAAACTGAATAAAGCAATATCAATAGATGAAGTAAATTTAATAGTAGAAAGTTATAAGGAGGAGATAGAGAGGGGGATTAAAGAGATAAGTAGACTAATGAGCGATCAAAAGATTAACTTTCGTTTAGAGAGTATGAAAAGTTTAATCGATATTAAGATACCAGAATTATTTTATGTCGGCGCGGGAATAAGTGCTATTTCAGCTCCTCAACACTTAAAGTGGATTGGTCTAGGTATTGGAATATCTGCAATGGTAGGGGTTGGATACATTAAGAATCAAATAAACATAAGAAACCAGATAAATGCACACGGAATATCATATGTTTATCATGCTACAAGCCGTTTTAGTAATAATATGGCTCGAGGATAGGAAGAACAGTTAAATTTACTTGTTCCCCTCAAAGGAATCAAATAAAAATCCTTGCGGCAAAATCTATATATACGATACGTCAATCATAGTGACTAATATATTGAGATCTTTTCATTATCAGTAGAGGATGATGTGTAAATTATGTGGGGACAACAATTTCTTGAGTTTATCTCGAAAGATGCGACTACTTATGTTGGTGGTATTAGTATAACTACACTATTTATGGGGGCTATATTTTTTACATCAAAATTAATTACTAATTCCTTTGTGAATTCAAAGTTCAATAAAAATCTGGAAAATCATAAGTCTGATCTTATGAAGATTAACGATCAATACAGAAAAGAACTAAATAAAGAATTGGAAGAAACGAAGTCAGATTTCATGAAGATAAATGATAAATACAAACAGGAATTAAATGCTGATATTGAGCGGTTAAAGCACCAGCAACAGAGGACTTATAAAGACTTTGAGCTTTACACATCAAAAAAACACGAGCGTTATCCTGAACTCTATAAAAATATTGAAATTGCTTATGGAGCAATACTATCCTTGCATGGCTACTACAGAGATATTTCATTCGAAAATACAAATAAAGAAGATGTTATGGAATACTTAAAAGAATTAAGAATTACAAAAATGGACATTAATGAAGTTGACAGTTTGTGGCCTGATGATCAATCATCACCAAACCAACATGTTATAAAAAAGGTTAACTCGATAAGAACTTTAATAAAAAGAAACGAAGCTCATGAAAAATGGTCGGAGGCAAATGATACCCTCATTTTTAATGAATTATATTTATCTGAGGAGGTAGCTTTGCAATGTAGAAAACTTCTAAATGCGATGTGGGATTATTTAGAGGCGATAGAGATAGGCTTTGAATTTCTTGTCGGTGAAAATGCTTCAACAATTAGAAAGGAACTTCAAGATGATAAAAATAAATTAAAGATATTAATGAAAGCAGAATTAGCTGAAGCCCTTAAACGTAAAGAATAAATAATCTTTTTAAATTAAGAGTCTAATTAAAAAAATTCTTCGCGGTGATCTGAGTATTAAAACTCAAGGCAATACTACTACCACATGGATCTTTCATTCGATACCTAAGTGATAATTTTGGCACGCAAAACTTAGCTAATATTTCTGGAAAACATATTGCTGGATATGTAGAAGAGCGTCAAGCAGAAGGAAAGTCGGCCTCAACAATTGCTCTGGACCTTTGTGTTATTCGGTACTCTCATGACCAGATGGGGGGATCTAATACACGACATAGGATTCCAAATAATACATAACTACAAAATAGATTTGGAGTTTCGCTGGAATCTCCGAGTCTATCTCGTGGAAGTCACGGATAAACTCATATAATTGGTATTCTTCGATAGTGTCGTCTTCTACCATCCAAAACAGGAAGGAGCTAATTGGGTAGTAGCTTTTTGTATAGTTATAGGCGTTTGAAATGACATTTTTCTCGTCCTTTCATATTCATTGGCAAAAATTATGCAATAAAAATTATATCATGTGGTTTTATTTAAAGACATCATAAATTAGTTAAAGCACATTGAAAATTTGTGTTTGCAAATTAATTATTTAATATTGTGCCTATGTACTTTATAATGAAAACGTAGGCGAGGTGAAAATCATGGCCGTTAGTTATAAAAAGCTCTGGAAACTGTTGATAGATAAAGATATGAAAAAGAAAGATTTACGTGAGGCTGCCTGTATTAGTACGGCTTCTATGGCTAAACTCGGAAAAAATGAAAATGTAAATATGGATATTTTGGTCAGAATATGCAAAGCGCTCAATTGTGACATTGCAGACATTATGGAAATTGCAAACGATGATGACCAGTTGAAAAGGAGTAATAAAGCGTGAGTAATCAAACAGCAGAGGTAATTAGACCTGATTTTATTAATGACGACGGCACCAAGCTGTTTAATCACTTATATCAGGCTTGCAATATCCTACGAGGACCGGTGGCCGCGGATGAGTATAAGACCTACATATTTCCGATGATGTTTTTTAAACGTTTATCGGACGTGTATGATGATGAAACCCGAGCAGCTCTAGAGGAATCTGGCGGAGATGAAGAATATGCCAATTTCCCCGAAAATCATCGCTTTGTGATTCCAGAGGGATGCCATTGGAATGATGTACGTGAAAAGACTTTCAATATCGGTGCGGCGATTCAGTATGCGATGCGTGGTATTCAAAAAGCAAACCCCGACACTCTCTTTGGCATTTTCGATGACTTCGACGAAGCAAAGTGGACAAATAAAGAAAAGTTGAGTGACGACCGATTAAAAGATCTCACTGAGCACTTTTCTTCTTTGAGCTTGGGTAACAATTCATTTTCCGCTGATGTAATGGGGCAAGCATATGAGTATCTAATTAAGAAATTTGCTGATATTACAAAAGATAGCGCTGGTGAATTTTACACCCCACGCGCAGTCGTTAAACTTTTGGTAAACCTTCTAGATCCCAAAGCCGGTGAAACCATCTATGATCCAGCCTGTGGTACTGGCGGTATGTTAATCGAAGCACGAAACCATATCAATGACCAGAGTCTTTCACTTGGCAAGCTGTATGGACAAGAGAAGAACCTGTCCACATCAGCTATCGCACGCATTAATTTATTTGTACATGGTGCAGATGACTTCAAAATCATGCGAGGAGATACCCTGCGTCAACCGGCATTCATTTCTAATGACCAAATTCAGACCTTTGATTGTGTGATCGCAAATCCACCTTTCTCGCTGCAAAAATGGGGTGATGACATGTGGATCAACGACCCGTATGGAAGAAATATTTTTGGTGTACCACCAGCAAACAACGGTGACTTTGCTTGGATTCAACACATGATTAAGTCAATGGCTCCCAAATCCGGTCGCATGGCTGTTGTTCTTCCGCAAGGTGTCTTATTCCGGGGAGGAAAAGAGGGGGAAATCCGCCAAAAACTGATTGAAACTGATATGATTGAATGCATTATTGGATTAGCAGATAATCTGTTTTATGGTGCTTCACTAGCAGCTTGTATTCTTGTTTTTAAAAAAAGAAAAGCAGCTTCAATGCGCAAACAAATTAGATTTGTAGATGCCTCGACGATATTCAAACAAGGAAGAGCACAAAATTTCCTAACAGATGATCATATAAATATCATATACGAGCATGCAACTAGTACATTAGAAACCAATTACGCCAGAACTGTGTCGTTAGAAGAAGTGCGACAATTGGAGTACTCTTTGCATATTCCTCAATACATCGAAAAAAAACTGGCATCTGACGAAATTCCATTTGAAAATGCTATTGCAAATCTAAGGGTTTGCCGTTCAACTGCTTACACAGCAGAAGAACGCTTTATTCAGCTTTTGCGTGAGGAAGGGTTATTCAATGAGTAGGATCACGATATCGGAACTTGAAAAGTATCTCTGGGATGCGGCTATTATTTTGCGCGGAAGCATGTCTGCAGGAAGTTATAAAAATTATATATTTCCTCTCTTATTTTATAAACGCACATGTGATGTGTACGACGAAGAATACCGCATCGCCTTAGAAGAATCAGATGGTGATACTAATTATGCTACTTTCGCAGAGAATCATCGTTTCCAGGTGCCTATTGAAGCTCACTGGAGCAAAATTCGTGATGTGTCCAGCAACATAGGTTTGGCCATTCAAAAAGCACTGCGAGATATTGAAAAGGCCAATAATGATTTGCTTTCTGGTGTGTTTGGTGATGCCGCATGGACGAATAAAGAGCGACTTCCAGATCACCTTCTAAAAGAACTAATAGAACATTTTAGTTCGCAGGTACTTTCTCTTGAAAACTGTCCAGAGGATGAACTTGGCTACGGCTATGAATACTTGATAAGAATGTTCGCAGATGACAGCGGCCATACTGCACAGGAGTTTTATACTAACAGGACAGTTGTGCATCTAATGACCGAACTTCTTCAGCCACAGCCCGACGAGAAAATATATGACCCAACCTGTGGCTCCTCGGGCATGCTTATTTCCTCAATTTCCTATTTGAAAAATCAGAACAAGGAATGGCGTACAGTACAACTTTATGGACAAGAGCTCAACTTACTGACATCGGCAATCGGACGGATGAACCTCTTTCTCCACGGTGTGGAAAATTTCAAAATTGTGCAGGGTGATACACTAGCTCATCCGTTCTTTTTGAATGAAGAAGGTAAGATTCAACAATTCGATTTAGTGCTTGCTAATCCACCGTACTCAATTAAGCAGTGGAACCGTGACTTGTTTTCCGCAGATCCATATGGTCGAAACTTTCTGGGTACCCCTCCTCAGGGACGTGCTGATTTTGCCTTTTTTCAACATATCCTGAGTAGCATGGACCCAGAGACTGGACGTTGCGCGATTCTGTTTCCCCACGGTATTCTCTTTCGTAATGAGGAGACAGAGATGCGTAAGAAGTTAGTAGAATCCGATTTAGTGGAGTGCGTCATTGGTATTGGCAAAGGTTTATTCTATAATTCACCAATGGAAGCCTGCATAGTGATTTGCCGAACCAAGAAATCTACTAAATTAAAAAATAAGGTATTATTCATTAATGCTAAGAATGAAGTCACTAAAGACCGAACTTATAGTTTCCTTGAAGATAAACATATAAAGAAAATCGCGGACGCTTATCATGCTTTTGAGGATATTGATGGATTCGCTGCTGTAGCCGAGAAGAAAACAATTCTAGCGAATAATGGGCTTCTCAGCATCCCACTTTATGTACGCAGCACTATTACTGATCCATCAACTGACACGGAAAGTGAATTTTCCGAAATCCTAAACGATTGGTTAATTTCTCGAGATGATTTTCATAGTAACATTGATGAGTTAATGTTAATGCTAGAAAAGCGGTGAATACTAATGTTTGGTATAGATAAATGGTTAAAAGTAACATTAAATGATGTAGCAGAAGAAATCTCAATTCGTGAAGAAAATCCATCTACTTCTGGATATGACCGCTTTGTCGGTCTTGAACATTTTGTCTCAGGAGAATTTGTTATCCGTAATTACGGGAGGCCAGAAAACTTAGTCTCTGCCATGAAAGTTTGTAATGCAGAAGATATTCTTTTAGCTCGTCGAAATGTTTATTTAAAACGTGCAGCTATGGTAAACTTTGATGCCCTTTGTTCAGGTGATGCAATTGTCTTGCGTAAAAAGGCGGAGATTTTATACCCTCAATACCTTCCACTAATATTGAATACAGACCATTTTTGGCAATACGCTAACGCAAATGCAAATGGTTCCATGTCAAAGCGTATCAATGTTAAAACGCTAATGAAATACGAATTTCTTTTACCATCGTATGAGGAGCAGCGGCGCATTGCTGAACTCCTCTGGGCAGCAGATAAAGTTATCGAAAGTAAGAGGAAATTGCTAGCTGCAATAATTACGGTTCAGAATATCGAAATCAACTCTTATTTCTCAGCTGAAAATGTGGAGAGAAATAGTTGGCCTATTGTTCCGTTGTCTTCTGCAACAACAATGCAGACCGGTATTACTTTGGGTAAATCTTATACTGGTGAATTAAATAGCTATCCTTATTTACGAGTAGCTAATGTGAAAGATGGCTATTTGGATCTTAAAGAAGTGAAAGTACTGGAATTGCCGCACGAGAAAAGTAATCGTTACCTTTTACAAAAAGATGACTATTTGATGACCGAGGGCGGTGATTTAGATAAAGTTGGGCGTGGTACTCTTTGGAACTGTGAAATTCAACCGTGTTTGCATCAAAATCATGTTTTTTGCATAAGAGCTAACAAAGATAGTTTACTACCACGTTTTCTGGCTTATATCACCAGTAGTCTTTATGGAAAGTCTTATTTTTTAAAGTGTGCAAAAAAGACTTCAAATCTTGCATCAATTAATTCAACACAGGTTAAGGCTTTCCCACTGATTTTACCATCCATAAATGAACAAGTTGTATTCATTGAGAAAATGGACTATTACGAAAATGCAAAAGTTTCTACACAAGAAGATATTTCGAGGCTTCAATTGATGCTAAGGAAACTAATTAACGACGTAATAAGATATGAATAGGAGGTGTTTCAGCTAAATGTTTAACGAGGATAATACCATAGAACAATTAATCATTAAAACAGCTCGACTTAATGGTTGGACTTATATTGAAGCAAACAAACTGCCACGCGACTTCAGTGACGTCATTGTTGAACGGTACCTTGTTGACGCGCTCATTCGGCTTAACCCTGAAATTGCTGACATCCCTGAACGTGCTGACGAAGTTGTCTATAAGCTACGTGCCATTCTTTTATCTTGCGAGGGAGAAGGTTTAGTACGTGCTAACGAGCGCTTTATTGAATGGTTACGGGGAGAGAAAACCATGCCATTTGGTAAGAATGGTGATCATACACAGGTCAAGTTGATCGATTTTGATAATCCGAAAAACAATCAATATATTGTGACAAGTCAGTGGGTGTACCCTCGTATGGAAGGTGGCCGCAGGTTCGATATTACCTTGCTGATTAACGGCATACCAGTTGTCATCGGTGAAACTAAAACACCGGTACGCCCCTCTATTACATGGGTTGATGCCGCGCACGACATCAGTAGTTATGAAAAAAGTATCCCACAGATGTTCGTTCCAAACGTATTTAACTTTGCTACCGAGGGTAAGTGTTATCGCTATGGATCGGTAAAAATGCCACTTAATCTGTGGGGTCCGTGGCATACCGGTGAAGATAAATCAGAAGGTACTCTAGCAGATGTGGAGCGCAGCATCACAACGATGCTCACTCCAGATATTGTGCTGGATCTTCTAATGAATTTCACCATGTATGCAAATGACAAGAAGTTCCGGCGAATTAAAATTATTGCCCGCTATCAACAATTTGAAGGTGCAAATATGATCGTTGAGCGTGTTGTCGCTGGTTATCCAAAACGCGGCCTTATTTGGCACTTCCAAGGATCGGGTAAATCACTGCTGATGGTTTTCGCCGCGCAAAAGCTTAGAATGCATAACAAGCTGAAGAACCCGACTGTAATTGTTGTCGTTGACCGTATTGATTTGAATACACAGATCACTGCTACCTTTAACGCATCTGAAATTGAAAATATGATCGGAGCGGAATCCCGTGAAGATCTTCAAAAATACTTAGAACAGGATTTGCGGAAGATCATCATCACGACGATTCATAAATTTGGCGAAGCAGACGGCTTTTTAAATAACAGATCCAATATCATTGTAATGGTTGACGAGGCACACAGGACTCAAGAGGGAGACCTCGGACGAAAGATGCGCAACGCTTTGCCAAATGCGTTTATGTTCGGTCTTACTGGTACACCTATCAACCGGGCTGATAAAAATACATTTTTGGCTTTTGGTGCTCCCGAGGATGAGAATGGCTATATGAGCCGTTATACCTTCCAAGATTCCATCCGTGACAAAGCCACACTACCCCTTTATTTTGAAGCCGTTGATGTAAAGCTACATATTAATCGTGAAGCTATCGATGAAGCCTTTGCTCAATTGACCGACCAATTATCCGAAGAGGATAAGGACGAACTAACGAAAAAGGCTGCTAAGATGGCTGTACTGATTAAAGCACCAGATCGTGTCCGATCCATCTGTCAGCATATCGCCAAACATTATTACGAAAAAGTACGTCCTAACGGTTTTAAAGCACAGGTTGTTACTTTTGACCGTGAATGTTGTGTTCTTTACAAAGAGGTGCTGGATGAATTCATTGGCCCTGAGCGTTCTGCGATTGTAATGCATACCACTGGAGGTAAAGCCGATGAGTATGCGAAATGGAAACTTAGCCGAGATGCAGAGGAAAAACTTCTCAACCGATTCCGTGATCCCTCTGATCCGCTTGAGCTTTTAATCGTTACATCCAAACTACTGACTGGCTTTGATGCTCCTATTTTGCAGACCATGTATTTAGATAAGCCAATGAAAGATCATACTTTGTTACAGGCTATTTGCCGTACCAACCGTTTGTATGAAGGTAAGACTAATGGTTTGATAGTGGACTATCTCGGCATCTTCGATGATGTAACGGAAGCACTAGATTTTGACGATAAAGCCGTTCAAAAGGTTGTTAACAACATCGATGGAGTAAAGGATGAATTTCCAATTTGGATGGCAAAATGCATTGGTTACTTCCCTAATGTAGACCGTACAAAATACGGCTTTGAAGCATTAATGGAGGCCCAAGAATGTCTGGCAGATGTCAGGATAAAAGATGCCTTTGCATCTGATTTCTCAGTTCTCCATAAAGCCTGGGAAGCCTTATCTCCTGATCCAATACTGGATGCATATCAACCAGACTACAAATGGCTGTCACAGGTCTATGAATCCGTGAAACCCGTTTCGGGAATCGGTGCGCTTCTGTGGCACTCATTTGGTGCGAAGACCATAGAGCTCGTTCATCAGAATGTCGTCATTGATGACGTACGTGATGACCTTGAAACGCTAGTTTTAGATGCAGATATCCTGCAAGAATTCATGGATGCTAAGGACCCAAAAAAGAAAAGCCGTGAAATTGAAATCAAATTAATTGCGCGGCTCCGAAAACATGCCAGTAACCCGAAATTCATTGCCTTGGGTGAGCGTCTTGAGAAACTCCGTGAAAGGCATGAGCAAGGACTTGTAAATAGCATTGATTTCCTTAAAGCGTTGTTGGAGCTGGCAAAGGACGTTGTCCATGCGGAAAAGTCAGTCGATCCACAGGAAGAAAAAGATCAAGCTAAAGCTGCTTTGACAGAATTATTTTCTGAAGTGCGATCTGAAAAGACGCCAGTTATCGTTGAGAAAATCGTAAACGATATTGATGAAATTGTTCGTTCTGTTCGTTTCCCCGGATGGCAGAATACCTCAGAAGGAGTACGTACGGTTAAGCAAAGTCTGCTCAAAACCATCCGCTTAAAATATAAGATTCTTGATCAGGATGTTTATGACAAGGCGTATTCATATATTGAAATGTACTACTGATTCGACATCAGATTTTGGGATATATTTATTGGCCATCCTTCAATACATACTATATAAATTACTCCTAAGTGTTTCCGTATTCTAGAAATAAAAAAGGAGATGTGGCATTTGATTTATAGTAGAAGAACTATCATTGAATCGTTGGATTTGTTGGAGATAAAGACAAATGCCGATATCGACCAGTTTGCAATTACTTATGACATCCAAGAATACGCTGTTGGAACAAGTAAGACTCATAAGGTCAATGGTATCAGAAAATATCTTACTAATGGAAAAGCGCCAGAAGAACTTGTTATTGAAGCTGTAAGTGATTTGATTGAGAGAGAATTACGACGATTGGAAAAGATGAATAGTTGGGGAGATGGCCCCACTTTAGAGCAGGAATATCCAAAGCTTATGAGTTTACTTCGACAAGATGGTTTTAATATCGTGGATTATAAACTAGTCCGTGAACTTCCCGAATCACTAACAGTCTGGAAATATGAGAGCGAGTTGTTTACCTTACTTGATAAGTACTCCTTTTTAACTTGCAGGGGGCATTTGGAGCAAGCAATTGACAATCATGCAATAGGAAACTGGGCAGCAGCTAATGCACAAATGCGAGCATTCATGGAGGGCTTATTTGATGCGATGGCCGATAAAATCTTCGGAGACCGTGTGAAGGACTTTAGTAGCACTACCAAAAGGGATTGGTTGGGTAAAACTATACCACCAATTCTTGACCCAGCTCTTAACGAAATAGAAGAACAAGGGAAGAACTTTTCTAACGGCTTTATGAAGAGATTACATCCTGAAGGAGCTCATGCTGGACTATCTAATCTTGAGGATAGTACATTTCGCTTACATCTTGTGATTTTGGTAGCTTCTCATTACCTCAGGAAATTTGACCAGGGAGTAACAGTTCCTAATATATAAATTACAACCGGCGATGCCAATAATATTCTCTTTAATTCACATGTTGACGACTTTTTGACGAATATCGTCAACAAGCATTAAAACAAAAACAAAACGAACAATATGCGTTGGATAAAACCCTTATAAATTAGGGGTTTTATCCGACTAATACAGACCCCAACCAACCCCCACATGTTCCCGCATACGGTGCATGTGGAGAGAGTGGCTTGGTTGGAATTAGTATAATATTCGCACTCGCGATCAGTCTTCTTTTGAGTTTAACAGAGCAGTAAATTACATAAAGTATGTAACGAACCCATAGTTCCTAATCAAACACCAAACAGATATATCGAAGTAGATTGTTTCTTGTGACACAATGTTGCCGGCGGACAAAAACTTTGACCCATTTAAGTCACTAATTCAATTATTTCTGGATATTTTCTGAGTTGGATAATTTTATGAACTTTGTGAATATTACGTTATCTGAAAGATAAGCATAACCTTATAGGTAAGGGTGATTCGTTTGAAGCATGGAATCATTGTGTTGATGGACGGAACTTCAAGTGCAGGAACAATGAGTATTAACTGATCAATCAGAAAGAGATTCTTTTTCATCATTTATCAATAGGTGATTTTATCAAGGATTTTTTTATAATAAATTTTTCAGATATTGAACCTACAAGAGAAGTAGATGAGCAAGTTGTCGCACAAATAATTCGATGAAAAAGGAGGAAGTTCAACGGTCACACTTCCACGCCTACATTATTCATCTTGTACCATCCGACTTCGCGTTTGTACCATCCCATGACTATCTCTGCGATTAACTGATCATATTCATCCTTATTCAGTTTCAAGCCACTTTTTCAAATGAATTCTCCTTTGAGAAGTTTATAACCATACTATTCGAGTTGAAGTTTAGATATTCTTAGCAGTCAGTTTGATATTTCATAGACAAATCATAGACTTCTTTGTGGTTAATTTTGGTTTCATAACATGACAGACATACAGTTAATCACATCACTTCCCTTTAAACTCACATAGCTGTTCCGAAAATAACAATGTGATAGATCACTTTTATGTCTTTTTATTAAATAGCCCAATATTGGAAAATGTTCTAATAGTTGATCTTTACACAAGAAGCTGATTGGAATTCCAATCAGCTTCTTTGCTATGTAAGATGTTTTCTTATGATTTAAAAATAGCTTTTAGCACATTCTTTGCCATAGAGATCTGCTGCGGACTTTGTTGTTCGAGCAAATGCACTATTTCTTGAAGATCAGCTTGTGATTCTTCATTACTTCCTACACTGGAATAGGTGAAGAGTTGAGATATATCTACCTCTAATGCCTCCGCGATCTTTGCAAGATTTAACAGAGCCACATTTTTTTCACCGCGCTCGATTTGTCCGATATATGAGAAATGAAACCCACCTTTTTCCCCGAGAGCTTCTTGCGTTAATCCCTTTTCTTTTCTCAAATCACGTAGACGAGCACCTAATCGGAGAAGGATCTCTTTATCCGTCATCATTTCCACACCTCACTACTAAAAAGTGTAGATAAATTAATAGCAGCTATACACCAGTACTTGAATATTGAAAATAATACTTATAGATATTAATTTGGTGTATAATGGTAAATATAAGTATTTCCACGATCCATAAATTCAAAACATCCGAGGCAATGATTTCAATATGAGTCGTACAATAACCGAAGTGGGAGCTGAAGTATGTGGATAAGCATTCAACCTCCATGGATAATTGCACAGATACGATGAATAAGACGTCAAGATTACAGAGAAATGGGGCTATTCAAGCGAGAATCATTAATAAGTTACTCGATCGCTCACAGATCTATATGGATTCGGCATATCGTTTGATACACCAACCCTCAGCTCATATTTGCATTGTGTTAGGTGATCGAGCATTAGAGTCTATGCTGATGGCACTGTATATAAAAGAAAACGATTTGACTTCTCTTCCTCATTCACTATCCCTAGATGATGTGGCTTGGCTCACAGCTGAGGAGTCTGGCTTTGATTTGGATACTGTGATGTTTATTCAGTCCAATCATTTTCTGGCAAGCTTCAAAGATACTGCTCTCCTTCAACAAACCCAATTCACTCATCTTAAGAGATTGCTAAGTAGAGTGGACGATGTATTAACTCGTTTATCACGAAGAATCTCGACCCATAGCTTGGAAGAGGGGCGATCCATATTTTCCAAAAAAGATGTCCAATAATTCTCTCAAGTGAAGTTCTTAATGATAATTAGTGCTTAAGGAAAATATCGGTAACCAGGTAGGGGTTATCTCTCAGCCATACGTTGAGGAAAAAAAGGCAGAACGAATATGAAGCACTGGAAAATCGCATTTATACGAATTGGAAGGCTGGGAAACGGCGGCACGGGAGCAAGTGCTGAGTGGATCCCAGACAAATACTGTTCGAAGCTATTTGGAAAGCGAAGCTGGACCAGGACGGGATAGCTTATTTTCAGGAGCATTAGAAGAAGAATGATTGATTTGAAGACATAGTGGAGGATGCACGAAGCGTGTGCTGAGGGGATTTTATCCGTTCTCCAGCAAGACTGAAAAAGACGCTCAACTCATCTAGAGTGAAACTTTTTTTCTTTGCGAATTTTACGAAAGCTCTGCCGAAGGCAAGCAATTCCATGTATTTCTCACAATGATTTGCTACGTTATAGCCCCTTAATGGTTAATTTAAATATGCGATATAGAGGCCATTGATCAGCAAAACGCAGCTAACACATCTCATGAATCTGATCAAGAGAGTGGATGAACTGCTTCTTAAGCTGTCGTATCGACTTCATTTATCCTCTGAGAAATCCCATTCTGTTTTTTGGAAATTAAAGTAGGTCTATAGATTCGTTTATTGAGGTGGGTTGTATCATTTGAACTAGATTAATTCTTTCAAATGCAACTTTTAATGATATAATATTTAAGGTAAATGTTGGTAACTAGTTCTATTGGGGGAGGATAAATCGTGTCTAGTTGAATAGAAAATAGTTTAAACGTCATTTAAAACATGAATTTAGTAGTCAAAGGAGAACGGGTTATCACAAAAACCTAGGAGCTGAAGGGCAACAAATCCCAACTGGTTTAAGGGCCTTGTTTGAAATTATTACACTGTTGTTATTTTTGTTGTTCCCTAAATTACACTGGGGAGTTTTTGTTGGCGTTTGGTCGCGAACTTCCTCAGTAGCTAGCGTTCATTGTAAATTACCCATACAGGCATCAAAGGAATCCCTATCTACCGCGGAAAATCAGGCGGTAAACGAATTTCACAGACTTGTTGAATACAGGGGAGTTATTCGACTTTCATAGAATTGGCGTTAGGCGAAATTCTAATGAGATATCACATAATTAGGAGGGTAAATCATGGTAGAAAGAGGATATTTGTTCTCGCTAAACTATTCAGAGAGATCAAAAGAAAAGAAGTTTATTAAAGAAATACTTAGAAAGTACAATACTCAGGAATTAGTCGGCGCAGGAATTTATGTTAATAATAATCCGTATAATTTACAGCTATTACTCCATTTGAATTTTGAAATTGATACAAGCGAGTTTGAAGAATGGCTTACTAATAACTATCCAGAGAAGAAAAGAAAAGTTAATTATTTTCATAGTGATATATTTGAATCTTTGCCTAATAAAGGATATAACGTTGCCACATTCGTCGATGCGGATACAGTCGATATGGCCATTACAAAAGAAGCGAATCCTATCTTCATGTTCCATGAACGAGAAGTAATGGATTCAATATGGAATACAGATATTCTTAGGGATGATTTTACAGTATTTCTTTCTCATTCAAGTAAGGACAAAGGGATAGTAGATAAGATTTTCAATGAATTACAGATACATGAAATTAGAGCTTGGTATGATAAATATGAAATTAAACCTGGTGATAGTATTGTAGATAAGATCAACGATGGGTTAGAGAGCAGTGATCTAGGTATTATATGTATTTCGAAAAATTTTCTTAATTCATCGACCGGTTGGACTAAGAGTGAGCTAAATTACTTTATTCAACGTAGAATGCGTTCTGGAAGAAATGACTTCATTTGCTTAAACTTCGATGTAAAACATGAGGATTTACCACCATTAGTTCAGGATTATAGATATATTGATATGCAAGATGATAGAGCTTTTAATATACTTGTTGAAATCTTGAAAGAAAATTCAAGGAAGTATAATAACTTGGCTTAACAAATTAATAAGCAGGAAAGAATCAACCGGACAACCGTGCGAACCTAAGTCTGACGACTCGTGCTGACGCGCTTAAACCAGTGAGGGATCGTGAATACAAAGACGTTAATTGGAGTCTCCAAAAAATATCTACCTGAATATTTTGATAGGACTCAAACACGTGGAAAATTGTGGGTATCTAGTTTGTTTTTATTAACAATATCGCCGATCGCTTGCTCAGCTATTTATTATTAAAAATGGGGGGGATTTACTTGGCACTAACCAAAATATTAAGTGGTATGGTAAAAGAATTCTGTACCAAAAATTCTTTTAACGATTTTTCTATTGAAAAAGGTTACGAATATCTTTTAAATTATGTGCTTGTCTCAAAAATGCATCCAGAAGCTTTTTCAGACATTAGTGATCTTGAAAGAATAAATGTAGATGACGGGTCAACTTTTGGGGTTGATGGGATTGCATTCATTGTTAATGATAACTTGGTACTCAACAAAGCCGATATTGAGTTATATTCAAAATCAAAATCACTTGATGTAAAAATCTTATTTATCCAAACAAAAACAGAAGAATCATATGACAGTGGCAAGGTACTTAAGACAATAGAGGCAGTACACAATTTTTTCGGAGATAGATCAATGTTACCGAAAAATGAATCTATACGAAATGCATTTGAAATATTCGAAGAAATAATGGATTACTCTAACTCAAAATATTTAAGAAAATCTAGCCCTGAAGTAATCATATATTATGCAACGGCGGCAAGACCTTGTGAAGATGAACTAATTATCAATTTAGTTTCTTCCCAAGAAAAAAAGTTTACATCAATTTCTTCAGATATTAAAACAGTTAGTATTCATTTACTTGGTGGAGAGCATGTTATTGAATCATATAGTGAAGTTGAAAATCGTGTTGAAGTAAATATTATTTTCAAAAATACATTATCTTTAGATAAAATTGAACAGGTAGAACAATCTTACTTAGGTTATTTACCATGCGATGAATATTTAAAGATTATTTCAGACTCTCATGGTAATTTAAGACGAAGGTTATTCTATGAGAATGTCCGTGACTATCAAGGGAGTAACAATGTAAATAAAGAAATGCGTGAAACGTTAACGAATCGAGATTTAAAAGAAAAATTCATTCTATTAAATAACGGTGTGACAATTGTTGCTAAGCATTTGAAGTCGCTTGGTTCAAATGCTTTTGAAATGCGTGATTTCCAAATTGTTAATGGATGTCAAACGAGCAATGAGATTTTTAATGCAAAGGAAATAATTAAGGATGTTCTTGTTCCTGTAAAAATAATACATACAACAGATCCAGATTTAATTTCGATGATTGTAAGAGCTACCAATCGACAAACGCCAGTTCCGGAAGAGGCATTTATTGCTTTGGAAAATTACCACAAACGCCTGCAAGTTCTATTTGATACTTATTCTCAGGAAATGCCTATATCATTGCATTATGAACGTCGCTCAGGAGAATTAAACTTTCAGGAGAAAAGCATTCATAGTTATCAAAGAGTAAACCTCCACAGCCTTATAAGAGCTGCAACAAGTGTATATTTTTTGGATTCACATGTCGTTTATAATAATAATCCTGCAAATATACTCAGAAATCGCCGTAATCGATTGTTTTTGGAGGATCATAAACCTGAAATATATTATTTATCAAATTATCTGCTTGCAAAATTTGTGGAATTGCAAAATAAAAAGGTGCTGACCTACAGTGATTATAAGATACGCTATTATGTAATAATGGTTGTAAGATTTATTTTGTTAGGTCACAACAAGAATCATGAATTAAACTCAAAAGACGCTGAAAGAGAAGCAAAAAGAGTAATAGAAATCTTACGAACAGATGAGCAGTTAGTAATAAATGCTTTCTTGAAGGCTAAAGAAGTCATAAATTGTACAGTTGAATTGTTTTTGGCTAAAAATAAATCAGTTAGTAAAGACGAGATTTTAAGAGATTCAAATTTCAATTCGCAAATAAAAAGAGCTATCTTTGAATCTAAGCAAGGCGAAATATCTGCACTTGTTCATTAGTTAATATTTAGAACTAAAAGTTCTAATAATATCTTTGCACCAAACTAGATGAATGTCAGAGGACCCTATTTTCCAGGGTCCTTTTTTAATCTTACTTCCTCAAGCCTCTCACTCCGATGGTGCAGTTCTGGCTGTCTAGTCCATCCCCCCACCCCCGCAAACATTGCGCAACCAATCAAAAAATGCGACTTGTTTATAATCCGATATTGTATGCTTTCCTCAATCCATCCAACATGCTTGTGTCCCCCCACCCCCGAAAATATTGTTCACCCCATCAAAAAATGTTGCTTGCCTGAAATCCGGGGCTCGGCATATCATGAGTCCATGCGGAAGCGGGCCTGCAAGTTCCGTCGAGATCATCAGGGAAGGGGAAGATCATGAGAGCCATTCGTCAGCCGAATCAGCGAAAGTCTTTTCGAGTGCGTGACAACCTCCAGCTGTACTTAATAATGCTTCCCGTTCTGGTTCACATTTTTATTTTCAGCTACATTCCGATGTACGGGATTCTGATCGCGTTTCAGAATTACTACCCGGGCAAACCATTTCTATCCCTGCACGGAACGGATTGGGTCGGCTTTCAGCATTTCATCGACTTTTTTAACGGCCCGTATTTCGGGCGATTGATGCGGAACACGTTTTTGCTCAGCTTTTATTTTCTGGTGTTTGGCTTCTGGGTGCCGATTTTGTTCGCTCTGCTGCTCAATGAACTCAAAAGCGGCGTATTTAAAAAATACGTGCAGACGGCAAGCTATTTGCCCCACTTCATTTCGAATGTGGTCGTGGCGGGCATGGTGTTGTCTTTTATCAATACGGACGGCATCGTGAACGCCATCGTCAAGCTGTTCGGCGGCACGCCGGTGGCGCTGAATACGGAGCCGGGGTATTTTCCGGCGATTTATACGATTACGAGCATCTGGAAGTCGTTTGGGTGGAGCAGCATTTTATATTTGGCCGCCATGTCCTCCGTGGACCCGCATCAATATGAAGCCGCGAAGATGGACGGGGCTAACCGCTTTAAGCAAATGCTCCATATTACGCTGCCGGCCATCCGGCCGACGATTTTTATCCTGCTGATATTTGCGATCGGCAATTTGTTGTCGGCCAACAGCGAGTTTATCCTGCTCATCTATAACCCGATGGTGTACGAGACGGCCGACGTCATCGGCACGTATTTGTACCGCGACGGCCTGCTGGGCGGCAATTTTAGCGCAGGGACGGCTGTAGGATTGTTTATCTCGATCATCAATTTCACGCTGCTGTATACAGCCAATACGCTCAGCCGTAAATATTCCGATTACGCCTTATGGTAAGGGGGAGTCCCATGGCCGCCTTGGTCAAAAGAAATCCGAACACCATCAAGCAAGGCTCGGTTGTCGTCGACGTCGTGTTGTATGCGCTGGCGCTCGCCCTTTGCTTAATTACGCTGTATCCTTTTTATTTCGTGATCATAATGTCCATCAGCAATCCGACGGAAGTCGCAGCCATGAATGTGTTCTGGTACCCGAAAGGGTTCTTCCTCGATTCGTACAAGCTGATCGTCAGCGATACGAAAATGTGGTGGGCTTATTCCAATACGCTGATCTATGTGAGTGCGGGTACGATTTTAAACTGTCTGACGGCCGTGCTTGGCGCCTATCCACTCACCGTTCGCAATCTCATGGGCAGGAAATGGGTCGTGTCGTACCTGCTGATCCCGATGTATTTTGGAGGCGGTCTCATTCCGTCTTACCTGCTGGTGAACAAGCTTGGACTGTATAACACGATGTTCGCGGTCATCATTCCGGGGATGGTCAGCATTTGGAATATTATCCTGGTGCGGACCTTCTTTGCCAACATTCCGGACGGGCTGAAGGAGTCTGCCTTTATCGACGGCGCTTCCCATCTGCAGCTGCTGTTCCGGGTCATTATCCCGATATCCAAGCCGATCCTGGCGGTCATCGCCATTTATTCGGTCGTTGGCATCTGGAACAGCTGGTTCGACGCGCTCGTGTATTTGCCGAATGAGAAGCTGCATCCGCTGCAAATGTACCTGTACCGGGTCGTGGTCCAGCAGTCGGTCGATTTGAAGATGCTGTCGATGGAGGATGCAAAAAATGCGGTCGCCAACATGCTCTCGAACATCCAGCTGAAATATGCCATCATCGTCTTTACGACGTTACCCGTCATTTTTACATATCCGTTCTTTCAGAAGTATTTCATCAAGGGAGCGCTGCTGGGTTCATTAAAGGAATAGGCTGAGGCCATCCGAAGGGGGAAGAGTTGTATGAAAAAAAGGAAAAAACCGATCATGTCCGCCATTGTCGCCGTTGTTCTCATCGCTTCTGTAACCGCTTGCAGTGGTGGGGACAGCAAACCGGAGGAAGCTGACAGCAATGCCCCGGCCGGGCAGCAGTCCGCCAAGCTGCGGCTTCTCGGGCCGACCGGTTCGAACAAGTTCATCAAATTCGAGGATAGGGACAAGTACCCGGTCTGGAAGGAAGTCGACAAGCTGCTGACCGATGCGAACCTGCAGCTCGATTACGAGCTCGTTCCGAACGAGCAGTACAACGTCGTCATCAAAACGCGAATGGCATCCGGCTCCAATCTTCCGGATATCGTCAACATTTCGGCGCTGGACAATACGACGGTGCTCAATCTGGCGAAGCAGGGCGTGCTGCTGGACCTGAATCCGCTGATCGAGAAGTACAGCAACGGCAACATCAAGAAGATGTATGAGCAGGAGTTCCCGTATGCGAAAAAGACGACAACGACGTCGGACGGGAAAATGTACTGGTTCAGCGATCTGCACAAAAAAACGTATCAAGGCACCGATCCGGCTCCGGTCTCCTTAACGATGCTGCTCCGCAAGGATTGGCTCGATAAGCTGAGCCTTCCGGTTCCGACAAGTGCGGAGGAATACTTGCAAACGCTGAAGACGATGCGCGACAAGGACGCCAACGGCAACGGGCAAAAGGATGAGGTGCTCGTCTACGACCCCGGGTCCTTCTCGGGACCGATCGCGCAGTGGTTCGGGCTGGGGACGAGCATTTCTTCCGTGGATGTGGAGAACAAGAAGGTTGTCTCCCCGTGGTACCAGGACGGCATCAAGGATTACTTCCGCTATCTGCAGCAGCTGGTGAAGGAAGGCGTGCTCGACACCAGCCTGATCGGGGCGACAGGGGAGCAGAAGCAGCAGAAGATGACGGAAAACCAGGTTGCTTCCACAGGAGATTACAATCTGGAGACGTATCTGGAGCCGACGATCAAAGGGGGCGGGGAATATCTTCCGCTCATGCCGTTGCAAGCGGTAGACGGCATTGCGCCTGCAGCCCAAATTGAGCCGCCGTTTCTGGTGTGGCAGAAATACGCGATTACGAAAGACAGCAAAAATGTAGAAGCGGCGATCAAGTATTTTGACACGATCTATTCGGATCAGTATGCGGAGCTTCTGTATTGGGGCATCGAAGGACAAACCTATAAAAAGGATGAGAGCGGCGCGAATGTATTCATCAACAACGCCTCGGACGAAGAGCTGGCCAAAACGGGCCAGGTTCCCGGACTCCGCCTGTTCGGGGATACGGTGTTCCCACGGGTTCAGTTCGCCAACCTCGAATTTGAACTGTCCGGCGTACCGAAATACAAAGCCGACAACGAGCTCAATATTCTGAAATACAAGCCGTATTTCGTCAATATGAATGACAACTATTTGGCGATTCCCGACGATCAGCAGCTGGAAGCGAAAACAAAGATTTTAACCAACCTGAACACGTACTCCACGGAGCTTGCGACCAAGCTAGCTTTGGGGCAAAAATCGCTCGACAACTGGGATCAGTATATGGCCGATCTGAAAAAGCTGGGGCCTAGACCAGCTGCTGGAAATCGACCAGCAATTGCTCGACAGATACAACAGCATCCAGTAACGTTGACTGTAACCGTATGACTTTGGAAAATGGCAGGCTCCAGTTCGTTTTGGAGGCTCTGCTGTTTTCCTGTTTTTGCATATTTAATGGGGAGGGGTAGCCCGTGCGCAATGGCAGCTTCGGAAGCGGCACGTTTCGTAAAATTCTGTTGTCTTATACCGCGATTTTGATCATCCCGATTATTGTGTTCAGCGCATTAAACGTGCAGCGGAACATCGTCGAGGAGAAACGCCGGCAGCATGAGGCACATGCTTTGGACGCCAAGCGGATCGCCGATCTGGTCGACAATAAACTGAATGAGCTCAAAACCTTGGGCAAAACGCTGAGTAACGAATCCTGGGTGAAGAAGCTGATGCAGGATACGAACGTATACGATCAGGAATTCGATATTACCAAGATGCTGGACATTCGCACCAGTCTTGGCAATAGCGTAAGTTCGCAGGGGATTCTCTCGTTTGGCATGGTGGTGTTTCCGGAGCAGCAGAAGGCGATGACTTCATGGGGGATGTTCCCGCTGAAGGAATTTTTTCAATCGATTGTCGCATTCGACGAAGCTGCCGAGCAGCAGCTGCAGAGCTCCTTTGCGCAGCAGCAGTATTTTACCATCCTGCCGCCGGCCAGCATGAAGCTGTGGGGCAGCGATAAGCGCGTGATCCCCGTGCTGCAAAGCCTGGAGGTGGTGAATCATCCGCGCGCGGTTTTGGTATTGTTTATTGATAGCGCTTACTTTTCAGAGTATATGCACCGGTTTGGAGGGATTGAATCGCAGGGGATCGTCATGACGTCCCGGGATGCGCTGATTTATAGCCAAGTCCGAAATGCCCCGGCAGCTCGCAGCGGCGCGGCTTCCTACCCCATTCATTTGTCATCGGAGGCTAGTGATGTGCAGTATGCGATCTCCTACGCGGACAGCAGCGTCATCGGCATCGGCAATTTGTTCAGCTCGCTGGCGGCCATCCTGATATCCATCGTTATCGGCGCGTTAATGGCTTATCTGCTGGCCAAAATCAGTTACCGTCCTCTCGGGGCTCTGCTGAGTAAGCTGAGCGCCGCGGCGCGGGTTGAGGATTCACGAAACGGGAAGGTGACGGGTTCCGAATACAATTTTATCGAAAAATCGTTCGACCGGCTGCTGCACGAAAACCGCAAGCTTCAGCAATCGATGCAGGATTACGAAAACGCCGCCAAGTCGAATTTGTATCTTCGCCTGCTCAAGGGATATTTTATGGACGATCAGCAGAAGAATGAGCTGGGGAAACTGGGGATCGGTTATACCGAGGACATGTATTATTGCACGATGCTTGTCAGCTTCCACGCCATTCGCGACTTTTCCGACTTCGAGAAAATCCGGAAGATCGAAATGCTGATGATGGTGATCGTGGAAAAAGCGATGAGCCGTTACGGGCTGGACTATGCACTGTTCGAGGTTACGAACGCCGACAAGGCGATGATCGTGTCCTCTGGGCAGCCGTTTGGGGACGATGATATGCTGGAACGGATTTCTGCTGAAATGGCCGACGAAATCGAGCGGCTGAGCGGATTTCATCCGGATATTTTATACGGAGGGGTTGAGCAAGGGCTGGTCGGCATCAGCAAATCGTATTACACGGCAAATGAAAGACTGCGTTACACCATATTCTCGCGTGAGCATTTTCAGGTGCTGCAGGAGGAGACGATGCAGGCCGGTGTCGATTACTACTATCCGACGGATTGGGAAGTGCAGCTCATCAATAACCTTAAGATCGGAAACCTGGATACGTCCATGCAAATTCTGCATGAAATCCATGCCGAGAACGAAAAGCGCGAGCTGGCCGACGCCAGCGTGAGCAGGCTGCTCTCCCTGTTGATGGAAACGATGCTGCGGGTGCTGCATGAGCTGAATCTGGATACGGATATCTACACGAAGCAATTTTGCAGCCGGGCCAAAGCGGCGAACATCGAAGAAATGTGGAGCTATATGTTTGAAGTCGGCACGCTCATTTGTGAGCGTAAAAGGTATGCCAATACGTCTTCGGCGATGTCATGTGGCAGCGAGCTGCTGCAATATGTGAACGACAACTATTCGAGCGCGGACATCTCGTTAAAGCAGCTGGCGGAGATGTATCATATGTCCCTATCGAAGGTGTCCAAAATATTCAAAGAGGTGACCGGCATCAACTTCTATGATTATGTATGCCGCCTCCGCATGGAGAAGGCGAAAGAGCTGCTCCGGGAACGAAGCTGTGGCATCGATCACGTCGCGCGCACGGTGGGGTACGAAAATGTGTATTCCTTCAAACGTGCCTTTGCGCGGTATGAAGGGATCAAGCCTGACGAGTACGCGGAGTCGGCGGAATGCCGGTGAGTTAAAATAAAGAGACCAAAGCTCATCGCTATGGTCTCCGGTCTCTTTATCCGCCTCACTCACTTCAACTACCCGTTTACGACCTGCCGCTGAACCGTTTGATCGCTTCCTCCGTCACCGGCGTGAAGAGGTTAATCAGGTTGCCGTCGGGATCCCGAAACAGCACAGCACGGTTCCCCCACGGCATTGTGGTAGGTTCCTTGACCCACTCGTTGACAAGCGGCTTCAAACGCTCGTATTCGGCATCGACATCGTCAACACGGAACTCGAGGATGACCGTGTGATTGTCGGCCGCCACTGCGGAACCAGCGCCGAACAGCTGCACCGTCTGGGAGTGGCCGATCGCCAGGGTGCACGATGACCCAACGATTTCGGCGAAGACGGGCGCGGGGCGTTCCGCCGACACGCCCATGACTTTCTCATAAAACCCGACAAGACGATCGACGTCGTCGGTAATGATGCGTACAGAAGCAAAATTCATGAAAACCCATCCTTCCTATAATCCATGATACAGTACCGTATATTATCATTTTGGGTCAAAAACCTTCGTATTGATCTCCCATTCCTTACGGTGACATACTCCGAGTATAAAAAAACGCTACTGACAACAGTATGTCAGTAGCGTTTTAACATTCGTTTTTTGACTAAAGGGCAGTTATGTTCATTGAGCCGATACTTTAGTTTAATAAATAGGGCATTTATTCCATGAACGAGCGCTCGTTCGTGATATCGTATTTTAGAATGTCCATTCTCATTCTGTTTCCCCATTTATTTAAAAACGGCGCCGACTCATGTCTTTCAACATGGGCCGACAGCGTTTCTTGATCTTGCCACCGCTGGACCGTCAGCATGCGTCCGGCGCGCGCATCTTCCGTAGTAAAGGCATAAAAGAGACATCCCTTTTCAGCTCTCGTGCTGGAAACGACGGACTGAACGTCTGCAGAAAACTCACTCACATCAGACGGATTTAGGTGAACGTAACCCATGAGTATAATCATGGTTACACGACCGTGAGCACAATCTTGCCTTGTATGTGCCCACCGGCTGCACGTTCATGCGCCTTGCGAGCATCGGCAAGTGGAAACGTGCTGTCGATAGCGACGCGAACCGTCCCGGCATCAAGCAAGCGCCTTAATTCCGCCAGCTGCTGGCCGTTTGAGCGCACTTGGGTCATCGATACCGTTACACCCAGTTTCGCGGCCTCCTCGGCATCGGAGAAGCCTAAGAACACCGGGAACAAAGCGCCGTCACGTTTGAGCGTACGCAAGAAACGACCGGTGGTTGGACCGCCGAGTGTATCAAGGACGAGATCAATGTCATGCGCAACGTCCTCGGGAAGGCTCTTGGTGTAGTCGATGAATTCGTCGGCACCGAGTTCACGCAGGAACGACTCATGCGACCCCGAGGCCACCGCGATGACGTGCGCACCCCTCCATTTGGCCAGTTGTACCGCGAAGTGCCCCACGCCGCCCGCAGCACCATTGACGAGCACCGTCTTGCCGCCCAGCGGCACCGGGCGATGCATCTCCGATTGAAGCGGGTTCGGTTCATTGTGCCCCAGATCGATCAAAAACTGCCACGCGGTGAGGCCAGCCATCGGCGCCCCAGCAGCGTGCACGTGATCGATGCCAGCCGGCTTGAGTGCAAGGTCCGACGCTGGCGCGGCGACGTACTCAGCATAAGCTGCGCTCTCCCCAAAGCTAGGAAAGCGAACCATGCCGAAAACTTCATCGCCGACGGAGAAATCCTTCACATCCGTGGCTACCGCCACGACAACGCCCGACACGTCCGACCCCAGAATGATGGGAAAGGGCACAGGCGGCCGCCACTCAGGAGGAAGCGACTTATACCCGTCACGCAGGTACCAGTCGGGGGGATTCATGCCAACCGCGTGAACGCGCACAAGCACCTCACCTGGCTTCAACTCGGGAAGCGGAGCCTCCTCGTAACGCAGCACCTCTGGGCCGCCGAATTCATGCAAACGAATCGCCTTCATTGTATCTATAGACATCATACTTTCTCCTTTCATGTAGATGAGTTATACTTACCAGAGCAGTGCTCCGTATAATCGGATCACTGTTCCGTTTAGATTATAAGGAGCACTGCTCCGATTGTCAAGGAGGAATTCTATGCGAGCCGATGCAATGAAAAACTATGAGCACATACTCGAAGTCGCGAACGTCGTTGTAACCGAGCACGGTGTCGATGCATCGCTGCGCGACATCGCTCGCAGAGCTGGTGTTGGGCTAGGCACACTGTATCGTCATTTCCCGACGAGAGAGGCGCTGCTCGAAGCTTTGCTCCGCTCAAGCTTCGACGAGTTTACGACAAAGGCACGTGAGCTCGAAACTGCGAGTTCACCCGATGATGCACTCGTATCGTGGCTACGCGACGTCGTTACATTTACGGGCAACTATCAAGGTGTCGTGGACGTGATGATGGCAGCCAAGGAGGACCCGGAGTCCGCACTCCACGCTTCATGCGTCACGATGCGCTCGGCAGGCACGCGACTTCTCACTCGTGCTCAGGCCGAAGGTCTGGCGCGTAGCGACATGGATGGGGATGACCTGTTCTCACTAGCTGCTGCGCTTGCCTGGCTCAGCAACCAGCCCTCGTCCGCGTCACGGGCTGAGCATCTCTTCCGTATTATCGCGAGCGCGATCTTGACCGATCGATCGAGCAGCAACTTCAGGGCGCAGCTAAATTAGTGCTGCCCTAATAGGGGGCTGTAGCTCAACGATCTTGTGCTTTGCTTACAAAAAATGGAACTAACAGGAAACAATAGCTCCATCATGACACGACGGCAGCCGGCCAATCGGCTGCCGTCGTTGCGTTAACCTACGCCGATCCAATACCGCAATATTGCCAAAAATTAAACTGCAAGACGACAGGCCGCCGAACTAAGAGATACGGGAGAAAGCCAAGAGGGTGGACATCACCTCTTGGCTTTTGTAGTGTAGGGACGGTATGCAAGTTCACGATAACGTTGGGTGACAAAATCCTATAGTTTAATCAAGGGTTCATGCTCCGCTTGGATAGGAAACAACTTCTGAGCGGTCTCGATAAAGGTTTTTACCGCAATAGTACAGTCCTCCACAGGACCGGAGACGATGTGGATATCCCGGTAGGCTGCTGGTGAGATGCGTTTGAGGATAAGGCCAGGAGGCAGATCCAACAAGGACAGCTCAGACATGACGGCCAAGCCTTCGCCTGCAGCAATCATTTGAAGAGCCGTTCTGTAGTTGTAGAGAATGTATTTAATATTGGGTTCTTCCCCGGCACTGTCGAACCATTGCAGGACAGGAGGCTCGTAACCGGCTTTGCAAATCAGCATAGGCTCCTCCCGCAAATCTTCCGGGCTGATGATGGACCTTTCGCTTAAAGGGTGATCATCTCTCATAACGGCATAAATGCCTTCCCGGTAAAGGGGATGAGAGTGGGTCGTTTTATCCGAGGGGATAAGAAACCCGACATCGATGACCCGGTTATCCAGCCATTCCTGGATGTCCGCAATGGTCCCTTCAAGAATGCTGAATTCGAGCTTTGGATATTGTTGTTTGATATGGCTGATGATCTTCGGAACAAAATAAGAAGCGGCAACCGGGAATGCGCCGATTCGGACGCTGCCGGTTTCCATTCCTTTTTCGCTGGCGATTTCCTGGTCGACCTTATCATATCCTTGAAGAATCTCGCGGAAGATCCGCACGATTCGTTCTCCAACGGGCGTGAGGGCAACGCCCAGACGCCGGTCTCTAATCAGCAGCGTTACTCCAAGCTCGCGTTCCAGAGCGGTGACCGCACGGCTGACGGCAGGCTGTGTCATATTCATCTTTTCCCCGGCGGACGTAAAGCTTCGGGTCTCCGAGATCGCAACAATCAATTGAAGAAGTGATTTGTTCATACCAAATTTGATATCTCCCTCATGATTTATATTCATTTTATTTATGATATGGTTTATTGTAACATGACTATAGAACAAGAGAAAGACTTGGAATAGAGTGGGGAGAGGTGTTTGGTAATGAAAGCTAAAGCATGGCTTTTTCTAGTATTGGCTAATCTGTTCTGGGCAGGGAATTTGATCTTCGGCAAAGCGGTTACGGCCGATTTCCCTCCGGTCTGGGCTTCCTTCCTGCGCTGGGCGATTGCAGCTGTCGTATTAATTCCGATGGCCCAGCTGGTGGAGAAACCCAATTGGCTGAAGGTGTGGAAAAATAACTGGGGTCTTCTATTATTCTTTTCACTAGTAGGCGTTGTATTCTACACGCTGCTTACCTATACAGCACTTCAGCATACTTCTTCGACAAACGGGAGTCTGATCAACAGCTTGACTCCGGCAGTTATGATCGTGTTGTCACTGTTGTTCCTGAAGGACAAGATTTCGGTGTGGCAGGGAGTGGGACTCGTCTTATCTTTCCTGGGCGTCTTAACGGTATTGACGAAGGGGCACCTTCTTGGCGTGTTCAGCACGCATTATAACCAGGGAGACGGCATTTTGCTCATAGCCGTGTTCCTGTGGGCCATCTATTCCATTGTCAACAAAAGGGCGCAGCATCTGCCCCCGATTACTTTTGTAGCCTTTACAGCCTTGATCGGCGTTATTTGTATGGTTCCACTGCTGTTTATGCAGCCTTTGCAAACCGGGCATATTACTGCAATCGGCATTACCGGGGTCATCTATTTGGGGTTGTTCCCATCCATCGGTTCGTTCCTGTTCTGGAACCAGGGAGTCAAGGTGCTTGGACCGGGCAAAGCCGGGATCTCGATGAATCTGATGCCGATTTTCACGGCGATCCTGTCTGTGATGACAGGCCAGGCATTGCTGGTCTCCCAGATGGTTGGCGGTGTTATCGTGATTACGGGGATGCTGCTGTCCGCTAACCTCATCCGATCGGGAAAAGCCAAAACAAAAACAATCGGCGAGCAGCGTACAAGCGTGGTTTAAAGGGGTTATCGATGCCGTGACCGAATCCGTAAGAGAAATGGGAAAAGCCAAGAGGGTGGACATCACCTTCTTGGCTTTTGTGGTGTAGTGGCGGTAGAGGGGGCCATAAAATAAGGTTTACAGATCGACTACCCAGTTGCCCATCATCTTGGCGACTTCCGGATCGCGGTAGGATAAGAAAAGACTTTCCCGCGTATCGAGGGTGGAAATTTGTTCGATATCGTCGGCGCTTAACTCAAAATCGAAAATATCGAAGTTCTCGACAATCCGTTCTTTGCGCACCGATTTGGGAATGACAACGACTTCACGCTGAACGAGCCAGCGAAGCACGATCTGGGCGACGGACTTGTTGTATTTTTCCGCGATCGAGACCAGTACTTCGTTACTAAACAGATTGTTGCGTCCTTCAGCGAACGGTGACCACGACTGGTGCTGTACTCCCTGTTCTTTCATAAAAGCGGCGCTCTCGATCTGGTGGTAGAACGGATGCGTTTCGATCTGATTGACGGCGGGCACGATTTCGTTATGCACGATGAGGTCCATTAGACGATCAGGCAGGAAGTTGCTGACCCCAATCGCCTTGATTTTGCCTTCTTGGTACAGGTCCTCCATCGCGCGCCAAGCGCCGTAGTAATCGCCAAACGGCTGGTGAATCAGGTATAGATCGAGATAGTCGAGCTGCAGCTTTTTCAGGGATTTGGCAAACGCCAGTTTGGCGCTCTCGTAGCCGGCATCCTGAACCCAGAGCTTGGTCGTGATGAATAGCTCCTCACGCGGTACGCCGCTGCGCTTAATCGCGCGTCCGACCGCTTCCTCATTCAGATAACCGGAGGCGGTGTCGATCAGGCGGTAACCAGCCATCAGCGCTTCATATACCGCATTCTCACATTCTTCTGCATCGGGAATTTGGTAGACACCGAAGCCGATGATCGGCATTTGTACTCCGTTATTTAAAGTTACGGTTTGCATAGTAATTCCTCCCATGGTTTAAATGTAAAACGGCAAACGGCCGCGAATCCCGGGAATCGGGCACCTCAGCGGGGCTTCCGCTTACGGCCGGTTTGCTTTACAATAAGCCTACTACCTTCGTGTAACACGAAGGCAAGCCTCTATCAAAAATTTATTTTCCAAGGGGGATTACCATGCATACGGTCAAAGAAGCCGCCTTGATCACGGGACTTACCGAGCACGCCGTGCGCTTTTATACGGATAAAGGTCTGGTGCCGAGCGTACAGCGCGATAAAAACAACATTCGGATGTTCGACGAAGAATCGATCAACTGGCTGCTTGGCGTCAAATGCCTTAAGCAATCCGGGATGCCGATTGAAGTCATCAAAACGTACATCGATCTCTGTCTCGAAGGGGACTCGTCTGTTCCGCAGCGCTACAAACTCATCATGGAGCATAAAGAAGCCGCGCGCGTTAAACTCGAAGAAGCCCAGCGGCACATTGCCCATTTGGAACAAAAAACGGAACTCTATCAGGCCATTCTGGAGCACCGCTCTCCAGACACGACCAATCCGGGCAACTGGGACAACATTCACCATATGCATGGCGACGTATTCTACTCTCCTTCGGTTCGGAAGGCGTAAGAGATATTCGTGAGCGGGTCAAAGACTTTAGCGGAGGGGCAAAACGTTGTCAGTTCTACAAATAAACCATAAAGTTTGGAGGTTTAATTTAGGAAGTGGAATACATTCTAATCATCATATCTCTCCTGATCATCATAAATTTATGGGCTAAGGTGAGTAAATTAGAAGGTCGCATAAAAGGAATGCAATATACCATAAACCAGTTAACCCAACAATCGGGACTGCCTGAACATCCAATAAATGATGAACTTCGTCTGTTGATAAAAGAGGGTGAAGACGTAAAAGCCATTAAAAAAGCAAGAGAAACTTTAGGCCCTTCCCTGTTAGAAGGAAAAGAATATATTGATAAGTTGAAATCGGAAACCAGATAATGCTTAAAAAATGGATAAAGCCAAGAAGGGAGTTTGACCTTTCATGGCTTCTTCGTGTTTGGATATACGACCAAGGCGAGCGACAAAATTTATTTTACCCGGGTAATATTGACTTATCTATTTTTACCCGGGTATAATTAGTGAAGAAATCAGAGAAGGAGATACAGGCATGGGAAATGGCCTAACGCGATTTTACTGCACGGCATTTTTGGGTGTGAGAGTCGTCGCCAGTGGTTCGCTACAGCACGTTGTTTCTACGGTAAAGGATACTCTGGATGACAGGGACCTCACACAGCTGCTTATATTTGACGATACCTCGGGGAAGCAAATCGATGTTGATTTTCGCGGGAAGACAGACGACGTGCTCCATCGATTAGGAGAACAGTTCGGTGACTTGCGTCCCGATACGGAAGTGGATCATCAGCCTGCACGGCGGGTTGGCCGACCCAAGCTGGGGGTTGTATCCGGTGAGGTTACGTTATTACCGCGGCATTGGGAATGGCTCAAGAGTCAACCTGGAGGGGCTTCGGTAACATTACGAAAACTCATCGATGAGGCTCGCCATGCTGGAGGAGAACAGAGCAAAAGACGGGAGTCCCAAGAAGCGACATATTACTTTATGACAGCCATGGCAGGGAACTTTCAACATTACGAGGAAGCGCTGCGGGCACTGTATGCTGGTGATGTGGATCGTTTTTACCACTTTATCGATGACTGGGCACCTGATATCAGAGACCATATCAAAAAATTATCCGCTAATGCATTCCCAGAAGAGAGCTTCTGAATGAAAGCATGTGGATGGAGGAGAACATGACCATGAACACTTTGAAAGTCAATGGCGTTGATTTGGCCTATGACAGTTATGGCAACGAAAATGAAGAGGCTGTGATCTTAATCGCCGGGCTTGGAACGCAGATGATCCGGTGGACGGTTCCGTTTTGTGAGATATTAGCGGCGCGGGGCTTTCGCGTGATCCGCTTTGACAATCGCGACGTTGGTTGCTCGACACACTTTAGCCATTACCAGACGCTGGATTTTGACGCGCTGGCGGCTGCTCTCATGTCGGGACAGCGGCCGGACATCCCTTACACTCTTGACGACATGGCCAACGACGCTGTCGGACTGCTCGACGCCCTTTCCATTGACCGGGCACATTTCGTTGGCAGGTCGATGGGCGGAATGATCGCCCAGGTTGCAGCCAGTGAGTACCCTGACCGGGTTTTATCACTCACTTCCATTATGTCCAGTTCCGGTAATCCCGCCCTTCCGCCAACTTCCCCGGATGTCATGGCGATGATGACTCAACCGGCGCCGAACCCCTTTGAGGATGAAGCAGGATTTTTGGCGCACAGCCTCGCTTTTGCCAAACGCATTGCCGGCACTGGCTATCCGTTTGAAGAGGACGCTTATCGGGCGCTCATTCTGGAGGAGGTCCAGCGAGCCTACGATCCAGGCAGTGTCGGGCGACAAATCGCTGCGATCGCTGTCTCCGGTGACCGTCGTCCACGGCTGGCGACGATCAAAGCACCCGCACTGGTCATTCATGGGGTGGACGATCCCATGTTCGTGCCAGCGTGTGGCGAGGACACGGCTTCGGCCATCCCTGGCGCCGAACTCATGTTGGTTGACGGCATGGGACACGACTTACCGCATCAACTGTACGAAGATATCGCTGATGGCATAGAGCGGACGGCTCGCCGCAATTGACACGCGTTCCTGAAGAGCGACCAACCGGAGTCCGCGGTGCCCAGAGGGCTGTGCAGGCTCAGGGACGCAGTGCTGATCACAAGAGATAGACCGTAAACCTTTGTAAAGGGCGGTCTATTTCTTTTTAATGCAAATTTGATTCACCAAAGGCGAAGCTGTTAGCATAATACCAAGGGAACAAGGAAACGTCATGTTTTTCCTTTTATTGTCTACACTAAGCATAACGGTACGCCACTAGCTTAAAAAACTTATACATCACCATCTTTCCTTGAAGGGGGACATCTGTTTTGGATGCGCAGTTTCTAGATTTATTGGCCCAGCAATATGATACGGAAGAAAAAGTGATCACCGAGATCATCAACCTTGAAGCGATCTCCAACCTCCCCAAGGGAACCGAGCATTTTGTCAGTGATTTGCATGGAGAGTTCCAGGCTTTTCAGCATGTACTCAGAAACGGTTCGGGTACCGTCAAAGAGAAAATCAAAGATTTGTTCCGTGAGGAATGGACGGATCAAGAAATCAGTGATTTTGCGGCGTTAGTATATTATCCGGAAGAAAAAATACAGCTGGTTAAAGGAGACCTGTGCAATAAACAAGCCTTGAACCGGTGGTATCGACAAACGATTGAACACATGCTTAAGCTCATTTCTTATGCCTCTTCCAAATATACTCGCTCGAAATTGCGTAAAGCTCTGCCGGAGCGGTTTGTATATATTGTCGAAGAGCTTCTATACAAAACGGATTTGACCCACAATAAGGATCCTTATTATGAGGAAATATACCGGCAAATAATCTCCCTAGGACAGGCGGACAAGCTCATTATCGGCCTTGCTTATACGACCCAGCGCCTGGTGGTTGACCATCTTCATGTGGTCGGAGATATTTATGACCGCGGGCCGGAACCAGATAAAATTATGGACACCCTGATCAACTACCATTCAGTAGACATCCAGTGGGGGAACCATGATGCCCTGTGGATCGGCGCCTATTCGGGTTCCCTGGTCTGCCTCGCGAATATTATCCGGATCTGCGCCAGATACGACAATCTGGACATCATCGAAGACGTATACGGCATCAATCTTCGTCCACTGCTGAACTTGGCGGAAAAGTACTATGATGACAATCCGGCCTTCAGACCGAAGCTGCAAGCGGACCACAACGTATCGGAGTCGGAAATTCTGCAGATTACCAAAATTCATCAAGCCATTGCCATGATCCAGTTTAAGCTTGAAATCCCGATTATTAAGAGACGCCCTTACTTTAATATGTCTGAAAGGCTTTTGCTGGAGAAGATCGATTACGAGAAGAATGAAATCAACATTGGCGGAAAAACTTACCCTCTGGAAAACACCTGTTTCGCTACCGTAAACCCGGAGCAGCCTGAACAATTGTTAGAGGAAGAGCAGCAGGTGCTGGAAAAGTTGCTGTTCTCCGTTCAGCATTCCGAAAAGCTGGCCAGACATATGAATTTTCTGATGAAAAAGGGCAGCCTTTATTTAAAATACAACGGGAATTTACTCATCCACGGCTGTATTCCTCTGGACGAAGAAGGAAACATGGAAGAAATGCAGATCGAAGACCAACTGTATTCGGGCCGTCAGCTGCTCGATGTTTTTGAATATTATTTACGTTACGCCTTTGCGCATCCGGAAGAGACAGATGATCTGGCTACGGATATGGTGTGGTACATCTGGACGGGGGAGTGCTCCTCGCTCTTTGGAAAAAGAGAAATGACCACCTTTGAACGCTACTTTATCCAAGATAAAGAAACCCATAAGGAGAGAAAGAACCCTTACTACCATTTGCGTGAACATGAGGAGATCTGCCGGAAAATCCTGCTGGATTTTGGCCTGAATCCGGATCATGGACATATCATTAACGGGCACACGCCGGTTAGAGAAATTCGTGGAGAGAACCCGGTGAAAGCAGGCGGGAAAATGGTCGTCATCGACGGCGGTTTTTCCAAAGCTTATCAGTCTACAACCGGCATTGCCGGATATACCTTGCTGTATAATTCCTTTGGCATGCAGCTTGTCGCCCATCAGAAATTCAATTCCAGAGAAGATGTGTTATGTAACGGGACGGACGTATTGTCTGTAAAAAGACTGGTGGACAAAGAACTGGAGCGGAAGCTGGTGAGGGAAACCAATGTCGGGGAGAAGCTGCAGCAGAAAATATCCAATTTGAAGAATCTCCTGGAATATCGTTATATGAAATGAAACAGCTGGTAAAATGGACCGACTGCTAAATGTACACAGAGCCGCCCGAGGGCGGCTTTTTTATTTTTAAAATGGTTTGCCTCCGGCTTACCCTGACATAATGCTGTCAAGGTAGGTGGTCTAATATTAGTTATGTAAGCAAGACAAACGCCAACCCATTCGAGGAGGAAAATGAAATGACTACCGTTAACCCGAATTCTTACGAGGTAAGTGCAGCAATCCAGCCTTTCCATATCGCCGTGCCACAGGATGATCTGGATGATCTTCGGTATCGTCTGTCCCGGACACGGTGGCCTGAAGTAATGAACGGGGCCGGCTGGAAATACGGCATTTCGCTCGACTACATCAAAGAGTTGGCGTCCTACTGGCAGAATGAGTACGATTGGCGGAAATACGAAGCGCAATTGAATGAGTACCCGCAGTTTACAACGACGATCGACGGAGCCCAGATCCATTTCATGCATGTTCGCTCGCCGGAGCCAGATGCATTCCCATTGCTGCTTACCCACGCTTGGCCCAGTTCAATTGTCGAGTTTCTGGAATTGATCGGTCCGCTTAGCGATCCGCGCAGCCACGGCGGCGATCCGGCGAACGCTTTCCATCTCGTCATCCCTTCTGTTCCCGGATTCGGCTTCTCTGGTCCGGCGCTCGGCTCCGGGTGGAATATTGCCCGCATTGCAAAGGCGTGGGATACGTTAATGAAACGTTTGGGATATACCGAGTACGGAGCACACGGCAGCGACTGCGGCGCTCTTGTATCCAGAGAGCTTGGTATACAAAAGCCGGAAGGCCTGCGCGGCATCCATGTGCTGCAGTTATTTTCTTTCCCTTCTGGAGATCCTGCCGAGATGGAGGGTTTATCGGAAGATGATCAGAAGCGGCTTCAATTTCTGGCGAATTTTCATGAACGGGCGGGCTTTAATTCGATCCAATCCACCCGGCCGCAGACGCTCTCCTATGGGCTTGCGGATTCGCCGGCAGGTCAGCTCTCTTGGATAGCGGAGTTATTTAACGGATTCGGCGATCATGTGGATTTTATTGACAGGGATGCACTCCTGACGAATGTCACTCTGTACTGGTTGACCAATACGGCGGAATCGTCCGCCCGGTTATATTACGAGAACGCTCATCAGCAGCAGGAGCCGCAAGGACCGAATCCGACTCCGACAGGAGTGGCGGTGTTCGGACATGATTTCAAATCGATAAGACGGTTTGCCGAACGCGACAATGCCAATATTGTGCACTGGTCGGAGTTTGAGCGTGGCACCCACTTTGCCGCTATGGATGCGCCGGATCTCCTGATTCCTGACATCCGGTCATTCTTCAGCCGATACCGCTGATATCAGGGATATGGGAAAAAGCCAAGAGGGTGAAGAACGCCTTCTTGGCTTTTTTATCAAACGTCATTCAGCTGCTCGGCAAACAGCTTTGGGCTGCTCCGGTTAGCCGTATGGAAAAGAATCCAGATAAACAATATACTGTATAGAATGAACTAAAGAAATGAATGTCATAGATCTATATCACTATAACTGTTTTTTATTGAGGTGAATATCAAATGGAAGAAATCGATGATTCAAAACAAATTGTATTACAAATTGGCGGTGCCTTGAAAAAGTACAGAAAAGAAAAAAACATGAGCTTAGACGACTTAGCGGAGTTAACGGGCGTCAGCAAGCTTACTCTGGGGAATATCGAACGTGGCGAGACAAATCCAACTTTGGGGATGATATGGAAAATTTCAAAAGGCATATCTTTACCGCTATTGGCTTTGTTCAAATCAGAAGAACCTGTTAGTTTGTATCGAGCAGGGGAAGGACTGCGATTTTCTAATGGTCAAAAAAATTGGGTCATTGAACCTGTCTTTAAAAGCAACGATATTGAAATGTGTCGGGCATACTTACAGCCAAATAGCTCGTATTACCCTGAAGGTCATCATGTGAATACAACTGAAATTGCGACAGTCATGACGGGTTCCATTGAAATACAAGTCAACGGAGAGATTTACACATTGAATCAATATGATACGATGAGTTTTCGTGCAGATTATGCTCACTCTTATACGAATCATACGAATAGTGAAACCGTACTCCATATATCCTTAAAGTATGGTTTCTAAAAATCGAAAATTCCTCTTAATAAATACAACTCCGAATTCCATGATGGGATTCAGAGTTGTATTTTTGTTTTTAGATGAGCCTTGATTTACTATAAAATACTTCTTGTTAAAAATAGTATACTATAATATACTTTTGTTGTTCGCGCGAATGTTATTGCATCGTTTTTTCATTTTTTTCAATCGATAGGAAACAAATCATAGGCATGAATTCAGGAAGGAGAATTGAAGAATGCCGAAACAAAATATAAAAGGGGTACCATCCTCTATAGGGCTGATCATTCTCGGCATTATTGTTATTGCAGCTAATTTACGTACTCCCTTAACCTCTGTCGGTCCTTTAGTGAGTCTCATAAGGGATGACGTTCATATTTCAAATACATTAGCGGGCCTGATCACAACGGTACCCTTGCTTGCGTTTGCTTTATTATCTCCTCTAGTACCGAAATTAGGACGAAAATATGGGGTTGAACGTATCATTTTGATGGCCCTCATCTTCCTGACAGTTGGTATTGTAATACGCTCTTTGTCTGGCGCAGTTGATCTGTTTATTGGAACAGCCATTCTTGGATTCGCCATTGCCGTGTGTAATGTATTATTGCCAAGTATAATCAAAAGGGATTTCCCGAATAAAATTGGCTCCATGACAGGTGTTTACTCCATTTCAATGAGTTTATGTGGAGCAATCGCATCGGGAATCAGTGTACCGGTAGCCGTGAACGCAGGTCTAAAATGGCAGGGAGCATTGGGAATATGGGGGATGCTAAGCTTTGTTTCGGTCCTCTGTTGGTTACCCCAATTAAGAAATCAAACGAAGCAAACGGCCACGACGAGTCAACAGGTGGCCGGCAACGAGGTGAATGTTTGGAGATCCCCGCTTGCCTGGCAAGTAACCTTGTTTATGGGGATACAGTCCATGGTTTTCTATGTGTTGATCGCATGGTTGCCTGAAATTTTAAAGCAGCAAGGAATTGACTCCAGCCAATCCGGATGGTACCTCTCGATCATGCAGTTGGCTATGCTTCCATTTACCTTTATTGTCCCCGTTATTGCTGGGCGCATGTCTAGCCAACGTTTGTTAGTAGTCATCACAACCATTTTGCTTTTGACGGGAACGCTCGGGATCCTTTACGGTAGCTCCGATATCATTCTGTTATGGATCATCTTACTCGGAATTGGTGGAGGCTTCGCCTTTAGTTTGTCCATGATGTTTTTCGGATTACGTACTGAAAATGCGCATCAGGCAGCGGAACTGTCCGGCATGGCACAATCGATCGGATATCTGCTTGCCGCAATCGGTCCTGCCCTTATCGGATACCTGCATGATGCGACAAATAGTTGGAACCTGCCGCTTTTCATTCTGCTTGGCGCTTCGGTCTTACTCTTTCTAGTCGGTTTAGGCGCAGCAAAAAACCGTTATGTAGGTAGCCGAAATCGTGACGAGCTGCCACGGAAAGGATGATTAGAATGTTTGACAAAATGATGGTGGCCATTGATCAAGCTGAAATAACGAACAAGCTCCTTGATGCAGCCGTTGAAATAGCCCAAAACAAACAAACGCAAGTTACCTTGGTTCATGTCAGCCAGGAATATGTGTCGAATGGCATGACATATGTACCAGAGAATTTCTTGGAAGAAATATTGATCGAAATGGAGAAAGCAGGTTTGGAACAGCTGCAGCAAGCCAAATCTAAATTGAAATCTGCGGGGATTAACCCGGAAACCGTTCATCTTAAGGGTGACCCTGCACATGAAATATTAAATTATGCAAGGGATACCGAGCAGCAACTTATTATTATCGGAAGCCGTGGGCTAAGGGGCATCAAAGAAATGATGCTTGGAAGCGTCAGCCACAAGGTTTCACAACTATCCAATTGTCCAGTCCTCATTATGCATTAACTCAATTGAAGATGCAGGGAAGAAACGTAACACCAAATGGATTGCTCTTGCAACCCGAAGGGCAAGTAGCTTTTATGAAGTCATTGATATGAAACGCCGGTGCAGCTACCAACTCTAACTGTCACTGTCATTCTTCTGTCAGCAAGGGATAATGGACAAGCCAAGAGGGTGAACATCACCTTCTTGGCTTTTTTGGTGTCGTCATGAGGCTGCCCGAGGCGATTCTATCAAAAATATTATGTTTAGATTCCAGGCAAGTAGATTGTTAGATTCGTTGCCTAAACCTATAATGGAGAGTGACATAGAAGGAATAAAATAACAGATTGATAGATGAATAGAAAAACAAGGAGAGGTCTATGTGTACCATGTGAAAAAAATGTGGATGTTATTTCTGTGTTTGATCATTATAGCGGGGGCGCTTCCTTTAACAACAATCAATGAAGCGTCCGCCAGTGATGAAGCAGCCGCTGTCCAGGCGGCGGGGAGCGTGAACACGCCAGCCAACGACGAAGCGGTTAGTTTGGCCGAATCCCCCTCTCAGGGAACGAGCGAATCTGACACGGAACCGCTAACGGCTACCGTTGTGGTGGCCAAGGATAAGCTGGGGATCGGTCAGACTTCAACGGTAACGATCACGTTCTCGAGAGCGGTGACTGGTTTCGATCTATCCAACCTGAAGGCACAAAACGGTGAATTAAGCGATCCTAGAACAGGAGACAACATCACCTACACAGCGACACTGAAGCCGACTTCAGGTATCAACGCGACGAACAATGTCATAACCTTCGACTTAGCAGGTGTGACAGATACCGCAGGCAACCCGGGAACGGGAACAATCGCCTCTAACCCCTATGAGTTAGATTCAGATCGCCCAACAGCCACGATTGCGATTGCCAATTCCAAACTAATGGCCGGCCAGACTACAACCGTGACGTTTACGTTCTCGGAAGATGTGACCGGATTTTCGAATGCTGACCTGACGGTGGCTAACGGCACATTAAGTAACCTCAGTTCGAGTGACGGGGGCAAGACTTGGGCGGCGACCCTGACGCCGGCCTCGGGTATACAGAATAACACCAATATCATCACGCTTGATTATACAGGAGTGGCGGATCTCGCCGGCAATGTGGGTGTAGGAACTATCAATTCCGCCAACTACGAGATTGATACTGTACGCCCAACGGCCACCATTGTGGTTGCCGACAATGAGCTAAAGTCAGGCGAAACTTCACTTGTGACTATCACTTTCTCGGAGGCGGTGTCAGACTTCAGCTTATCCAGCCTGACGGCGAGTAACGGGTCACTAAGCCATCTCATTATGGTCGAAGGAGGAACGACTTGGACCGTTACGCTGACGCCTAACGCCAACGTTAATGCAGCTGACAATTTCGTTACGCTCGACAACAGCAAGGTGCATAATGCGGCCGGCAATTCATTGGGGGAGGGAGTGACAAAATCCAATCCCTATACTGTCGATACGGTGCTGCCATCTGCGGCATTGAGCCATTTGACCATATCGAGCGGCACATTAAGCCCTGCTTTTGTACCCGAAACGACAAGCTATACCGCCAATGTTCCTTATGCTGTATCCAGCATAAAAGTAAACGCGACAATGAAGGATAACAGCGCCACGATGACCGTGAACGGAAGTCCGGTAGCCAGCGGGCAACCAAGTCAAGATATTTCATTAAACGTAGGTGTAAACCCCATTACGATCATTGTAACTGCCAAGGATTTGTCGACCAAGAACTATACGATCTCCGTAACACGTGCTAATCGCGAGACAAATGAGGGCGGCAGCAGCGACAATGGTAGCAGTGGTAGTGGCAGCAGCAACGGTGGCAGTGTTGGCAGTGGAAGTGTAAGCAGCGGCTGTTCAACAACACCGGTAATTCCGAGCGATAACAAAATAATCTCTACGGATGGTCAATTAACCCTTCCTCCAGATAAAGCGGGAGAGGTTCGTTTAGGAGATGCCATCACGATCTCTGTTCCAGCATGCGCGACAAAGCAAGAAGTGAAATTAAAGATCGAAAAAGTACCGGACACTCATCAATTTATAACTCATAATGAAGTTTTCCTTAGCCCGGTATTTGAGCTTTCAAAAAATGTACCGGTATACTTCGACAAACCGGTAACACTAACTTTTGCATTCGACCCGGCAAGCTTGAAAAGCAATCAAACGGCGGCTGTTTTTTATTATGATGAAGCGAAGAAAATTTGGATCATGGTTCCGGCCGGCAGGGTACAGGAAAACCGCATTGCTGTCACTGTCGATCACTTCACAAAGTTTGCAGTACTCGCCATTGATCAAACAACCGGGTTAACCGTCATCAGCAACCCGGCGGAATTTAGCGATATATCCGGACACTGGGCGGAAGCCAGCATCAAGCAGGCGGCAAGCACCGGAATCGTCACCGGTTATCCTGACGGCACGTTTAAACCGGGCAAGACGGTCACCCGCGCAGAGTTCGCGGTAATGCTCGTAAATACGCTAGGCATCAAAAAGCCAGGAGCTGAGCTGACCTTTATCGATTCAGCCAGTATCGGAGCCTGGGCACACCATGCGGTCGCACAAGTGGTGCAGCTAGGCATGATGAAAGGATACGAAAACGGTACTTTCCGTCCGAGCGAAGAAATCACACGCGCTGAGATAGCCGTCACCATTACCAATGCTGTGGGCCAGATCAGCAAGGACACTCCGGAAGCAGGGTTCGCGGATGACGGCGAAATTCCAGATTGGGCCAAAGGCAGCGCTGAATTTCTGAAGCAAACCGGAATTATGCAAGGGAAAGACGGCAACCGATTCGCTCCCCAAGAAGCTGCTACAAGAGCTGAGGCTGTGACGGTTCTGCTGAATATGTTCGTACTCGAGGGTAGATGAAATTTTAACCCTATGAACGATTGATGTCATGAAGAAGGCTTCCGGCATAAAACGCTGGGGGCCTTTTTTTGTGACGATTTGAAAAAAGATATTCTATCAGAAGGTAACATGCTAAAAGTTTGTAAAAGTTACCCGAAGAGGAGCCGGTCGATACCCAGGTATTTACGCCTGATTTTCGCCCGGCTTTTTCTCGTTATTTAGTGGGAATTTTAATTTCAACATAGGAAAAAAGGGTACGGGAAGAAAGTCGTATCCCACAAAAACGGTTTAACGCTGATTCGCTCCTAAGGAAAGGGATATTCCACAGATGGTGGAGACTGGAAAAAGCGCATCATTTCGGGGCAGGCGAGAATTTGTACCTTTGGAAAGAGGAGTAGCTGAGCATCAGTTTCGAGTTTTTTCGACGACTAGGAATGATTCCTCATTTTCGGGAAACCGCATTGACTGATTAAAAGCGCATTCATATACTTGAGCCTAAATTTGGATTTGTTAGTTATTTTAACAAAGTAAGGTGGTGGATGACATCGTGATCGGTAGGGGGAAAACCGGGAACGCCAAATTCGTCAAGCAGATGAACCGGGAAGGCATATTGCATCAGCTCCGGCAGGAGCCCCGCTTGTCACGAGCCGAACTGGCAGTAAAAACGAAGCTTAGCCGTCCTTGTGTCTCGGCCTTGGTGGAAGAGATGATTCATGAAGGACTCATTCGTGAGGTGGGTACAGGAGAATCCAGAGGGGGGCGCAGGCCGATCCTGTTGGAATACAATGTGCAGGCGTATGCGGTCGTAGGCGCCGTGTTTGAAGGCAGCGAGCTTGAAATGGCGGTAGCCGATATGAAGGGCGAGCTGATCGCCCAAATGCATACGCGTTTGAAGCAGCCGGTGGATGGGGAATCCGCGCTTCAGGCGCTCGAGGAGACGCTGGTACGTCTGCTGGATATGAGCGGGACGGACCGGGGCCGGGTGATCGGAATCGGCGTTGGGCTTCCGGGCATTACGCAGCGCCGAAGCGGCACCGTCAGCCATGCTCCAAGCACGGGCTGGATGGACCTCCCCGTAGGCAGGGAGATTGAAGAGCGCCTTCAGCTGCCGGTGGTGCTGGATAATGACGTCAACATGATGACGCAGGGCGAATTTTTCGGCGGGGCCGGGTCTGGCGTATCCAGCCTGGTGTATATGTACGTCGGAACCGGAATCGGCGCCGGCATTATCCTTGACAAGCAGCTGTACCGCGGAAGCAAGGAGGCCTCCGGAGAAATCGGGTATATGCGGATCGGTGACTCGCCGGGAAGACGCAAAGGCGAATTCGGCGTGTTCGAGAAAAATTTCTCGGTGAACGGCATACACGGTAAAGCGAGGGCGCTTGGGCTTGAGGTCGACGCGGAGACGAGCATTCTCCGGCAGTTAATCCAGCTGAGCGAGGAAGGCAGCTCGCAGGCGGAGGGACTGCTGAATGACGTGTATCACGGCTGGGCTTCGGGAATCGCCAATACGGTGAGCGTGCTCGATCCTGAGATGCTTGTCTTGAGCGGCGAGATGGTCCATTTGAACGAAGCCGGACTGAACCGGATCCGCGAGCTGCTGCTGGATTGGGTGCCGGTGATGCCGGAAATCCGCTTGGCGGCGCTGCGAGAGCGCGCGGGGCTCATGGGTGCGGTGCACAGCGTGCTTGAAGCGCATTCGTACGCATCCAGGTAGTTAACATTTTGAATTATAAGATTAGCTCAACATCCTAATGAGTACTTAATCATGGGCAGAGTAGCGGAGGGGCCGGAATCGATCTGGAGAAGCGACAGCGGTCGCCTTTGTGATCGAATTTCTACCTTGTTGAAAAAAGGTGAATCAAGAAATTTGGGAACAACAGCGATCGGAAGAATGATCCGGAACCGCAGCGGCCACCCTGCACCATACTAACAACTAATCATTTCAATGTTGAGCCTAAAATTAGGGGGATTAACAATGGCAAAGAAATGGTTCAAGCTCGGCATGATGTCCATCGCTCTGACAATGACGGTCGGTCTGACCGCTTGCGGCGGCGGAGACAAGGAACAGGCCGCCTCCGGTGAAGCGGGCGGGGACAAGGGATCACAGAAGCTCGTCATCTACACCGCCCGCGACAAAAACGTCGTTGAGCAGATTCTGCCGAAGTTCGAGGAGTTGAACCCGGATATCGACGTTGAAGTGATGACGATGGGCGCCCAGCAGATCATGGAGCGGGTGCGGGGCGAGAAGGCCAACCCGCAGGCTGACTTCTGGTGGGGCGGCACGCAGTCCTCTTTTATCACGGCGGCGAATGAAGGGCTGCTGGAATCGTATAAGCCGAGCTATGCGGACAGCATTCCGGCCGAATACAAAGACGAGCAGGACCGCTGGTACGGGGAAATGCTGCTGCCCGAGGTCATCATGTACAACTCCGAGGCGGTGAAGAAAGAGGATGCCCCGAAGGATTGGGATGATTTGCTCGATCCGAAATGGAAGGATCAAATTCTGATCCGCGGCGTCATGGCGTCCGGCACGATGAGAACGATCTATGATGCCATGATATACCGCCAAGATCCCGCGAATCCGGAAAAAGGCTACGAGTGGCTGAAAAAGCTCGATGCCAACACGAAAGAATATACGCAGGACCCGACCCAATTGTATTTGAAGCTGGCCCGTCAGGAAGGAAAGCTGTCGCTGTGGAACCTGCAGGACATTCTGATCCAGAAGGAACTGCAAAAGCAGCCGTTTGACTACATCTATCCGACCAGCGGTGCACCGATATTGGTGGATGGCGTCGGCATTATCAAGGGTGCCAAAAACCTGGACGCGGCGAAGAAGTTCTTTGATTTTATTTTTGATGAAGGCCAGCTTAAGGAAAAGGCGGACAAGCTGTTCCAGATTCCAACCCGGACCGATATCGACAAAAGCCAGTTCCCGGACTGGTACAAAAACCTCGATACCAAGCCGCTGGACCTGGATTGGACAGTCCTGGCGGATAAAGAGAAGGAATGGATGCAGTATTGGGATGAGAATATCAAAGGCAAGGGCGGCAAATAACGGAAATGCAGCTTTCAAGGTGAACAAGGGCTGGGATAGGGACAGCCCGCCCGGGCCTGCCTGCAGTATGATGAATATCTCCATTTCAAGCATACGGCTTGATGTGTAAAGTTCTGCAGCGATATAAATTAAATCAAAGAATACGATGCAGGCAAGGGAGTAAAATGATTCCGAAGAAGCGGAGCGTTCGCATTTGGCTTTCGGATTTCTACCGTAAGGGTCCATTACAATTAGGAAATCCGAAAACAAGAGCGATCATAGGAACAGTTTACGTACTTGCCCCCATCATCCATTCGATAGTTAAACTTTGGAACGGTACCAAGGGACGCTTTTTGCATGAAGTCGATCAAGCTTGCATCTGAACATGAATGACTTGAAGGAGGACGAATGATGATCGGAGTCACGCTGGACCGCGTCAGCAAAACATTCGGTGGGGCCAAGGGTGTGGAGGAAGTTGACGTACATATCAATCCAGGCGAGTTTTTTACCTTTCTGGGTCCGAGCGGCTGCGGCAAAACGACCACTTTGCGCATGATCGCCGGTTTCTATTACCCCAGCGACGGACGAATCTTGTTCGGTGAGCATAATGTCACCAACATGCCGCCCAATAAGCGCAACACGGGCATGGTATTTCAAAACTACGCTTTATTTCCGCATATGACCGTGTTCGAGAATATTGCTTTCGGTCTTCAGGTCCGGAAACAGGGAAAAGCTGAAATTAACGAGAAGGTCACGCGCGCCCAAAAGCTGGTGCATCTCGACGGCTACGGGCAGCGCCGCATCGATCAATTGTCCGGCGGGCAGCAGCAGCGGGTTGCGCTCGCTCGTGCACTGGTGATCGAGCCGAATATCCTTCTGCTCGATGAGCCCTTGTCCAATCTCGATGCCAAGCTGCGGGAAGAGACACGGCAGGAAATCAAGCGGCTTCAGCTGGAACTGGGCATTACTACGATTTACGTTACGCATGATCAATCGGAAGCGATGTCCATGTCGGACCGGATCATGGTCATGAAAGATGGCGTCGTGCAGCAGATCGGCACGCCGCATGAAATTTACAACCGCCCGGTCAACCGTTTCGTCGCTTCGTTTATCGGGGAGTCCAATCTGTGGGAAGGCACGGTGGAGCGGCTGGAAGGCGGGATGGTAGACGTTCGGCTTGCACCGGATTTACGGCTGACCGGCCTCGCCAAAAACGCCTCGCCCGAATGCAAGCTGGCGGTGGGACAGAAGGTTACATTGTCGGTACGCCCGGAGGCTGTTCGGGAGGCCGCCGCGTCCGAACGCGGTGAGGCCAATACGATGGCTGTGAAGGTATTGCTGTCGGAATTCACCGGAATCAGTGTGAATTATATTGCTCAGGCCGGACCGTTGTCCGTGAAGGCGATGTTTGTCGGGCAGGGGCACCGGATGAGGGAGCGGGACGAGGAAGTGTTGTTTACCGTGGCGCCGGACAGCATTTATTTTTTGGAATAGGGGGTGACCCGAAGCGATGAACAAACCTCAGCCTCAATTGGCACCGCCGTCTATTCGCCCAAGCAGCCGCTGGAATTCGCTGACGAGATCGCCGCATTTTGTATATGTGCTGATTGCGCCGTTATTTCTTATCCTACTGGCATATGTCATCTATCCGTTCTTCCAGACGTTCCGGCAGAGTTTGCAGTTGGACGGCGGCTTTTCATTCCAAAACTACTCCCGTTTCTTCAGTCTGGAACATACGGCGAATCTGGAGGCCCTGTGGACGAGCGTATACATTTCGGTACTCAGCGTGATCACCTGCGGCATCGTGGGGGTGGCTATGGCATTTCTGCTCGAAAGGTACGAGTTCCCCGGCCGCAAGCTCTTGTCGGTGCTTGTCCTCGTGCCGATGGCGCTGCCGCCATTGATCGGGGTGTTATCTTTTGAATTTTTGTACGGTTCCAGCGGTATTATTCCGCGGGGACTGCAGCATCTGCTTCATCTGGACAAGCCGCCTTTTACGCTAAAAGGGATTTGGGGCGTGCTGGTGGTCCATACGTTTACGATGTACACCTATTTCTATATGACGGCGTCTTCGGCGATCAAGGGGCTTGATCCGTCGCTTGAGGAAGCCGCAGCGAATCTGGGGGCGAACCGGTTCACCATCTGGCGGCGGGTGATTCTGCCCATGCTGACGCCGGCCATCGTTGCGGCATCGCTGCTGGTCTTTATGATCTCGATGGCGTCGTACACCGCGCCGCTCATCTTCGGCATTGAACGGACGATGACGATGCAGATTTATCTGTCCCGCACCAACGGCGACTTGGATATGGCGGCGACGCAATCGACGCTGCTGTCCGTCGTGTCCATTCTGTTTCTCATTCTGATGCGTTGGTACCAAGGCGCGCGGAACTACCAGAACATGAGCAAAGGCGTCAGCGTTCACCGGACCGAGGTGAAAAGCAAAACGGGCAGAAACATCGCGATGGTGCTTTCTTTCATCGGGGTGCTCGTGCTGATGCTGCCGATCCTCGTGATCGTGCTGCTCGCTTTTTCCGAAGACGGGAAGTGGACGACCCAAGTGCTGCCGCCGTCTTATACGCTGGACCATTTCAAGGATCTCTTCACCGACAGCAAAACATGGCGTCCCATCGCCAACAGCTTCAAAATCAGCATCGCAGCGACGATCGGCAACCTGCTGTTCGGCGTCGCAGCCGCCTATGCCATCGTGCGCATGAACTTTAAAGGGAAGACGCTGCTCGATATTCTGATCATGCTGCCTTGGGCGCTTCCGGGCACGGTCGTGGCCGTGAACCTCATTACGGCGTTCAGCGAGCCCAATGCGTTTTCCTTTGGACAGGTGCTGATCGGGAGCTTCTGGATTTTGCCGCTGGCTTATTTCGTCCGGCATCTGCCGCTGATCTTCCGTTCGACCTCGTCCACGCTGATGCAAACCGACCGCTCGGTGGAGGAGGCGGCGCGAAATTTGGGAGCGTCCTGGTGGTACACCTTCCGCCGCGTCGTGTTTCCGATGGCGCTGAGCGGCATCCTGGCGGGCACGTTGCTTGCGCTTGTGGAAGGCATCGGCGAGTTCGTCGCCTCGATTCTGCTGTATACCAACAAGACGACACCGATCTCGGTCGAAATTTTTCAGCGGATGTACGCCTTTGAATTCGGAACCGCCTGCGCGTACGGCGTGCTGCAAATCGTCATGATTATTCTCGTGCTTTACGTTTCCCGGAGGCTGACCGGCGGCAATGCCGGCTCCGCGATTTGACGATCCATTTTCCTGAACCTGAAGCGGTAAAAGAACACCTTTTTTCATTACGCGGCGACCTGTCCAATACAAGCCGATTGCGATAATGATACAGGCAGGCAGCGGCATTTGCCGATGCAGGCCAACACTCACGCTTGAAGGAGGAGAAGTAACTTGAGTCAACGTGAACTGAGTAAGAAACGCAGGGCAAAAAAATGGATGGCGGCATCGATGAGCCTGGTGATGGCAGGAACGCTTGCTTTTCAGGCCGGTCCTGGAAAGGCATCTGCTGACAGGGGGGTGGTCGATTTATGGAAAGCCATCAAGCCCCTCACCACTATTGCCAGCGCGATGAATACGGGGGCTCACCCGGATGATGAGCATAGTGCGACACTCGCGTATCTTTCGCTTGGACTCGGCGTGGATACATACAGTGTCATCGCCAACCGCGGAGAAGGCGGGCAGAACGAAATCGGCAGCGAGCTGGGCAACGCCCTCGGGATCATCCGTACGCGGGAGCTGCAGGAAGCCTCGAAGATTACCAATGTGACGCTGGCGAACCTGAGCCAGAAGCTGGACGATCCGATCTATGATTTCGGATTCTCCAAAAGCCCGGACGAAACGTTGGAAAAATGGGGCGAGGACGTCGCTTATGAACGGCTGATCCGCCAAATCCGGGAGAAACGTCCGGATGTGCTGATTCCGGCGTTCCTGAACGAGCCTTCGACGCACGGGCATCACCGCGCGATCAACGTGCTGACCGTACGTGCCTTCAAGGATGCGGGCAATCCGCAGGTGTTCCCGGAGCAGCTGAAGGAAGGGCTGCAGCCTTGGCAGCCGAAGAAGCTTTTTGTACCAGCAACGGATAAGGCATACGATGTCTCTTTGCCGGTCAATGAATACAATGAGCTGTACGGCGCTTCCTATGCCCAGCTCGGAGAAGAATCCCGCTATATGCATAAGAGCCAGGGCATGGGCAGACAAGTGGACGAAGGCCAAGGAACGGCCTATTACACACTGCAGGCATCGGCGGACGGCAAGAAGGCGGACGAGAAGCCGGCTGCGTCGTTGTTCGGCGGAATCGCCTTTACGTTCGACGATCTGGCCAAAGAAATAGATGTCAAAGGAAAGAACAACAAAGTCGCCAAGCAGCTGAACACGCTGCAAAAGGACGCTAACGAAGTGATTGCGGCTTATCCCGCATTTGCAAAAGTGGCCCGCGAAGTCCATGAGATGAAAGCGGATGTTCAAACGGCCGTGGAGCTTGTCAAGTCATCATCTTTAGATTCATCGGCGAAAAATGATCTGCTGCATCGCTTGGAAGTGAAGGAAAGACAGCTCAATAAAGCCAGCCAGGAGGCGACTTCCGTCGTCGTCAAGGTGAAGCCGGAGACCGGTGAACTTATTCCGGGGCAAACGACGAAGGTGACGGTAACGGCCTTTAACGGCGGAGACGTGAATGTCGGCAAGGTCAGCCTGAAGCTGAATGTTCCCGAAGGCTGGAATGCGAAAGCGTCAGGAGCGGTGACCTTCGCCAAGCTGGACAAAAACAAGACGGTCCAAACCGAATTTGAGGTTACCGTGCCGAAACAGGTGGAGGACTTCAATCCTTATGCGCTTCCGCTGATTTCCGCGGATATCGGGTATGAGGCGTTCGGAACGGCGGCAACGCTGCATGCGGTTCCGGATAATGCGGTAGCCGTGCTGCCGCCGGTTGCGCTGTCCCTAAGTCCGGAAGCGGCGGTTCTGAATACGCTGAAACCGGGAGACGCTGTACCGGTCAAGGTGACCGCGACGAATTATGCGCCAGGCGCGGAGAAGACGAAAGTTTCGCTGAAAACGCCGGAGGGATGGACGGTAGAGCCCGCGGTGCAGGAATTGAGCTTCGCGGCCAAATACGAAACCAAGACGGCTGAATTTACGGTCAAGGCGCCTGAGGGCGTGAAGGCGGGAAGCTACAGCTTGTCTGCTGTATCGAGCGATGGAACGCTGGACAGCAGCAGAACGGTACAGGTTATTCAGTATCCGCATATCGGCAAAACCTATTATGTTAAGCCGGCCAACCTGGCCATTCAAGCGTTCGATCTGAAGGTGCCGGAGGGATTGAAGGTCGGCTATGTGTCCAGCGGGTTTGATAACATCGATCAGGTGCTGCGCCAGGTGGGCATTAATGTGACGAATCTGGATGCCAAAACGATTCAGTTCGGCGATCTGTCGCAGTACGATACGATTGTGCTCGGCATTCGGGCCTATGCGTTCCGGCCGGAACTGATTCCTAGCAATCAGCGTCTGCTCGACTACGCCAAAAATGGCGGCAACCTGGTGGTCCAGTATCACAAGCCGGAAGACAAATGGTCGCCGGACCTCGCTCCGTATCCGATCAAGATTGGCGCGCCGCTGATCGAATGGCGCGTCACGGACGAAAACTCCAAGGTGACGATGCTTGCGCCGGATCATCCGATCTTTAACACGCCGAATAAGATTACATCGGCCGACTGGGAGAACTGGATCCAGGACCGCTCCGCCTACAACCCGTCCGAATGGGGCAAGGAGTACACGGAGCTGATCTCGAACGGCGATCCCGGTGAGAAAGAGTTTAAGGGCACGTTCCTCACAGCCCCTTATGGGAAAGGGAATTACACGTACAGCTCCATTGTCTGGTACCGCGAAATGCCAAGCCTTGTTCCAGGCTCGATTCGCATGTTCGTGAACATGATCAGCCTGAAGCAAGAAGGGACGGTTTCCACCGGAACCACTCCCCAAAAGTAATGGATGATCGGGCCGGAATGTAGGATGAATCGTTGAAGGATTTAGCTTGAAAGGGGATGGCGCGGAGCGATAGGCTTCGCGCCGGACCCTGGATTTTTCAAACGGATAAAGGCTTTGGCTGTGTACATAAAACAAACCATGGAGGGGACTGGGCAACATGAGGAATCGGGAACAGATTTTGGAGCGGGAAGGCGGACATTTTCCGGGGCGTACCTATACGGAAGCCGTGCTCGAGCCTGCCTTCGATGAAGCGAAGAACAGCTTGCTCGGGGCGATGATGGCGATCAACAAAGCGCATTTGATCATGCTGAAGGAGCAGGGACTCGTAAGCGGGGAAGAAGCCCTCCAAATCGCGTCGGCCATCCGCGGCCTTGATCTGGAGGGGCTGCGCCAAGCGGAATATACGGGACAATTCGAGGACCTGTTCTTTCAGGTTGAGCATGAGCTGCATGCAGCGGCCGGAGACATTGCCGACAATCTGCATCTGGCCCGCAGCCGCAATGATATGGGCATCGCGATTTACCGGATCGTGCTGCGGGAGAAGCTGCTCGTAACGCTTCGCGGAGCCCTTGCACTCAAGAGCCAGCTGCTTTCGTTTGCAGAGGAACATAAGGGCACGATCATGATCGGATACACGCATACGCAGCAGGCGCAGCCGACGACATTGGCCCACTATATTCTGGCGATGGCCGACTCGCTGGACCGCGACATCCGCCGGCTGCAGGCGGCTTATGCCAACTGCAACCGAAGCAGCATGGGAGCGGCGGCACTGACCACATCCGGCTTCGCCATCAGCAGGGAGCGGGTGAAGGAGCTGCTCGGCTTCGACGAGCTGATCTATAACTCCTACGACGCGATTGGCGGTGCCGATTACGTCGGCGAGATGATGACGGCCGTGCAGCTGGCCGCGATTAACCTGGGCAGGTCGTCGCAGGATTTCCTGCTGTGGTGCACGCAGGAATTCGGCATGCTGCGCGTGGCCGATCCTTACGTGCAGATCAGCTCGATCATGCCGCAGAAAAGAAATCCGGTATCGTTCGAGCATATGCGTGCGCTTCTCTCCAGCTGCGTAGGCAATACCCAAACCGTGCTGACCATGATGCACAACACGCCATTCGGCGATATCGTCGATACCGAAGACGACATGCAGCCTTATGCCTGGAAGGCGCTGAAGGTGCTGGAGCGGATGTACCGTCTGCTCTCCTGCGTCATCGGCACCGTGGACGTCAATAAGGAGGTGCTGCGGAAGCGGACCGAGGGCAGCTTTGCCACCGTGACCGAGCTTGCAGATACGCTGGTGCGCTCCGACCGTTTGTCATTCCGCAGCTCCCATCATATCGTAAGCCGTCTCGTGAAGCGTGCCGTCGCCGATGGACTTGCCGCGAACCAAATTACGCTGGATCTGGTCAATGAAATCGCGCTGCAGGTCATCGGTCGGAAGCTCTTGCTGACGGAGGAGCAGCTGCGAATGGCGCTGGATCCGGTTCATTTCGTGGATATCCGTACACTCCCCGGTGGGCCGGCTCCTTCGGAAATTCAAAGCGTGATCACGAAGCGGAAAGGGGCCCAGCAGACTCAGGAGCAATGGCTGAACGCAGCCCGCAAACAGGCGGAAGGAGCCTTGAAGAACCTGGATGACATCCTGGCCGGCTGGAGCGGCAGCCGATGAACATGGCAACCATTCCTCTGCTGGCCGTAGACGGCGGGGGGACGAAGTGTTTGGCCGTGCTTGCGGATGCCGAGGGCCGGGTGCTGGCGAGCGGGCGTGCGGGATCATGCAACTACCAGGGAGTAGGGCGCGAAGCCGCGGCGCTTGAGCTTACACGTGCGATCAAGAAAGCCAAGAGGCAGCTGGCGGATCTGGATGTTCAAGGGATTACGCGGTCTGCGTTTGACGGAGATGCTGCTCCTCTCCCTTCTCAGGCCGAAGATCCTTCACCTGCCGTAACAGTAGAGTCACCGCTGCATGTTGCCTGCGCGGTGTTCGGCCTCGCCGGCCTGGATACTGACTATGACCGTCAGGTGATTGAGGAGCTTGTCCATGAAGCGCTTCGAAACACGCAGGTGCAGGCCGACCGCATCATCGTGGAGAATGATGGCGTGGCCGCTCTACTAGGTGCCACGGGCGGCGCCCCCGGCATCCTGATCATCGCCGGTACCGGCTCAATCGTGTACGGGATCAATGCGAGCGGGGAAAGCGCCCGTGCCGGCGGCTGGGGCCACCGTGTCGGCGATGAAGGCAGCGGCTATTGGATCGGTAAGCAGGCCATCACCGCCGCACTGCGTGGATATGACGGAAGGAGTGGCGCCACGGCGCTGACGGGTAAGCTGCTGCATCATCTGAAGCTGCATACGGAAGAAGAACTGTTCAACTGGGCCTATTCCGCTGAATACAGCGTGGAGAAAACAGCCGGGCTCAGCAAGCTCGTGAGTGAAGCGGAGCAAGAGGGAGACGCGTCTGCACGCATCATTCTCGAGGCTGCTGCCGACGAGTTGTTTCTAGGGGCCCGGGCCGTGATCGAAAGAATCGGATTGGCTGAAGCGGAAGAGCCATTTGCCCTGATTTTGCAGGGAGGCGTGCTGCAGAATATTCCGCTTGTGCGAAGCCGATTGGCGGAACGAATCCGTTCCATTTCGCCTCTGGCCAGCGTTGACGAGGCAAAGATGGAGCCGATTTACGGGGTGATTGCGCAGGGGATGCGGCTGCTCTAGACAGCCGGGGAACGATCTGTCCCCTACCCTTCAATAAAAACCAATGGCTTAGCTTGAAGCGCCTTTGCTAATGCAGTCACTGTTAGCATAGAAGGCGCTTTTTCCCCGTCTCTAGTTCACCGACGCTCCGCTTACTGCAATCCATACTTTGTCGATCGTCAATAAAAGACTGAGGCCCGGAATAGAGCGTTCAGTCTTTTTTCGTAAATGCTGCGCCCCTCGCAGTCGGGCCAACCACGTTAGCCGAGTTAGTCCGTGTGTGCGACGGCTCTGATTTCGATCAGCTGCTCGGGAGAAGCCAGATATGTTACGCCGATGCAGCTGCCGGCCGGCCTGTGTTGTCCGATGTATTCCTTGAACAGCCGAATGCAAAGGTCGAAGTGCTCTTGCGCGTTTGTCAGATAGATCTCAACATAAGCCAGGTTCGACTTTGTGACACCGAATCCCGCCAGTACTCGATCCAGATTTTCCAGCGTCTGCCGGGTCTGTGCCTCGATATCTCCCTCGCCAACAAACGCTCCCTCTGTATCGTGGGAAAATTGTCCCGAAATGTAAATCGTGCCGTTGACGCTATAGCCCTGGGTGATGCCGTGATCCCAAAGATCGTGATTGTAGGTTTTCACTGTAGTCATTTTTTTCTCTCCTTTACTTCAAAGTAAGGCAAGTATAAGATGAGAAAAAATAAAAATATAGTACGCACTTTATTGATAGGTACTATCAGAAAGGGTAGTGCAAATATGAGTATGGCTGAGTATAAAGGCAAAGTTAAAAATGTTCAGGATACACCTTTTGGATACACATTATCTGTTATTGGCGGCAAATGGAAAATGGTGATTATCTACCTCCTGGCAGAAAATCAACCGGTTCGCTTTAATGATCTGAAGAGACAGATCGGGGCGATTACTTTTAAAACATTGAGTTCACAACTTAAAGAATTAGAAGCGGATGGGATGGTGAAACGGAAAGAGTATCCTCAGGTTCCTCCAAAAGTCGAGTACAGTCTTACAGAGAAAGCGGAGACACTCTTACCCGTTTTGGAAGGGTTATGCGAGTGGGGAGTAAAAAACCAACCGAAGACATGAGCGGCTTTCAATTAACGGGAAACGTTAGTTCAACGCCGGCAGCATTGTTATAAATCGTAAATATCCATTGGAGGAAAAATACGGAATGAAGCTTTCGGATGATGATTTGGTAATTCGCCTGCATGAACGGTCTGATACAGCAAACATTGTATCCATGATCAATCGTGACCCATTTCATATGTTGAACGGGCTAACGGCCGAAGCGTTTGAGCAGGATTTAGATGAACCCGGGGAACGAATTCGGGATAACACGTTCGTTGTTGAGCTTGGACAGACAACCGTCGGTTATTTTTCATTATGTTTCGTGGAACGGACTACACACATTTCCGTGTATTGTTACGGGACGGTGGACGTGGATTGGCGCAGGCGAGGCATTGGTACGGCAATGTTTAAGTTCATTTTCGCTCGACTGGAAGCAATCGCAAGGCAAGAGGCAAAACAAATCCACTTTATTCATCGTGCACTCACGAGCATTTCTGGAGAAACCACTCTTGGTTCCAATTTTGGAATGCAGGAGCAAAACAGCCTGGGTATTTTGTGCTTAAACGACCTAAACCACATCAAAGTTTCGAGCCCTCCATCAGAATTTGAATTCCGTCCCCCTACGCTAGAAAATGCTCCAATTTGGGCAGAGATATATAACAATGCATTTGGTGGTAGCAAAACGGTCGAGAGTGTCATTCACGAATTTCAGGGAACTGGTTTTTTACAAAACCTGTATATGCTATGTGAAAATAAAACGGGGACAGCGGTTGGCCTCCTCTGCGCTACACTTCGAGAAATTCACGCCAGAATACCGACCCTTGCAGTAAAGCGTGAATGGCACAGACGGGGCATTGGGGAAGCGATGCTATCCGAAATACTGCAAAGGCTTCAGGTTTCAGGTGCAGTTGATGTTCGGTTAAGCGTAGACAGTAGAAACGATGCGGCTAAAGGGCTCTATACAAAATTTGGTTTTCAGGAGGAATATCAAAGAATTCATTATGAAGCGATCTTCTCACCGTAGCAGATTACCCGTCACGGTCAAGGAGTGGAGGACGCGCCTCCACCGCTTAACCAAAGAATAGGTGCAGCATTATCCTTGGATGGCTTAAATTAGCAATCCATAATAAACGGACTGAATTGAAATGCTGTAAAGTGTAGTCAATGGAAGCACATCACATCAACAATAGGAGAACTGAAAATGAGAAAACTTGTTTTATTTTTGCATTCATCGCTTGACGGATTTGTAGAAGGGCCAAACGGCGAAATGGACATTGGCTGGGTTTCCTACGATGCTGATTTGGAGAAACTCGCGAAAGAAATTCTGAGTACTGCCGACACTGTCATTTGGGGACGTGGGACTTATCAGATGATGCACAGTTACTGGCCATCCGTGCCATCGAACCCATCAGCTTCGCAGCATGAACTGGATCATGCCGAGTGGATCGAAAAGACAAATAAAATCGTTTTTTCCACAACGCTGGAGAAAGTCGAGTGGAACAATTCCAGACTGGTGAAAAATAATGTAAAAGAAGAGATCATGAACCTTAAACAGCAGCCAGGAAGAGATATGGTCATCCTCGGCAGCCCTAGGTTCGCGCATTACCTTATGGAGCTTGATTTAATTGATGAGTATAAGATTACGGTTTCTCCAGTCCTGATCGGCAGCGGGTTACCGTTATTCCAAGGCATCAAAGAGAAGATCAATCTTAAACTTATCGAAAACAAAACTTTTGATTCTGGGGCCATTGGTCTCTTTTACCAGGCGGTTAGATGACGTTGCTTTCGCAGATTAGAATGCGTAGATGAAGAAAATAGCTCAATCAGACAGAACGGCAGCCGGCGAAATTGCTCGGCTGCCGTCGTTCCATAAACGGGCAGTTAAACATGAATAAAACAGGCACCATGAGTGCATGTTTGCCTATTCTGAACGAACTAAACATGTAGAGTTATGTGTCATTGATTATTATGAAAAACCGAGGTGATGATTGTGGAAGAGTTACTTTCACGAATGAAACATATACACGGAAGGATGATTGACGGAAGGCATCATTTCTGGGACGTGGAGAAACTATGGGAGTTATCCAAGAACTTACCCGTTCATACAATCAAGATTGATTCAATAAAGGAACTGGATCAGGATTGTTGGTTTAAAGATAGCAGGAGGACCCCAATTCCAACGATACGCAATGTTGCGCTTCATTGTCAGCGGATTATCAACGCCAACATGGAGTACCCCATATTATTATGTTCAGACGGACAATTAATTGATGGGGGACATCGAATTGCAAAAGCATTATTGGATGAAAAAAGTGAAATTGACGCCGTGTATATTACATTGCCGGCGGCGGACGTGATTCAATGAAGAAATTCTATAAGCGAAAATCCTTGACCTACAGTTAACTCTAGGCCTTATACTTCAACTAAACATGAAAAGAATCGCAGAAGATCTAACGAAGACTAGGAAAGGAGACTGGAGAAAAAGATGTGAGATGCATCATCGGCATGTCTGGAAAATGATCTTAGAAAATAGAAACCATACTAGAATTGGAGATTCAATTCATAATGAGCAAAAATAATGCAGGGAATGTTTTCGGCCTGGCTTTGCTGCTGGGTTTATTTTCGACGTTAGGCCCGTTTACGATTGATATGTATTTACCGGCATTTCCTGAAATCGCACAGAATTTCAATACGAGCGCGTCACTCGTCCAGTTTAGCCTGACGGCTTGTTTGCTTGGATTAGGCATAGGTCAGCTCGTTATGGGCTCGCTAAGCGATGTGTATGGCCGGCGGAATCCGCTGCTGATTTCCATGGCCGTGTATATCATCTCCTCGTTGGCTTGCGCATTCGCGCCCAATATTGGCTTGCTAATCCTGTTCCGATTCGCCCAAGGGTTTTCCGCTTCCGCGGGAATCGTCATCTCGCGAGCCATAGCCCGCGACCTGTACAGCGGTCACGAACTTACTAAATTTTTCTCTTTGCTGCTGCTCGTAGGTAATTTGGGTCCGCTTGCTGCACCGATTGCAGGCAGCGGCATTCTTTCGTTCACAACGTGGATCGGCGTGTTCATCGCGCTGTCTTTGCTGGGTATTTACTTGTGGGCGATGACAAAGTGGCGCTTGAAAGAGACGCTCCCAACGGAAAGACGCGAGAAACCCAACTTCGCGAACCAGCTGCGCAGCTACGGAATGCTCTTGCGTGACCGCCAGTTCGTCGGCTACATGCTGGCACAGGGAATTATGATCGCGGGTGTCTTTGCTTATGTTTCAGGAACACCTTTTATTTATCAAAATATTTATGGCGTCACACCGGCCGTTTTCGCTTTGCTTTTCGGATCCAATGGCATCAGCTTGATTATAGGCTCACAATTGGTCGGGCGGATGGCGCATCGCATATCTGAACAGGCTTTTCTGCTGTTTGGCCTATGGGTAGCCTTATCGGCGAGCATCGTCGTTTTAGTGGTCGCTGTATTCCATGGTCCGCTGTTCGCCTTGGTCATCCCGCTGTTTTTCTTTGTTTGCTCCATAGGCATTACATCCACTGCGGCATTTCCGCTTGCCATGGAAAGACAGGCCAATATGGCGGGCAGTGCTGCCGCACTTCTGGGGGTCATCCCTTTTCTGTTAGGTGCGGTGGTTGCTCCTATGGTTGGGATTGCCGGTGAAAATACCGCCGTTCCGCTAGGCCTGATTATTTTAGCGACGAGCACGGCAGCCATGCTCGCTTATTTCGGACTGGTAAGAAAAGCTCCGCGTGCATCACAACAAGCTCAAATCCGAGCCTGATTTTTAGATCAGACTTAGTTAGTAAAGCTAACGGAGAACAATAGCTCACAAACAACACAACAGCAGCCGGCAATTAGCCGGCTGCTGTATTTGTACTTTAAGACCAACCGCGGAGAACCTTATCACAAGTAACGCCAGGTTTTTATTGTGCAACTCGAATCAAATATACGAAGATCGCCGGTGCTATGATCGAAGGGAAAGGAGGGAGGACTTCCATGTACGAATGGAACGAAATGGTCCAGCTTATGGTGGATTGGATCGAAGCCAATATAACGGAGAGTTCGTCTTTATTGAAGATGTCGGAGCAGTTAGGCTATTCCCCTTATTATTGTTCCAGGCAGTTCAACCAATTGACCGGGACAACACTACGGGATTACGTCTGGACTCGAAGAATCAGTCGAGCCGCCTTGGAGCTCCGTGACACGGACCAGCGGGTTCTGGATATTGCTTTAAAGTACGGGTTTTCATCACAAGAGGCGTTCACACGTGCGTTCAACAAAGCTTTTCAGCTCACCCCCGCAGCCTACCAAAAAGCTCCCCGCCCTATTAAGCTGGCTATTCGTCAGGAGGTATTCTCGCCTTACCATTATTTGATCAAGGAGCGGGATAAGATGAGCAAGGTGCATTTGCAACCAGCGGAGATCAAAGTCGAGTTCATTCCGGCGCACAAATTTATCGGGATTTGGGACCTTTCCGCAGCAAATTTTGGGGAATTCTGGGAAAGGGGACATTCTTGTGACGAGATCAGCGGTACGCTGGAGAGTATGTCCAATCACACCCTCCCTGGACAACAGGGTCAGACGGCGGGATGGTTTTACCAAAATGGTCAAAAGGGGTACCTATATGGAATCCCTGTTTCACTGGAGTACGAGGGGCCCATTCCGGAAGGGATGGAGTGCAGGGAAATTCCGGAATCGGAGTATTTGGTCTTTTTTCACCCGCCTTTCGACTATTTGAAGGATAATGGCGCTGTGATGAGAACCGTTGAAGAAGTGGCGTGGAACTTCGACCCCACAGGTATGGGCTACGAATGGGATGAAGGGATCAAACAGGACTACCAACGGCATTACCCAGAGGGATATGGTTATGCTGTGCTGCGGCCGGTAAAAAAGGTATAGCCGATTATGTAATAACGTAGCGTAAGACCCCTCGTAAAGGGGTTTTTTTTGTATGAAATAGGCTAGTGACTCATTAGCTATTAATCCATTCCATAGACACATTCCACAATTCATCAGCGGCGTCTGGATCCATTGCGTAAGAGGCGAGCCCCGACTGAGTCTCTCCAACACGAGGTCCGACCTCGTTGCAGTTTTCAAAATATCGGCCGCCGATACCGTTTAACAAGGGAGACGTTGCCAATAGCGCGGAAGTAGCGGCTCCCTGTTGAGGGGTCTTCCAGATGATTTCCGGATAGCCTGTTCTAGTCTCGTTTAGCTTTTCGATCTGCTCGGGAGTGATCTGTATACGGTCAACTCCCGGAGTTCGCACACCGCCAGGCATCAAAGCATTTGCTGTGATACCCTCATTGATCCAACGTTTTGAAGCTTCCACGGCGAATAGTATGTTAGCTGTTTTGGATTGTCCGTAGGCAAGAAACGGGTCATAGGGACGGCGCAGGAAGTGAATATCATCGAACACCACCGGCGAGCGGAGATGCCCCGCGGAACTAACTGAGACCACGCGAGCGCCGTCTGCTGCAGCTAGAGCATCGTGAAGTCCGGTGGCTAGAGCGAAATGTCCCAAATGATTGGTAGCGAATTGAAGCTCCCAGCCTTCAGGAGTTCGCGTCTCGGGCGTTGCCATGATACCAGCGTTGTTGATCAAAATGTGCAGCGGCCCTCTCCATGAAGCGACGAATGAGGCTATCGAGGATCGATCGGTAAGATCTAATGGCATTACCTTAACGAGTGGATTACCCGTAGTTACAGCAATATCTTCGGCTGCGAGCTTTCCTGCATTGGGATTGCGAACAGCTAGTGTCACTTCGGCGCCCCCTTCAGCCAAAGCCCGGGCCGTTTCAAGGCCGATTCCGGATGTGGCTCCCGTCACGACAGCTCTGCGACCCGCAAGATTGATCCCTGCAACGACCTCGCTTGCTGTCGATTCGGAATGAAACGGGGTTGTAATCAATGAGGACTCCGACATTGTGATTTCCTTCTTTCTTGATTTTCTAATCTCAAGGTCATTATGACTTGAATGGATATATGGAAATAGTTTGTTTCTGCTTAAAACTTGCTCAAAACTGCAAATGATAGAAACCGTTCTTTGCCTTTATCCAAAATTAAGTTACGATTACAAGAAAGGTTTCCAACGAGCATCTGAGGAACGATCAAAGTAAAGTTGGTGAGTATTGTGGGAGAGCGGCAAATCAAGTACTACCATTTATATACGGAAAGCCCCCAATCCAAAATGTATTTGGATCAAATGCTGGAAATTGCGAAACGGATTACCCTTGTGGAGGGTCGTACCCAGACGATAATTCCGTTTCTAACGACGATGCGGTATAGTCGGCAGACTTCGGAAATTTCTGGTGTTTTGACTCCATCGATTTGTCTGATTCTACAGGGTGCCAAAAAACTTCATCTTGGCCAAGAGGTCATTGATTATCATGCTGGAGATTACTTGGTATCTGTTATTGATATTCCGGCATCCGCAGAAATTATTGGGGCTACCAAACAATCACCCTATTTCGGTCTGCGCGTTGAATTTACGATGGAAGAGATCGCTTCTGTGGTTATGGAGGCTGGCCTTGATTTTAAACCAAGAAATAAAAGGTTGAATACCGGAGCATACGTCGGAACAGCCGACGAAGGTTTGGTGGAAACTTTTTACCGTCTGCTCAAGTTAATTGAGAAACCGGATGCGAATCGTTACTTGTCTTCTCTGATGAAACGCGAGATGATCTTTCGGTTACTCTCTGGGGATTCAGGTCATATTTTTTTTCAACAAGTCATGATGGATCAGCAAGACGAGGGGATCGGCAAAGCCATCGCATGGATCAAAGAGAATTATGCTCAATCGATTACCGTAAAGGAACTAGCAAAATTATCGAACATGAGCGTATCCGGGCTGCATCATAGATTTAAGGCCGTAACAACATTAGGACCTATACAATATCAAAAGCAGCTTCGGCTCTATGAAGCCAGGCGTCTTATGCTGGGTGGCGCAATTCATGTGACTGCAGCAGCTATGGAAGTCGGTTATGAAAATGTCTCGCAATTTAGCCGGGAATATCGCAGGCTTTTTGGATCTTCACCATCTAAAGATATCAAAGCTTTCAGAAATAGCCCCGGATTAGAGAAAAAACATAGTCAAAAAACTCACAACTGAGCTATAAAATAATAACTGAGAAGAGAACTATTAAGAACAATTTGGTGGTGACCGCATGTCAACTTCGAGGAGAATTCAGGCTGTATTTATTGACAGGGATGGGACTATTGGTGGTTCTGAAGAGGTTATATACCCCGGTACTTTTAAATTATTTCCTTTCTCCAAACAATCGTTTGAAGTCCTTGTGAGTGCTGGGATACCAATTTACGCTTTTACAAATCAACCAGGTATATCTCGTGGAGATGCAACGATTGGCGACTTTCAGGACGAACTAACTTCCTTTGGCTTTGATCATGTATACTTATGCCCGCACCAACATCAGGAGCGCTGTTCTTGCCGCAAACCCTCATCGGCTTTGCTTATTCAAGCAGCAGTAGATAACGATCTGGAGTTGAAGAATTGTGCTGTTATTGGAGATAGGTGGACCGATATGATTGCTGCCCAAAGAGCAGGGTGTATCAAGGTATTAGTAAAAACAGGTTCTGGCGAGAAGGATTTGGCCAAATATCGCAATAATCAATTTTTTGGAGAATGGCTTGAAGCTGCTCCCGATTTTGTAGCTGAAAATGTACTAGAGGCTGTTAACTGGCTCTTAAAATAGCTATTCAGTTAGTCCAACGTTGGCGCAGCTACCAAAGTTATTGTCGCTGACATTCATCTGTTTTTATGAGATATGCGAAAAGCCAAGAGGGAGAACATCACCTTCTTGGCTTTTCTTGCGTAGTGGCGGTAGAGGGCGGGCTTAAAATACACTATCCTAGTGAGCTCAAAACGTCTTTCAGCCGCTCGGCAAACGGTTTTGGCTGCACTTGGAAGCCAATGTGATTTTCCGGGAACTCGGCAATGTTTACCCCCAAACGTTCTGCCAATCCTTCGGCGGAGTGGGCGGGAAAGTAATGTCTGGAAGTACTGCCTACAGCGGGGCGGACTTGTGCCGTAGAATGAGATAGCGCAGTTTGGAGCTGCTCCAGCTTGAAAGCATATCCGAGCACGCCCGGAACTTCATTCGCCATAAAGTATTCCATATTTGCAATCATGCGTTCCTTTTGCTCATCGCTCGGCGGCGAAGAAGGGCTGGGGCCGTCATCATCTCGAAGTCCAATGGATGAAGTGAACTTGAAGAAAGCTGGAAATAAGCCCGACTTACGGTGATCTGCGATCAGGTCCTCCATTATCGTCTTGGCCTGTAATCGTTCATCGCCGTGTAAAAGATCCAGCAAAGGCGGTTCATGCGGAATCAACACACGCACTTGTCCGGGATAGCGCATCGTCAGATCAAGTCCAATGACTGCGCCGGAACTGCTTCCGAAAACGTATGCCGGCTCATCGGTTAACGCGGTCAAGAGGCGGTGAGCATCGTCACTGTGCGTCTCGATCCGGTAATCTTCAGCCTGATTGGTGAGTTTGCTGCGGGAGTGGCCCCGGCGGTCGTAAGTGACGACCGTATACTGATCGGCAAGCTGGTCCGCAATCTCCAGAAATACATCGGCATCACCGCAACCCCCATGGATCATCAGGAGTACAGGCCCTGCCCCGCGCACCTCATAGTGGATGTTTGCGCCAGGTACAGATAACATATCCGTCTTTATCCTAATCATTTCATCTCCTCCTTATAGGAAGATCATAAGGCAGCTTTATGAACTGAATATGAATCCAACCCAATGGATGAATTGGTCATAGGTACAGGACTTGATAACACTTCTGGATAACTAACCCACGTTGTGACTTGTCACGAAACAAAGTATATACTTTTTATATACAAGCATAGGAGGCGGTTTTCCATGTTTCAGGTTCAAAAATGGGGGGACAGTTTGGGTATTCGCATACCGAAATCCCTTGCTTTAAAGGTAGGTCTGGAGGAAGGCTCCAAGGTAGATCTTTACGTAGAAAACGGACATCTGATCATCAAGCCGAAGCCGTCTTCGTTAGAGGAGCTCCTTAACCAAGTTACACCCGAGAATATTCATAAAGAGGTCTTCACGGGGGATCCGGAAGGCTGGTAAGTAGGTTGCCAGCGAGTATGTACCAGACCGTGGCGACTTGGTGTGGCTGCAGTTTAATTCGCAAGCTGGTCATGAACGAGCAGGTAAGCTGCCGGCAATCGTTCCACAGACGACCTTGTCGGAGGTTATCTCCAAACTGAACTTACTGATCCAATAACGATATATAGAATGAACTAAAGAAATGAATGTTATAAGCCCCGAGGACGACGATCCCGGGCTTTTTGTTGTCTTGTCCAGATTACCACTAAGCATTGCGTACCCGATTAATTGTAAAGGAGGTGATTGAAAGTGGCGTATGGTTCCCCTTAAAAAGGCCAGCTCAATTGATGAGCTGGCCTTGATTTTGCTTCCTAGGGACTGGTAATTCCCTCATAGGGACGGACCACAGTTGACAAAGGGGAAAATCACAATTACTATACCCATAGGGGTATATGTATAAAATCGAAAAGGAGTGAAACAGCAATGGCATTCAAATTTCCAAAAGCAACGACACCGCAGGAAGTGGCATTAAGACTCAATCGTGGTGAGAAGTTGTATATGCTGGATGTTCGCGAGCCCGAGGAATGGGCTGCGGGTCACTTAGAAGGCGCCAAGCATATTCCGCTCGGACAGCTTTCCGGACGTCTGCATGAGCTTGATAAGTCGAAGGAGATTATCGTGATTTGCCGCAGCGGCAATCGCAGCGGCCTTGCCTGTGAATTGCTGAGTGAAAAAGGATTCGACGTGGTGAATATGACGGGAGGCATGAACAACTGGAATGATGTTGTCCGCTGACCTCCGGCAAAACCATATAAATGGCCCGTATTCAGCATAAGTGTGGGTTCCGGCAGCTGTTAACGGTACAAGCTCATTATGCTTTTCTGAAACAAGCGAAAGCTAAAGGATGTGAAAACTTTGTAAATGGGAACAATCATTAATTTCGTTATAATCGTGCTCTTTGGATGGTTTGTATTTTCGAGGTTAAAACCCGTTAGGGGACTCCGGAACCTAAACGCCCAGGAGTTTAGTGACGAAATGAAAAAGCCGGGTAAACCCCTGCTGATCGATGTCCGTGAACCGGGTGAATTTAAGGGAGGATTTATTGCCGGGGCGCAAAACATGCCACTGTCCCAACTGCCCGGATTGCTCACTGAAATCCCGAAGGATCAACCGGTGCTCCTTTACTGCCGCAGCGGTATGCGCAGTAAAAGCGCGGCGAAGATGCTGCTTAAAAACGGGTACAAGGAGCTGGGACATCTAAAGGGTGGTCTAGGCGCCTGGAACGGTAAACTGACACGTAAGTAATATTCGTGATTATGTTTGGTTAATCTATGGCGAGATCAAATACGGGAGGCTGACATGCGATGTTTCATTACACGGTTGAAACGACCAAAACGATTGAACAAGCGATTGAAGCTCTGACGGAAAACCTGAAGGCGGAAAAGTTCGGCGTCCTTTGGCGGTTGGACATGAAGGAGAAGCTTCACGAAAAGGGTGTTGAGTTCGATATGCCGTATGAGATCCTGGAGGTTTGTAATCCGGTTGAAGCTAAACGGGTATTGTCTGAAGATGCATTGGTCGGATATTTCCTGCCGTGCAAGCTGGCTGTGTACGTGGAGAACGGAACAACCAAGATCGGCATGCCGAAACCAACGGCATTGATCGGGTTGGCAGAGAATGACGCTTTGATGAGCATTGCATCGGATATCGAAAAGCGCCTGACGGCATGTGTGGATAAGAGTATATAAACGGATACGATAATCCTATTTTCCCATACGATAGTAAAATCAACTAAACCGCTTACATGATAACATGTCGGTAAGTTGGCCGTGAACGATAGACAAATGAAATGCTGTCAGCTGAGAAGGCTGATGGCATTTTTTTATTAATCGTATATCGGTCAAACTATTCTCTGCAATCCGGATCTGCCTAACCGGGTTCAGGACCATCGGAGGGAACAGATTATGTCAAAAACGATTGTAGCCGTGATCGGCTGCGGGACCATTGCCAACAATGCGCACATCCCGGCGTACATGGCGATCAAGGATGCCGAGATCAAGTATTTCTGCGACATTCGCAAGGAGCGGGCTGAGAAAGCCGTCGAGCAGTACGCTTGCGGCATGGCGGTGGAGGATTATCAGGTCATTTTGGAGGACCCAGACGTGGTGGCGGTATCGATCTGCACGCCGAACAACGTTCATGCTCAGATCGCGATCGACTGCATGCGCGCAGGCAAGCATGTGCTGTGCGAAAAGCCGGCGGCGCGGACGTACCGGGAGGCGCTGGAGATGCAGAAGGTGCAGCATGAAACCGGCATGACGCTGAACATCGGCGTCGTCAACCGCTTCAATAATGGCGTCAACATCATCAAGCGAATGATCGAAGACGGCGAGCTTGGTGAGCTGTACCATGTCGTGGTCAGCTTCCGGGCGCATCGCTCTATTCCCGGACTGGGCGGTGATTTTACGACCAAGGCGGTGGCCGGTGGCGGGGCTCTGATTGACTGGGGTGTTCATTACCTGGATATCGTCATGTACTGCGCGGGCGATCCGCGGCCGAAGACGGTGACGGGGCAGGCGTACTCCAAGCTGGGCAAAGACATGCAAAATTACGCTTATCTGAACATGTGGGCGGGTCCTCCAAACTATGAGGGCAGCTATGACGTCGACGACTTCGTGACGGCGATGATTCGGACTGAAGGCCCGTCGATTTCGGTCAACGGCGCCTGGGCGCAAAACATCGGCGTGGAAGAAACGTACATTGATTTCCTCGGCGACAAGGCGGGCATTCGCCTTCAGTACGGTCAAGAGTTTAAGCTGTATTCGGCGAAGCACGGCGCATTGATTGAAAGCACGCCGAACTATCCGAAGACCAATGCGTTCCAGGAAGAGATCGACGGCTTTATCGCGGGTATCCATTCCGGTGAAAAGCTGCCGTCGCACATTGACACAGTGATTTTGACTGCGCAAATGATCGAGGCCATTTACCAATCCTCTGAAGAAAGCCGCGAGATTTCCTTAACGGAAGCTGGAGTGGCACCGGCATGAAGAAAATCGGCTTTATCGACTATTACCTGGACGAATGGCACGCCAACCAATATCCCGGATGGATCAAGGACGCCTCAGGCGGGGCGATGGAGGTCGCCTTTGCGTATGCGGTCAAGGACGCGGAGCATGGGCTCACCAATTGGGAATGGTGTGCAAAGCATGGCGTGATGTGGTGCGACACGATCGAAGAGGTGATCGCCCAAAGCGACTACTTGATCGTACTGTCCCCTGACAACCCGGAGCAGCATGAGGCGCTGGCGGAGCTGCCGCTCGCCTCGGGGAAACCGACGTACGTGGACAAGACGTTTGCCCCGGACCGGGCAGCCGCCTTGCGCCTGTTCGAGCGGGCTGCGCAGCATCACACACCGCTGTATTCCTCTTCCGCGCTTCGTTATGCCGACGAATTCGGGGAGATTGAGCGCGCGGGGATTCGGGTGATTGCGAGCCTTGGCCCGGGCTCGTTTGAGAACTACTCGATCCACCAGATCGAGCCGGTTGTCGCGCTTATGGGTACAGACGTGAAGCGCATCATGTTCATCGGCACGGAGGCTGCGCCGGCACTGCTAATCGAGTTCGCGGGCGGCCGGCAGGCCACGATCCAGCAGCCGGGTCCGGGCTGTCCGTTCATGATGGCCGTCAACTACGATTCCGGTACCTGCCGCGTCGTGCAGCCGGTTTCGGATTATTTTCAGCGCTTCATTCAGGATTTGGTGGCGTTTTTCGAGACCGGACAGGTGAGCGTGCCACCTGCCGAGACGGTCGCCATCATGTCGATCATCGAAAACGGCCGGATCGCCGCCAAGGAGCCGTATCGCTGGATCGATCTGCCGGAGAGCCGGTAAGCGGCAGGAACAGAACAAAGCAGCCATTTTCGCGGAGAACGGGGAATGGCTGCTTTGCGTTGCGCCTGAACATTCATATAGGGCGCAGTATTCAATCTCCATGGAGACCCGTTGTTAGCACACAGCGGCGCGTTGACAACGAGTCTCAGGAGATTTTTTTGCATTGGGACGGGTTGGCCAGCGAACGATCACGGGCTTTGGCAGTCTTGGTAAGCAAAAGCAGTGGAGGGGACGGAATCGATCTGTAGAAGCGGTAGCGTTCGCCTTTGTCTGCGAATTTCTACCTTTTGGTGATATAAAATCAAGAAATTTGGAGACAACAGCGATCGGAAGAACGATCCGTAACCGCAGCGGCCAGTTTGCACAATGTTAAGAATTTTGTTCCCTTTTTCCGTCGCATAAACGCCAGAGCTAATGTTATATCCCCTTCGATTTTTCAACCGGCATGCCGCCGGACTTTTTGCGCACCAGCCGATCCATGACCCGCCTGCTCCACGGACTAAGTGTCGCCAGCGTGGGAGCATCGACGAACCGGCAGAAAAGATGGGCTAATGCAAAGATAAAAGGAGTTGTTAGGATAACGGTGAGGACTGTGCTAAGGCCGTAAGAGAACAGGAGGTGGAACTGATAGAACAGATAGGAACCCAGCGAGCAAATGATGGTGAAGTGAACCAGGTATAAAGAGAAGGATATCGTGCCGAGGTAGAGGAAGGGCTGCCGGCCGAACAGCGACTTGAGGCGGGGCGAGATGAGCAGGGCTGTTAAGGTCAGGCAAGCGCCCAGCGTATGGTAGAACACGAAGAACGAAAAGGTGGATGAGCCTTTCCATACCAGGATGGAGTAAATAGTGTTCTGGGTTCCCACGTAAGGGAAAGAGCCGAGATACAGCCCGGCACCCAGAAACAGGGGAGCGCTCCAAGGCGGAAGAACGGCGGTCAGGCGGTTGCGGCCGCTGTACGTCAGGTCGCTGAGCGCCATGCCGAATACGAATCCGAGATAATAGGAATCAGCGAGGAGCACCGCAAGAACGGCGTAACCGATGATCCGCAGCCTGAAACGACCGAGGACCAGCAGAAACCCGAAAATGAGGAAGGAACCCAGCAATTCGTAGGTCATGGTCCATAACACGGGATTGTAAGCGGATCCATAAGTGAAGAAGGTGTGGTACAGCGCCTCCCGGATCATGTCGAGTACACGGGGGCTGGCCGTGAAGGGATCGGGCATCGACGATTGGGTCGTTTGGCGGATGTCGTCATAAAATCCCAAGCCCAGCCGCATGACCGCGAAAGCGAGGCAAACGGACAGCGAAGCCGGAATGGCGAGCCGGAAAAACCTGCGCAGCGCGGACGCGTAAATATGCATCTTGTCCTTCGTGAGAAAATAGCGCCAGCTCAGCACGTATCCGCTCAGTACGAAAAAGACACAAACCGAGAAGTTGCCGTTGAACATCAGGTTCAGCGGCGTTCGCGCGGCCAAGCCTTCAAAGGGAAAGTGGGCGATCTCCGGTTTTCCTTCGAAGACGGAAGGCGCGAAGACCTGAAAAAAGTGGGAAACCACGACCACGCAGGCCGCCAGTCCTCTTAAACCATCCAGATAAGCGATTTTAGTCTTCATGCAAGTGCAAGCCTCCCTATTTTTGAATCCCATTCTAGGCGATTCGCGAGGGGAAAGATTGTACTTCCGTATCAAATGAGAGGAGTCGTGCCGAATGAAAAAGCTCGATATCGATCGATTGACCCGCGCCGGAGTCATCTATTTCAACTCAAAGCTCGAGATGCTGGAGAATTTGCACTGCAAGATGTACCGGATGAACACCCTCGTCAGCTTGTCCACCCATTTCCATGACTATTATCAGATCTGGTACGTATCCAAAGGCGAGTTCGTGCACACGATCTCCAATCGGCAGTACCGGATCCGGCAAGGCGATTTGTTCCTCGTTCCCCCCTTTACGCTGCACCGCGTGCAGGCCTTCGAGACAGAGGGGGAGATCCTCGGCTGCGAATTTATGCCGTCCTTCATTAACGAGCGCTTCGCGGATCCTTCGGGAGAGCGGAGGTTTTTCGACGCTGAGTATTTGAAGCATTTTTCGCAGTCGGATTGTACGCCGCACTCGCAGATCGCCTTCGACGGCGTTACGGACGGCAGAATCCGCGGCCTGCTTCAGGATATGCTCGGGGAATACGAGGAGCGGACGCCCTTTTTTGAAATCGTGCTGAAGGCCAGCCTCCTGCAGCTGCTGTCGATCATCATCCGCCAAGTGAACGGGGAGCTGGTGAAGGCCGGGTTTCAAAAGATCGAAAGGTATCGTGACACGATGAACAAGGTCGTCGAATACATCGACCGGAATGCGCATGAGGACATCAAGCTGGAGCATATCTGCGCCATATCCAACATGTCGAAGCCGACGATTTGCCGGCTGTTCAAGGAGTGGACAGGCAAAACCTTCAACCGCTACCTCGTCGATTTACGGATATCCAACGCGCTCGTCCTGCTGCAGCGGCCGTCCATGTCCATCACGGACGTGTGCTATGCGACAGGGTTCAACGAGCTCGCGTATTTTTGCCGGATTTTCAAAAAATACACGGGCATTTCCCCGAACCAGTTCCGAAAACAGGTGATGGGCAAGCCATTTTAAGTTTTAACGATAATCCAATTACTAGAGACAATAGTGAAATTAACTAAAACGCTTACATGGTAACATGTGGGTAGTTGACGGCGGCAAGCGCGCATTGGCGGCGCTGCCGCCCCAAGATTAAGGAGGGAAGAGACATGATGCGAAAAGGGAGTACATGGGGGCTCATGATGGTTTTCCTGCTGGTCGCGGTCCTGTCGGGCTGCGGCGGCAAAGATGCGGCAAGCGGTGGCCAGGAAGGCGGCGAAGCGAAGGGCGGCGATGCCCCGAAAGAAAAAGTGCAGCTGAGCTTCTGGTACGGCTGGACCGGCATCGAGGCGGAAGCCCTCGAGAAATTGATCAAGAAATGGAATGACGTGAGCCCGGACATTCAGGTAAAGGGGCTGTCCCAGAGCGATTACCAGAAACAGCTGACGGCGATTACCGGAGGTAACCCGCCGGATGTCGCATCCAACTTCGGTCAGGATGTCGTGCCGTGGGGCGAACGCGGGGCCATGATGCCGCTGGACGATTTTATCAAGAAAGACAACGTCGACCTCGGCGACTTCGTGCCTGCTGCACTGAGCTCTTCCCAGTCGAATGGAAAAACGTACGCTTTACCGATTGCGATGCACGTCTCCATGCTTTTCTATAACAAGGAGCTGCTCGAGAAGGCAGGCTTTAGCGGTCCACCGGAGACGATGGGCCAGCTCAAGGAATACATCGCGAAGCTGAGCGTCAAAGAGGATGGAGGCAAACTGCAGCAGCTGGGCCTGTGGCCGGGCGTCGATGCCTATACGTTCAGCTACGCCTATGGCGGATCCTATTACGATGCGGATAAGAAGCAGGTCACGCCGGACGATGCGGGGGTCAAGAAGGCCGTGGAATTCGGAAAAGGAATCTGGGACCAATTCGGATCGAAGGAGCTCGATCGCTTCGCGTCCGGCTTGGGGCAGTACATGTCGCCGCAGAATCCATTCTTTACAGGCAAATACGCGATGACGATCGACGGCGAATGGCTGCCGACGTTCATTAAGCAGTACGCCCCGAACCTGAAATACGGCATTGCGCCCATTCCCTACGATGAAAGCAACCCGAGCTTGAAGGACCCGGGTAACGTCTCGACCAGCGTATTTTACATTCCGAAAGGTGTGAAGCATCCGGAAGAATCGTGGCAGTTCCTGAAATGGATGACCGAGCCGGAGCAGATGGCGGAATTCACTGCGGCCATCGGCAATCTGCCGACCCGAACCTCACTGCAGACACATGAAATTTACAAGGAAGTACCGGGCTTCCAGGAGTTTTTACAGTATTCCTCCAGCCCGAACCTGCATTCCTTCCCGGCCACGTCCTTTTCGACGGAGTACATGACCGAATTCTCGAACCAGTATAACGCAATCCTGCGCGGGGAAGTCGGCTTGGACGAGGGGTTGAAACGGGTGAAGGACAAGATCCAGCCCTTAGTCAAATAATCCGGTTCTTTACATCCGGGCTCGGTCCGCTCCTAGGCCGGGCCCGCATTCCAACAATCACGAGGAGGACGTGCAGATGATTGAAACGATATCTTCAGCGGCGCCTAGGCGGAGAAAGGGCTGGACGAGGAAGGAGTGGCATTATTTTTGGCTGGGGCTGATCTTTGCTTCCCCATGGATCATCGGGTTTCTGATTTTTACCGTGTATCCTTTCTTCAGCTCCCTCTATTTCAGCCTGACGGAATACGATCTGTTCAATCCGCCAAAATGGGTGGGCGTGGACAATTACGCGGCGATCATGAAAGACCGGAGCTTCTATAAATCGATCAGCAACACGCTGTTCATGGCGTTCATATCCGTTCCTGTAACGCTGTTTAGCTCGCTGCTCATTGCGCTGCTGCTGAACTTCAAGGTGAAGGGCATCCGTTACTACCGCACGATCTTTTATCTTCCGGCCGTTATTCCCGGCGTGGCGAGTGCACTGCTCTGGACCTGGATGCTGAATCCGGACTTCGGCCTGGTCAACATTTTTTTGCGCTGGGTGCATCTTCCCGATCCGGCCTGGCTGCTTGATCCCCGGTTCACCAAGCCTTCCCTGATCCTGATGGGACTATGGGGCTCCGGCGCGGGGGCGCTCATTTTTCTCGCGGCGCTGCAAGGGGTTCCGCAAACCTACTACGAAGCGGCTCAGGTCGATGGCGCCAACTGGTGGTACCGGTTCTGGAGAATCACGGTACCGGCGCTGTCGCCGATCATTTTGTTCCAGCTGATCATGGGACTCATCGGGGCTTTTCAAATTTTCACGGAATCCTACATTCTGGCGGGTGGCAAGTCAAGCGGGGGCGCTCTCGGCGGGCCGGGGCAGTCGTTATTGTTCTATGCCGTCAATTTGTACCAGGAAGCCTTTATCAATCTGAAAATGGGATACGCCTCGGCGCTGGCCTGGATCCTGTTCGTGATCGTCATGCTGATTACGCTGCTGGTCCTGAAAACGTCCAAACGCTGGGTCTACTACGGGGGTGAATAGCGGATGAGCGCTGGCAAGCTGTTTCGCACGAAAATTTTTCCGCATACGATGCTGATTTTGTTCGCATTCTTTTTTCTCTTTCCGTTCGTTTGGCTCGTGTTCACTTCGCTCAAGTCGTCGAACGAAATTTTTGAACTGCCGCCGCGCATCCTGCCGGAATCGTTTCAATGGTCGAATTACAAGGCCGCGTTCGAAACGGTGCCGTTCGGGCACTATATGCTGAACACCCTGGTTATCTGCGTCGTTTGCATTATCGGGCAATTGTTTGCCTCCCCGCTGGTGGCCTATTCGATCTCCCGGATTCCGTGGGTGGGGAGCAAGATCATTTTCGCGATCGTCCTGGCAACGATGATCCTGCCCTCACAGGTGCAGCTGATTCCGCAGTACATCATTTTCGCCAAGCTGGGCTGGGTCAACACCATCCTGCCCCTGACGATCGGGGCCTTTTTCGGCGCACCATTCTACATTTTCTTACTGAGGCAATTTCTCTTAGGCATCCCCAAGGAGCTGTCCGAAGCCGCGAAAATGGATGGGGCCTCAGAGTTCCGCATCTACTCGCAAATTATTATGCCGACCTTGAAGCCGGCGCTGGCGACGGTGGCGTTGTTTACCTTCGTGGGTGCTTATACGGACTTTATGGGACCGCTCATTTACTTGAACGATGCCGCCAAGTGGACGCTGACGCTCGGTCTGCAGGGATTCCAGCAGGATCATGGGGCGCAATGGGAAAAGCTGATGGCCGCGTCGACGATCATGGCGATTCCGATGATTTTGCTCTATTTTTTCGGGCAGAAGTACTATATGCAATCCGGATCTGCTTTTACGGGGTTCAAATGATTCATGCACCTCTTGGCGATCTCAAAGGGAAGGCAAGTTTGTGCCCCATATATAAAGGCTGGTTGGAAACCCCAATCAGCCTTTTTTCGGTTGTTCAACCTTGTAACTTTGCCGCGGCTCGCAGCGTCCATAAGACAGTAGGTAATTTTCGTTAAAAGCTGGGAGGATATCGATTATGCGAAAATGGACTATGGCCGCTGCTGGGCTGCTGCTCGCCGGGACGCTCGGGAGTGCCTGGACAGGCCCGTCCGTGTGGGCTCAAACCTCCGGACCGAACGCAAGTTATTCGAGCCCGGGCTCGGAATTTTATTTGACGAATCCGATACCGCTCGCCAAGCCGAAATGGACGGCGGCGCTCGATGCGCCGAAGGACTCGTCCGCCTCCAATCCTTCCGTAGTTATAGCGGGGCAGGGGAAGGTCTACTACATCGCGGGCGGCAAGCTGATCGCGAAGGAGGCCGCCACCGGGAAGACGTTGTGGTCGTTCGGGACGAAACTTGGCAATGCAACCGTCTTGAGTAAGGACGGAACGAAACTCTATGTCGGCGCCAAAGACGGCTCGGTTTACCGGGTCGATAAGGCGACCGGCAAGGGCACACGCATCTACCGTGCTCCATCGGGGCATGCGCCCGAGATATCCGTGGACGGTGGAACCTTGTACGTCTTTGCCGGCGGTTCACTCATATCGGTCGATCCTGCTACAGGCAAGGAGAAATGGCGAAATCAGGACGGTAAGTCCCTGCCTCAGCGCGTCGGCGGAACGCTGCTCTCGGGCGCCGTGGAATCGGGAGCGATTACCGTCTATACAACTTACGGGATCGATCCAGCCACAGGCAAAACGCTGTGGCGGCTGCCGGGTGATCATACGGGGCTTCTCAAGTCGGAAGGGAATATCCTTTACTTCCAGGACCAGTGGCCGGATGCTGATTATGTGGAGACTGCGGCGAACATCGACGAGGTGGATGTGAAGACCGGCAAGATTACGGCAAGCAAGAAGTTTGTTGCTTTAAAGGCTGACGATAACCCGGTCTATCCCCCATATAAAGTGGTGATGAATGGCAATGACGTCTATGCGGCCGTTGCCGGCGAGGGTGTCTTCCGCTTTAATTACGACGCCGATCCCACTGTTGTGAAGCCGGAATTGATAGCGGATCGGGGTGAGTATATCGCGGGCCCCTATAACGGCAAGCTGTTTTTCCTCGATGATGACAGCCGCGGGATTCATGCGCGCAAAATCGTGGATCGATCGTATGTTAATTATAACGGCCCCGACAATCCGGCCAGCCGCGTCGATATGATCCAATCCGGCTTGTACGTAGGGCAGAGTGACGGTACCGTCTATGCGCTGAACGTCTCGACAGGTAAGGCTTTGTTCCGTGCGCAGACGAAGGCGCGCAGTTACGGAGCTTTTCAGGTTGAGGGCGGCATGCTGCTCGTCCAGGCGGAGAGCCAGCTGTATGCGTACCCGCTGCCTTCCGAATTGGCGAAGCCCGCTGCTGGGGGCAGTGCGGCGGGAGCCTTCGCGAAGTCGGATGCCAAGGTCACGCTGGATGGGAAGGCACTTCCGCTGCGGGTTGGAGCGGGCGTCATGTCGGCAGACAACCGGATGTTCATCCCGTTCCGGTCGCTGACGGAAGCGCTCGGAGCCAAGGTTGCTTACGACGCCAAGACGAAGCGAACGACCGTGACCTACGGAACGCGCGTTTTCTCGATCGCCGACGGCTCTCCTTTTGCTCTCACAGACGGGAAGCAAGCCGCACTGTCTTACTCCCCGGCGACGCTGAACGGCTCGCTCTACGTGCCGATCAAGGACTTCGGCGATCTGCTGGGTGTGCAGGTGAAATGGAACGCCGGCAAGCGTACGGTGGAGGTAACTAAGGGGGCCGCCGGGAAATGAGGCTGGCGAATCCTTGCGGTTAGAGCAGGAGTAAGGGACACAGAACGAATGGAAAAAGTCCTATTGTCCTTAATCAGCCTAATGTATACTGAAAACGGCGGGATGACCGCTGTTTTTCCACATTCACTTTACAGAATTGAAGGTTAATCGGAGCTGATTTTTAAAGACAAACCAAGGACAATGGAGATGAGCATAAAATGAAAGTAATCGGTCTTATTGGCGGAATGAGCTGGGAATCTTCTGCTTTGTACTATCGAATGATCAATGAAGAAGTAAGAAGTAGGCTAGGCGGACTGCACTCTGCGAAATGCCTGTTATATAGTGTTGATTTTGAAGAAATTGAACGTTACCAAGCGGAAGGAGCCTGGGATAAGGCGGGGGAAGTGCTAGGCCAAACCGCACGCGCTTTGGAGAAAGGGGGCGCTGACTTTATCGTCATTTGCACCAATACAATGCATAAAGTTGTCGATGATATTCAGTCCAAGATCAACATCCCCATTTTGCATATAGCGGATGCTACAGCAGCCCAAATCAAAGAAAGCCAGATTCAGACGATTGGGCTGCTTGGCACGAAGTACACTATGGAACAGGATTTTTATAAATCACGCCTGGAGCTGAACGGGATTCAGGTAATCGTTCCAGGTCGGGATGACAGAGAGGCCGTAAACAAGATCATCTACGAAGAGTTATGCCTGGGCAAGATTCATCAGGAATCCAGAGATTATTATAAAAAGGTTATTCAAGGCTTGATCGAATCTGGAGCCGAAGGGATTATATTAGGCTGTACAGAAATTGGACTATTGGTGAAGCCGGAAGACGCAGAAGTTCCTCTGTTTGACACAACCTACATCCATGCTTGCGAAGCCGTAAATATGTCTTTGAGAGCTTGAAATTGGAGCTGAATCCCGTACGGACCAATTAAAATAGGAGTCCAACGCAGCGCGCCCGCCAGGGCGCGTTTTTTAAATGATGTAGGGTTTGGAGTTCGCCAGTACGCCAGAAAATATTTATAAAATTTCCCGGCAGATGTTGTCACATTCCATCCTCACTCCCCGTCATACGGGTAAAATCACCGAAAGGGATGATCGAGATGGAGATGGAATACGATTATGATGTGGCGGTAGTTGGCGGGGGCATAGCAGGTCTGACGGCAGCGGTGTATGCGGCGAAGGCGGGGAAGCGGACGATTCTGATCGAGAAGCAGGAGCGCCTCGGCGGGCGAGCCATCACGGTGAAAAAGAAGGGAGCATACTTCAATCTGGGCGGGCACGCCCTGTATCACGGCGATGCGTTTGCGACCTTCCGCGAGCTGGGGCTAAGTTTGCAGGGAGGTCAGCCTTCCACCGATGCACTCGGCATTTGGAACGGGAAGCTGGTGACCATGCCGATGGGGGTCAAATCGCTCTTTACCACGCCGCTGCTGTCCTGGAAAGGGAAGGTGGAGTTGGCCTCCTGGCTGGGGAAGCTTGGCAAACTGGATACGCTCCGGTACGAGCGGGTCAGTCTCCGGGAATGGCTGGAGGGGAATATCAAGGACCCCATGCTGCGGCATTTGTTTTATTCGCTTTTTCGCACGGCAAGCTACGTGGTAGCGCCGGATCTGCAGGCGGCGGGTCCAGTACTGCGGCAGCTGCAGAACTCCCTGAAGGGCGTGCTGTATCTGGACCGGGGCTGGGGCGCGATGGTCGACGAGTTAGGCAAGCTGGCTGAGGATGGCGGCGTGAAGCTGCTCTCGAAGAGCAATGCCGTGTCCATTGGGCACGCTGAAGGCTCCGTACGGCATGTGCTCTGCGAAGATGGAACGACAATCAAGGCGAATTCCGTCATCGTCGCCGCATCGCCCACGATCGCTCACCAGCTGGTACCCGGAGCTGAAACGACCGCCCTTCATACCTGGAAGGAGCAGGCGGTCGAAATTACGGCTGCGTGCCTGGATGTCGCGCTCCGTCGCCTGCCGAAGCCGGATCAGCAATTCGTGTACGGCATCGACAGGACGGTCTTTCTTTCCAACCAGTCGCGTGCTGCTGATCTTAGCGACGATGGATACCAGGTCGTTTCCGTGATGAAATACAAGGGGCTGGAAAGCGATCCCAAACGGGATTTGCAAGACCTCGAACAAACGCTGGATCTCGTGCAGCCAGGCTGGAGGGATGAGCTGGTCGTCCGGCAGTATTTGCCGAAAATTACGGTGTGCCACGATTTTATACACCTGAACCGTCAGGAGAACCCGGGGCCCGCCGTCCCGGAAATCAAGGGGCTGTATGTGGCAGGAGATTGGGCTTCGCACGGGGAATTACTAACCGACGCCGCGACGGCGAGCGCGAAAAGGGCCGTGCGGCATATTCTCTCCCTGGAGAGTGAGGGAAGGGGGACCCATGGGCAGCATAGAAGAATTGTATGAAACCTATAGAAAACCGCTGATATCTTATGCCTACCGAATGCTGGGCAGCGTTATGGACGCGGAGGATATCGTGCAGGATGCCTTTATAAGCTATGGACGGCTTGAGGAGCCTGATGCGATACGGAATGAGCGATCCTTTTTGTACAAAATCGTCACCAACCGCTGCCTGGATCTGCTCCGTTCCTCGGCGAAGAAACGGGAGCTCTATGTCGGTCCCTGGCTTCCTGAACCTCTGATCGGTTCGCTGGATGCTGCCGAATCCGATCCGTCCGAGATTTACTTGCGGCGCGAATCCATATCGACGGCGTACCTCTTGCTCCTGCAGCAGCTTAGTGCCGTCGAGAGGGCCGTTTTTCTTCTCCGCGAAATTTTTCATTATTCGTTCGACGAGATTGCCGGGATGGTTGGCAAGAGCACCGCGAACTGCCGGCAAATTTTCCACCGGGCCAAAAAGAGCATTCAAGCCGATCCTGAGCAAACTCTCCCGGCTCACATTGCTGAAGAGAAGCTGAAGGATTTCGTTAGTTCCCTTCTACAAGGGAATACAAGCCGATTATTGGAGCTGGTCAGCGAGGGCGCTGCCATGATCTCCGACGGCGGCGGCAAGGTCACGGCGGCACGGGTGCCTGTCATCGGATTCGAGCGGGTCATCAAGCTGCTGCTTAATTTGCTCAAAATGCATGAGGGTAAATTTGCGTATTCGTTCGTTTCTGTCAACGGCATACCGGGATTCCGGCTTGCGATGGATAATGGGGATCAGTACGTTTATTCTTTTTCTTTTAAGGATGACAAGATTCAATCGATCTACGCCGTAGGAAATCCGGAGAAGATAAGGCACCTGCCAGCATTCGAGCAGCGGGATGATGAACTTGGCACGCCGTGACAGTCACGGATAACAAACCAGACGATTACTCAACCGCGATTATCGTTAACCTAGAGAACAACAGAAGAGCAGCATATGTGAAAAAGACCCTGCCGGCGCGTAGCCAGCGGGGTTTTGGCGTTCATGGATCAGGCCAAGCTTCAAACTTTATCGTAAAGACGCTTGGACGGGAACAATGAACTGGATGACTATATGGTTTGCAAAATTCTAACGACCTGATCCTCAATCTGGGAATCGTCAACCGTATCCCAATGCTCAGGGCGAATCATTTGATACTTTTTCATTCGGTAAAACTCCATCACGGCTTGTTTCAAGGTGAGGTCATACCACTGGATGCTGAACGTCGGCTCCATAATCCGCCGCAGCGTAGCGTCGTCTTGAACCAAAGACAGCACCGCATTCATCCGGTTAAAAATTCCCTGATCCATCCCGGCTTCAAAAAAGCTCTCCAGCTTTTTATTCCGATTCTGCTGGGCAATGACCAGGCCTTCAAATAACCGGGGATAGAATTCCTTGAGGTCCTCCAGGAACAAATCGGATATATAAATGACGCAGATCAGCGATTGCAGGAACGTTTGCTGAAAACGCTCGATATAAGAAACGGTTTCGTCGTTCACAACGACATCGGCCTGCTGCAAATAGTTCATCTCATACTCTACGACCTGCTGAATAATGTCATCTTTGGATGAGAAGTGCTTGTACAGTGTCACCTTGCTGATATCCATATATTTGGCGATATCGTCTATTTTAAGTTGGCTGAATTTGTTCTTTCGGATGACCGGTTTTATTTTCTCGATGTAATGATCGGCGCTTACCGCTTTTCTCACGAAATGAAGCCTCCTTTGTGCTTATACAACATATTATAACGATTTCGCTGGGTTCACAAACACTTTTTACGAAAATTAATAAATTAACTTTTTTTATTAAATTTGTTTACTTAATTAATTTATGGAGTTATAATCGGTCTTGCAAAAATAAATAAGCTTCTAGGCCAAGGGAGGAAGTGAAAAGATGAGTATTGTGGAAAAAGGGAAATACGAGGGCAAACGGGTCGTCATTACAGGAGGAAGCAGCGGTTTTGGCCTGGAGACAGCGAAGATGCTGGTGGATGAAGGAGCGCGTGTATTGATCACCGGCCGCACCCAGTCCACGCTCGATTCGGCTCTAAAACAATTGGGGAACAACGCTATCGCTGTCGTGAGTGACGCCTCGTCGTTGAGGGATATCAACGCCCTGGCCGACCGGGTGAAAGCTGAGTTGGGCACGATCGACGCTTTGTTCGTAAATGCTGGCGTGACGCGCTTCGTTCCATTTGAGTCCGTTACCGAAGAGGTGTACGACGAAGTTCTAACCATCAATACCAAGGGTCCGTACTTCACCGTGCAGAAGCTCGTCCCGCTGCTTAACGAGGGGAGTGGCGTGGTTCTCACGACTTCGGTCGCGAACGTGCTTGGAATTCCGATGATCAGCGCATACGCTGCCAGCAAGGCAGCGCTCCGCTCCATGACGCGCAGTCTTGCCCGCGAGCTGCTGCCTCGGAAGATCCGTGTGAACGCGGTCAGCCCCGGTCCGATCGACACAGGCATTCTGGACAGATCGATGCCGGCCGAAGCTGCGGCACAGACCAAGGCGGAGATGAGACAGCAGATCCCAATGCTGCGTTTTGGGGAGCCCCGCGAGGTGGCCCAAGCCGTCCTGTTCCTCGCTTTCGATGCGACCTATACCACGGGGGCTGAGTTCCCCGTAGACGGAGGCGGCTCACAAATCTAAGTACGTCTAAAACCGCCGTTTGCTGACCATCCGATTTTAATAAACGAACCAAGGAAGGGATAGTGATCAATATGGAAAATGCAAAAAATATGCGAGTCTTTGTAACAGGCGCAACGGGGTTTGTCGGCTCCGCTGTTGTTCGCGAACTCATTGCCGCAGGACATCAAGTCGTCGGGCTCGCCCGCTCGGATAAGTCTGCCGCATCGCTGACGGCTGCCGGAGCTGAGGTGCAACGCGGTTCCCTCGAAGACCTCAACAGCCTGCAGGAAGGCGCCGCCGCAGCGGACGGCGTGATTCATCTGGCTTTTAAACACGACTTCGCGGATTTTGCGGCAGCCGCCGAGGCGGACAGCAAGGCGATCGAGGCGATCGGGGAGGCACTCAAGGGTACTGGGAAGCCATTCGTGGCGACCTCGGGAACGCTGATGCTTACACCGGGGCGGCTCGGAACGGAAGAAGACAAGTCGACCCAATCTACGCCGCGCCGCTCCGAGGAGGCTGCGCTCGCACTGGCTGGACGCGGAGTGAGAACTTCGGTCGTCCGCCTGTCACCGTCCGTGCATGGCCCGGGTGAGCAGGGCTTTGTTCCGACTCTGATCGGCATCGCGCGGGAGAAAGGTTTTGCGGCGTATGTGGATGAGGGGCTTAACCACTGGCCGGCGGTTCACCAGCTTGATGCGGCGCGCCTGTTCAGACTGGCGTTGGAAAAAGGTCCCGCAGGCGCCGTGTACCACGGGGTTGGCGATGAGGGCGTGCCTTTCCGGGAGATCGCTGAGATCATCGGCCGCCACCTGAACCTGCCGGTGCGCAGCATTTCCCGCGAAGAGGCAGACGCTTACTTCGGTTGGCTCGCCTTCGCCGCGTCGACCGACAATCTGGCGTCGAGCGCCCTGACCCAGGAACGCTTGGGATGGCAGCCCGTGAACCCTGGTTTGATCGCGGATCTGGAACAGGGGCACTACTTCAACCGTTAAAGTTGATGGATTGAGTGAATGAAGAGGTTTTTTAAAGGTTAACCAATGAAATCGTCTGATCATAACATTTATGAATAAAAATGTCTTGGCTTGCGACTCGGTACCTTCTTCGTGGAAGTATCGGGCACAGGTCAAGACTTTTTTGGTAGGGAAACGATTAGTTTAAGCCGGTCGGTGGAAATTCGTGTTACTACAGATCGGTGGGGGGAGAAGATGAAGAAAGGTCTTGAATTCGTTGGTGTGATATAATATCGATTAGATAAATGACTGAAGCAAAGGAGATATAATATGGATATTTTCCAGGATCTTCAAAAGTTAATTAAGCTTACAGGTGATCGTGCAAAATTAGATGCTAAAGCCAATGGGACTTATATTGTATACAAGACGGAAAGCGGCCGGATTGTTAAAGAATTTGCAAATGGTGATATTCAGACAATAACCAACCCGGGATCTCCTTCCCATGAATGAACTTTCTCCAATCTTATATGTATTTGCTGGAAACAATGGAAGCGGTAAAAGTACGATACGTAATTTGATCATAGATCGACTAGGCATTAGCGTAAATATTGATCCGGATGCATTAGCACGCAGTATTGATGCCGATCAACCGGAGAGTCGAAAAATTTCGGCGGGTAAAAAAGCGATTAAGCTTGCTAGAGATTGTATAGAAAATAAGAGGGATTTCTCTGTTGAGACAACGCTGGCTGGTGGAAATGCAATACGTCTTATGAAGGAAGCCAAAAATAAGGGATTTGAGGTCACCATGTTTTATGTCGGACTTGGGGATTATCGTCTCAATATTGAGCGTGTGGCTGCAAGAGTCCGAAATGGGGGACATCATATTCCTACAGAAGACATTATAAGAAGGCACTCAACTTCTATAAAGAATCTGCATTTAAATCTTATATTGATCGATTATTTGATTGTCATAGACAATAGCGAAGCATCTGGAGAAATTGTGTTACAGGCCAAAAACAACGTTATCACTCATGAAGTTTCTCATCTTCCAGCTTGGGCTAAAAGCATTAAAGAAACTATCAACAAGTTTGCCTCGATTTAATCTCCCACCACCACACATGTTACAATAAACCCAAATCATCACAGTTATTGGAGGTATCCTCAGTGGTCATTCAACTAGGCAATTTTGAAGTGAATTCCGGGCAATTGGTCGTAGCGGATCCTTGTTACGAATTGGATCGGGATACGATTATTATGGGCGTATTGGAATCCGCCTTAGCTGGCACATGGGTAGGAGAAGTAGAGAAGATCGAGGTTCGCGACTGGGGCGAAGCCAACGCCAAGCTGACGGCTTACCATCATTCCGTGGCGGAACAGGCAGCGTCGCTGGAATGGATCAAGTGCTCTTTTGTGGCCGGGGTGGACAGCGGGCAGGCCGGGATTTTTGATATCGACAAGCACCGGATTCCGGATGCGGATGCCCCTGACGGTAAGCAGGACCAAGATACCGAATGGTATTTCGCCTGCTGTGATCTCACCGAGAGCGGGGAGGAAGCAGGCGTCCTGGAAGGCGGCGTCGTATCGCGGACAGGCATGGGCGACGGGGCCTATGGGGTGTACAAGGCTGTAAATGCGGACAATCAGGTAGTTGGCGTGAAGATTGTGTTTATTAAGGGTTAGTTAGTTCAGAAGTAGATATCATTACGGTGACTAGAATTTTTAATTAAAATCCGCGGTATTAAAAAAACGAACTTTACAGCTGGCAGATGACTCTCTCTAGGGTCATCTTTTTTTTAGAGATCAGAAAGTATAAGTTTCGAAGCTTCCGCTTCCTGATCTCGCAAGAAAAACTTCCTCTAGACGCGGTCTGTCTACTTTGAAGGTACGTCGATCGACGTTTTTCTTAAGATTAGATAGACTTCATTTTCACTTCAAGCGCAACTATTTTCCGTTTTTATTGTTATATATTGTAAATGGTATTTTGTCGCTTTTACTAGAATCCGATAGAAAGTTCAAACGATAACAGAGGTGCATAATGAAGAAATTTTTGTCTCTGCTGTTCCTGTCTTTGTTTCTGCTGATCCTTCTCCCCAATTCAATCAATGCCGCATCCAAGCCATCCAAGATTGTATTAGACGGCCGTGAACTGGTCCTGCCGGCTGATGTGAAGGTCTCGATCATTGATCAATCCATGATGATTCCACTTCGGGTGGTGGCGGAAAATTTAAAGTTTCAGGTGAACTGGGATCAACGGTCCCACAGCGTTACAATCCAGCAAAACGCCAAAGCCATGTTGTTAACCGTCGGCAAAAAAGAGGCGAAGGTCGCGGACCAGCTAGTACGGCTGGATACGGCTCCCCGGAATATGAATCAAAGCGTGGTCGTTCCGATCCGGTTCGTCACCGAACAAATGGGACTGGCTGTCAATTGGGACAACCGCAGTAAAACGGTATACCTGACAAGCCCGCCTCAAAACCCGGATCAAAGCAAAGATCCGAACTCCGAATCCGAAGCAGACAATACAGAGCCGTTGACGCATGTGAGTCAGATCAATTATTTAAACCGACAGCTCGTTATTAGTATGGATGGCCAAGTGACACCCAAGATTTCAACTTTAGCCAACCCCGCCCGAATCGTTGTTGACTTACCTAATACGACCTTCGGGGCTCTGACTCAGCCGCTGGATTCGGCCATGATGGGGAAATTGGACGTGAGCGGACAGCCGGATGTATCCGAAGTCAGATATTCTCTATTTAGCAGGGACCCCGAGCAAGTCCGGGTCGTGGTGGAGTTAAGCCAGGATAACCCGGCTTCCTATCATCAGGAGTTTATCGGCGATCAGCTCATTATAGATCTATCTGGGACGGGCAGCGATCCCCAGACTCCAGTGTCTTCAGGCGACGAGAATGAAAGAAAAATCGTAGTCATTGATGCGGGACACGGTGGCAGCGATCCGGGAACGACGAGCATCAGCAACAAACACGAAAAAGACTTTAACCTCGCGCTTGCTCTGAAAGTGCAGGAACTTCTTCTTAAGGAACCCGAAATTGAAGTCATCATGACCCGTGACAGCGACGTGTACCCTACCCGGACAGAACGCGTGCAGCTGGCCAATTCATTAAATGCGGACGTTTTTGTATCGATCCATGGCAACAGCGTACTGGAATCGCCGCAAGCAACCGGTACAGAGACCCATTATTATCAGCGGAGCAGCAGCAAACAGCTCGCCGATGCGATCCACAAGCGTTTGGTCCAGGCGATGGGTCTGAAAGACCGCGGCGTTAAAAACACCAGCCTGCAGGTGATTCGTGAGACCCATATGGCTGCGGTTCTATTAGAGGTCGGATTTCTAAGCAATGTCTCGGATGAACAAGCCATGCTGTCTGACACCGTTCAGTATAAGGCAGCTCAAGCGATTGTTGATGGCATCAAAGAGTACTTAAGCATTACATAGGGAGAACATCGCAGGGAGAGAGAGAAACAAAAAAAGAACGCTCGAAGAGCGTTCTTTCAGAGAGAATTAATAGAATTTCCAATGATCATGCCGATGTTTTTTCTTTTTCTTACAGATGACTACAGCTTTTTGACCGGGGTGCAGCTTTACGACGATTACTTTTTTTCGATTACAACACATAATGATCACCTCCTATATTAACAATCTATGCTTTTACGAATAGATTTGACTGGACAAACAGGCACAATTTGATAGGTTATGAGATCAGTCTATAGAAAAGCCCCCCACGTCCTTGGCTGGAATGGGGGGACTTTTCGTCTGATCAATAGACTAGTGGTTTTTGCATAAAAATAACAATATCGGAGCGGGTGCTTGTTCCGTGCTTATCATGGTATTCCCAACTGATCTGAAATTCACCGTAACCCCAGTCGATATAACCCAGGTGTTCATATAGCCTTCTTGCCTCGGGATTGTCTTTGCTGCTCACTTCCAAACCGATATGAGTGCAGCCTCTTTCGCTTGCTAATTTCTCAGCCTCACGAATGATCGCCGTCGCTACACCTTTTTTGCGGTAGCCCTCTTTCGTGAGTCCTCCCTCCAGAAAGGCACTGTGAGTCACATCGATATATTGAGTTACACGCGGATCCTCAGGGCCACTCCATCGCAGTAAGAAATGTCCAATCGGTTGATTTGTATGCCATGCGATCAGAAATACGCCCTCACCTTTCCTCTGTACTTCGAATCGGCGATGCTGGGGATACGTCAGATTCCCGGGGCTGAACACTTCCTCAAGCAAATTCAATTGAGAATCCTCGGCTGGTTTGACCACAATAACAAACTCGTGTTGATTCATCATTCATCACTCCTACCGGTTTGTTATGAATATAGTAATCGAGAGCTTTGCTCCCTAATCGAACACGAATCGTACTTATCAACTGAATATGCGTGTCCTATTCCTTCCTCGTAAGCATGATTATGTAAATAAATATCTAGGCAGATTTATGACTATAACATGATGCGTGAAATAAAGCAAATACACCGATCGTCCCTTCTTCTTCCGATCCAGCATACAACCAACTTTATTAAATCCCGCTTTTACCCAACACGCATGAACGCTTTTCCAATAAGATATGGTATGCCATTCTTGATTGAGCCTTTCTGGATTATCTCCATTGTCTGCGCTGCATTCGAACTGGCTTCCTTCATCCCGTGACTGCAACGGTAAAAGAGTGGATCGCAGAGGCTGCCGCTGCCTGAATAAAGCGGTTTTTTTGTTGTTTGAGAACACGTCTGAAGAGCATTTGAATCTACTAATTTTTCATCTACTTTACAATTAGTGGGATTAATATCATAATTAGTAATCATATCTTTAGTGAGGTGTTATATGAAATCCGTTTATATCACAAGCATGGGGAAGTTCCTTCCCGGCGCCCCGGTGGGCAATGAGGAAATGGAAGATTACCTTGGCAAAATCGGAGGCAGATCCTCCAAGACGAAGCGTATCATTTTGGAAAAGAATCAGATCAAGCAGCGATATTACGCGATGGACAAGGAGCAGAAGAGCTTGTACACCAACGCGGAGATGGCGGCCCTGGCCATACGCGAGGCGTTGGAACGCAGCGCCGGTGTCCGCCCGGAGGACGTCGAGTTTTTGGCGACCGGTACGACACGAGCGGACCTGCTGCTGCCGGGTTTTGCGAGTATGGTGCACGCCGAGACGGGACTGCCGGTGATGGAGATTTCTTCGCACTCGGGGTTATGTGCGAGCGGGATGCATGCGCTGAAGAACGCCTTTTTACATATCAAGTCAGGAGAGCACCGGACGGCCATCGCTTGTTCCAGCGAGTTTCTGAGCCGCGAGTTCAAACATACGAAATTCGAGGCGCAGAGCATTTACAGCAACGGGCGGGTGCCGTTCGACACGGATTTTCTACGATTCATGCTGTCGGACGGAGCGGGGGCAGCCCTATTGCAAAATGAACCCTCTGCACAGGGGCTCACCCTGCGCATCGAGTGGATCGACAACAAGTCGTATGCCAATGAGTACGAGACCTGCATGTATTCCGGCATGAGCAAGGAGGATGGCGGCCGTTCGTGGCTGGACTACGCCTCTATTCATGAAGCGGCCGATCACGGCGCGCTGAATTTGAAGCAGGACGTCCGGCTGGTGAATGAAATTACGAAGGTCGGGACGCGGCGGTTTTTGGAGCTGGTGGAAGAAGGTCGGATTGACCCGGACGCGGTCGATTGGATGGTGGTCCATTATTCGTCGCATGTGTTCAGGGAAGAGATCTTCCAGCTGCTGGAGCAGGGCGGTGTGACGATCCCTGAGGAAAAATGGTTTACAAATCTGTACACAAAAGGGAATACGGCGGCGGCTTCGATTTACATTATGCTGGAGGAGCTGCTGTATTCCGGACGCCTCTCCGCGGGGCAGCAGATCGTGTGTGTCGTTCCGGAAAGCGGCCGCTTTCAGGCATCGACGATGCTCTTGACGGTGGTTGGGGCTTGATAGCCTTCTTTATAACAATCGAGTATCGATTACGATTTCCATAACTCGTTATAAAAGGACCCTCAGCGGAGGGTCCTTTTTGTATCGTTGATTAAGGAGAATTTAGTAATGAAGATGGTTACAGGCTTTCATTCATCGTCCCCTCATTCTCGCCACCTTCAACCACAATTTCTTGACTGTTAGTACCTTCACCAGTGGCGTTACCGGCTTCGCTGGAATCTGCGACGTCACTTCCTGTGTCGCTGTCAGCGCCATCCCCACTGACCTCAGCGTCGCCATTGACCACGGCATCCAGTGTTTTCTCATCCAGCGTCACGTCATCCACATACACGGTCATTGTTCCTTCACCGCTTGGTGAAGCGATCTGCAGCCCGATGGCCTTGATCAGCGTCTTGTCGATGGCGTCGCCGTTGATGTCCTTGCCGTTCAGGTTCAGCTTGATCCACTGGTATTTGCCGGTCAGCTCCACTTCATCAGTGGAAGCCCAGGCCCAGTTCGACCCGGTCTTGATAAACAGCTTCGCTTTGGCCGTGCCGCCGGCCACTCGGGCGCGGACCATCAGTGTGCTGCCTTGGCTGAGGTCCTGGTCGCTCATGTAGGCGAGCTCCAAGTGCTTGTCGGCTGCGCCCGCAGACGGAAAGTCCGCGCTGAGCACCTTACTGCCGCCATCCTCCGGATTGGCGAGGTCGCCGGCTCCGAGCGTGTCGTCGTTCAGCGACCAGCCGGTGATGGAGCTGTTGAAGTCGAACAGCACGCCGGGTGCGGTACCGCCGCCTGCGCTGCCGTTGGGCACGGTGCCAGCGTTCGGATCGAGCAGGGCATGGATGTCGTCAAAATACATCGACGACGTCAGCCGGTTGCCGTCCGGTACCGCGTTCGTATAGATGGAGAACGCCTGGACGTTCATCAGGTTCGTCTTCGTCAACGTGCCGGTCGCCCCGTTGGCGGGCTTGAACTCGTTGAACGGAGCGGTGATCAGCGCCGGTTCTGTCGTCTTGGTGTCCGGGTAGTACTCGTACGTCTTGCCGTCCGCGTTGATCTGCATCACCAGCTTTTGGCCCTGGCCGTCCGGCTGGTACCAGAACTGCAGGGCGTTGAAGCTGGACCAATCCGCGCCGTTCATCGCCTTGGTGATGCCGGCGTAGCCGCTGCCTGCCAGCGTGTACGTGTATTTCAGCCCGTAGCTGCCGCCGTGCTTGTGCGTCCCGTCCAGCGCAGCGCCGGCCGGGTCGCCGCCGGCGTGCACGAACTTGCTGGCCAGGGCGTCGCTGCTGCCCAGGTAGCTCTCGAAGTCGTCGACGACGGACGGGTCGCCCGACGATTCGGCATAGGCGCTGTAGAGCCGGATGTTATCGACGTAGACCGGAAGCGTATCTCCATCCGATTGCAGCGCGCTGCCCACGATGGACAAGGCGATGTCGTCGGCAGCCGCCAGCGCATCCGCGTTCGTAAAATCGATCGTCGGGCTGAATTTAACGTAATCCACGCCACCGATCGTTTCTTTGGGCAGGGATGCAAACGGCGAATACGTTGTGTCCATGCCGTACTTATTAGTCCAGTCCGGTGGGAGCTGCCCGACCGCGCGCAGGCTGGCCTGCTCGCTGGATGCCCCGGCTGCAGCGGGGACCCACACGTCCATTTTGACCCGTTGGATACCCGCGAGCGAGCCGGCGCCGGCTTTAGCCTTGGCGTTCTTTAACTCCAGCTTCAGCTCCTGCCATGAATCGGTTCCGTTCAAATGCGGCGCACTGATCTTCAGGGATCCGCCGTTAAAATCGCTGTACGTCGCGCTGCCGTCATTCGTTCCTCCCGCCGAGCTGGTGTATTCGCCGTTGTATTGGATGCCTTCCGCGTCAGCGGCGGTATCGAAAGTGTAGGCACCGGCCAGCACCTCGCCGATCTTCACGAACACCGTGTTCGTCTGTTCATGCAGCACGGCCCCGCTGCTGCCATACACTTTGACGGTGATGTCCGCGGTTTTGCCGTTATGCTCCGCCGCCGGCGTCCACTGCGCCTCGTAGTAGCCGCTGTCCGGGTTCAGGGTCATCGGATACTCGGTATCCGAACCTTGTACGCTGTAGACGACGCGATCCGGCGTTTCGTTCAGGACGCGGACGCGAATGGTCGTTGAAGCCTCCTTGATGGTGCTTTGGCCCGTCGGAGAGGCGATATGCATGAAGCCCTGTTCGGAGGCGGTGGTGACCTTTTTATCATAGGCGCCAATGACCCCGTCGCTGAACAGCGTGTACGCATCCTGGTAGTACTTTTTAAAATCCGGCAGCATTTCATGCTCCTGATTTGGATCGCCGGTTGGGTAAGGGACGTAGATGGAGTCCGGTCCAAAGTTGGCCCAGGTCAGCATGAACGCCATCTTTTTCGCGTCCGGATCGGATTTGAGCGTGTTTGCCAGCTTCGTGTAGAAGTCGGGCGTCGTATTGCCAGTGACCTTCATTTTCTGGTAGCCGAATTCGGTAAAGGCAGCGACTTTTCCGCGGTTGTCCGCGATGTTGGACACGGTTTTGGCTTCCGTCTTGACGCCGTTAAACCAGGAGTCGCCCTCGCCGTTGTAGTAGCTGTCGAACCCGAGGATGTCGACGAAGTCGTCGCCCGGGTAGGTTTTTAAGTAGGTATCCACGGAGTCGCCAAAACCGCCGCCCGGCGAGTAGGCGTAGAGGAAGTTGTGGACGCCTTTCTTGTCGCGGAGATACTCGACCGTGTAGCGGTAGATTTCCTTATATTCGTCGGTCGTTGTAAAAGCGGCCCCCCACCAGAACCAGCTTCCGCTCTGCTCATGGAACGGCCGGAAGATGACCGGAATCGGCCTGCCGTCATCGGTTTTGAGGTGCAGGGCGAAGTCGGCGATCTGATCGAGAAAATCGTTATACGCTGCATTCTTGTCCCCGCCAGGCAGGATGTGGGACACGACGTTGCCCTTGGTGTCGTAAAAATCCCCGCCGGTGACGAAGTTCGGCATATGGGAGCTGAGTGTCAGCACGCCGCCGTCGGCGTAGGCTTTCTTCATGACGGCGACGAGGTTATCGCGGCTCTGCTCGGCATTGCCGGCCACGCCTGGCTTTTCTTTGCCTTCCAAGCTCAGCGTATCCCAGCCGAACAGCCCCGGATAGGCACCGACGCTGTTGAAAGTGTCGGACTGGGTTCCGTCCTTAGCCGTGATGGACATTCCTTCGGTCGTGGCATGCTGCTGGCCGAACAGGATGTTCTTGCCGCGGAGCTGGTTCAAATAGACGAACAGGGATTTGGTGCGGTCGGTTGCCGCTGCGTCCGTCAGGTTGACGGTCGTGACGTTTTCCACCGGACCGCTGCCATTGCCGCCGCCGCTGCCGTTTCCGTTCCCGCCGGAACTGGAACCGCCGCCTGTGCTGCCCGAGGAGCTGCCGCCTGCGCCTGAACTACCGGACGGTGCCGAACCTGTACCGGCTGCTCCCCTGGAGATGCTGGTCGTTCCAGGCGGAAGCGCCTTGCCGTTCAGCGTGACGCCGCTGCCCTGGATCACCGCCTGCTTGATGCTGCCCGTGCCCGTGATTGCGGTGCCTGCGGCTGACGAGTTCACGGTCAGGGAAGCGAGGGAAGCGCCGGCGGCGAGGCCCAGCTGCACCGGCTGATTGAACTCGGCGCTGTCGATGATCGAGCTGTCACCCGCGTCCAGTTGGGACGGGCTGTTTGCCGTCAGCTGCCCGATATGGGTCGTACCGGACAGCTGTACATGCACCTGGCCGTCGCGGCGGTTGACGAGAACGCTGCCGAGGTCAGAGTCCTTCACGATGACCGTATGGGCGCCGCCGCCTTCGATGAAAGTGGTGCCCTGGACCGTGACATGATCCAAGGTAACCTCGCCGTCGCCGATCCCTGGCGCCAGATACAAATTACCTTGGATGACGGCGTCCTTCAGGACGACACCCCCGTGGTTCACCACGGCGCTGCTTTGAATCTTCCCGGCGGTATAAGTACCGGCAGCCGGATAGTACGCGCTGACCAGCTTGTCGATCAAGGTAACAATTTCCGCGCGGGTAATAGGTTCCTCGGGACGGAAGGTCCCGTTCGGGTAGCCTTGGAAGTTACCGGAGAGCGCCCGGACCGCTTCGCGGGCGTACGCCCCGATATTCTCTTGATCTGAGTAGGGAAGGGAGGAGGCTGTTTCGTTTCCGCTGAATTCAAACGCCCGTGCAAGCAGCACCGCAGCGTCCTGACGGGTTAGCGGTTCGCCGGGCTTGGCCGCGTTGCCGGGATATCCGGTGTAGTAGCCGGCTTCCCTGGCAATGGAGAAAGCGCTTGCAAACCAGGAATCGGCGGGGACATCCGCATAAGCTTCCTTCGACTGGGCTGTAAAGCCGAACAAATGATTTAAGAGCGAGATGAATTCTGCACGCGTGATTTCTGCATTGGGGCGGAAGGTGTGATCCGGATAGCCCTGGATCAGCCCGCTGCTCAGCCATTTTTGCACGCTGGCCTGTGCCCAGTGCCCCGTAAGGTCCTTGGCGGTCATGCGGCTGCGGTCCGTTTGGACAGCCGCCGATCCGTAGGCAGGAGACAATAGTGAAGCGATCAATACCGCCGATAGCGTAGTACCCAGCCATTTGGATGACTTTTTCATGAAAACTCCCCTTGATTGATAGAAGATAAAGGGCTAACAAAGCGGCTGTTAAGCTAACAGGAAATCATATTGAAGAAATATGTAACCGCTTTATTTATCCCTTTTCGAGTCAATATACTATCATAACGGGGTGTGACTGACAATAATTTAGTTATACTAATTTGCTAATAAAATAATAACAAATATAAAATGGTTATCTTTTGCCTGGATCATCGTTCAAAGGAAAAAGCCACCACATTCGAAAAGAATGAGGAGGCCGAGGGGTTATGTGTTTTTCAATGGAGGGGAGGGAGCGAGAATGAGCCCTGTTGGGTGCTCTTCATGTACTGGAAGAGTCATATTCTCCCCGGTTTTTATATGGGTCAGGCTTGACGAAAGCGGCTGCCGGAGGCAATGCCCTTAGGTGAGATTCGCTCGATCTCCGCCAAATCGTCGGCCGTTAGTTTTGCATTCAGCGCGCCAAGGTTTTCCTGCACACGGTCGAGCCGTTTTGTTCCGGGGATCGGAACGATCTGCTCACCCTGCGCAAGGAGCCATGCCAGGCTTAGTTGGGCGGGGGTGCAGCCTTTTTGCGCGGCTAACTTCTCGACCAAGGAGGCAACCTCAACGTTCTTGACGAAATTCTCGCCTTGAAACCTTGGGAAACGGTGCCGGTAATCGTCCGCCGGCAAGTCCTCAGACTTCTTGATCTGACCGGTTAGAAAGCCGCGGCCAAGCGGGCTGTACGGGACAAGGCCGATACCCAGCTCCTTAAGAACAGGGAGGACTTCATCCTCCACTTCCCGGCTCCATAGCGAATATTCGGTTTCGACTGCGGTGATAGGGTGGACGGCATGGGCTCGCCGGATGATGTCCGCGGGTGCCTCCGATAACCCGATGTAGCGGATCTTTCCTTGCTGAACGAGATCGGCCAAGGTTCCGACCGTTTCTTCGATGGGAGTGTTGGGATCGGGCCGGTGTTGGTAATAGAGGTCGATGTAATCGAGGCCCAGGCTGTAGAGGCTGGCATCGACGGATTTTTTAATATAGGCGGGGTCGCCTTTCGGGCCTTGGCCGTGTGTGATCCCGAATTTGGTAGCGATTATCGCCTCGTCGCGTCTGCCTTTCAGGGCGCGTCCGACAAGCTTCTCGTTTTCACCGAACCGGCGGAATTCCGGGTCGCCGTAAAAATCGGCCGTATCGAACATCGTTACGCCCAGATCCAACGCTCCCTGGATCGTGCGGACGGATTCCTCGTTATTCGGCATCGTCATCGTGCCGAGACTGATGGCCGACACTTCAAGTTCTTTACCTAGTTTTCTTTTCTGTACCATAGAGATTCCCTCGTTTCCTTCGTTAGTATCGCTCGAACATGAACCAATTCTAAGCGATCCAACTTGAGGCAACCACACAGCGTTTTTACTAGTAAAAATATTACCCGTCAGTCTTTCTTATCCACTGCAGCCGGCATATAGACGCAGATGTGCAGATCCGGGCTGTCGGACAGATTCGCGAGCGGCCGGATGTCATAAGCCACAGGGGGATCAGAGGCCGAGGGCTGCAAAATAACCCGGTCTAATTTCTTGAGTCGAATCTCGTACGGCTTCCACAAGCGGCTAAATTCCTCGCTGCTTTGGATCAGATGCTGCACCGTCGCCTCAAACCAGAGATCGTCCCGATGCTTATCGTAATGGGCTCTGAATACCGCAACCCCATAACTCGCGAATTCATCGATATTCACGATCCGTCGGCGCAATTCTTCATTTTCAAATGCCAACCGAATTAATGAACGTTCTTCGGCCGGTACAGAAGCAAAATCGGTTAACATCCGACCGGCGGCTTCGTTCCATGCGAGAACTTCAGTTCTTTTATTGGTGATATATGAGGGGAAGGAAACTTGATCGATGATCTTTTGCAGCTGGGGATCCACGGCAGCCGGAGGCGCCGAACCCGCAGCATTGGAATTGGGCTCATAAGGATTCCACAGCTGAAGCAAATGGCCTCTCTCATCCGGAGACAGTTGAAGCGCATTGGCAATGCTCTCGATGACTTCCCTGGAGGCGGATAGCTCTCTTCCTTGCTCCAGCCAAGTATAATAAGTAGCGCTTACGCCTGCCAGGATGGCTACCTCCTCCCGCCGAAGGCCGGGTGTTTTGCGCTGACCGCTGGAGAAGTTTAATCCCGCATCCTCTGGCGAGAGACGTTCCCTGCGCGATTTGAGGAACGCTCCCATCGTTTTGGCCCTGCTGTTATGTACCGTCATTAATGTCGATCACCACCTGTTGGTTTAGGTTTCGTTCAAGGTATCAGCATGATCGTTGAGGCTGATTTACGATACAAGTATACCATAGGGACCTGTGACGATAGGAAGGGTATAGACTGAATCAAGTAGCCGTCACTCAGGTGTAAGTTCCGTTTTGAAAGGAGCCTAACATGAACATCGATTTTTTAAAACAACTTCAAAGAATCCTAAGATTAAAGGACTTGGAAGCATGGGATGTTGCCATAAACGGTAAAGATTGCCGGATTATCATTGTGGATGAGGGGCGGCCAAGCCATGATGAGGATTTTCCATGGCTTAAGGATGGAATAGGAGAGGACAAAAGAGAAAATCATATCACGACGCATGTATTTTCATCTACAAGTTTGGAGAAAAGTGAAGAACGCATGTTGTACCACATCGCCGAACATCTGACGGATCATGTTGCACTAGCACACTGCCATGTCACGGTACTCTTTCAGCAAGAGGATGATTATGATCTTGCTTTAAGCCGCTTGCTGCAAGCCAAGGGATATCCGGAGGTTCACACCATGCCTCTTAGCAGGTTTTTTCGTTTTTCTCAGGATTAGCGAGGACCATTTAGAAGTCATATCATTGGTTTGTACCCGAATGCTAAAACGCTACTGACAGACCGTTGTCAGCAGCGTTTTTATATAGTCATAGGAGATGATTTATTAAGGAGGCACCCATATTGGAAAAGAAATACGAAGATCAAACCATTCCTGTTACCGCAGATGAGCAAAACAGCCGCTACTGGATCGGCGTTGTATCCGCTTCTCACGTGAAGCGGGGGGTTCAAGGCGGATTTGCCCAGCTCTGTCATGGAAAAGCAGCGCCTTTGCGCCGGATGAGTCCCGGCGATTGGCTTATATACTACTCTCCACGAACCGACATGTCGAAAGGGGAGCCGCTTCAAGCGTTTACCGCCATTGGGCAGGTGACCGGTGACAGGGTCTACGAGTATCCGATGTCCGAATCCTTTGTGCCTTTTCGCCGGGATATCCGTTACCTTCCATGCCGTGAAGTGAAGATCGCCCCTCTATTGGACCAGCTTACCTTTACCCGAGGGAAGCGCAGCTGGGGATATGCTTTCCGTTATGGGCAATTTGAGATCGGATATGAGGATTTCCAGACGATTGCCGGCATCATGTTAGGTGAAGTAGCGTGGGACAATGCCAGCCGAAGCGTGCTTATTGATCTTTAGCGCGAAAAGTCACAGTCACGATCCGTGGCTGTGACTTTTTTGTTTTTAAAGGCAGAAAAACGACCAAAGCTCTTCACGAAGAGACATGTTCGCCTTTGGGCCAAGTGACTTCTAAACATAGACCATTGTTGTCAAAAAACACAAATGTCCCCAGTTCGGGAATCTCTGTGACGGAAACATGAGCATGGCTCAAACGCTCGCGCAAGGCTTGTACTGCATTCCCGTTCGGGAGCCGCAGGGCCACATGGGGGACTAAACTCTGTGGATGGGTATCTGAAGCGCCCAGCGTTGTCCTTGCTATCGGTCGTTCAAAGAAATGGAAGCCCCATACGTTGTCGTCGTTGGGTTTAACCAAAATAAGACAATGCCTGCCGCGACCTTCTTGGGACGGGGCGATATCACTGGCTTGCATCCCCAACACGTCCCGGTAGAAGCGAATCGTTGCGTCCAGATCCGCTGTATTCAAGGCAATGTGATGAATACTTTGCCAAGGAATTTGAAAAGATTGCTCTGTGTGAGACATCCTACATCAGCTCCTTCTTTTTCTAGACGATATATAAGGGAATAGGGGCACTACGAGGGTCGGGGACAATAGGCTTTTGCATCATCCGCTGTTTTGCCCGTGCGAGAAACGCCGTTGGCGTGCAGCCTGCCCATGTCTTGAATTCATGGATGACATGGGCTTGATCATGATAGCCAAGATGGGATGAGACGTCAGCGAGAGAAGTGGCTGGCCCTTGGATCAATGAGGTAAGCAGCGCCTCGAAGCGAAGGAGACGTGCGAACACCTTGGGCGATACGCCTATGCACTGCTTAAATCGCCGTTCAAATTGGCGCAATGAAAGATCGCACTCCGCGGCAAGGGTACTCATACGGATCTGTCCCTTAGTATTGTAAAGCAGCTCAAGTGCAGATTGCAGAAAAGTCAAATCGGCAAGAGTCCAGCGCGTTCATGCGGCGTTAAATTGCTGTGAGCAAAGGATTTGCTTGGCATAAGAACTGCGGCGTACCGTTCCTTCCAATGTGAGGGCAAGGCGGAGCCAAATTCCATCACGTGGGACATAGAGCGGCATAGTCTCCTGATCAAGCAATGACATCTGTTTTGGATAAATAGGGCTGACGATTGTAAAGGCAATAGTGGAGAGGTTATGGCATTAATGCTGCTTATAGCGGGAGTATGTGATGGAATGAGTGGCACATTTACAGATGGTTTCAGAATGGTTATGGGGGAAAACGCTGATTTTCGTTGGCTGATTTTCCTTAGTGTTAACTGGACTTGTTGCAGACTAAGTGTGCAGTCCGTCAGGACAAAAATTCAGAACGGGTATGTAGCCACAAATTTGAATTGACGATGGGGCGGAACATTCTGGCCAGCCAGGGGCATCCCCAACGTTACCTTTTAGGCGTATCCGATTTTAGGAAAAGTTATTTGAATGTTCAGTTTATATAATAGCTGCTTAACTTGCATAGCTACAATTTCAATATCGCTATCTACTTCATCAAGTATATAAGATTCCAATACTCCTATTATTGCCGTTCCTAGAAACTTCAAAAAAATATGCTTATCGGTAATGGGATACGAATCCTCATTAATCTTTTTATTGATCTCCCCCGTCGTAAAAGACGATAGCTTTTTGCGAAATGATGAAGCATCTCTGCTTTTAAACAATGCGGCAAAAAATGATTTATGCTGCTCAAAATAAGTAAACCATGAAACAGAATCTTCTATAAGTCCTATGTCTTTTTTTTGATAACATATTTCTCGCAATTGTGCTATATGGTCATCCACAATCTTATCTAATAGATCATACTTATCCATATAATGTAGGTAAAACGTTTTTCGACTAATGTTGGCTTTCTCTGTCATGTTTCTAACCGTAATCTCGTCAAACCCTTCCTTAACTAACATTTGCAAAAAGGTCGATTGAATAGCCTGTCGAGACTTTAATATTCTTCTATCTATTTTATTCATAGAGCAGTCCCCCATTATTTTGTACACAATGATAACAATATGTGTATTAATACGCAAATTGCGTATTGTGGTTATAGAATCAATCGAACCTTTATTATAGTGTGAATATACACAAAGCAAATAACACGCACAAGTGTATTTTAAAGATGAAAGTAGTTTTAACTGTGAGGGTTGAGACACGGGCATTTATGCGGAGAAACTTGCTGAGCTAGTATTGAACGGGCCTATGGAGGCACTTCAGCCGAGGGTACAACCCGTGGGCAGTTATTTTATATGTTTAGGAGGGTTACAGTGAAGCGATTAGAGAGAAAAACAGCAGTGATTACAGGAGGAAGCGATGGGATCGGCTTTGCCATTGCTTCGGCATTTGCCGAAAATGGCGCAAACCTTGTCCTAGTCGCTCGAAATCAAGAAAAACTGTTCCATGCAAAGCAAATTTTACAGACAAAAGGTGTCTCAGTTGAGACAGTCTCTGCCGATCTTAAAGATCTTGCAAGCATTCCACATGTGACAGCAACACTGCTTGAGCGAACACACGGCCAAATACATGTGTTAGTCAACAATGTTGGGGTGGCCCATTTTAAACCTCTTCCTGACCTTTCCTTGGGCCTCTTAGATGAAATGGTGAACCTCAATATCAAGGTTCCATTTCTTCTCATTCAACACTTGCTGCCAGCACTGACCGCAACGAGAGGGAATATTCTCAATATTTCAACCTATTGGTCTCAAAAAATGATTGCGGGACGGCCATCATCAGCCTACTCGATGACACGTGGCGCGATCAATACGCTCACCAAAGCGCTCGCTAACGAGTTGGGTGAACTCCAGATCCGCACTAACGCTATCGCTCCTGGTTCTATTGACACATCGACTTTCCGGAAGTGGCTTGATACAAAGAATCAAGAAGAGCTTCTCGAATATCAGAACTACGTTACAAGCGCGTACCCGCTGGGGCACATTGGAAATGAAGAAGATGTGGCGAATGCCGCTGTCTATCTGGCCTCTGACGAAGCAAAGTGGGTCACTGGAACCATTCTCAATATCGATGGTGGTTTGACTGTACGGTGAGGGTGAAGTCGTCCCATTCAATCCCATATCTCCCACCAAATCAACTCAACTACTCATCTAGTAATTGACGACAACATTCAAGAGATCGAATATAGCAGACGCAACTAGAAGTTATTTGATTTGCTAAAGAACTTGTCAGAAGAAACGAAAGTGAAGTTTGTATGGCTGGTCAAATATTCTTAAGCGTCAAATAGCTCTCATCTTGTTTCTAAGATGAGGGCTATTTCAAGTTATCTATTCATTTTTAAATATGCGATAAGCGAGAGGGAGCAATGGCGACCAAGGCAGCAGATTATCGAGCGCGTCGGGATCATTGGATCAGACAACTGGGGCAGCTGCTCGAACAAATATTGAAGGTACTTGAACGGATTCAAGCCATCCTTTACCGTCTCAATCACGCTGTAGATCGTCGCACTAGCCTTTGCTCCGCGCGGCGTATTGGCAAACAACAACACCATCAGGAGTATTGTGAAAAATCGACGGCTCTGTACTTTTCTTCTTTGGTGAATCAGGGGGCATTGTAAGTTGACGAAAGGAAGGGGATGTATTATATTGAATAAAACCAGGAAAATATTATATTTTTATTATTTTCCGCAACAGGAGTGAAATGAATGAATGATCGAATTATGGAAGTGGTAAGACACGAAATCAAGCGAAGAGGTCTCCGTTTCACCATGGCGGAACTTGCGAAGCTTTCGGGGATGAGTACGAAAACACTCTATGGAATATTCTCTTCAAAAGAGGAACTCATTACTGCCATTCTCGATGATACGATGAATGAATTGAAAGAGAAGGAGAAGGTAATTCTTGAAGACAATGAACTGAGTACACTGACTAAATTGAAAAAGTGTTTAGTTCTTGTTCCTGCAGATTTTCAGTTTGTAGATATGAACCTTATAACGGACCTCCAACGTTTCTATCCATTGCAGTGGAAGCTGCTGGATCAATTTCTGAATCAACAATGGGACAGCATCCATAGCTTGTTTAATGAAGGCATCAGCGAAGGGATTCTTCGCTCTTTTGACACTGAATTATTTATTGACCTGTATGTCGGCGGATTCTATCGGCTAATAGAAGACCCCTCATCACGTAAGAGTAACAAAGGTCTGCAGGAAAGCTTAGAAGACATGGTGGACATTCTATTGTCCGGCATTGTACAGAAAGAAGGTTAGGAATGGTATGCACTGGATATTATTAACGTTGGCTATCCTTGCGGAAGTAGCGGGAACGACAACAATGAAATTGTCGGAAGGCTTCAGCAGGCTTACTCCTTCTTTGCTGCTTTTTGTTTTTTACGCTTCCAGTTTAACCTTTTTGAATTTTGCATTAAAAGGAATCGAGGTGAGCATTGCGTATGCGATTTGGTCCGGTCTAGGAACAGCTATTGTTGTTATTATCGGTATACTCATTTTTTCTGAACCATTGACTCTATTGAAGACCATCTCGATCATACTTATCATTGCCGGCGTCATCGGTTTAAATCTTGGCGGGGGGAGAGCGTGATTTGAGTAAGAAATTGAGAGTGCTGTTCTTGTTTACAGATATCGGATTTATGGTGTATTGGATCGTTACGATCTTTGCGCTTATTCCCAAAGCTTACCTATACCCGGATTATAGCAACGAGTTATTAGTCATCTGGAATTGGTCCTTTTTTCCGTTAGATATTTTCATTTCGATAACAGGAATATACAGTCTATATTTACATAAACGCCATGATCTCAGATGGAGCCAGATGGCTTTGATCTCTCTTACCCTAACCTTCTGTTCGGGTTTGCAGGCGATAGCGTTCTGGATCATTAAAGCGGACTACGACCTGATGTGGTGGATACCCAATCTGTATTTACTGATTTATCCTCTATTTTTTATTCCAAAGCTTCTTAAAGCTCCTCCCCCCACGAGTGCACTAAGTAAATCAGGCATAAAAAAGGAGCTGCTCTAGGCAGCCCCTTCTCCGTTTATATGTTGAGTTTCTCGTTTTGCTTTTGAATAAACTCATCTTTAGTTAAACCATACAAAATAAAATCCATGTATTTGCCATTGATATAAACTACCTGTCTTCGCACCCCTTCTTGAACACAGCCGAGTTTTTGCATCATCCTCGAAGAACCTACATTTCCTTCCAGAACGGAATCATTGAATTTATGAAGCCTTCGTTCCAAAAAAGCATACCTTAAGAGGATTTCCATTGCCCGCGTACCATAACCCTTACCACGATGCTCTTTATCGATGACGATCCCGATACTAAACGTTCCGTTTCTCTCGTCAATGCTGTTTAAATTGATGAATGTTTTTAATTTTTTATAATATCAGAGAGTATAAACTCCAGAGCCATTGCTTCCTGATATTGCAAGAAAAATTACCTTTAAACGTGGTCTGTCTTCTTTGAAGGTACGTCGATAGAAGTTTTTCTTATTATCGTTATAAAAATAAAAAACCGGCACAACAATGCGCCGGTTCACGAAATGCCATATAGACATATTCCTAAAAATGCCATGGATACAGAATAGTCTATAAAAAAATTCAATATAAGTCTATTACTTTTTTTGCATAGATTGTATGTTATTAAAGCGACCGCGGCGCAAAAACGAATCGGTGATCTTGCCGAAGATAAGGAAGGGAGAAATCCTGCATGATTACACTCAGAAAAATCACGCTCGAAAACAGACGCGAAATATTTAAACTAGAGGTTTCGGAAGATCAGCGCCGCTTCGTTGCGTCCAATTTGTCCAGCGTAGCTTCATGTTATGTTCTTGCCACCAATGGTGGGCATCCTTTTCCGTTTGCCATTTACGCGGATGAGCAGCCTGTCGGCTTTGTGATGATCACGTATAAAATTACCGGTTACGATACCCCGTCCATCGCAGATGACGGCTATTGTATACTGCGGCTGATGATGGATCAGCGACACCAAAACAAGGGCTATGGCCGGGAAGCCATGAAAAAGGTGCTGGAGTTTATACGCACTTTTCCGGCAGGTCCTGCACAATACTGCTGGATTTCTTACAAGGCTGATAACGCGCCCGCCAAAAAGCTGTATGAGAGCTTCGGCTTCCGTGACAGTGGTGAAGTGATCGGAGACGAGCAAATCACGGTATTGCGGCTCAACTCGCCACCTTCTATTATTTGTGTCTAAGGATGCGCCAAACGCAAAACCAAACCTAAAACCAAGCAGCAGCCGGCCCAAGGACCGGCTGCCTTTCATTGATCTAGCAGACCATTTGCAGCTCCTAGGTGAAGCCCTTTACTTTCCAACGGCATCATGTTAAACTGGATTTCGATAGTTATAGAACTGCGGAATAGATGGAGGAGGTGAGCATCATCATGGGTGATCATCAAACAGATCTGCAGGCCGTTAAGGTATATAAAGCTCTGGGGGAACCAACCCGGCTGAAGATCGCCTTGCTGCTCTCGAAAGAAAGTGATTTATGCTTCACGGCCATCGGTGAAAAGCTTGAATCAGTTGCGGGTTCGACGCTGTCGCATCATCTGAAGCAGCTGACGGATTCCGGTCTGATTGATTCACGGAAAAGCGGATCGTATATTCACTATAACGTCAATCGGGAAGTGGCGGAAAAATTTGCGCCTTATTTAATGGCGTAATTTTTTTAACCAACATTTCGATAGTTCTAGAACTGAGGAATTGATGGTTGTACAAGTTATCCTCTATACCCTATGAAGAAGGAGTGCACTCTTATGAGCGACAAAGCAAATACGATGGAGATTGGAATCAGTACGTTTCTTCATGCAGATCCCGAAAAAGGGGGTGTCTCACATGCCGAGCGTCTGCGTCAAGCGATCGAGGAGATCCAATTGGCCGATCAAGTCGGCCTTGACGTCTTTGCCATCGGCGAGCATCACCGTATCGACTATACAAGCTCGTCGCCAGCCGTCATATTGGCTGCCGCTGCGGCGACTACGAAAAAGATCCGGCTCTCGAGCGCGGTGACGGTGTTGTCTTCGGATGATCCGGTGCGGGTATATCAGAGCTTTGCGACGCTTGACGGACTGTCGAACGGGAGGGCTGAGATCATGGCCGGACGAGGCTCGTTCATCGAATCGTTCCCGCTGTTCGGCTATGACCTGAAGGATTACGAGGAATTGTTCGAAGATAAGCTGGAACTGCTGCTCAAGATCCGCGCTTCAGAGCGGGTGACATGGCGCGGCGGACATCGTCCTGCGATTGACAATATGGGCATCTATCCTCGTGCTGTGCAGCAGCCTTTACCGGTCTGGATCGGCACGGGCGGCAGCCCGGAATCGGCCATACGGGCCGGCTTGCTGGGACTTCCGATCGTCTTCTCAATCCTTGGCGGACCTCCGCAGCGATTCGCACCCTTGGTGGAGCTCTATAAGGAAGCGGCTGTCAAAGCCGGGCATGATCCAAATCAGCTGCAGATTGCTACGCACTCGCATGGCTTTATATCCGATACGACACAAGAGGCGTCAGAGCGGTATTACCCTGTGATGGCGGCCCAAATGAACCGGATCGGACGGGAACGCGGTTGGTCTCCTTATACACGTGATTCATACGATGCATCCTGCAGCCTTCATGGCGCTCTTTATGTCGGGGACCCTGAATATGTGGCGGAGAAAATCTTACTGCTGCACAAGAATCTGGGCCTGACCCGATTTCTCATGTACGTAGATTTCAGCACGCTCCCTCATCGCGAATTGCTGCGAACGATTGAGCTGCTCGGCACCAAGGTAACACCGATAGTCCGTCAAGAGCTCGACCGTCAAGCATCAAGCGGTAATGATGGAGCGCAGTGACCCGATCGGGGCGTTAGATGCCTAAGGATGGGGGCAATATTTTTTTTAGTAATGATTTCTACAGATTTAGAACTGTAAAATTGATGGGAAGAGGAGAGATACGATATGAGATGGAAAATTTATATATTGGCGATTGCGAGCTTTTTAGTCGGAACCTCTGAGTTTGTGATTGCCGGCATACTGGATATGCTTGCAAAGGACGTTGGCGTGTCGGTAGCGGCGGCCGGCCAGCTGATTACCGTCTACTCGCTTGCCTATGCGATCGGTACTCCGATTCTGGTTGCGCTCACGGCAAGGATGGATCGGAAGAAGCTTATGCTGTTGGCTTTGAGTTTGTTTTTCATAGGTAACCTGATCACCATCACATCTACCGGCTACGGCATGCTGATGGGAGCAAGAATCATACTGGCGATCAGCACCGGGGTATTCATGGTTGTCGCCCTTACCGTAGCGGCCAAGATGGCAAGTCCCGGTAAGCAGGGTGGTTCGATCGCCACCGTTCTCTTGGGCTTTAATCTCGCGCTCATTCTGGGGGTTCCTCTGGGAAGGGTCGTTGCGGGCTCGTATGACTGGAAGGTCATTTTCACGGGGATCGGGGTGCTCAGCCTGCTCGCCATGTTGGTTCTTCTGCTGGCGATTCCCAAATCAGAGGGAGAGGCTCCCGTTCCCATTCGGGAACAGCTCGCCTTGTTCAAAACGCCCCGGATCTTCGCTGCGCTGTCCATCAGCTTTTTCTGGATAATGGGATATACGATTCTGTATACCTATATCACACCGTTTCTTCTGACCATTACGGGGATGAGCGAACGGATGGTAAGCATCGGGCTGTTTGCATTTGGGCTGGCAAGTCTCTTGGGCTCCCAAGTTGGCGGCTACGGTGTAGATAAATGGGGGATCCCCCGCACGATGGTGGGGAGTCTGCTTTTTCACTCGGGTATTTTATTCTTGCTGGCGGCGTTTGCCCATCACTCCATGCTTGTACTGCCTCTACTGATGTTGTGGTCCTTCTTTGCTTGGTCGACGGGCCCGGTTCAACAAGTGTACTTAATCGGTATGGCTCCACAGGCTTCGGGGATCATCTTAAGCTTGAACACCTCCATTGTGCAGTTGGGGATGGCTGTAGGGGCTGTTATCGGAGGCGTTATTGTGGACAGCATCTCTCTGACAGCAGCCGGCTGGCTGGGTGGAATAGGGGTCGCCCTTGGGCTGATCCCGGCCGTGTATTCTTTGACAATGCGCCGCCAGGCTGCATGAGAAGAGCTGGAAGCACTGGCTTTGACTTTCGGATTTCTCCCTTAAGAAGGCTCTATACATTAAGAAATCCGAAAACAAGAGCGGTCGCAGGAACATTTTACGTACTTGCCCCCATTATCCACTTGAGTGATTCATCATCTAGCGTAAGTGCAATAGCTCCGTCCAAAATGAAGGCAGCCGGCTTGTTGAGCGGCTGTCTTTTTGCGACCAGCGAAACATGCTGCCCCTGCTTTCTTTGCCAGTCTATCTCCTTCCATTCGTTCATACTGCCACCTTGCCGAGCATAAGGAAAATAAGTAGCTCCTTAATATAAATGAACTAAAGAATGAACGTGTTATAGGCCTCTAGTGAGCTGCTGTAAAAGGAAGCTCAATGCAAACCTTTAGTTCAATCTATATAAATGAAGCCAAAACGGAGATCGAACCGTATTAAAAATAAATCGTTACAAAAAATGACATCCCAAAACATCATCATGTAGAATATGGTAAAGGATGAGATTAGTGATGAAGGAGGTGCGAACCTAATTGGGAATGAAATACATAAAACTGCTGGGTATCACTCTGGGGGTCATCGTCGTGAACATCGTTCTGTTCTCCCCGGGGTTTATCGGTCTTAACCTCGGCGGCAGCGCCTTTTCGACGGCATTCGGGATTACCTTCCTTCTGGCGAGTGTTCTGGTCCTCATTTATTCGGTTTACAGTGTTAACGCCAAGACTCCGGCTGCCGTGCCGGTCAAACAGATCCAGACGCATGATGACTACGTAAATGCCTTGCAGTACTACAAGAAAGTCAAAGCGTTAGAAGCGGATATATCCCTTGCTTTAAATCAGCTCGACCGCATCGCACGCAAGAAGTACAAATTGGTCGGCGTGTTGACACAGCGTTTCGATCCGAGCGAGCTTAGCTACAAAAAATTCATGTCGACGGTCCAGGCGGTAGAAAACGTATTTTACCTCAACCTCAAAAGCATCCTGAACCGGCTGGGCGCATTCGACGAATCCGAGTTTAAAAGTCTTAGTGGATCTAAAGCCTCTCATCTACCTCCAGAATTACTCCAAGAAAGAAAGCAGATCTACAACGAGTATTTAACATTCACCAAGAACTCCCTGGCGACCAATGAAGAGATCCTGCTCAAGCTGGATAAGCTCCTGCTGGAAATATCCCGCCTGGACAGCTTCGAAGCCGGCGACATCGAGAAGATGCCGTGCATGCAGGAAATCGATCTGTTAATTAATCAAACCAAATATTATAAGAATTAGAGGTGTTTATGTGAAGAAGGGCAGGTTTATTCTGACTTCAGTGATCGTGTTGATTTTTGTATTTGCGCTCGTGTACGGGGGAATTACGGTAACCTCGAATCTCGGGAAATCGAAAGACCAGGTGACCGCGGAAGACGCAGCCAAACGGCTGGATAAACTGTATTCGAAGATTTCACCCGCAACGGCAACGCCTGTAAAAGGACAAATTGACCTGGACCCGGTGGATGTGGCCTCATCCCTTCCGGATATCAGCAAATTTCCGATTACGGTGCCGAACACGAATGATCATTATGTCGAGATCTTCTCATCGACCGAGAAGTCGGGAAGCGGCGTGGACGGCTGGCTCACGGAGGCGGCGACCGAGTTCAATAAAGCGAATGTGGCTGTAAACGGAACTCCCGTATCGGTTAAGGTCCGCAACATCGCTTCCGGCACGGCAGCAGACTATATCATGTCAGGTAAATATGTACCGGATGCCTTTACGCCATCCAACGAATTATGGGGAGAGATGGTCAAGTCCAGCGGCGTCAAAACCCAATTGGTGTCTAAGCGCCTCGTGGGCAACGTTCCAGGGATCGTCATCAAGAAGTCCAAATATGATGCACTCGTCGAAAAGTACGGTTCCATCAATGTCAAAACGGTAACGGATGCGATCGCAAGCAACGAGCTTGTCATGGGTTATACGGATCCTTTTGCCAGTTCGACCGGTCTGAATTTTCTGGTGACCTCGCTGAATACGTTCGACAGCTCCAATATTTTAAGCGATAAAGCGGTTCAAGGGTTCGAGAAATTCCAAGCCAACGTACCGTTCATTGCCTCGACGACGATCCAAATGCGGGATGCGGCCACATCGGGCTCCCTCGACGGGTTCATTCTGGAGTACCAGACGTTCGTCAACGCACCTGACCTGAAAAGCGGTTATGTCTTCACGCCTTTTGGCGTTCGTCACGACAGCCCGCTCTACGCGCTTGGCGATACTACGCCGGAGAAGCTGGCCATTTTGAAAAAGTTCGCAGAATTCGTAACCCAGGATAAGTACGTTAAAGCAGCGAAAGACAAAGGCTTCAACGGGCTTGAGGATTACAAATCCGAGATGGCCCCGATTGACGGGAAGCTGCTGACATCCGCCCAGAAGGTATGGAAAGAGAAGAAGAACGGAAGCAAGCCGATTGTAGCCGTATTTGTGGCGGACACGTCAGGCAGCATGGATGGTGAACCGCTGAACCGCCTGAAGGAATCACTGATCAAGGGCCAAAAATATTTGGGCAAAGACAACAGCATCGGCATGGTTTCTTATGCCGACGACGTGACCATCCAGCTCCCGATCGGAAAATACGACGTCAATCAGCAGTCGATGTTTGTGGGCGCCGTGAACAGCCTTCAGGCCAGCGGCCAGACCGCGACGTTTGACGGCATCGTGGTTGCGCTCAAAATGCTGCAGGACCAGCTGGCGGCCGATCCGAACATGAAACCCGTTATTTTCGTACTAAGCGACGGTGAAACGAACAAAGGCAATTCGCTCAGCGATATCAAAGGACTGATTGAGAACTATAAGGTTCCGATTTATACCATTGGCTATAACGCCAACATCAAGGCTTTGCAAAGCATCTCCAGCATTAACGAAGCCGCCAGCATCAATGCGGATACCGATGACGTCGTGTACAAGATCGGAAATCTGTTCAACGTTCAAATGTAAGGGTGAAGTCAAAGGGGGAGGATGAGATATGGCGTTTACGATGAGTGTCTCAAGTGCGGAGCAGATCCAGGCTGTGATCGAGGAGGAAGTCAAGCCGGTACCGGAAGAGGTAGCGAAGCTGAAAGAAATCGCCGATGCGAATGTGGCTTCCATTATGGAGCTGGATGTGGAGTCGCTGGACAAACGCAAGGAGATTCTGCAATCGATCGACAGCTTCGGGCTGGATACGATGAAGCTTTCTTCCGAGAAGAACAACCTGCTGCAGGTGTCTGTCGGCAATCTTTCCAAAGGCGGGGACGAAGGGGGAGCCGTTGCCAAAGGGCTGACGGAACTGCATACGCAGCTGAAGGATCTGGACCCCAGTCTGATCGACTTTGCCAAAAAGGGATTCCTTGGCAAGCTGTTCAACCCGCTGCGGGCATACTTTTTGAAGTTTGAGAAGGCAGACGACGTCATTGCTGACATTGTCGTATCCCTCGACAAAGGGAAAACGACGCTCAAAAACGACAACACGACGCTGGAGCTGGAGCAGCAAACGATCCGGGAGCTGACGAAGACGCTGAAGAAAGAAATTCAGCTGGGGACGATGATGGACGAATCGATCGAGGCGCAGATTGAAGCGGCCAAGCAAAGGGGAGAAGATCCGGAAAAAGTCCGTTTTATTACGGAGGAAGTCCTCTTTCCGATGCGGCAGCGCGTGATGGATCTTCAGCAGATGCTGGTGGTCAACCAGCAGGGCATCATGGCCTATGAAGTGGTCATCCGCAACAACCGCGAGCTGATCCGTGGCGTGGACCGGGCCAAAACCGTCACGATCTCGGCGCTGAAAATCGCGGTGACCGTGGCCAGCGCGCTGTACAATCAAGGCATTGTGCTCAAGAAGATCGAGATGCTGAATCAAACGACGAACAATATCATTGCCGGCACCTCCCGGATGTTAAAGGACCAAGGCGTGGCGATCCAGAAGCAGGCCATCGAAACCAGCGTCTCCGTCGACACGCTCAAGCAGGCTTTCTCCGATGCCATCTCCGCCTTTGAAGCGATCAGCTCTTACAAACAGGCGGCGCTTCCGAAAATGCGGGATACGATCAATCAGTTCCGTGCCTTGTCCGATGAGGGGGAGAAGCACATTCAGCGTCTGGAAAAAGGGAAAGCGCTGGGTCTGTGACCGGTTTCATGGAAACTCTATATTGGAAGTGCGAAGACAGCCGGTTTTGTGACCGGCTGTTTTTTTGAATCCATTTCTCCATCATGTCACATAATTAAATCATGAATTGTCTTTAAGAGTATCGAGACCAGGAGGGAGAGATTGAATTTATGGAAAAGCTGCTTGTCATTAATGCGCATCCGAAAGTGGAGGACGATTCATCTGTAAGCTTGACCGTGCTACGGCACTTTTTAGAAACTTATCGAAACTTAAATCCGGAGGGACCTATCGAACAAATTGATTTATATGCGGAAGATGTGCCTTGCATTGATCGGATATTTTTCAGCGCACAGGAAAAAATGCAAAAAAATGAGCACTTAACGGAAGAAGAGCAGCGGCTCACTTCGCGGATGTCGGATATCCTTCGGCAGTTCAAGAGCGCCAAGAGGTACGTCATCGCCATGCCGCTGCATAACTTTAATATTCCTTCGAAGCTTAAAGATTATATGGATAACATCCTGATCGCCAAAGAGACCTTCGCCTATACAGACAAGGGATCGATCGGTCTGCTGACCGACGGCCGGAACGTTGTCGTCATTCAGGCAAGTGACGGGATTTATACGAACCAGGATTGGTACACGGAAGTCGAGTACTCCCATCGTTATTTGAAGTCGATGTTTAATTTTATGGGCGTCGACTATCAAATCATCCGGGCACAGGGCAATCATTCCTTGAAGAGGGATGAGGTGCTGGCTAAGGCATTTCAAGAAGCCGAATCTGCGGCGGCTTCTTTGGCACATCAGGGGATGCAAGTGTCCAATCAGGCAGGGAGCAAGTAATTCATCGTGAGGGCGTCAGCCCCGGATTCACGTCGGCTATGTTACAATAAGCGAAAAAAGAGCGGGGACGGAGATGGATAGATGGCAACAGATACATCCAGTTTATATGTAGAGTATAAGCCGCTGCTGAGCAGCATCGCCTACCGAATGCTGGGGTCGCTCACGGACGCCGAGGATATTGTACAGGATATTTTTACTGCGCTGGAGACGATACCGACCGGTCATATTTTAAACATGAAGGCCTATTTGCTTAAAATGGTTACCAACCGGAGCATCAATGTGCTGAAGTCGGCCCGCAAAACACGCGAAGTATATACCGGCCCTTGGCTGCCGGAACCTGAGACGGCTGATGCAGGTCAAACTCCCGAAACGGCAGCGATCCAAGCCGAATCGGTCTCCTACGCGCTGCTCGTCCTTCTGGAACAGCTGTCGCCGGTGGAGAGGGCCGTCTTCATTCTCCGTGAAACGCTCGATTACGATTACCAGGATATCGCCGAGCTGCTGGACAAAAGCGATGCGAACTGCCGGAAGCTGTACAGCCGGGCGAAGCAGAAGGTCAGCACCGCGCCGGTTCCGGGGCGGGAGGAGAGAGCGGCCGCCGAGCCGCCGATTGCAGTGCCTGTAGAAAGCACTCGCGTCACTTCCGACCAGGCCAAGCATGCGGAGCTGCTATCCCGCGCTTTTATGGCAGCGGCGAATTCCGGCGATTTCAGGGAATTTGTCGGCATGCTTGCGGATGATGCCCGATTGTACACGGATGGCGGCGGCAAGGTTCGCTCGGCGATCTTCCCGATCATCGGCAGCAATCGTATCCTGGCCTTCCTTCAAGGGATTGCCCCAGGAAATATCAAGCCGGAGAATCAGCTGCTGATCGACGTCAACGGGCAGCCCGGCCTGCGGTTGAACCGTGGTGACGAGCTCTTTGCGGTGCTGTCCTTCCAGTTTGGCAGCGACTCGCGGCCTGTCCGTATGTTTATGGTCACGAATCCGGATAAACTGCAGCATGTGACCCTGTAACGGCTTTTTTTGGCAGACATAAAAAGGGTTTCGGAAACAACATGTAGAATATCCCATATGGTTAAAAATTCCAGAAGGGAAAGAGGTATGCATTTTGAAATTTGAACAACAAAATTTAAGCCATTCAAGCTTCAATTGCTGCGACCTCAGTGAAACGGAAATTCAATGCTGCAATGGCAGCGGGATGAGCATGAACGATGTGAATTTGACGGGAATGCATATTTCCGATGCGAATTTGAGCGAACTTGCCATTGACGGTGCTCAATGGGGCGGCGCACATTTTCAATCCATCGGCTACGGAGATCCAAGCCAGCCTGATACAGAACACAACAAGGAAGGCGTCCGTTTTACAGACTGCAGCTTCCAGAACGGGCGGATCACCGACTGTGATTTTACGAACGCCAATTTTCAAAACTGCGACATATCAGGATTGGTCATCAATGGGATCAACATCGAAGAATTAATCCAAAAGCATGTTCCTGTGGAACAGAGAGAGTAGGATACAGATAAAGCAACGAAAGCCACCCCAGGATATGGGGTGGCTTTCATGGTTATGCCTGCCGTACCACATCATCCGCATCCGTGGAATAAGCGAGATCTTTCTGTGCGTCAAGCGCGGCCAATCTGTCCAGCAGAGCTTCCCGGATTTGCTCATAGGCATCGCTGCCCAGAGCCATCCGGATCGGACCGTCTCCCTGATCGACGCGGCGGATGATCTGCTGCGCCATTTTATCGGGATCGCCGACAACCATTTGATTGAACATGCTCATATCGATGCCCGGCAGTTCCCCTTTCATCAGGCTGACGAATTGGCCTGCCTCCTTGTCCCGATATGCGTCCATCCGTTCTCCGAATACCGCATTGCTCGTAATGAAATTCGTACGGATTCCGCCCGGCTCCACGATAGTCGTCTTAATATTGAACGGCGCGGCTTCCTTGGCCAGCGCTTCAAAGGCGCCCTCGACCGCCCATTTGGAAGAACAATACAGCCCCATTCCCGGCGTGGAATAATGCCCCGCCATGCTCGATATCTGCACGATGTGCCCGCTGCCCTGTTTGCGGAAAAAAGGCAGGACGGCACGCGCTGCGCGCAGTGATCCAAGGACGTTGGTCTTGAACAGATGCTCGATCTGCCCGTCGCTTGCTTCCTCCACCGCACCGTACAATCCATAGGCTGCGTTATTGACAAACACATCGATCGTACCGAGTTCCTCCCATGCCCGTTCGATCACCTCAACAATTTGCTGCGGGTTCGTCAGATCCAAATGAGCCTGCCATAATCGGGAACCATATTGAGCTTTCAGATCGTCCAGCACGCCCGGCTTGCGCACCGTTACGGCTACACGGTCGCCTCTTTCAAGCAACCGGCGGGTGATGCGCGAAGCCAAGCCTCCTGACGCTCCTGTAATAAACCATGTTTGCATGCTAAATGCCCTCCAATCGCTGTATTCCTCTGTATCATACGAGTAGCGGAAGGGCACTAGCCACAGCATGTTTATACTATTAACGGGAGTAACAGTCTACGATCATGATCTGAATGTCCACTTGCAATCCAGGCAAGATCGGTTCTGCTCTATTGAGGCAGCCGTTCTTGTTCCAGCAGAGACATTAACCTCTCCTCCGTGCCTGAACCGGGTACCGGTACGAAGAAACACCAGTGCAGGTCCGGGTCGCCGTCAATGACGGCCGCGGAATGGAGCATAAACTCCATTTCCTGACCGTCCGGAAGACGAAACAAAGCGGTGGTTACACGCTTTTGCTTGATTTCGTAGAGGTTCCAGTAGTACTCGAATTCCTCACTTTCCCGTCTCAAGCGTTCGAAACGTTCCATATACAACGGGTTGTCTTGGCTTCGGTCAAAGCCTGCCCGCAGCACCGCCGCCGAGTAGCGGGCGAAGCTTTCCCAGTTCACAAGCCGTTTACGGTAATCCTCCTTGAAAAATATAATGTTCAGCATATATCTTTCATTCTCCGGCATACGGCCGAAGTCGGCGATGACCAGTTCTGCGGCGCGGTTCCAGGCGATCACATCCGTGCCCGCATCCGTGATGAAAGAAGGGTACCACAGTTGATCGACGATTTGCTGCAGCACGCCGGGATCCGGTTCCTCGCTGTTCGAAACGGCGCCGGCGCTTGCCGGGTCCACATGGGCCAAATCGAACAGATGCTTCTGCTCGTCTTCGTCGAGCTGCAGCGCATGGCTGATATTTAACAGCACTTCCGGCGAAGGATTAGCTTCTCTGCCTTGCTCCAGCCAGGTGTAGTAAGTCACGCTCATGTTGGCAAGATATGAGACCTCTTCCCGCCGAAGCCCTGGGGTACGCCTTCTTCCGGGCAGCGGCTGGATCCCCGCTTCAGAAGGCTGCAGCCGTTCCCTGCGCGATTTGATGAAATCACCCAATGGAGATGAAGAACGATTTGTTTTCATTTTCATGTACGTCACCATCCTTGCGTTTCCATGTAGGCCGACAACAGCCATTTAGAACATTGTAATCCTTTCAACCTGTTGATTTCCATCTTCCGCTTCTGAACGGTTTAACTGCATTGAAACAAATGGAAGTAAAGTGTTTGACGAAGAATCTTTATATTTATATTATTAGAAATATAGAAATAAAGATAACTAATGAAGCCAATATCTGAAAGAAGGTGTGGTAAGGATGACTCATAAACCTCTATTGGTAATTGTAGGGGCCGGTTCGGGCGTAAGCGCGGGTATAGCTCGCAAATTCGGGAGCAATGGCTTCCGGGTGGTTCTTCTATCGAGAACCGAGACTTCGCTGCAGCGCAGCTTGGAGGATCTTCGTCAGGTGCATATCGAATCATATGGAATAACTGCAGATGCTTCAGATCCGGATTCCATCAAAACAGCCTTTACACAGATCGAAAACTTATATGGAATCACCGATGTTCTGGTATATAATGCGGCGCACATTGCGCCAGGAGATGCGTTATCGTTAACGGAACAGCAGCTGATCGATGATTTGAAAGTAAATACGGTCGGTGCTTTGACCAGCGCGCAGCAAGTCATTCCGGGCATGGTCGAACGGAAACAGGGGACGCTCTTTTTCACAGGGGGCGGTATTGCGTTGAACCCGAATCCACTGTATGCTTCTTTATCCATTGGCAAAGCCGCGGTCCGCTCACTTGCGCTTTCCCTGGCCGAGACGCTGGGGCCCCATGGAATTTATGTGGGCCAGGTTCTTATCGCCGATCACGTTCAGAAAGGGACTTTTTACGATCCGGACCGGATCGCCGATGTGTATTGGGAAATGTATAACAATAGAAACCAGAAGGAATATTTATTTAAGGAATGATCATTGACGCCTATTCATGGGCCAGGATTGGTACATAAAAAAGGACAGCTGCAGAGCGCTCGCAGCTGTCCTTTTTTTCACCTCAATAATGCAAGTATAGACCACGCTTTAGATCATGCTCTTTTCCCATGCACCTCGAATTTCCACGCCGGTTGACTTGGCGGCCCGTTCCAATTCTTCGATTTCAGCATCCGATAATTGGACGTCCATAGCCGACACGGCGCTGGCGATATGGGACGGTTTCGTCACGCCGATAATCGGCACCGTTCCTTTGGCGATCGCCCAGGCAATGGCGATTTCAGCAGGTTCAACATGGTGACGGAGGCTGATTTCTCTCATTACCCCGATCAGATCTTCCAGCTCGGCAAGTACCTTCTCATCAAAGGCGTCTCCTCGGCGGGTCCCTGCTTTAAAAGGATGTTTTGTATTATATTTCCCGGTTAACGCCCCTTGCTCCAGCACCATATAGGAGAAGAAGATCAAATCATTGGCATTGCAGTATTCAATAATGCCGGCTTCTTCCGAGGAACGGTAGAGCAGACTGTAATGGTTTTGAACGGCTGAGAGCTGAAGCCCCTCTTGAGCTAAAATGTCCGCGGCGAGCTTGATTTCCTCCAAATTATGATTGGAGACCCCGGCGTATTTAACTTGTCCGCTCTTCATCAACGGGATCAGCTTAGAGGTCCACCGCTGGACGTCATTCGGATTGTGGATCCAATAAATGTCGGCATGATCCCTTTCAAGCCGCTGCAAGCTCCCGGCGAGAAATTCTTCAACAGCCTCGTCCGTCTGCTCGCCGCGGGGCGTGAATTTCGTTGAAATCAGGACGTCATCTCTCCCGCGGATGAACTGGCCCAAAATCGTCTCCGAAGCGCCCATGCCGTAAACTGCGGCCGTGTCCCATAGATTTAATCCGGCATCCATCGCCGCATCAAATACGGGCTTCAGATCCTTGGCAGTCAGGTCATTCCCGAAAACCGCATCTCCTCCGTTGGCGCCGTTCCCCCAGGACCAGGTACCGAGGGCTACAGCCGGGATCGTTATGTTTTTTAACTGAAAAGTTTTCATCGTATATTTCTCCTTTAACAGTGGGATAGAACAAAGACGGCTATCTTTTTCCGGGAAATCCATGCTGCTTCGCGCTCAAGGCGATGATCCAAGCGATCAGCAGCAGAATCAGCAGCACGGCCGGGAACGACTGGACGCCGATGAGCTCCAGCAAGGCTCCGCCGACGATGCCCCCGCCGGCGATGGCCAGATTCCATACGGTCGTATTGATGGGCATCACGATGTCCACGCCTTCTTCGCCGCTTGCATTCGCTTGGGCGGTTTGCAGCAGCGTAGCTGCTCCGCCGAAGGTAAGTCCCCACAAAGCGACGGCGGCATAGACGACCGGTACCGATGTGCCGCCAACCCATAATGCGGCCGAAACCAGCGCAAAACCAAGCAGACTGAGCAGCGTCAACAGGCGCAGCTTGCGGTCGATGAGCAAACCTACAATCCAGATGGACACAATCGCCGCGAGACCAAAGACCAGAAGGATCAGATCTACGCGGCTTCCCAGCCCGGAACGCTCGAGAAACGGCGCAATATACGTATATAGGATATTATGGGCCAACATCCAGGTGAGTACCACCATAAGAATGGGGCGGATGCCGGGCAATACAAACACTTGACCAATCGTCATGCGCTCGTCTGCGGGCTGCCCGGGATAATCCGGCACTTTCCACAGCACCCAAACCATGAGAACAAGGGTCAGAAGGGACATAAGCCCAAATACGGCCCGCCAGCCGATCAGGTCGCCGAGCAGGGTTCCGGCCGGTACGCCGAAGGTAAGAGCAATCGGCGTTCCTACCATGGCGACTGCCAAGGCGCGGCCTTTTAAGGCATCCGGTACCATCCGCCGCGCGTACCCGGCGATCATGCCCCACGCCGCACCGGCGGCCACACCGGCAAAAAAACGGGCTACAAGTGTCAGGGCATAACTGCTCGAAATAGCGGTAATGGTGTTGAATACCAAAAATCCGGCAATAATGGCGAGCAGCAGCGGACGCCGCCTCATCCCGGCGGTAAACATGGCAAACGGAATGGCTGCAACAAGCGAGCCGATGGCATACAGGGTGACGAGCTGACCCGCCATTCCTTTGGAAATATTCAGCCCTTCCACGATGTGCGGCAGCAGCCCGGCCGGAATGGTTTCCGTGAGAATACAGATAAATCCGGTCATGGCAAGCGCCAGCAGCGCCAGCCAGGGAAGCCTGGTTGGGACGGAAGCCGGCTGGACCACTTCCGTGGAAGATGACATATGGGACAAGTGAGTGACCTCCTTCGAATGGTAACATAATTTCTGGATCGATCATTCCATATACTAAGTTCAGCCCGGCTGACTTGTCAAGAACTTCTGGATCGATTAGTATAAAATTCATGAAGGGGGTAATCGTATGCCACGGACAGGACGCCCCCGTGCGTTTAATCGGGACGAGGCTGTACTTGCCGCGATGTTTCTGTTCTGGGAGCACGGCTTTGAATCCACTTCGCTGGCCCAATTGCGCGCGGAGATGGGGCATATATCCGCAGCTAGCTTTTATGCGGCGTTTGAATCGAAAGAGGCGCTGTTTCGCGAGACGGTGGACCGGTATAAAGCTACTTACGGCCGGGTGATGGAGAGCTTTCATGATCAGCGATTGGCACCGAAGGCTGCCATCGAACAAGGGCTGCGCCGCTCGGCGCGAATGCAGACCGAAGGCTCTCATCCACTGGGCTGTTTGGTGGTGTTATCCGGTATAAGCTGTTCGCCCGAGAACCAGCATATCCAAGAAATGCTGGCCAAGGAGCGGGAAAAAAACCGGGACGGGATTAAGGACTGTATCGAACGGGCAGTTGCCAATGGTGAGCTGCCCGATACAGTCGATGTTCCCATGCTGGTGACTTTGTTCAACACCTTTCTCCTTGGCATATCGACGCAGGCGAGAGACGGTATCCCGTTCAAACAAATTGATGCAGCCATCACTCAGTTGATGAGCATTTGGGATGCCCTGTCTCGAAAAAACGGATGACAAGGAATACAAATCGTCTGATGAAAGCAGCGGGGGAGAGAACATGAACAAAACGGAACGGCAGCTCGCCATTACGCTGGAGCTGCAGCGAAACAAGCTGGTCAGAGCAGAGGATTTGGCGGCCCGGTTCGAAACGAGCGTCCGGACGATCTACCGCGATATTCAGGCACTAAGCGAAGCGGGGGTTCCAATCGCCGGGGCTCCCGGGCAGGGATATTCCCTGATGGAGGGCTATTTCCTGCCTCCGGTCAGCTTCACGGCGGAAGAGGCCGTGGCCCTGCTGATGGGCTCGGACTTTATCGAGCAAAGGCTGGATGCGGACTACAGCCCGGTGGCGGAGGCGGCCAAACGCAAAATTGAAGCGGTTCTGCCGGAGCCGGTACGCGCTGAGTCTATGCGAGTGCGGGAAACGATGCGCCTTCTCCAAGCCGGCGAGCCGATAACCAGCCGGAAGGAAAGGGACTATCTCGGACAAATTCGGCGTGCGATTCTGGAGCGCCGCAAAATCAGGTTTGCGTATTTAAAAAAATACCCGGAAACGGACGGGAGCCGGATGAATATAAGGGAGGCGGCTCCATACGGACTGACGCTCGTTCAGGGGAATTGGACATTGGTCGCGCACTGCGACCTGCGGCAGGATATCCGCCATTTCCGATTGTCGCGGATGACGGAGCTTGCTGTGCTCGAGGAGGGCTTTGCCATGCCGGCCGGATTCGATTTGAATCGTTACCAGCCGCCCGACGACCGCAACGTACGGGTGGTGGTTCGGGCGAATCCGGATATTGCCGACAAAATCGCCGAGACCACCCATTTTTATATGGAAGAGACGGAAGAACGGGAGGACGGTCTGCGGGTCACCTTTCGTGTGCGTCAGCCGGAGGAGCTGCTCCCCTATATCCTTGGCTGGGGCGGGGCGGTTGTCGTGCTGGAGCCGGAATCCTTCCGCCGCCAAATTCAGACCGAGGCCGAAAACATATTAAACCGCTACTGACACGCTGCTGTCAGGAGCGGTTTTTTATAATGGGAGAAAATCCATAAATAAAGAGGAGTTGTTCCCATGTTGAAAAGCACAGCGAACGCATTGCAGGATTTGGAGACGTCGGTAGAACGGTATTTGATTGAACTGGAGAACTTTGATATGGAGCAGTTGCTGATAAAAACGAACGAGGAAGAATGGTCGATTGGGCAGATGTATATACATTTGATTCAAACGGCGCAGTTCATGCACCTGCGGCATGTCGATAGCTGTCTGGCCGGCAACGGGGTGGCACTCGCCACCGGTGAGGACAAGACGGAGATTGGCAGGAAGGTATACGAGCTGGGGAGCTTTCCGCCGGTCCGCGTCCGGGTACCGGCTTCACCGCAGTACACCCCGCAGCAGCCGGAGAGCAAGGAGCAGATTATCGAAGGGCTCTGGAGCGTAGTGGAACGGATGAAGCGGACGGAGCCTGCTTTGGCCGGAGCGTCTGAGCAATCTAAGATCCTGCATCCGCGTTTTGGTCCTTTAACCGCCACGGAATGGTTTTTGCTGGTTGAAATGCATTACCGGCACCATTTTATGCAGCTGGATCGGTTGAAAGGCGAGTTAAGCCTGGTTTAGCCCGTTAGCGTTGCCTCCTGTATTCTGAGGCCCCAAAAGCAGAAAATACAGCCGCAGTCCAAGGCTTTCATCTTCCTCGGCTGCGGCTGTTTTTTACTTAACGGTCGCTCCATTTAAAAACACCACAGCCAGCGGGGCATTTGCTCTAGGGAAAGGGATTTGGTTCAGAAGGAATCATAGTTATTCCAGATTGCTGTTGACAAATAAAATTTCATTGCTTAATATATCGATAAATATAGAATTATAAACCTATGGAAGGAGGGCAACCCCATGAACAAGGAGCAGTCACATCAGGAAGCTGTAAAAATATACAAAGCACTCGGGGAGCCGACCCGATTAAATATCGTCAAACTCTTATGCAAGCATGATGAATTAAGCTGCAGCCAGATTGAGGAGCAGCTGAATTATAAAGGTTCCACCCTGTCGCATCATCTGAAACAGCTGGTGGAGTGCGGGGTGTTGAGGCTGGCGCGCAAGGAAGGGACTTATCATTTTTATCGGGTCAATCAGGATACATTAGATCGTCATGTCGTGCTTCAGCCAGATTAATTTTTTTTGGCCCTATATTTCGATAAATTTAAATATATTAAGATAAGATCCAAATGAGTGTGCTGTCATTAGCGGCAGCTTCTTTTTCGACCAATAGATTGATAGTTTTAAATATATAAGAATACAAGAAGGATGTGGTTTAACATGTATGTATTTTTATGATCAATATTTCGATAAGTATAAAAACATCAAGTAATTCATGTTAATAACCTAAAAGGAGAGGATGCAATGAATAAAATGGGACTCGTTTATCTGCTTGCTTTCGGCGCTTTTGTCATGGGGACGGCTGAAATGGTCGTCATGGGGATTTTGGGGATGATCTCGAATGATTTGACCGTATCCGTAGGCACAGCCGGGCAATTAGTTACGCTGTATGCGGTTGTATTTGCGATCGGAACCCCGATCCTTGTATCGCTTACCGGCAAAATGAAGAGAAAAAGGCTGCTGCTGCTGACCTTTACTTTGTTTGTCATTGGTAATTTGGTCGCCTTCTTTAGTCCGAATTTTACCGTCCTGATGATTTCCAGAATGATTTTGGCAGCCAGTCAAGGCGTATTTACGGTGGTGGCCCTCATGGTCGGCTCCAGCCTGGTGGAGCCCCAAAAGCAAGGGAATGCCATCGGCATCATTTATATGGGATTTAGTACAGCCTTGGTTGCAGGCACTCCGCTCGGAACCATCATCTGCGAATATTGGGGATGGCGGCCGGTGTTTATGCTCATTGCGGCATTGAGTGTGCTTGCCATGATCGGAATCGCCGCGTGGATGCCGAAGGTACAAGAACAGAAGCCGACTTCGATTCGGGACCAGCTGCTTGCGCTGAAGGATCGCCGAATGGTCAGCGGCTTGATGATCACTTTTTTCTGGATTGCCGGGTATCAGTTGATGTTTACATACATTGCGCCTTTTCTTGAGACAGCCGTGGGCATGAATACGACGATGATCAGCACGGCGCTCTTCGTATGCGGCCTGTTCGCTGTCATGGGATCACGCCTTGGCGGGTACGGCGCGGATAAGTGGGGAATTGGCAAAACGCTGCTTGTCAGCCTGCTTCTTCATGCAGCCGCACTGGCCGTACTTCCGCTTGCCGCAGCCACGATAGTGAGCGCGCTGATCATTCTGGCGGTCTGGTTCGGAGCGGCTTGGATGACGACTCCCGCTCAGCAGTATTACCTCATCTCTCTTTCCCCGAAGACTTCGGGTCTTGCGCTGGGACTGAACAGTTCCATGCTGCAGCTTGGAATGGCGATAGGCGCCGGGGTAGGCGGATGGGTGGCCAATCAGACGTCTCTGATGCAGCTGGGATGGGTAGGAGCGGTAAGCATTCTGCTTAGCGTGATCACTGCGCTGTACTCTTTTTCGCTCAAAAGCAGAAAAGAATCGGTATTGAGCAACTAACCCCAGAAACTCACCGCGAAAGGGGGGATGCCTGACCTTAAAACATGCTGCAGGAATCATTTGAACAGAACATTTTGCTGTCGTATACAACCAAAACTTTAAAATGAGGTGTGAAAATATGTCTGAATATCAACTTACTTTGAAAGATAACCGTATCGTATGGGGACAGGCAATCGATGTGGATCCGCGAATTGGAAAATCTTCGAATGACTCGATCCGGCAAGGGGCGGGCAGCGCCTTGGATTGGAATTTGCCTGCTGGTGTATATCGGGCAAAAGAGGTCGTCATGGAGCTCGATCAACTGCTTGAGGCGATGCTGATTCAGCTGGGCGAACCGGTAAACAGCGATCCGACGGTGCTGCTGGACAGCCTTCAGGCGAACTTGGCGATTTCCGGACGCGTGTCATCTCTGCCGCTCGGTCCCCTGGCTTTAGAGGATAAAGCCGGCACCGAGCTTACGGCCCAAGCAGTACGTATCGGCGAGCAGCTGGTAAGCTGGGCGCGGGAGATTAATTCCGGGAAGAAAACCCTCGCGGAGTATGGGCCGGAAACGCTTGGAGAGCTGGAATTTAGAAGCCACTGCTATGGTCATGCCCTGATCCCTGACGCTGTTGCACAGGTTTGGGGACCCTTTGGCGGCCCAAGAATCATGCAGATCTATAATGAATACCTGCACCAAATGGTTTTGCTGCGGGATGCCTTGCTTCCGTTTGCCAATTGGGAGCAGGTTCCGTTTGAAGTGAAGGAACATACGGAGTTTAAAGGGCTCCGTTTTCTGGAACCAGCCCGGGAGGTCTTTTTAACTCAGCTGCTTGGGAAAAAGTTGACACACAAATCGATTGTCCAGTATGCGCAAAGTGTGGTCAGCTCGGGTCTGTCCACAGCCGGTTACGGATTCCAATATCGTCTAGGCACCGTATTGCCTGCCGGGCTGGGAGAGCCGGCCGGTACGGCGGCGCGGTACCTGCTGAAATGGCATCCGGTACGAACGATACTGGCAGAAGGAACGCAGGATATGGCTGCGATCTCGTTCGATTACGAATATGACGATTATTATGCGGCACCGCGCACCGAGGCGGGAAGCGGTACACCAGGGAATAAAGATACGCTTCCTGTCTCCTTAGGGGAGTTCGCTGGTCCGAACGTCGCGCGTTTACTGCCGATTACAGCTTCTGATCGAATGACCCTGCGATTGAGCTTGGAAGTGGACGGACGTGAATTTTCGGTGGATCTCGGTCAGCTCTTTAGAGGGCATCGCTTTATGTACCGGCCCGAAGGAAACGACAACGCCGATGTCGCTATTGTGAAGCGTACCTCTGTCAGCCTGCATTCGGCAGCGGACATCCTTGCGCTTTCCGGATTGGTGACAAATACAGACGGAATCCACTTCATTCCAACCGATAGAAACGAGCTTGTTCGGTGGGCATTGCTTGGTAAGCTGTATCCCGAAAATGTGGTTATATTAGACAACGGAGATCCAGAAGAACTGGAAAAAGCCTATGTTTCCGGTAAGGGCTTTGGGACGCAGTTTTTAGTGTTGTAAGTTCATCGGTCGGGGGTGCCTATTTGCCCCGTAGACCGTCACATATAATCGACACGATGCGCTCGGGATATGGAGCACTCCCGCAGTGCGCTTGCAGGATACCGACAAGCAGGGCCCGGATGTCCCCAACGCTGGCATCAGGCCGGACGGATCCGTTTTGCTGGGCCCGGGCTAGCAGCTTGCCGAGCTCGCTCCAGAAGTCTCCCGCAACTTCCTTGAGCGCGGCGTCCTTGTCCAAACCGCTGCCCACAAGGGCGTCGGTTATCGCTTTGTTGGCTATGGCTTCACGGATCACGATTCTAAAATAGCTGAAGAAGGCTTCGCCCGGATCCTCGTGGCGGAGCCATTTTTTTGCTTCCTCAACAAGACGCGCCTTGTAGCTGACCATCACCGCTCCAAACAATTCCTCCTTGGTCGGGAAATGCCGATAGGCGGTGCCTACGCCAACCCCGGCATGTCGGGCAATTTCATCCATCGAGACGGTGATGCCCTCAGTAGTAAAGAGTCTGTGCGCAACATCGAGCAGTTTATTCCGATTTCGTTTGGCGTCGGCACGCAGTGCTTTGGAAGAAGACATGGCACCGTTGGAGTCGGTATCCCCACCGTGATCAGCCGGTATGTTATGTTCTGACATCTTAGGATAACACCTCGCTTGAATCCATATTACACAATGAACGTATCGTTGACAAACGGAGAATGCTCTCCGTATAATAATAACCGGAGAATATTCTCCGGTTAAGATCAGTGATTCCTAATTCATGAAGCGAGGTGATCAGCTTGACAGAACGGACACAATCAGCCGGCGCCAGTCCGCGCGAAATCATTGAATGTTTTATACGGGCTACAGCTGACAATGCATGGGATGAACTTGCAGATCTATATGCTCCTGACGTGGTTATCGAAATCCCGTTCGCTCCACCTGGGGTTCCTAAACGGACGGAAGGAAGGGAGGTACTCCGCGAACGATTTAAGAGCGTCGCCGGAATGAGACGGTGCGATAAGGCTGAGTTACTCGCCCTGCACGAGACCCGGGATCCGGAAGTCGTTGTTGCCGAATGGAATGTTCACGGTCATGTGACAGAGACCGGCCGCTCATTCACCTTTTCGTATATTATGGTGGTCAGGGTTAGAGACGGACAGATCTTATCCTCACGCGACTACTCCAACCCGATCGACGGGGCGGAGGCGTTTGACAGACTGCCACAGTTATTCCAGGCGCTTACGGACCAGACGCCATCGAATTGAGCACTAAGCTGTGCAACCCAGCAACAGGCCTAGTACCTTCATTTAGGCAGAGAAGCTTTTCCCGGTAGGGAAAAGCTTCTATTTTGCAGAAAGTTTAGTTAATGAATTTTTCTCCTTGTTAACTTTGCTGCTGCACGCCTTTGAGCCACACGGCTTCGATCGACAACGTATCCGAGATATGACTTGTCGGGTCGCCATTCACCAGAATAAGGTCTGCGCGCGAACCTGCGGCTATCCGTCCGCGATCGTGAAGCCCGAAGCGGCGGGCCGGTTTCGAGGTGGCGGACTGAAGCGCTTCGATCGGAGTGAACCCGGCTTGAACGAGCAGCTGCATTTCATGATGGACGCTGGCACCGTGCGCAAGGCCGCCGAGATTTGGAACGGGAACAGGGGAGACATCCGTTCCAACCAGAATGTCGACGCCGGCCCGATGAAGATCCATCACGTTCTTAAAGCTGTTCTCCATATCGCCTTGCGGGAACGTATTGAAGCTGGAGTTCAGAATATCGATCCATTCCGGGCTTAATTTGGAATGCACCCGCGGATCATTGGCCAAATCGGATGCCGGATTTCCAAGGATGGACGAGTTCAATACGAGGCACGGCGTCACAAACGCGCCAGAATCGGCGATAGATTGGACCAGATCGGGCGTGAGTTCAGGTCTGTCGATAAACAGGTGGCCCAATCCGTCCACTCCGAGAGCGATGGCGGTCTGCGAAGAACGAGCCGTCAGGACGTGGGCGATGACGATTTTATCAAACTTGTGGGCCTCTTCCACGGCAGCTTTAAGAATTTCGTCGCTCAGGACAGGCAGGCCGGGGGCACCCATGACCGTGCCTTCTTCAATCATGATTTTAATATAGTCCGCTCCATTCTCCACCTGCGTATGCACGTGTTTGATCGCTTCTTCCACCGTCGTCACCTGGGGCACTTCTTCGTGATCGTGGGCGTAAGCCGCCAGCATCGCTTCCCGGTCTTCCTTCGATAACTTCTCCAATTCCTTTAACACGAACTCGGGGATCTCGTCCCCATCAGGCAGCAATTCATCCGGATGACCGCCCGGAGCGGTGATCGCGGTTCCGGCGGAACGGACATCGGCTGCGCCTTCTACATTTTTCAGCTGAATCGCCCGTCCTCTTTCCGTAAAATCTCCGTTCATTTCGAGTTCGGTTGTCACACCGAATTTTACAGCATCCCGTAGTCCTCCAATGGAAGTGTGAACATGGGCATCTATCAAGCCCGGCAATAATGTCGCATGGTTCGCATCCACGATGACTGCATCCTCCGGAACGTCAGTGCCCACGGCAATGATGGTCTCCCCTTGAATGAGCACATTTCTTGCCTCAATTACTTGTTCCCCGTCGAAAATCTGTGCATTTATAATGGCCGTAACCTTGTCCAGCGTATTCTTCATTTTCGTTATTCCTCCTTGGATATGTGCTTGATAACAATTCGAAGTATAACAATTAGTTTTCTAATAGTCAATAAACTAACATTTAAATTGACAAGCTTCCGGAATCCCCGTATAGTTTAAATGTTAAAAATTAGTCTCCTAATATTTTGAGGAGGAACGATCATGAAACCTCGCAAGGATACACTCTACCTGGACTTGTTTCAGATTATCGGCCTGAAGTTGAAGAAAAAGGCGGATGAAAGCATTAAAGAGCTGGGATTAAACGCGCAGCAAGGCAAAGTCCTTGATTATATTCATAAAAACCAGGATAAAGATATCATCCAAAGGGATTTAGCCGATCGGTTTCATTTGCAGGGGGCCAGCATAACAAGCATGCTCCAAGGCCTCGAGAAAAAAGGATATATTGAGCGGAAAATTCCGGCCAATAATGAACGGCAGAAGAACATCTATGTTTTACCAAAGGCCGTTGAATTGATTGATGCCTTTAACGAATCCTTTCAGAAGGTGGAGGACGAAATCGTTCAGACCCTGACCGAAGAGGAGAAGCAGCTGTTAAAGGGACTGCTGGTCAAAATTAATGAACGCTTATAATCCGTTTGCGAGAACCAATCGGACAGCCCAAAAAAGACGATCATCCCATTTAAAGGGCGATCGTCTTTTGGTGCTGGATGCGCGTTTAAAAACCGAAATCGAGGGAGCTGCCCGTCTCGGCGATGGACTTGATGTTGCTTAGAATCATCCACCAGAACTTCTCGGTTTTCAGGAACAAAGGGTTGCTGTCGGTCCATTGATCATTGATGAGGTGCAGCTTGGTGCACGATCCCACCGGCTCTAACCGAATCGTCACCCGGCTCTGCATCGTCTCGTGTTCGGCGAAGTGGGAGGGACCGGGATGGTCGGTGTAGCTGAGTACCCGGTATTTTTCATAGGCCAAAATTTCTCCGTAAATGTGCACCGTGTTTTCCCCGTCAGGCCCAGGGCCGACGAACCGGATCGGGTCGCCTGCCTGCAGATTCGATTGAATGACGCCTCCCATAAATGCGCGGGACGATTTCTCAGGGTTGAACAGCACGTCCCAAACCTCTTCGGGGCTGGCTCCAATGTAGAAGGTGTACTCTAACTGCATGTCGAATCCTCCTTGAAACAAAAATATTTACGTTGTATACATGTAACGTACCATTTCCGTCCTTCAGGTTTCTTGTAAAAACGCGCCATTAGGGGGAATTCGATGCGCCATCAGGTGAACCCTAACCGAGGGATATTGCATTTTGACTCGGCACAAACGAACGTCAGAATTACACGTCATCTGCCATCAGAACAGCTTCGGCATTTGATCCAGCATTACTGGTTCGTCGAATGGAATTTAGAGGGGCAGCCGCCGTATACGCAGGAGGTATTGCAGCATCCCGGGGTCAACATCGTGTTTGAACAAGGAAGTTCGTACGTCTGCGGAATCGAAAGCAGGAAAGCCGCTTATACGCTGCAGGGAAAGGGGATGATTGTAGGAATTCTTTATCGGCCAGGGGCCTTTTACGGTTATACGTCAGAGCCTATGTCGGAGCTGGTGGACCGTAAAATGGGTATCTCCAGGTATTTTCCGTTTGATGCGGAAGCTGCAGAGAAGAGGATATTTGCATCGAACCGTCTGGAAGAGAAGGTTGCCTTTATTGAAGGACTGCTGTCCGGTAACATTCCGGAGCCGGATGACAAAGTGGACGAGCTGAACAAGATCGTCAGGGCGATCATGGAGGATCGTTCTTTGACCAGCGTAGATTTGTTGGTGAACCGGTTCAACGCATCCAAACGCACGCTGCAGCGCTTGTTTAGACAGTACTTAGGCGTAAGCCCCAAATGGGTCATTCAGAGATACCGCATGCACGAGGCCAGCGACGCGATTGAAAATGGAGCTGATATCACGACGGTAGCCTTGGAGCTCGGTTATTTTGACCAAGCGCATTTCAGCAAAGATTTTAAGGCGATCGTAGGGGCGTCTCCTCATGCCTACCGGCGGGGGGATTAAGGTAGTCTATTTTATTTAAAGATTTTGAAATATCATTGAACAGGTTGTTCAGCCTGCAAACGTAAAGGGCCGGCAAGACGTTGTCTTGACCGGCGTTTTTGTAGATATATGAAAGTATGCGCTTCGGTGGCTTGGAATTTTATTGCATGAAGTCAGCAAAATCGGGAATGCTCGGTCCCACTCCATCAGATCCATGTTCACAACATCCAAATCCTTCTGAAGATTGGTTAAGCCTACATTATTGAACAGCACCGTAAATGTGCCAAAGTGCTTGACGGTAAACTCGACAGCTTCCCGGATCGAGCTCTCGTCGCCTGCATCGAGGAACAGGCCGTAGGCTTCTCCGCCTTGTGCGTTGATCTCAGCAGCTGCCTGCTGCGCTCCTTCCGCATTAAAATCCGCAATCACCACTTTGGCTCCCTCTTTAGCCAACAGTCTTGCGGAGGACAACCCAATTCCTGAAGCACCTCCCGTTACAAGGGCAACTTTTCCTTCTACTCTTGCCATATGAAATGAACACCCGCCTTTTTGTTTAGAACATTAATATTTATACATCTAAATAGTGTCAAAGTTTATTGGGGCAGGCAAGTTTAGGGCGTCCGCAGGGCTGGAAAGTCATGACTAATTATTAAAATTTAGTAAATCAGTTTTTGGTTTGCTCTGTTAACATGATTCGTAGACGACCGGAAAGGGGCTTTAGGATTGAAAAAGGGAATAGGATTTGTTGCATGGTTTTTGTCTGCTGCTTTTGTGTTTTCAGGATGCGCTTCGGACAAGCCGGCGAGCGGTTCACAAGGCGTCAAACAGTCCGCTACTCCTTCGATGGACAAAGAGCAAGGGCCATCTAAGCTGCTCAGCGCTTCTGAAAATGGAGAGGTAAAGCTTTTTGAAACAAAAGATGGAGTCATTGTAGACGTTAACGGCAGCCAAAAGAAATTCGATTGGAAAATACTTAAAGGTGTTTCTAATCCACAGGTGTCTTATGTTGATCTGACAGGTGATGGTAAAGAAGAAGCGGTCATCATTCTGATAACGGGATATGGTACTGAATTAGATACGAATGAAGCCCATATTTTAAACGGGAAAAACCTTGCGGAAATAAAGATACAACGTATGGAGGAGATTTTTGCGGATTTAGAAACCGAAGTTAGCCAAAAGGGCGATGAACTGCTAGTGAAGGCTAAGGCTCAAGGGAAAGAATACAAATTCAGTAAAAAAGTCAGTGAGTTAGCGTTAATGCATAATTCAGATGGTCAATATGAAAACAAACTTTGCTTTGGTAATGTAATTCTAAACAATGTGAAGGATCAGAAACTGACAGTTGATATAGTCGGATCTGTTAGACCCATTGATGGCGTGCTTCCAGACTACGTATGCACTGTTCATGTAACGTATAAATATGATCAAGCCCTAAATGAGTTTGCTGCAGATCAAATACAAATTACCTCTGATCAATAAAGAAGAAGCTGGCCCCAATTGGTCAGCTTCTTCTTGGCGTCGTACTTTACATAAAGGTTATTTCTATAGTGCAGCTATTAAATTGCCCTGAACGCATCCATTAATAATAGCGTCGCTTTGCCCAAGAGGTGTTTATCTTTATAAACGATGCCTAGCGGAACGATAGGGTGGATGTCGGAAAATGGACGGATGACCAAAGAACCCTCCAGTTCGAGTCCGCTGTACATCGGAACGACCCCCACGCTGGATGCTTCCTTAAGCATTTGCTGAATGACAAAGAAACTTCCTACCTCCATACAAGAGAAAGGATGGGGTTCCGTTTGGCTCACCGCCCTCTCCCAAAGCTTCCGATAGATACAAGTCGGTTCTTTAACCAGAACCGTATGTCCCGCGAGGTCGCTTACCGCAATCTCATCCCGTTTGGCAAGCGGATGATCCACATGCATCATCACCCCGAGTTGATCCTCGAACAGCGGTTCAAAATCCAGCATGAATTTCGCCGAGGGAACCGAGCATATCCCAAAGTCCAGTTCGCCGGACCGAACCCTGTCCGCAATCGGCTGGCTGCCGCTCACTTCCATCGTTAACTGCACTTTCGGATACAGCCTGCAAAAATCGGCCACGACCGCCGCCAATCTTTGGCTTGCGATGGGTTCGATCGCGGCGAAACGAACGGTCCCGCCTTCTCCCGAAGCGATTTCGGAAACGGTCTGCCTTATGGATTGGACGGACTTCAGCAAAGTCCCGGCTTCTTGATGAAGCCATCGGCCAGCCTCGGAGACGATCACACGTTTGCCATCCCGAATAAATAAAGAAACACCCAGATCAGCCTCCAAACGCTGGATCTGAAGGGTTACCGTAGAAGGTGCATATTGGAGCTCCTCGGCAGCTCTCTGGAAGTGGCCGAGACGTACGCACGCTTCGAACGTTTTTAAGGCTCGCAAATCCATCTTCGTCCCCTCCTCAGTTTAAGATAATTAAACAATTCATTCATATAATTCAATTTTACAAAATAATCGCGCTCTTTTAAACTAATTTCAAACCAATCAATGGAAGGAAAATCAAATGATGGACCAAAAATCGGCATGGAACGGGATCACTTTGTGGGCATCGCTGTTATTTGTCGTGATCCTCGGTTTTTCCCGGCTCTCTTACGGCATGTTTCTGCCGGGAATTCAGCGGGAAATCGGGGGGAGCTACAGTCAATTGGGTATGTTGGGGACGGTCAATTTTATCGGTTACTTGGCGGGGACCTTGTGCCTGCCTCCATTGATCTCGCGGTTTCCGGACCGGAAGCATGCCATCAATCGAACGACATGCTTTTTGCTCGGGTTGGCCATGATCGGCTCGGCATTCAGTGATCATTTGGCCCAACTCGGTTTATGGCGTTTTGCCATAGGATGTCTATCAGCTCTCGCCACGGTGCTGGTCTTGTCTATTGCAATGGACGCCGTTCGGCCGGCTGAGCAGGGATCGGCTTCGGGCTTGATTTGGCTGGGCGGCTCCGCCGGCATTCTGCTCACGGGTTTATCCGCACCCTTTACGATTGACCCGTCACATTTGCAGGGGTGGAGGTATGCTTGGGCAGCCATGGGCGTATTTGGCATCGCGGGGGCGTTCGGTTTTGCGGTGGTCACGAGCAAGCGGAGACAGGGAAATTCATCGTCCCAGGCAGAAGTGAAAAATCCGGATCAACAACGCGTCACAATATTCCGGCTTCTATTCAGCCCCGAGAAGCTCTTGTTTTTAATCGGTTCTTATTTTTTCTTTGGTGCGGGATACATTATTTATTTCACGTATCTGATCCCTTATCTGGTAAGCAGGGGCATACCGGCCCTCTTCGCCGGATTAATCTGGTCCGGTATCGGCTTGGCGGGCATGTTTAACGGCTGGGTCGGCGGCAGGGCTATCGACCGGTGGCCGAGCGGGTATACGCTGGCGGCGGGGCTGTCCTTGGGAACCGTCGGGGTGCTCGGCATAACGACCGGGAATTTGTTCTTTACCGCACTAGGAGCAGTGATGATCGGACTTGTTTCTTTTATTACTCCGCCGCTGATGACGACTTCGCTGCTTCGGCGCCACGTTCCACATCGTGCCTATGCAGCCTGCCTCAGCATCGCTACCGCCTTTTTCGCGGCAGGACAAATGATAGGACCCATCGTCGGCGGGGTAGGAGTGCAGCAGTACGGTTTGCAATTCGGCGCGGCGTCAGGCGCGATCTTTATGGGAATATCCGCCGGGTTGGCGGGCTTGTATGGACAGAAGCAGCGAAAAACGATAACACGCGACCTGCATCTTGGCGCTTGAATCGTATAAATAGGAGGGAACAGTACAATGACGGAGCATACTCCATTGGCACAAAGGAAGTATTTTAAATCGGGAAATCTTCAGCTGTCCTATCTTGATTTTGGCGGAGACAGTAGGCAGGTGCTGGTGATGCTGCATGGGTACATGGCCAATGCAAGGACCTTCTCGGAGCTGGCGGCCCGATTCAAGGATTGGCGGGTGATTGCTCTGGACCAGCGGGGACATGGATGGAGCGACCATCCTCCCGGACAGGAATACGCTAGGGAAGATTACGTAATGGATATTTGGAATCTGGTCCAGTCGGAGCTCGGGGGACAGTCGGTTACGATTTTGGGGCATTCTTTGGGTGGATTAAATGCTTATCAATTCGCGGCCCGCTATCCTGAACTGGTGAGCTCTTTGATCGTGGAGGATATCGGCGCGGAGATTAACGCAGACTTTTCCTTTGCTGCCAAGCTTCCGTTCCGGTCGCCTTCCTTGAAGCAGCTGAGGGAATCGCTTGCAGACGCAGGACTCCGGGCGATCGACTACTTTGCCGAAAGCGTGCTGGAGGATGAACGGGGCTGGGGCTTCCGAACGGATTTGAAAAGGCTGCAGGTATCCGTTCCCCAATCCAACGGGGTGTGGTGGGACGATTGGCTGCGCTCAAGCTGCCCGATCCTCCTGATTCATGGCGGCAGGAGCTTCATCATGGATACCGAACAGGCGAGACGTATGCAGGCAAGAAGACCGGGCACCAAGCTTGTCGTTTTCGAACAATGCGGTCACGGTGTCCACTCCGATGATTTACACGGTTATGCTCAAGCGGTGAACGACTTTCTGGCTGACCCGTATGGCACCTGAAAAAGAGCCGGCATCCAAACACAAGAAGGTTAACCTTAGGAGCGCTTCTTGCGCTTTAAGATTAACCTTATTTTTTGTTACTTGGTTACAACACCCAAACTCTTGTACCGAACGTTGATTCACGGTAAAGCAGAATTAATATAACCGTTCTTCGCCGGTTACCGGATTTTTGAATGCGGACTTGATGTCGCTGCGGCTGAGTTCTCCGGCAAATTCGGTGTCCGGGGCTTCCGAACCCTTGTTACGGTTTGCTTTGGCTGCTTGTTCCTTCGCTTCGGCTTCGTTGGCTAAGTGGTTATCCTTTTCCATTTCGTTTCGATGCCTCCCTTGTCTAACATCCATTTATCATTAGGATGCAACTTCCAGTCTGCGTCTATGCATCCCTGCACGGATATTAAACGGCTATATTTTTTCTTTCCCTATCCCCCTAAAGGCCAATGAACTATGATCAGAATAGCGAAAATTCAGGAAGCGAATCGGGAGGGAAAAGATGTTCGAATCGATTTACGATCAATTGAACCGATGGGGGAAGGACGACACGTTTTTCGTGCGCATCATTGAGCGGATCAAGCCTGACGGAATAGCTGATTTAGGCTGCGGAACCGGAAGGCTGACGCTACATTTGGCGAGTAAAGGTTATCACGTGACCGGTTTGGATCCCGACGAGGCGTCGATTCGGATTGCCAAGCAGAAGGACACCGAGAACGCCGTGCTATGGGAGGTTGGAACGTCCGAGAAACTGGGGGCGGAGCAGTTTGATGTAGTGATGATGACGTCCAACGTGGCACAGGTTTTTGTGACGGACGCGGAATGGACAGCCACGCTGCACAACATTTTTCAATCCTTGAGGCCGGGAGGGTATCTTCTGTTCGACACCAGAAATCCTCTCGCACGCGCTTGGGAACGCTGGACCAAGGAACACTCTCTTAGTGAAGTCGTGGATCCGGCAACGAAGGCGAACATCAGAACCTGGCATGAGACGACCTCGGTTTATCTGCCCCTGGTGACGTACGATACTTTTTATGAAAATTTGGATACCCATGAAGTTTGGAGCGAAGACGACACGCTGATTTTTAGGGAGAGGGAGACGCTCAGGCAGGATCTGCTTGCTGCAGGCTTTCAGCAGGTGAATATATACGGAGACTGGGAATTCCAGCAGGCGGGGCTCCATGCCAAATCCTTTATCTTTGCTGCTAAAAAGTAAAAAGAAACAGAATAGCCGCATGGTTTCTGCAATGAAACAGCCTGTCGGCCTAAGCCGGCAGGCTGTTCTGCTAACGTGCGAGATTCATGAGAACGACGAGGGTTAGATGCTGAACCGCCCCGGATTTTACGAAAAAGCTGCTTACTCTGCGGTTTCGTCCAAGTCTTCCGTATAGGCCAAAATGCCGCGCTTGAAATAAAGCAGCTTTTCATCCGTAGTCGATGCCATGAGATTGGTAATCAGGAGTTCGACGCTTTCTTTATACTGCTGGCCGTTGTACAGCGCCATGGCCAGAAAAACCTGGAGTGCCCGGTTGTCAGGGAACTCCTGAACGCCCCTGCGGAGCGTTGCGATCGCCTTCTCATATTGGCCCCAGTACCGGTATGTGCTCCCCAGACCGAGCAGACAGCGCTCCAGATCGTTACCGGAAAGGCCGAGCTGCAGGGCGCGTTCGTAGTAGGGGATGGCTTCTTTCCCCAATCCCGAGTTGTCATGGGCGATTGCGGTCTGGTAGTTCACCTGCGCATCATTCGGATCTTCGTTCAGCAGTTCCAACAGCCGGGCGCGCACATCGGCCAGAAGCTCTTGATCCTGGTTGGCCCGTCCCTGTTCGCGAAGAGCAATTAATTGCTGCAGTTGGTCTTTTGGCACGTTGCTTCACTCCTCTTTTTCCACATGAAGGAATTTTAACACAGCATCTGAAGGGCGTCTATTTGAAGTCTGGTTAAAATGGTATGATGACGAATAGAAACCTTGCTCTTTGGGTTAGAGAGGGTGAAATGATGCGAGTAATTACTTTATGCGGGTCTACTAAATTCAAAAGGCAGTTTGAACAGGTCAACGCTTATTTAACACTTAAAGGAAATATTGTGATAGGCCTGAGAATTACGATATTCCCCTTTTCCTTCTCACGGCGTCCCCCTTACGGGGGATTTTCTATTATACAAAATCGTTTTATAGTATTAAAATACAGCTCAAAACAATCAATAAGTATGCAAAGGAGGGGTATCATGAATACGCGCTGGAACCCATGCCTTAGAGGAGAAAACCATGGGGGATTAACATGACGTTAATCTATCGGCGCTAGAATGAGAGGCAGCATCCGCATGGATTTGATCGCATCGTTATAGCCCGGGGGCTTATGCCGTCAGCAGATCAACACGTTGATTCTAGCGATTTTATTATTTGGGAGGAAATATCCTGATGAGTTTAAAAGGGAAATCGATATCGATTCTATCGGCGGCTGCCCTGCTGGGCGCCCTGGTGCCGCATGTATCCGCAGATGCGTCCCTGTCCGACATTTCAAACAGTCATGCCAAAGACGCGATAAATGAGCTTGTCAGCAAAGGAATCATCCATGGAACAGGCGATGGAAAATTCAATCCGGCTAGCGGTATCCAGCGGCAGGATTTTGCGATCATCATGGCCAGAGCGCTCCAATTGGATCTTAGCCATCCGCCGGTAACGCCGACCTTCAAAGACGTACCGAAAGAAAACTATGCCTATGCTGCCGTGGAAGCGGCGTTCAAGGCAGGATTGATCAAAGGCATGGGGAACGGGATTTTCGGAGCGGGCCAAAACCTCACCCGCGAGCAAATGGCAGTGATTTTCGTGAACGCCCTAGGCGTCAACCCTGCAGGAAAAGGTAGTAATTTAACGTTCTCCGACGCTGCATCCATCTCCGCATGGGCCAGAGATGCCGTCGCCGCTGCCGTTGAATTGGGACTCATTCATGGATACCCCGATGGGACCTTCAATCCCGGAAATCAGGCGACCCGCCAGGACGCAGCCCTGGTGACGGTCCAGTTTCTGAACGACAAGGCAAAGGCTGACGAAGGCAGCACCCAGCCGCCCAAGGTACCGCCCGCAACGCCAACGTCGCCCACAACACCAACACCAAAACCAACACCGACTCCGACTCCGATTCCGTCGACGCCATCTTCCGGCGGGGACGCTCCCTCCGATGGAGGAGGAGAAACTCCTCACCAGAATCCGGATCAAGCCGCTGCAGAACAGGTAAAAGCCGAAATCGCAGCATTGCCTGCAAAAGCAAATATCAAGTTATCCGACAAACCGGCCGTCGTCCAAGCCCGCGCACACTATGATGCGTTAACAGATGCACAAAAAGCCTTGGTAGGCAATATCGCCAAGTTGACGGAGGCTGAACAAACGATTGCCGAACTGGAAACCCAAGCAGCGCTGGATGAGCAGGCCGCAGCGCCGGTCCGAGCCGAAATCGCGGCATTGCCGGCGAAAGCGGATATCAAGCCGACCGATGAACTGGCTGTAACGGCAGCCCGCGCCCATTACGATGGTTTAACGGATAGCCAAAAGAAGCGGGTAGGCGATATCGGCAAACTGACGGACGCCGAGGACATGATCAGGGATTTGAAAATCGTGGCCGCGGCCAAAGGGAATTTGCAGGTCGTTTACAACGGCGTTGCGGAGAAGATCGAGCTGCCAAGCTCCCAAGACGGCGCGATAATTACTTGGATCCTGAAAAACACGGATCAATCAACGATCGTGGATATAACGACCGGCAGCGTTCAGCGCGAAGGATTGAACGAAAATACGGACGTCGTCCTCGTCGCGACCATCGCCGCAGGAGCTGCTTCGGATACGAAAGAGATTAGTATTCGCGTGAAAGCTATCAAGGACGAACCAGAGGTGATCACGAGCAAAACCATCGCCGATTTTGACTTTTCCACCATCTATGCAACGCAAGCCCGAGGGGAGAGCTTCAAGGTTCGCACGACCGACTTCCAAAGCGAGCCCAAACATTTTACGATCAGCGACGGGACGATAACGATCCCTGTCGATTTGACATGGAATATCCCCCAAGGGGAGTTTACTGTAGGGCAAGTCGTTGGCTCGGCCGTCGACAGTTTTATTCAGGATTACTGCAATGCGCATGGAATCGACCTGGGGAAGCGAACTTTGGGTGCCGTCGGATTCGGGGATACGTTCTCGATCTTTGCATTCAGTACCGGCTCGGAGTCTTCCGTTACGTTAGGCGGATCTGACTGGCAATATTTCTTTCCACAGAGCCAATATAACGGAACCGATATCGACCATAGCAAGAATCGAACGTTTAACGTGAGCGATGGGGAGCATACGGCCGTCGTAACGTTAGATTGGCAGTATGCCACCATGGATGACTTGGTTGGAGCCATTAATCGCCAGCTGCAAGGTGCATCCGTATCTGCCGTAGCAGAAAAGGTAAACGACAATCAGTTCAGACTGGTTGCCAATTCGACGGACATTCAGCTAAACGTTTCCGGCGTGGATAAAAATCAGTTTTTCGAGGAATAAGCATGCAAAGCCCGTATCTACCGGCAGGTGGTTCGGGCTTTTTTCAGTACGCCCATGCCGATCAGACTAAGTAAAAGGCCCGCAAGAGATGGAAATCGCTTGATAAAAGCCATTCCACTCGGTGTCGGTGCCTAGTAAATGCCATCTTGGAGCCTGGGAGCGCTATGATGTGCCTCCAGCCTAACTGTCATGCGAATTCTGCCCTATGTTGGCGTTAAAGTAATCGACGAGCCAATTCGTCAATTGCTGCTGGGAGCCGCTAATAAATCGATCCGCATAGTACATCAGATCGAGATGACGCACCGGCGTCGGTCCGGTAATTGGGATCGATGCAATTTCGGGCCGCTCCGGATTTTGTCTGAGCAATCCAGCCGGTTGGATCGTCGCGCCTACCCTGGCTGATACGAGTTGCAGCAGCGAAGTGGCTGAACTGGCCTCCATCACCGTCGTTAATTCGAAGCCCTCTTGTCTGCATACGTCATCAACCAGATCGCGGCCGAGATACCCTTTTGGATACATTACTAAGGCATGCTCCTTCAGTTCCTCCAGCGTGATCTCCTTTCTATTGGCGAGCTCGCTTGCCGAATTTACGAATAGATGATAGGGTTCGCATCCAAGCGGAATTTGGGTCAGCCTTTTATCGACCGGCCCGCGCAATCCAATGCCGAGATCTACTTTATGATTAAGCACTTCGTCCTGGACGAAGATCGTTGAGAAGGCCTGCAGCTGGATGTCAGGATAGGTGGATTTGAACTGGACAAACAGCGGAACGAGCTGAAAATCCAGGTCAGAAGGCAGCACGGCCAGCCGAACGGTGCCTTGTTTGCCGGACTGGAGCTCCTTGATGGCATTTTTGGCATCCCGTTCCGCCTGCAGCATTTTCGTTCCATACTCCCGCAGAAGCCTACCGGCTTCCGTCGGAACCACCTTCTTGCCGATGCGGTCGAAGAGCGGTATGCCGAACTCCGCTTCAAGGATGCGAATCTGCTGGCTTAGTGTGGGCTGGGAGATACCTAGCTCATCGGCGGCTTTTGTAAAATGAAGATGCTCATATACGGCCATAAAGTACTGTACATTTCGAGTGTCCATGCAAGGTCTCCTGATTTTAATAGTATTTTACTATCATAATAATATAAATTATAGGATTGAACAATGAAAGGTGGTTCCATATACTGAATGTACATAAAGCAGATGGGTGGAGGAAATCGATGAGAAAGTTCTATTTATTATTAGCTATATTTATCGCGGCGTTGAACCTGAGGCCGATTCTTACGTCTGTTGCCCCTTTGCTCGGTACCATACAGAGCGATTTGGGAATGAGTGGGTTGACCGCAAGTCTGCTCACGACGCTGCCTGTATTATGTATGGGGATTTTTGCTCCTGCAGCGACGGCGCTGAGTGATCGGCTGGGGCTGGAACGCACGATTGTCATCGCTTTGCTGCTCATTACAGGAGGCACTGCTTTGCGAGGAATCGTCGGCTCCGTCACGATCCTGGTGGTTACTGCGCTGGTAGGCGGGATCGGGATCAGTTTGGCAGGGCCTCTATTGTCCGGTTTTATTAAAAAATATTTCCCGACGAAGCCCGGCATCGTCAGCATCTACTCCGCATCAATGACTGTGGGGGCAGCATTAGCATCCGCCTTCTCCATTCCGATATACGACCGGAGTCATCACAGCTTAACGTTGACCTTGTCATGCTGGGCTATTTTGGGTGTTATTGCCCTCTTGATCTGGTCGGCATTTCTCCGGAACAAGGCCGAGCGGAAGAGATTGGTTCGTTCCAGGCTGCCCATCCGTAATAAAAGAGCGATATTATTAACGTTATTTTTCGGTTTTATGGCAAGCATGTTCTATTCCATTACCGCATGGATTTCACCGATTGCCCACAGCTTCGGGTACAGTCCGTCGAGCTCGGCGGTGTTCCTTACCGTGTTTACGATTATCCAAGTTCCTGTATCCTTAATCGTTCCGGGTCTGGTGTCCCGCTTTGGCAAAAGAAGATTGTTTCTGGTTTTGTGCAGCGTGTTTGAGTTGATCGGCATTGTAATGTTATTGTTCCACCGGCCGATACTGCCGGCTATCATCTGTTTGGGAATTGGGGCAGGCGGATTATTCCCGCTGGCGCTGATGCTGCCGATTGTTGAGACGAACACTTCGGAGGAAGCGGGGGCATGGGCCGCGATGTCTCAGTGTGGAGGTTATATTATCGGCGCATTCGGTCCGCTGCTGGTGGGAACGATCCATGATTACAGTGGAAGCTTTCATGCTGCGCTTCTCGCGATGCTCGTAATCATCGTGGCGATGATCGGGGTGCAGCTGCTGATCGCAGGCAAAAAGGCTGAGGAGGGTGTAGGTTCTTAAAGGCTATTAGGGAGATTGACTGGGAAGATAGAACCGGCCTCGCGCCGGTTCTTCTTTTAATATTGGTAATAGAACCTCAGCTTACCGCTAATGGACAGGATACTTTAATCATAGTCATTTTCTACCGTACCTTTCCCTATTTCTTCGAGTAATATAGTTGTAGTTCTTGCAGCGTTTGAATGATCAAACCGATAAGATTAAAGGGGAACTCGCATTAGTTAGCTCCATTAAACTGCGAAATGCCCAGCCGTGGAAAGAGGGGTATATTTGAGCCAATTATCGCCAGAGACGGTCATCCGTAATTTTCAACATGCAGACATGCCTTTACTGGGTGATCTGTACCAATCGGTAACAGCCAAAGGAAATGCCGTCTTTTGGTGGGTCGGAGATGAAGACAATTGGAATAACGTGTATTGTGCATTTGAAAAGGGGAAAATGGTCGCAAAGGGTCAAGTGAGCATTATAAACGTTGTGCCTCCGGGTCGCTCCAAGGAGAACCGTCATTCCATTTATATGAATCTTAAAACCATTCCGGAAAGAAACAATGACATGGATCTGCTTGAAAAAGTCTATTTGTATCTCCTGGCCAGAGCCCATCAATTAAAAGAGACTTTGTCTGAAGAATACGGAACGATGCTTTGTGTGGGGAACGATTCATCAGAAACCGCAAACAATCAGTTTTTTATCCAAAAAGGATACCTTCATCTGAATAGTCTATACCGTATGAATCGAAACCTAGCTGAACCCATTCCTGAGTTAGAGCTTCAAGATGGGTATCAGTTTGCGTATTGGCAGATGGAGACACCTTCCGAGGAGCAACAATATTTGGACGTAGAAGCTGAAATCTGGCCAGATACGCCGCTGGGACTGAATAGACTTTCCGAATATAAGAAAAATCATATTTGGACGTCTATGGTCATACGCCAGTCGGACATTATTGTTGGTGGGTTGATGACATGGCAGGAGGAAGACCATGGCGTGATTGAGGACGTATTTGTCCGTGAACCGTGGAGGAATCGTGGTTTTGCCAAATATTTGCTTACGCAAGGCTTGAGATATCTCGGCACTAATCAGTTAAGCGAAGCTTATCTCATGCTATTAACCACGAACCGATCTGCCCTATCGCTGTATGAATCTGTCGGTTTTTATGCGGACCGGGAAGAAGTAAGGTACTTCACTCCATTGAATTAGGCAAAAAAGAGGGCTTGCTAGCCCTCTTTTTAAAAATTTAGCTGCTGTTATTCCCCCGACTTAAAATCCTCCCTCAAAAGCCCCATCACGATGGTGTCGACGTACTGTCCATCAATATAGGAATGCTCGCGCAGCCTTCCCTCAATAACGAAGCCGCACTTCTCGTAGGCGCGGATAGCCCTTGGGTTTCCGCCCCATGTTTCGAGTTGAACACGTCTTAAGTTCATCGTCTGGAACACATACCGGATCAGCGCTTTCAAGGCATCCGATCCCCAGCCTTGCCCCCAGAAGTCCTTGTTTCCAATACCGATGCCGACGGTGCAGCGGCGGGAGACGATGTTCACGTCCCGGTACTCAATGAAACCGATATGCTCGGGTTGTTCGCCGCACGTGTAAATGGAGAATCGTCCTTTTTCCCGCTTATCCAGTTCCAGGATTTCCTTTCTGTATGCATCCTCCAAATATTCCAGTGGAACATGGCTGAACAAGAACAGGGCCGAACCCGCTTCCAGCTTGGCTGTTTCCTCATCGTTCCTCCATGCGTATGCCCGTCTGTAATCATCCAGAGAGACGGGGCGCAGTTCGACCTTTTCACCAGTAATCAATGGGATCTACCTCCATAACCGTTTTTGATCGTCGCAATCTTGATGAATTGATTATTACAGAAAGGGGAGCGAGGGACAAATGCTCTTGAATGGCTGTACGGATGAATTGCCTGTTTACCCTTAACATTAATAATGGAAATTGGTAGGATAAGGGATGGGGATTGGATAAGATAGAAAACTTATAGAAGGAGCGATGACAAAACATGAAGAAGATCATCCCAAGCATTATTTTTGCATTCATTCTTGCGATCGCATCGTCGCCTGCTTATGCAGCGAACCATCCCATCCAAATTGACGGCGTCGCGGTGGCGTCCGATGTGAAGCCGGAGACGAAAAACAAGCGTACGATGGTGCCTTTGCGCGTAGTCAGCGAAAATTTGGGGGCCAAGGTCGATTGGTCGAATTCGAAAGTGACGCTTACCAAAAGCAGCATGAAAGTGACGCTGCAAACGAACAGCACGGCGGCTGTAAAAAATGGTGAAGCGGTGCAACTGGATGTCAAGCCGTATATCAAGAACAATCGCGTGATGGTTCCGCTCCGCTTTATTGCCGAAACGTTCGGCTGTAAAGTGAATTACAGCAATTCGAAGGTTACGGTCGAAACCGCGCCACTCGTCATTCACAACGTGAAAGTAAAAGCACTGCAGTATGAATACCACATGACGATGGGGGGCGTCGTTCAGCAGGTTAATGGAAATGCGTATAACGCAGCCATTTATGACGCTTTTGTACGGAACAAAGGCGCCAAAGTCGATGCCCCAGCCAGTTACTCGTGGATGGCAAACATTGATGTGCCCGGGTCGTATCAAAAAAATGCTCAGTATGATTTTCTGGATGAGAAGGGGAGCAGCGTGCAGCGGTTTGATGTTTATTCTCTCGTTCGCGCATTTCCCGATGAGCTGTTGACCGGCTACCCGGAAGTTCTCCTGTATGATGCTAACGAGGACCAATGGTACCTGTTCAGCGGAGCGGCAAGAGACTCCATCCAATCGTTGGTGGATGCGGCCGGAAAGAACGGATTTCTGAAGGTAATCAGCAATACGGTTGCATAAACAGAGGCAAGCATAGGGCCATCCTGCAAAGGGTGGCTTTTTTGCGTGATCACTTCCTCCGACAATTATTAAGTTTTATGAACGATATTTAATTCCCAAGGGTGCTTCTTACGAAAGTACTGCCTATGTGAAAAAACGGAAGTGTACGCTGCAGGCTGAACCGCTTTAGACTATTTTTGAAAGCGCTTTATTCATTGGCGAAAGGTTCTGACTGCTTTCACAGCATTCAAAGCATGGGCAAAAGTCGAGGTCATCTTGCGCCAAAAGGAGGTGGGGAAGTCTCCCGGGACGGGGAGGATGTGTGTACGATACCTAGACAGGAGGTTATTCAATTTGATGCGTAAAAGATGGAAAGCAAAGCTCGCGGTGCTTAGAGCCATTCCCGCCATCGTGCTGGCTGCCGGTACGGTTCCGTTCGGAACACAGCCGGCCAGCGCAGCCGCGGAGAAATTCCCGACCTTCGTTCAGCACGCTGTCCCCAGTCTCACTTCAGGTACGGCCGATATCGCCGGCACCGCGTTTGTGGATCAGGACGGGGAGTTTCACTGGATGTATTCCGTCTCCAACTATGAGCAGGCGGACAACGGGGGATCCTGGATCAAGTACAACACCAGCACAGACCTGGGCAAGCTGAACACGAATTGGGGCACCCCTGTGACTTATAATTCTTACTGGAACCGGCCGGGGACGATTAATTACAAAATCGACGAAACGAACGGCATTCCGACGCCTTATCAGGATGATCACAACGACGGCATCGGCATTTGGGTCGATCCGGATACCGGTTACTGGTACTCGCTCACCAATGATGAGTATCAATTTAATCCATTTGCTACCGGGAACCCGACGAATAACCAGCGAATCGCCACGGGCGTGCACAACAACCGCGTTCTCTCCATGTACTCGACCGATAAAGGCAAAACATGGAACCTGATCGGACAGGTGGCGACCTCGCCGTGGAACGACAGTGACGAAGCGGTCACCGCGAACGGTTTTCCGGGGAAGACCTGGTCGTACGGGGTGGCCGGGACGCGCTTCTTCGTCGATAACGTTAACGGCTATTTTTACGTTTTATACAACAACCATATTAATTGGAAAACGGGCTACAGCAATGTCCTCACCTACTTCCACCTCGCCCGCTCGCCAATCAGCGCAAAGATGGCCGAAGGCTCGTGGGACGTATGGTACAACGGCACGTGGACGCGCTCTGCCCTGAAAGGGTACGCCGGTTGGATCGGAAGTCCGATGGGCGCAGGCAACGATCATAACCTCACAGTCAACTATACGCCAGAGACGGATGACCTGAGGCTGACCGGCATCGGGATGGATAACTCTTCGCTCGATATCGGCTATACGAAAGTGCCGAGCAGCGGTGATTTCACTTTCAAAGACCCGGCAGGCAGCACATATACGGCGAATACGGTGAGCGGAACGATCACCGGTCCTGGCGGCAGCGTTCCTTCGGTGACGTACTCTGATCCCGCACTGGATGCAACGGTAACGGTCTATGTCGAGAGCGGCGCGGTATGGATCAAGCAGGAGAACAACGCTACCGGCTATGTGACCTCGGTCAAAGTCAGCGCAGGCAATCCGATCTTTAAAGATACCGTGACGGAACGGCTTTTTGTTCCGGTCAATACGCAGTACGAGAACGCCTTTTCGTATAACGTGTACAGCGGCAAATACCGCTCTGTCGGCTACGACGGCTACGTCTATGAGACCGATGATCTCGGCAAGCCGGACACCTTCCGCCTCGTCGGCAAGCTGCCTGCCACGGTGGGGAGCTATATGTCCCAGATCGATTCCGGAAGCCTAACGAACCAACAAGTCAGCGGCTACTCGTTCCGGGCGATCTCCGACTTGTCCGGCAAGCAGATCAGTTATTCCCTGCCCGAACCCGATGCCGGCCATGCCTACTATTCTTCTTATAATCCGCCGAAGGATAACGATGGAACGGATATCTCCCCGCTGTCCGCATACACGGTCTCTGTCGGAGGCAGCGACCTTAAGGACGGCGCGGCGAGCCAGTGGCAGTTCGTTCCCGTACCTGACGAATTCGACCCGTCGAAGAACAGCGGCTTCTACCGATTGCAAAATGTGGAGACCGGAAATTATCTGAAGGTATCCGGATCGACGCCGGCGCAGACACGGGCGATGGGCGCAGCAGTCACCACGGGGCTTGCGGATCCGAATGCCGATCCGAACGGCAACGGCGGAAACGGCGCTGCAGCCGGAAGCGATCAGTGGTATCTTCTTCCGGTCGGCAACGCGAAGGCGGCTGACCTATCCCCGGATTCTTCGGTTCCGGATATCGAGGCCGCAACGAATACGAGCGTAGCCGGGATCACCAAGTACAGGCTGGTCAACCGGGCCAGCGACCGTGCTGTTGAATTCGTGTCGGGTCAAGCGTCCATCCAGGGGATCAAGTTCGATGCCTCCAATGCTCAGGTGCTGACGATTACGCCGACGACTGCAGGATTGGCTGCACCGACCGGGTTGACCGCCAAGGCAGCGGGCCAATCCCAAATCGACGTCACCTGGAACGATGCTAATGGGGCAGCAAGCTATGATCTGTTCGTGGATGGCGCGCTGATCAGCGGAGTAAGCAGCCCATACAAGCATACGGGGCTTGATGCGAGCTCGACGCATACGTATCAAGTAAGAGCCCGCAGCAGCTCGGGATCGAGCCTGTGGAGCCTGCCGGTCCAAGCCACGACGACGTCGGGGGTCATCTCGGAAGGCAAGACGGCAACGGCAAGCTCATTCCAAACGGGGAACAATATCGAGTACGCGAATGACGGCAAAGCCGGCACGCGCTGGGCGGCCGTCACGAATTCCTACCCGCAGTGGTGGAAAGTCGACCTTGGCGACATCATGCATATCACGAAACTCGAGAGCTACTGGTACAACAGCGCAACCTACCCGAGATACTACCAATACAAAATTGAAGGCAGCAATGACGATGTCACGTACACGGCCCTCCTGGACAGAACGGACAATAAAACGCAGAGCTTGACGACGGATACCCTCGATGCGGCGTACCGCTATCTCCGCGTAACGGTGACGGGATCCAACTACAGCGGAGGAAGTGCTTCCAGCTACGAATTCAAGGTGCATGGAGAACCTGTTCATGACGATACCGTCCCTGCGCCTCCAGCCAACCTGACGGCTAAGGCGGCAGGCGACAGCGCGATTGAATTGAACTGGAACGCGGTAGAGCAGGCGGAAGGGTACAGCGTCTACCGGTCCGAAAAGGCCGACGGCGAATTTGTCAAACTTAACGACGAGGTACTGTCTAGTACGACGCATACCGACACCGGCCTGTCGGCTTCGAAGGAATATTTCTACATCGTCAAAGCCGTCAACGCAGCCGGTGAATCCGCTCCATCGGATGTGGTGTCCGTGAAGACGGATCAGCCGCACGTTACCGGCATCAACGTAACACCGGAACAAGTAGAGTTGAAGGAAGGCGAAACCGCACAGCTCACTGCGGTCGTTACACCGGAGGATGCGGGAGATACGACCATCAAGTGGACATCGAGCGACACCGGCATAGCGGAAGTGAGCGACACAGGTAAGGTAACGGCCAAAAGTCCGGGGACTGCGGTAATCACGGCTGCAGCCGCCGGCGGCGAATATACCGCGACCGCCCGCATTACTGTACTGGATACGACCTCGCCGACCGTCGTGCTGGATGAACCGGGGAAATTGACGGGCAATCACTACAATGTGGAAAAGGGAACGCTGCGCGTTACGGGTACAATCAGCGAGCCCGGCATCGTTCTCGTGAATGGAGTACAGGCTGACGTGAAGGATGACCTGACGTTCAGCGCGGATATTGACCTTCAGCCGGGCATGAACCGGATCGAAGTCACGGCATCGGATCGGGCGGGCAATACGGCCGAGCCTGTCGGCTATAACGTAGTGCCCTCTAAGTAATGATGTGAGGCAGCCGCTTTCGGTCACTGCTTGGCATCCCGCAACGCTAAAACTGCATACGTGAGTATGATGTTCGTCTCAAAAAATAAAAATCCTGAACCTTGCCGGTTCAGGATTTTTATATTCGCGGGACAAGTTGAGCGTTATTTCTTACCCTCCGCTAAGCTTATGAAATGTCAAAATGAATGCCTGTTCGTTCTTCGCCAACGCTCCACAGACGTTCAGCGGCTTTCGCATCAACAGCGCTTGGATGCACGCCGGCAATGCCGATCTGATCCTCATCAATGAGCGGAGAGACGTCGACGTTCTCACAGTATACGCCTCCCATACCGTCCAGCTGACGGCTCGCCGCGCACCAAACGATGGTGGCTGCCCCTTCCTGAACGGTCTTCCGTTCACTATCGTATTCGGTATATTGCCGTTGCCCCTGCTCGTTGATCGCGCCCATGGTCATCAGTTCGTCATCCGACAGATGCCGGGCTAACGAGGTGACAATCGAACCCGGGTGCACCGAAAATGCCCGGACACCATGGGCATGTGCTCTCCGGTCCAGCTCCACCGCGAATAGGGCATCCGCCGTTTTGGACTGCCCATAGGCAGACCATTTGTCATAGCTGCGCTCCTTGTAGTGGATGTCTTCGAACACTATCGGACTGAACTGGTGAGCCCGGGAAGATACCACGACCACGCGCGCTCCACCGGCCATCCGGAGTGCCGGCCAGAGCCGCGCCGTCAGCTGAAAAGGGCCCAAGTAGTTCGTGGAAAAGTGAAGCTCGTTGCCCCGGCTGTCATACTGCTGGGGTACGGCCATAATTCCGGCGCTGTGGACCAGCATATGAATCGGCCGCCCGGAACGGATAAACCGCTCCGCAAACAAATCGATGGACTGCGGGTCGGTTAAATCCAGAAGCTCCGCCTCTGCGCCTGGGATAAAGGCAATGGCAGCTTGAGCAGCTGTAAGGGATCGGGCCGGGACAATGACCTTGGCACCCACTTCCGCGAGCACTTTTGCCGTTTCCAAACCCAGTCCGGAATGACCGCCGGTAATGACCGCCGTTTGTCCGGTCAAATCGGCTTGTCCGAGTGCTTCAATGGCTGTAGTCCGGGGTCCAAATCCGGACCCGATCGGTGTTTGGGGAGTTTTCTGCATGATCTGATCTTCCTTTCGTTCAACCGTCTTTAATTTCCTGAAAATGATCCAGCTTATACTTGACGAGTACGAGCGTTTCGTTCAATGCGGCCATCTGTGTTTCAATGCGGATCCGGTGCTCGTCAAGCAGCCGATAGCACAGCTCCTCATCCTGATCGTCATACGCCCGAATGTACTCCTGAATGTTTTTAAGCGGCATCTCGGTATTTTTGAGATGCAGTAGAAAATGAATTTTGCCGATGTCTTCCTGGCTATATAAACGGGACCCACCCGGTCCGCGTTCGGGGGACGGAATAAGTCCAATCTTTTCATAATACCGAAGGGTATCGGGAGTCAAACCGGTTTTTTCAGCTATTTCGGAAATGGAATATTGTCGCGACATGCCTTCTCCTTTCATCTCCTTTGTCGTCCGGACAGCTATAGGATAGCCCTTGGAGTGAACTCCAAGTCAAGCGTCTGTAACTTCCTTTATTTGGATTAACCGAATGTTTGGATTGGCGCGTAAATGACATAAAAATAAAGAAAAGCAGTCCGCTGGTATTGGCGGACTGCTTTTTGGTGTTGGGAGGCGTTTGAATGTCAGCTTTCCTGCGCTTTCTCCTTATCGAGCTATGGTGTTTGTTTTAGAACGGTAATCTAAGTCGTAGAGCGAACGGGGTCAGACACGCGTTCCCGATGGACCAGTCCCCACTGGGCCATGGCATTCAAAACAGGAATAAACGTCCTGCCGTATTCGCTTAGCGAGTACTCGACTTTCGGCGGAACTTCCGGATAGACGGTTCTAATAATGAGGTTATCTTGCTCCAGTTCCCGAAGCTGTTCCGTTAACATTTTACGGGTAATTTGCGAAATCGAACGCTGGAGTTCGTTAAAGCGCCTGGTCCCACCAACCAAACGCCATAGGATCACAGCCTTCCACTTTCCTCCAACCACGGACAATGTTGCCTCTACCGGACAACCGCCCATATCCATCACATCCAATCCGTCCCATGATGAAGTTACCAAATGGGTACTATGTCACGCAAAAGTGCGTACTTACAGGGTTATTCTCCATTCAGTATACTTCATTTTGACCGGAATAGTAGCTGTCTTACCAAAGACGCTGCTCGTGAATGGTTGTTTATTCCGGATATAAGCAAGACTCGTATCCATTATATTTGATCCCTAAGGAGGAACCATCATGCCGCTTGACCCTCAAGTTCAGGTTGTGTTGGAAAATATGAAGAAACAAGGGGTCCCGCCTCTTCACACGCTATCCGTGGAGAGGGCCAGAACCGTCAACTTAAGCTCCATGGCCGCCCAGCCGGAAGAAGTATGGAAAGTCGACAATCGAAAGATCCCGGGTCCGGCCGGTCTCATACCGGTTCGGGTATATCGTCCTCAAAGCAAATACCCGCTCCCTGTTCTCATCTATTATCATGGAGGCGGCTGGGTCGTCGGGGACCTGGATGCAGCAGATGTGTTATGCCGACAGTTGGCCAATGGGGCAAACGTTATCGTAGTCTCGGTAGATTACCGTTTGGCGCCGGAGCATCGGTTTCCCGCTGCCATCGAAGATGCCTATGCGGCTGCTGCCTGGGTTGCGGAGAATGCCGTTTCGCTAGGAGCGGATCCCAACCGGATTGCGGTCGGCGGCGACAGCGCGGGCGGAAATTTGGCCGCTGCCGTAACCTTGATGGCAAGGGACCAAGGGTTGTCCTTCATCAAGTTTCAGCTGTTGTTCAATCCGGCGACCCACTACGCGTTCGATACGGATTCTTACCGTAACAATGCCGAAGGGTACGGCCTGACGACGGACACGATGCGGTGGTTCTGGGGCCAATACTTGGCGGAGGATCAGGACGGAAGGAACCCCTACGCTTCGCCATTATTGGCTGCCGATTTCAGCAGTCTTCCGCCCGCTCTCGTGATTACAGCCGAATTTGACCCACTGCGCGATGACGGGGAGGCTTATGCAGCGAAATTAAAAGCCGCCGGTATTCCCGTGGAAGCGAAGCGCTATGACGGCATGGTCCACGGCTTCATGCTTCAGACCGGCGGTTATGACCAAGGAAGACAAGCGGTGCAGCATGCCGTAAGTGCACTGCGGAAGGCTTTGCATGGACAGGAGAGAGGCGGAGAGACAGCAGTATAAAGTGTGCGAGGATTAAAACCGAACCGGTAAATGTATATTCAGTTGATCTCCGTCAAACTTCAATATTTCAGCATTAGGGCATCCTTCAGGGATGCCCTAAACTTTTTGCTGCATCATGCCTGGCATATACAGAGGCCGAATGTTCGGTGACAAGCCATTTAAACTTTATTCCGAATTATGGATTGACAGGACACCTATAGGTGTCTTATTATGAACTCATAAGACACCATTTGGTGTCCTATCATCGAGCAGAATAGGGATGATGGGAATGGATGAACAACATGAAGCGAGGGATGTATATGCCGCGGTTGCCGATCCGACGCGGCGCAAATTGCTTAGATTGCTGGCCGAGGCGGAAGAATTGCCCTTACACGAATTAACGGTGCATTTCGAGATGGGGCGGACAGCCGTTTCCAAACATCTGGCGATCCTCAAAGCCGCCGATCTGGTCAGGCAACGCAAGGCCGGGCGGGAAACAAGGTATCGATTGAACGCAGAGCCTCTGCGAGAAATTGAAGATTGGGTCACTTTTCACACGGCTTTTTGGAACCAAGGATCAGCTAAGCTGAGTCAATTGTTGAAGGAGGAAGAGGAATGAAACCGGAAGTAAAGCTTGATTTTCAATTCGATAGTCCGATTGAGAAAGTATGGCTTGCATTGACTGATTCCAACATGCTTGCGAAATGGGTGATGGATAACGACTTTAAGCCGGTTGTGGGCCATCACTTTCAATTTCGGGCCAAACCGTCGAAAATGTGGGATGGAATCGTCGATTCAGAAGTGCTGGTCGTGGAAGAACCTCACCGCCTATCCTACACCTGGGTAACCGCGGGAGTAAGTACGGTCGTTACATGGACGCTCCATTCATCCAGTGGCGCAACCCGCCTTCATCTTGAGCATACCGGATTTGAAAGCGAGAGCTTGTCGTATAACGGAGCCAGACTCGGTTGGGTCAAGATGGCCGACCAGCTTGAAGTGGTATTGGCTGAGCTGTAATCCAAATGATGTTGTGATCGAATAGGAGGAGATTGACATGGCCATTTTTACTATCGTTCTTCAATCTTTGCTGATTGCTTACTACCTCTTTTCGGGTACCGCCAAAATGATAGGGGCTAAGTACTGGGCAGACATGTTCGAACACCTTCACCTGCCGCAATGGTTCCTTAAGGTAACGGGCCTGGTCCAACTGGCAGGTGCTGCCGCGCTGATCGCTGGCTACTGGTATACCGGACTGGTCGCATGGGCAGGAGTGTGGCTTGGCGTGACGATGCTGGTGGCGAGCCTGGTGCATATCCGCACGAAAGATCCGATTGGCAAAACGGCGCCGGCTTTGTTCTTTGCCGTACTGAATATTGCCCTGATTCTTGCGAATGCCGGCCAAATGCTCCAGCCTTTTGCATAATCAAACCAGCTGCATCCAGGAATAAAAAGCTCCACATGTTCGCGGTGAACATGTGGAGCTTTTTTGCGATATAAACCCATACCAATGCAGACTCCAGCCGCCTGATCGCAAAATGGCAGTTGGATAGACCCGTTTCGGGGGCATGTACTTTATTTATAAATGGTGACATACAGCTGTCACCTCTTATTCATTATACTACTTTTATAACAAGAGGGAGGTTTTATTCAATGTCAGCGATTGTCTATTTAAACTTTGATGGAGTTGCAGAACAAGCGATTGATTTTTATGCGGAGGCTTTAAACGCAACTGAAGTAAAAAAAGTAAAATTTAAGGATTTCCCGCAAGATCCAAATCACCCGCTGCCGGAAAATGAGCTAAATATGGTCATGGAGTCTTCAATAGCATTTGCAGGCGGGAAAATCATGATGTCGGATATTTTGCCTTCAATGAAGAATGTAACGGGCGAGTTCGTTCAAGGCAACAATATGCTGATTAGTATCGTGAATGAGGATCAACAGACGTTGGAAAATTACTTTTCTAATTTGTCCGAGGGCGGTTATGTCATCATGCCGTTATCCAATACGCCGTGGTCTTCGTGCTTTGGCATGCTCGTTGATAAGTTTGGCGTATCCTGGAAGTTTAATGGTGACGCAGATCAGTTTCTTGATAACGTCATATCTAACAAACAGTAACTCATGCTGAAAAATGGTCTTGCAACGGATTGAAAGGATACTTTTTCAAACATGGAAGTAGATCGCTTAATTCCGGTCCTATCGAGAGAAGCATTAAGGTTTTGGCTGCAGGAAAATAGCAAGACTGAAAAATCTTGTTGGGTCTTGGTTCGTATGACGCCCAAATCGGATACGCTCTTATATTTGGACGCGGTCGAGGAGGCTTTGTGCTTTGGATGGATCGATGGAGTCAAGAAGAAAATATCTGAAACGGAGCTGGCTCAGAGACTGTCCCCTCGAAGCAAAAAAAGCTCATGGACTGAATTGAATAAGGAGCGTGTCCGCCGCCTCGAAAGGTTGGGGCTGATGACAAACGAAGGAAGAAAGGTCCTTCCTGATATGAATTACGATTCTTTTCGAATCGATCCGGTTATAGAGCAAAGGTTGCAAGAGGAAAAGCAAGTGTATGAGAATTTCATGGCATTTCCAGATCTTTATACTAGAGTCCGGATCGACACGATCCAAAGCTATAAGAATCAGCCCGAATTATTTCAGAGCAGATTGGACAAATTCATAACAAATACGCGTGAAAACAAAATGTACGGTCAATGGAACGATCATGGCCGTCTACTAGATTATTAAGTCATCCAATCTGGATGCTCCCGACTGTCGACAAAGTGTCGGCAGTTTTTTTCTATCGAAAATTTGGCTATTCTATAGCTCCGGTCTTACGTGAGGAGGATGTTTGGTTGAGAACTCCAAAATCATTGACAAACAGAGGAGCACACCCTTAATATAACGTTGTAAGATAAATCTAACTTAGTTAAGGGATGATGAAATGATATGGATTCACTATCTGTCCTAATTATCGGTGGCGGTCTGGGCGGACTTGCACTGGCACAAAGTTTGAAAAAAAATCACATTGATTTTCATGTTTGTGAACGTGAGCAGGCAGACCATTTTGTCCAAACCGGCTATCGAATCAAAATCAATGAGAATGGATCAAATGCACTGCGGTTTTGTCTTCCTGAAAAACTGTATGATCTCTACATGGAAACGTCTGTATTAGGACCGGCACACCCTGTTTTCTTAGATCCCATTTCTTTGGAACCCACAGAAGAACAGCATCCTATGTACAACAAAGCGGAAGCCACACCATCGGTAAATCGGTTTACCTTTCGCGAAGTTTTGCTTGGCGAACTAGGTGACAAGGTCAGCTTCGGATACCGGTTTACCCATTATGAAAGGTTAGAAAACGGACGCTTCAGAGCATGGTTCGATCATGGGGAGTATATGGATGCGGATGTCCTGGTTGGTGCTGACGGGGGAGGATCCAAGGTCCGGCATCAGTACAAACCTGGGGTGAAAATTTTTGATACGGGGGGCAGGGCTTTGTATACCAAGGTATTTCTGGATGATGAGCGGAGAAAGGAACTTAACATGCTCATTGGGGATGGCAGTATGAGATGCCTTACGAATCCAGAAGGAGATGCTTCGCTTTCCCTTCTTCTTGAAGACATGGCTTTCAAGCCGAATATTGAACAATTACCGGAATCCTTGTCCCTTAATGTGAAGATTTCTCCTCAACAGGATTACCTGTACGCTGTGTTTGCATGCTCGCCTGAATGGTTTGGGATTCCTGATGAGCAGCTCTTCCAATTGGACGGTTTGGAATTGTTGTCTTTTACGCAAGAGAAAATCAAACATTGGCATCCACAAGTAAAACGGATGTTGAAATTAGCGGAGCCCGAGAAAACGGCTGTCTATCACCTCCGTAATGTTCTGCCGTATAAGCCTTGGAAAGAAACGACTCCTCTGGTCTTGCTGGGAGATGCCCTGCATCCCATGACACCGGCAGGTATCGGTGGGAATGCGGCACTTTTTGATGCTTTTGAACTCTCGAAGGAATTAATCAACGTGAAGAGCGGGGAAAAGGAGCTTTTGACCGCTTTACGCGATTATGAAGTGAGTGCTATTGAGCGTGGGATGCGGGATGTTCGACTTTCCTCAAAGGCAGGAGAAAGCATGTTCAACCAGAAGCCGCTGCCCGCTGAAGATGTAGCATTGGAGGAATAACTATATAGAGTATAATAAGTCATATCAGAATTTTTGGAATGGAGTTGGAATGTTTTTTATGCCTAAACGCAGGCCACATATCAGCGAAGAGAAAATCATTGCAGCCTCATGGAGGCTTCTCGCTGACCAGGGAATCGAAAATTTTACGATGAGAAACCTTTCCAAGGAATTGAATGTTCAAGCCCCCACGATCTACTGGTACTTCGAGAGCAAGCAAGTCCTTTATCAAACGTTGGCCAACCTGGTTTCAAGAGAAATCATAAGTGAGCTTCCCAAGCAAGGAGACTGGCGAGAAAGGCTTCAGCTAAGCGCAACGGTCATTCGAAGCAAGCTTCAGCAATTTCCTTGCTCCGGTCAGCTTCTGATGAAGTCAAGGCCGGAGGCTGACTTTATGGAACTGTTCGAATTTCTATTGCAGATGATCGAACCGACATCATTAACGGATAGACAAAAATTTTCATATACGACCCATGTGTTGAACTACGTCATCAATTTTGTCGTTGAAGAATATGAACAACGGAAGTTACAGATCCCGTTAGAGGAGGAGCCTAACGAGAGTACCCATGTGGATCTATCCCATTTTAAATTGCTTCAGCGGATGCACGGAGAAGGTATATTTAAGTTAATTGGTTCGGATGAACTGTTTAACTCTGGAGTTTCCTTATTGCTTGATGGAATAGAGCAGCGGGTTAACAATGTTTGAGAAAACCGAAATCATGATTCGAAATGTCGGGGGTTTCCGCCGTCAATCCTTTGATTCCGTGCAGTCCCGATCAGCATAGGAATGGAGATCAGAAGACTGAATACAACCGGAACAATAGAGCCCTCAAGTCCGAATTCGCCCCCTGTGAGAAGCGCGGCACCGTTCACTTTTACAGTAAACAGACCTGCAGCAGAGTGTCCGGAAACAGAAATGCCAAGCAAGCCCTCCATGGCATTCCAGGCAAAATGCAGTCCTATGGTAAACCACAAGTTCCGCCGCCACAGGAAAGCGGCTCCGAGCAGAACACCTGCTTCCAGGACGATGGCGAATGCGCTCCATAATGTTGCCCCGGCATTTCCAAGATGGGCAGCGCCAAAGAATAGAGAGGTCACAGCAAGGGCGAGCGCTTTTCCCCCCAATTGATCAATAGCCTGAAACAGAAGTCCACGAAAGATAAGTTCCTCAACAATGGCTGCTCCTAAAGCTGTTTCAATAGTAGATATGAGAACAAAACCCGTATTCCCGGAACCTGCCCACTGAAAGGAATATCCCCCCAGAGCAATAATTATAAAAGCGGACGCTGTGATAAAAATCGCCCCGGTTAGTACGCCCAGAACCGTTTCGATCCCTGCGTGCCGTCTGGATATCTCTGGGGTGGACCGCCGGGCCAGGTAGGTCAGTGTGAGCTTGTATACCAGCATGGCCAGAATTCCCATCACTAATGTAAATATAAGGGGGACTACCCCCTCTAATCGCTCTGTCAGCTGCCGGAATAACGTATCGATGAGAATAATGCCGATCGTCCCCGCAATCATCCAGACGATTGGAAAAAGCCAAAATGACACTTTGTTCTTCATGTCTTACATCGCCACCTCTGTTGTTTGATGCTATGAGTATAGGCTGAAAAAGTCATAAAGAGACAGTGCCGTTTGGTCATCATTTAACGATCCATCATTCCCGATTCCCGGGCTTTCCGGGCGGCCTCCCGCCGTCCTTTCACATTAAGCTTTGAATAAATCGATGAGATATAATTTTTGACCGTCCCTTCGCTAAGAAACAATGCCTCGGCAATTTCTTGATTACGCAGGCCGGCAGCCAGCTTATGCAGCACTTCGATTTCACGGGCAGTGAGCCCGAATTCATTATGTTTCGCAGGGGTGGTACTGTTCATGTTCTTGATCATTTTACTCGCCATTTCCTGCGAAATTAAAGTCCCTCCCGCCTGAACCACCCGTATGCCTGCAGCCAAATCTTTTGGATGAATGGCTTTGAGCAGATAACCTTCCGCTCCGTGGCTTAACGCCGCTAACACATATTCTACTTCCTTATAGGAGGTCAGCATGATGATTTTGGTTGCAGGCATTCGCTCTTTAATCAGGGCCGTTGCGGTGACGCCGTCCATGACCGGCATGTTGACATCCATCAATACTATATCCGGCTTAAACTGCTCGCAGCCCTCTACGGCTTCTTCCCCATTCTTGGCTAAACCGACAATTTCCAGATCCGGTTCCATGGACAGCACGATATGTAAGCTCTCGAGAATCAACTCTTGATCATCAGCAAGCAGCACTTTAATCTTCTCCATGCGGCATGACTCCTTTCAGCGGGATTTTGCATCTGACTTCGGTGAACACTGGAGTACCCTCCCCGGATGATAGCTGTAAGCTGCCTCCCAGCCGCTCAACCCGATGTTTCATCGTGGTCAAGCCGAAGCCATACTCTAGTTTGTCGATCGGCCTGCCGTTATTTCGAACGGACAATTGCAGATGGCTCTTAGAAAAAGTAAGCTCCAGATGCAGTTGGGTTGCCTTTCCATGTTTTAGTGCATTCGTAAAGGATTCCTGGATGACCCGAAGGATCGCTTGCCGTACTTCGAAACGTATGGACCGCTCTGTCCTCGGCAGACTTAAGGTCAGGGCCGTACCCGTGTGCTCCCCGAAACGGGTTGCAAGGGATTCAACCTGTCGGATCAGACTGGATTCCTCTTCTTCGCCCATTTCGTGCACGATGTTCCTCATTTCCTCCAGATTGTTCTCAGCCAATGCCCTTAAGCGAATTAACCGGTCTTTGGCCTCGGCAGGCTTGCTATCCATCAGGGCAATAGAAGCATCAAGGCTGAGGATGAGTGAGATAAAGGAATGCCCCAGTGTATCATGAAGCTCCTTGGACATGCGGTTGCGTTCTTCAAGCAAAGTCATTTTCTCGACCTCGGCCGAGTAGTGAGTTAAGAGTTTATTTTGATGCTCCACTTCGGCTGCCAGTTTATTCTTCTGATCATACGCATTGGCTACGGAGCTTGCCCACATGCCGATGAAGCAGAACAGCAGATTGTCTGTTCCGATACCCAGGGTTTGCTCCCAAGATAATTTTAGGGAGGACTGAAAGGTAAAAGGAATGAAAACAAGTAAGGGAATGACCCAAAGGGTTTGCTTGGTTAATAAGTACCCGATAGTAAGACTCGGCAGCAAATAGTCCGCTTTTGAAGTCAGGTCCGGATGAATGACCGAATTCACATAATAAGAACCGCCAAGCAATAGCTCCAATATGCAAAACCAGACTTTGTTCATCCGGCGCCCGGGAAACCAGAACAGCAAAGGGGCGACAAGGGCCATGCTCAGCCAGATCACGTTTAGTAACGTCCGGTTCGAAAACTCGCTTACTGCCAGAACCCGGGACAACAGCAAAATATAATGGTATAAACGAAGAGCGAATATACCCCAATCCATGAAAGATAATATTTTTTTCATAGCATCATCATACAGGAAATCTAAAAAAACTTGCATGAAAATTACAAGAAAGTTGACCATAAACAGCAATAGAACCATGTTCTTGCCGAACTTCTATATAGCAAAAGGAGCAGTAGACAAACTGCTCCTAAGATTGATCATATAATCCTAACGAACTAGAAACTTGCACGGCCTCATTGCACACAGGGATTCATCAAATGAGGTTGTGATAAATTTCCGTCTCCAGCTTGGACTCATCCTCGTTCCAGTGGCCATAAACCTCAATCAGGGGAAGCTCTTTGTGTTCTCCTGCGGCTTGGACGAGCGCATCAATACGCCGGTAAGTGGCGTCCAATTCACTGTAAGGTCCGACGTGCTTGCCATAGGCGTATTTTTCGAGCACGACTTCTTTTTTCTTCAAGATGGAGTTCTCCTCAGGCGGAGTCACCAGCTCAATTCCTGCAAACACCATGTTTCCCTGCTCATAGACGACGTGATTGATCCCCCTGTGAGCGAGTTCTTTGCTGCGTACTTCATGCCAGACCTGGTCAAACAATTCGAAAATCGTCTCACTGTACGGCTTGCCCGGATCATGAGCTTTGGAACATCCGAACAAGGTAAACGCCTTTCTTTCCGTCTTGATCACAGGCTCCACCATCGGCTCCATCATCGGCCTCCTCTTTCCGCTATTCGCGGAATCATGTTCGATCGATGACTACTTCGGCTCGGCCGGTCACAATTCCTACTGCAAATTTACGACATTTTGGACCGAAACGCCATTCTACCAGTCCACCGCAATGCGGGTAATATCCTCTTGAGCAAGATCAGAGCCGAGCAGGACTTCCACCAGCTCCAGAGGAGTAATGGCCTTGATGCCATGATTGGCGCCGGCCGGTATCTTCAGTACGTCACCGGCATTCAGGCGGAACCGCCGCTCCTCCATGAGAATTTCCGCGCTGCCCGTCACCATGGTCAACAATTCTTGCCGGCGGTGATGAACGTGATAGCTAGTAGACTTGCCGGCGGCAAGTCGCACCTGCTTGATCATCGTCTCCACGCCAGATTCATCTTTCCCGTAACTCAGGATCCGGCAGGAGCCCCACCGTTTCTCTTCGTACATCGGGATTTGAGGCGCCAAGGCAAGCCGTTCCTTGATCCGATGCGCATGCTCCTTGCTTGCGATCAGGATGCCGTCGGTGCTGGCCGCGGCAATGATCCCAGAGACACCAATCATTTCAATGGGGTAGGGGAGCTCGTTGATGAGATGGGTATCCGCGGAATCGTCCGATATGTGCCCGAGTCCGATCACTCGATCCTTCATATGGCCGGTAAGCGCCATCCAGCTGCCCAGATCGGTCCAGTGCCCTCCGTATTCCATGGCAACGACAGGGACGGTCGTTTCGACAACTTCCCGATCGAAGCTGGCTTCGGGAAGTTGTTTGTATTTTGCCAGCCATTCCGCGATCCGGACAGGGTGGCCCTTGTCCTTCAAATAGGTCAGCATGAACCTCAAGGGAAAGGCGAAGACGCCGCAGTTCCACATCGCCTGATGCGTCATGAGGCGGCGGGCCGTGCGTGTATTTGGCTTTTCGATAAACCGCCGGACGAAAGCATACTCGCCGTCCGCCTTGGGCAGAGCCGGGACGATATAGCCGAACTGATCCGAAGGCTGCACCGGCTTTGTGCCGAGGAGAGCAAGATCCGCCCTGGAGCGTCCCAGGACGCCGGGAAACCGGTGCAGCAGCCGGAAGAATGCGGTGTCGACGTACGTGTCCGCCGGAAGGATGCAAATGGTTTCGTCCGGATCGGCCTGCAGCTTTTCATGAAGATAACTGGCGGCCAATGCAACGGCCGTGAACGTGCCTCTTTTAAAAGGCTCGCTGATGATCGGGATATTGTCGCCGACATAGCGGCGCGTAATCTCCGCCTGACTGTGATGGGTGACGATACAGGTGGATTGGAGCAGCCCCGCCTCGTCCAGCTGTCTGCAGATCCGTTCGATCATCGACTCTTTGACCCCGTCTTCAGTGGTCAGCAGCCTTAAGAATACCTTGGAGCGTATATCGTTGGATAAAGGCCACAGCCTTTTCCCCGATCCCCCGCACAACAGTACAATACGCAAGTTTCTCATCCTCCTTCCTTGGGGAACCATCACCCTTCATCTTTATTTCTTGGAACGCATCGTCTCTTCAATCGCCTGCTTCATGAGCTTTCCGGCCTGGTCCCACGAGAACTGGAGCATATCTTTTCGGCCCTGGCCTCCTTTCTGTTTACAAAGCCGGGGATTTTCGTACGCTTGCCTCATAAGCCTTTTGAGGCTGCTTAAATCCGGCTCAGCCCATCGCTGCCCCTTCTGTGCAAACAGGTTGCTGAACCTTCTTGAAATGGCGCGGTTCATGCTGCTTGCCGGGCTCTTGAGCTGATACGGGACCAGGAAGGAGTTGCGGGGCGTCAGGAAATCCATCTGCCCGCCCCAGCCGGTGGCGATGACCGGTATGCCGCTTGCCAGCGCTTCTAAATAAGGCAGCCCGACACCCTCGCCGCGCGTAGGAAGGACGAAGGCATCGCCGAGCGCATACAGGCCTTTAAGCTGGCTTTCACTCATATGGCGGCCGATGATGACGACAGGGGCCGTATCCTTTTGGATGCCCAGCCTCTTTTTATACCGCATGACCTGCTGCTTAATCCACGACTCCGTCTCATTGGCCGCATATCCGTTCGTTTTGATGACCAAGATGACGTTATCTTTGGAAGAGAACTCTTCCCAATACGCCCGGAGCAGTCCTTCCGGGTTTTTGCGGTGCTGAAAGCCGAAGACGGATACGAACGTAAACTTCCCGGCGGCAGCGGGCAACGATAGCTTCGGATGGTTCGGATGAAACTCCCGGGCGTTCACCCCATGGGGAACGACGAAAATCGGGACGGTGACGCCGCAGTTCCTGAGAACCCGCCGATTATGCTGGGACGGCACGCACACGGCATCGAATTTGTTCATATGGGGCAGCCAGCTTCTGGGGAGCCTGCTTGTTTCCCAAACCGTGTTCAACAGGATGAAGTCATACGTGCTGCGCTCTTTTTTCCACTGCATGCGGCTGGGAAGATGGTGGTATATGAGAACCTTTTTGACTTGGGCGGCGTTTGGCTTGCGGTGGTCTTGCGGACTTAACCGGACGGCGACCCCTTGCCGCTTCAAGGATTTGACATAGGCTCTGCTGGCACGGCCAAGACCGCTGGCTTTGTGGACGGGGCCTTTCCAGACAACGATATAGGGCTTCATTTAGGTCTCACCTTGGAAGATTTCGAATACCCTTTTCGTTCGTGAAAAGAAACAGACCGGTATTTTTGCTGCAGGGACGACATTTTGGAAGCCGAAATTTGAGAAAAGCTCATATGCAGGCTTTTGTTGTTGGCCTGTTTCAGCACCATCCTGCCGGGCTCCGACGAATACAGGAAGTTGCCGTACGTTTCAAACTCGGAGAAAGCAAACTGCTTCGATTTGTTCATGCTTCTCATAATGGCGGAGTACCAGCTCGTATGATGTTTGGACTCGATCGCCTGCTTTAACTGTTTGACTTTGGCCTTCTCGAACAGCATGTAATGCGTGACGAAGGAGCGCTTGGAAGCGCGGCTTTTGCCCATCAGCTTCTTGTACGTGTTGAAATATTCGGGCTGGCTCCAGTTCCGGCAGTAAAAAACGGTCTTGTCGCCCGTCTTGAACGTATGGGGGCGAATGAGCACAGTGTCGGCGTCGATCACCAAATAGTATTTGGATGAGCATACCTTATCGCCGCCCAGCTTCAGCAGCTGCTGGTACAACCAACCGGACCGGTCCCACGTTTTGGACTGGTAGTGTATGTCCTTTTTCGTAATGGGCAGAACCGTGTCTTCGTTTACGAATCGGCAGCCCTTTTTCGTACACAAATCCACAATCCGCTGCTTCCGGGGGGCTACGATGATCATTTCGTGGATCGGATGCTGTACATATTTTCTGACGGCATCAATGACATGGGGGAGGGTTGCCAAATCCTTCTCAATCGCCGGAATGAACACATCAATGGGGGTTGTCATCTGCTCATCTCCAAATATCAAATGTATGAGTATCATATGCCGGAAGAGAGAAAGGGAATGGGCATAGAGAGATTATAAAACGCACAATAATCAAGGGATTTGCCGCATTGGAGCAAACGTGGGGGTTCGCAAACACGGCTATGAAAATGATTTTTATAGATCAAAAGCAGAGAATACAAGAAGATCGAAGGGCGCCTTGGGCATGCCGATCGCAGGAGAAGGCTGAGGAAACTTGGACACTTCAGAAAGGAATCGGCATCATGAGAAAAATGAAAGTTTTTTATCTTATAATAAATTGGTGATAATTTTTTACCAAAATCGCACGTCCGCCTAACATTCCGTTGACACTCCGTCCCTATAGTGAAGAGGTAAGCGAAACATCCGGATACCAATCACGCTTCACTAATTCTGAATGAACGATGGGGAGGCCATACGATATGAGGTCAAAAAGGAACGGAAACGTGAGGAGCATTCTGACGGTAAATGCCAACGGAAAAACGGAGATCGTGCGGGATACATATGCGCCCAAAGGAAAACGGACCGCCTGGTCCTGGCCAGGCAAAGCGGCGGCGCTCATCTTGGGCACAGCCCTGCTGCTGACCGCATGCGGGCAGGGAGAAGGCGGCTCAGACGCATCGGCCAAGCCGGCGGGAACGGTGCAGAGCGCGGATACGGCAGAGGCGTCCGGCAGCGAAACGCCGGATGCGCTGTACGAGCAGGCCAAGAAGGAAGGCAAGGTCATCGTCTACTCGACTTCGGGGCGTGCCAATGACGCTGCGGAGACGTTCATGAAGCAGTATCCCGGCATCAAGGTTGAGGTAAGCAAAGTCAAGTCCGATGAGATGATGGACAAGGTGACGAAGGAGCAGGACGCCGGGCAGTTCAACCCGGACGTGATCATCACGAAGGAAGTGAGCGGGGCTGTCGAGGAGGAGATGGTGAAGCCGGGACGGTACGTCAAGTACCTGCCGGAGGATCTGGCGGAGAAGGTGGATGAGCCGTACCGCACGCAGGCCGAAGGGTATGCCAACTACCTGGAGTTCCGCACGCTTTTCTATAATACCGAGCATTATAAGTCCGCGCCGGTAACGAACTGGTGGGATCTGACCACCCCGGAATTCAAGGGCAAGGTCTATACGGCCGATCCGCTCAGCTCGCCGGCATTCATGGACCTGTTTACGACGATGGTCATCCACAGCGACGATATGGCGGCGGCGTACAAGGAGAAGTTCGGCAAGGACATCGAACTGCACGGCACGGAGAACGCGGGGTACGAGTTCATTCAGCAGCTGTTCGACAACGGGCTGGTCGTGTTAAAAGGAAGTGACGATGTGCTGGATGCGATCGGCAAGGCGAACAGCGACGCGGTCGGGCTGGCGGTATCCGGCGACGTATCCAAGGTCGAGGAGAAGGGCTGGAGCATCCTGCCGATCTATGACATCAAGCCGAAGACGTCGGTACCCGATTCGGGTTACCTGTTCCTCGCGAACAAAGCGCCGCATTCGGCAGGGGCCAAGCTGTTCATCCGCTGGATGATGGGTGAGAAGGACGGCCAGGGCGAAGGCATGGCGCCGTTCAATGAAGTGGGCTCCTGGGTGCCGCGCTCCGACGTCAAGACCAAAAACGAGGTGGCCTTCGAGGATTTGAACCTGTGGGTTTTTGACGGGGAGAAGCTGTACTTCGAGGCGCCGAAGGTCCGCGACTTCTGGATCAAGCAGAAATGACGGAACGAAAGACCGAAATGACACAAACAGGAGGGAAACGGGATGCTGCATAAGCCCGCGCTGAATACATGGCAATCAAGGTGGCTGAACCGGTGCCGGGACGCGCTGCGGAATCCGCTGTACCTGATCGGGGCGGCGGCCCTTCTGTTTCTGGCGTACACCATCGTCTGGCCGGTCCTGAACCTGATCTGGTCGACGTTCGTATGGAGAACCCAGGACGCCCGGCTTACGCCCGCGGCGGACCCGGGGCACCTGACGCTGTACCACTGGAGCCGCGTGCTGGCAAGCGATATGAGCTGGTCCCTCTTCTACAAGCCGGTGCTGAACGCACTGGCGGTGGGGGTGACCGTCTCGGCGCTGTCCATGGTGTTCGGCTGCGGGCTTGCCTGGCTCGTGACGCGGACGGACGTTCCGCTCAAGAAGACGATTACGTTTCTGGCGATCATTCCGTACCTGCTGCCGTCATGGATGCTGTCCCAGGCGTGGCTGACCTTTTTCAAAAACAGCAAAATCGGCGGCACGCCCGGCATTCTGCAGTCGGTGCTGCATGTGACGCCGCCGGACTGGCTGGCGTACGGCTTCGTGCCGATCGTGCTGACCCTGTCGATCCACGACAGCGTGTATTTCTTCCTGCTCGTGGGCGCGGCGCTCAGCTCGATGAACAGCCAGCTGGAAGAGGCGGCCGAAATGGCCGGCGCGGGGCGGATGCAGGTGCTGCGGCGGATCGTGTTTCCGCTGATGCTGCCGTCGGTGCTGTCGGGGTTCATCCTGATCTTTACGAAAGCGGTCAGTTCCTACGGCGTGCCCGCGCTGCTCGGCACCCCGGTGAACTTCTACATGATTTCGACGATGCTGTACTCCAGCATGCGGTCGCGGCTGACGACCGAGGCGAACGTGCTGTCACTGACGCTGATGCTGATCACCATGCTGGCGATCTATTTCAACCAGCGCCTGCTTGGCGGCCGGCGCAGCTATGTGACGGTGACGGGCAAGGGCAGCGCGGTGACGCATGTGCCGCTCGGCAGATGGCGGCTTCCGGCAGCGGCGGGAACGGTGGCCGGCATGGCATTGATTGCAGTCGTACCCTTTATCGTGCTGCTGCTGCAGACGTTCCTGCTGAAGGACGGCTCGCTCAGCCCGGACAACTTCACGCTTCATTACTGGGCGGGCGGATCGGATCCCGAAATCAACACCGGGGAGAAGGGCGTGCTGCAGAACCCGATTTTCCTGCTCGCGCTGAAAAATTCTTTGATCATCGCCGGCATCGCCTCGGTCGCGGCTGCGGTTATCGGACTTCTGTTCGGTTACGCGGTGGCCCGCGGCAAAAACACGGCCATGGGCAGGCTTGTCGATCAGCTGTCGTTTTTCCCGTATTTTATCCCGGGCATCTCGCTCGCGGCGATTTATATTACAATGTTTGCAAAGCCGGTGCTGTTCATTCCGGCGCTGTACGGCACCATTACGATCATTATTCTGATCACGGTGGTCAAAGAGCTGCCCTTTACCGTCAAGGCGGGCGGCGCCGCCATGATGCAGATCGGCCCGGAACTCGAGGAAGCGGCCGTGCTCGGCGGCGCCTCCTGGTTCACGCGCTTCCGGCGCCTGCTGCTGCCGCTCAGCCGCAAGAGCCTGCTGTCCGCCTTTATCCTCGTGTTCATCGGGGCGATGAAGGAGATGGAGCTGATCATCATGCTCGTGACGCCAAGGACGGAGACGCTGACGACGCTCACCTTTTATTATGTGGAAAAAGGGTATGACCAGCTCACCAACGTCGTGCTGATGATCATTATCGCGATCGTCGTGGCGGTCTACGCCCTGGCGGTGAAGTTCGGGAAGGCCGATTTGACCAAAGGATTGGGAGGGCAATGAATGAACGCGATTGAACTGCGGCAGATTCATGTGCATGTGCAGCAGAAGCATATTTTGAAGGGCATCGACCTGACCGTCGAAGAGGGAGATTTCGTGACGCTGCTCGGCCCGTCAGGCTGCGGCAAGACGACCCTGCTCCGAACGATCGCCGGCCTGCAGAAGCTGAACGAAGGAACGGTCGTCATTTCCGGGAACAAGGTGGCCGACGGCAATCTGGCTTACCATCTGGATCCCGCCAAGCGGGGCGTGAGCCTGGTGTTTCAGAGCTATGCGCTGTGGCCGCATATGAACGTCTTTGACAATGTGGCCTTTGGCCTGCAGGTGCGCAAACATCCGAAGGCCGAGATCCGCAAGAGCGTCATGGCGGCGCTGGACAAAATGCGCATCCCGGAGCTGGCGGACCGCTATCCCGGCGAGCTGTCCGGCGGGCAGCAGCAGCGGGTGGCGATCGCCCGGGCGATCGTAACGTCCCCGTCGATCCTGCTGCTCGACGAGCCGCTCTCGAACCTGGACGCCAAGCTGCGGACGGAGATGCGTGCCGAGCTGAAGCGGCTGCACCGCGAGCTGGGCACGACGATCGTCTACGTGACCCATGACCAGCATGAGGCGATCACGCTGTCGACGAAGGTCGCGGTGTTTTTCGGTGGCGAGCTGGTGCAGGCGGATACACCGCGCGAGCTGTACCGCCATCCACGGACGCTGCAGGTGGCGGAGTTTATGGGCAGCTCGGACCATCCGCTGAACCGGGTGGAGGGCGTGTGCCGCACGAGCGGAGACGTCAGCACCGTCATCACGGCGCTCGGAAGCTTCCGGGTTGCGGGAATGGACGGGGGAGCGGAGGAAGCGGAAGCGGTTGTCCTGACTGTGAGGCCGGAAGACGTTGTGCTGCACGAGACCCGCACCGCCGGTTCCATCCCGGTGAAGGTGGAGGACGTGCTGCCCGCCGGCGGCGAAACGCTGGTGAGGGTCGTCTACGGCCAGGAGAAGCTGGGCGCGCGCGTCATCGGCGACCCGGATTACGCGCCGGGACGCATGCTGTACGCGTCCTTCCGCGAAGAACGCATCAACTTGTACGTCCGGGAGACGGGCAGACGCCTGGAGACCGGCGTGAAGACCATTACACCCATATTGGAGGAAGTACACCGATGAATATTGACTTTCACTTTCATGTTAAATTGTCCAAGAAGACCGAGTTCTCCATGGACCACTTCAACGAGATGCTGGATGAAGCCCGCGATCAGGGGCTGCAGGCGATCACGCTGACCGAGCATTTCAATACGCGCCGCTTCGACGAGGTCTACGGGACGCTCGACCGGATGCTGCCGGGCAACAACCACTACTACGACCGCGACGGGTTTAAAATCTTTACAGGCATGGAAGTGGACGTAGCCGAGGGCGGACATATTCTCGTCTCCGGACCCAAGGACGCCTTGCTCGAAATCCGCGCCCTGCTTGAGCCGCATACAGCTGCCGGTTCATTCATCGGGCTGGCCGAGCTGTTTGAGCTGTGCGAGCCGCGGGGCATGATGGTGATCGGCGGCCACCCGTTCCGGGAATCCAACCATTTGTACCATGTGGACCGCGAGCTGCTGCGCCGGTTCGACGCGTTCGACCTGAACGGCAAGGACCTGCACGAGATCGGCATCCAGGAAAATATCGCCCTGGTGCTGCCGCTTGGCGCGGAGCTGGGTGTGCCGGTCGTAGCGGGCAGCGACGCCCACCAGATGTTCCAGGTCGGCTGCGTCTACAACGTCCTGCCGGGCGATTATGAGACCGTCGCCGAGCTGAAGGAGGCTATCCGGGCGGGGGCCAGCAAACGGGTCATCTCTCCGAGCTTGCACTTGCAGGTGCGCGCGGCGGGCGCAGTGAAGAAGCTATTGAAGAAGAAGGTCGAAGTGGAAGCCGTGTAACATTAACACTTCATTCCCTGCATCGTTAACACCGTTGATCATTCATCCCGCTATAGAGAGGTGGCAATAAAGACTATGAACCTTGCACTGGAAGGCTATAAGCTATCCCGCGGACACCAGCGGATCGCGGATTATATCAGCAAGCATATGGAAGACATCCCGTTTATGGTGGAGGAAGACATCGCCGCCGTCTGCCAGGTCAGCACGTCGACGGTGTCGCGGTTCTGGTCCGAGGTGGGATGCCGAAACCTGAAGGAATTCAAGCAGAAGGTGAAGGACGAAATGCTGCTGTCCCCCTCGCAGAAGCTGCAGTCGGCGTTTTCGAAAATGAACGAAAACGACGCGGCTGCGAGCCTGCTCGTCGGCGCGGATTATTTGCAGCAGACGGCCGACCGGCTCAGCCAGGAGACGTTCGACCGGGCGGCGTCGCTGCTGCGCGACGCGGGGACCGTGTACATCTACGGCCCCGGCTCCGCGGAGAGTCTGGCCGCGCTGACCGATTTCCGGCTGACGCGGTTCGGCATGCGGGTCAAGCGGCTCGACCGGGGCGGGCACGAGCTGTTTAACCTGCTGGTGCATGTGCAGCCCCAGGACGTGATCGTCATCTTCGGCTTCGTGTCCGAGTCGCCGGAGCTGTCGGTGCTGCTGGACCACGCCAAGGTGAAGGGCTACCGCACGCTGCTCGTCACCGATCTGGCGGTCAGCGGCATGCTGGAGAAGGCCGACGTGACCCTGTACACCGCACGCGGCCAGCTGTGGGAGTTCCACTCCATGGTGGCGCCGGTGGCCTTGCTCGAGACGCTGATCGTGGCGGTCGGCAAGCAGATGGAGGAGCAGGCGGTTGCGGGAAGCGAGGAGCTGCACGAGCTGCGGCGCAGATATCAGAAATTGCTGCCAAAGCGGGTCTAGAGCCGCTTGGCAGCTTTTTTTGTGCGGTAAAAAGTTAGGGGTGTTAAGGATATGATCCGTGGTGTAAAGAGCCGACGGTACGGATCCGGTCGCCTTAAATTTAACTGGTTTACTGAAAGATCGTTAACTTAGTTCTTTTCATATAAGCTAATTCACGGAATGAAAGGAGTCCAATATGATATAATAGGAGTATTAAGCGTTTGGAGCGGAGGACAACATGAAAAAGATAGAGAACAAAAATTTGTTCCTGGATAAAATCAAGCCGGTGTTGAGAAAAAGCAAGTTCAGCACCATCAATATGGACGACATGGCCCGCCACATGGATATCAGCAAAGTGACGCTGTACAAATATTTTTCATCCAAAGACGAAATCATTGAAATGTTTGTGGATCACTGCATCGCCTTTCTGCAAAATGCGGACGTCCAATTGCAGGACGAGGAGCTCTCATGGGGCAAGAGGTTCCACATGTTATACATCCAATCATTGCAATGCGTGCTGTACGTGCCCGATATTTTGCTGGAAGACCTCAAGTCGGTATACCCGGTTCTATATGACAGGCTGAGCACAGCGGAACTGGAGCGGCACCGGAATCTTCGCCGGTTTTATAAGGCAGGCGTGGAGAAGAATGTTTTTCATCCGGTTAACTCCACCTTGTCTGTTGTACAAGACGATCTCATGCTCCGCCATCTGGTAGAGCCTTCGTTCGCTGTGAGGCATGACTTCTCGTTGAAGCAGGCGCTGTTTGAATTTTATAAGATGAAAAAATACCAGCTGTTCGTCCCGGACATGCTCGATTCCGTGGATGATGCCGAGATGGAAGAGCTGCTGCTGCAGACGATCCAAAAAATATCATATTAAAAGGTCGTATAGAGCAAGACGAAAAATCCGTATCCGTCCCTTTGGTAAACTGCCCCCCTATGTAATGAACTGCTATGAACTTACAAGTAATCCTTTAGTTAACATTCTTTTTCAAAGGAAGTCAATGGCGAGATATCGCCATTTGGCTTCCTTTATGTTTTTCTTTGGTTGCATAGAGCCGGAAAGGCATTCGAAGATGTCAGGGTTGTCTGCATGTATTGCCCCTTGTCCGAATACGCTAATAAAAGAGAGATCAGGACAAACAGTGGGTGGGATGTGACCAATGGGATTGAACAAGCAAAGCTTTATCCGTGGAACGTTCGTTTTGACCCTGTCGTCTTTTTTTACCAAAGGGCTCGGGTTTGTGAACGGCATTGTGCTGGCGCGTTTTCTGGGAGCGGAAGGGGTAGGGCTCTTGATGATCGCCCATCCGCTGCTTCCGCTGTTTATTACGATGACCGAGCTCGGGCTGCCTGTTGCGATTTCGAAGCTGGTGTCCGAGGCGGAAGTCAAAGGGGACGAGGCGAGGATTAAACGGATTCTCGCCGTCTCGCTGTCGGTAACGGGAACGCTCAGCGTCGTGCTGACGCTGGCCGCGTTGTTCGGCTCCAAGTGGATCGCTTCGATCGTGCTGGCCGACCAGCGGGCGTATTATGCGATGGTGGCGATTACGCCGATCATCCCGATTATCGCCATGTCTGCCGTGCTGAAGGGTTATTTCCGCGGCCGGCAGAACATGAACCCGCTCGCCTTATCCGACATTCTGGAGAATGTGGCCCAGATCATCGTCATCATCGGCGTCGTCAACATGCTGCTGCCTTATGGCATCGCCTACGCGGCGGCGGGAGCCATGGGGGCCTCGGTGATCGGCGAAGGCGTCGGCCTGCTGTATTTGTTCTCCGTTTTCAAGTGGGCGAACCGGGGAAAATCGAAGGAGCAGCGGCGGTTTGTTCCGAGCGTGCGGCTCAAGGGGGACCGTACGCTGCGTGACCTGCTGCGCATCGGCCTTCCGATGACCGGTAGCGGCTTCATCCATTCGATCTATCATGCGTTTCTGCCGCTCGTCATTACGAAGAGTCTTGTTCTGGCCGGCGTCGGCGTGGAGATGGCCACGAAGCAGTTCGGCATGCTCGCTGGGTACGCGATCCCGCTGCTGTTCCTCCCCGGCTTCTTCACCCAGTCGCTGTCGACGGCGCTGATCCCGGCGATCAGCGAAGCCAGCGCGGAGGGTGACACCCGGCTCATGCACAGCCGCATGGACATGGCGATGCGCACGGGACTGCTGGTCGGCGTGCCCTGCACCGTCATCCTGTATATGTGGGCGGTGCCGCTGACGACGGTCGTGTACCATTCGCCGGAAGCGGGCGTGCTGCTGCAGCTGCTGGCGCCGCTGTTTTTCCTCCATTATTTTGAGGCGCCGCTGAAAGCGATTCTGCTTGGACTTGGCAAAGCATCCACCGTCATGTGGAACCATATCATGACCAACATTTTTGAGATCAGCCTGATCTTCGTGCTCGGTTCGAACCTGGGGATCCGCGGCGTGGCGCTCGGGTTCGGGCTCGGCATCCTGATGCTGACCGTGCTCAACTTCTACGCGGTAGCGGGCTCAATCGGTTTTTATTTTGACTTCCGCATGGTGATCAAAGCGGGCATCGGGGGGATCGTCATGACGGTGACGGGGCTGGCCGCGCATCGTTTCCTGGAGCAGCATGTTCAGCTGGGAGCGACGGCTGCGCTGCTTGGGGCCATTCTTGTATCGCTGCTCGTGTATGCCATCACCCTGCAGGCGACCCGGGCTTTGCGCAGCCGGCCGAAGGCGCCGACGATTCCGGTGTCCTGAGAGAGGTTGAGTTCATCCTTACTGCAGAAGAGTGGGTCGTATACTCTCATATGCATCTTTCCATAGGATCAAATGATGCAATTTTCTTGTGCTCATTGGACCGGTTGGAGGGTGCATTTTTTAATGTGCGGCTAACGGCGATCACAAAATACTCGATAGGTCCAGCCATCAGCTTAGCGGGATCATTGACGGGGCGATACGGACTTCATAGAATGAAAAGGAGAAAGAAGCGTCAAGGGAAAGAGGATGCTAACTTTGGGAAACCGTGTTAAGAGTTTTGTAGTCAGTATGGAGCGCTTTAAACCTCACACCTTTCAGGCAAGTCAAGGTGAAGGCCTCTTTATGTCGCATTCCCATGAATATGATGAGTTAACGCTTATTTTGGAAGGGGATGGATACTACAGCTCTTCCGAGCAAAATATCAAGGTGGCTGCCGGCGACCTGATCCTGATCCCTTCCGGGCTTCATCATGGCTTCGTGTGTACAAAACCTTGGAAGGGTGTTTCCGTTCATTTTCTCCATGATCTGCTTCCGGTCCACTGCCAGTATCTCTTTCATGAAGCGGAGAGTGAGTCGCAGCGCATCCGGAGTAGCCATCTCGACGCTGACGATACGCGCTGGGTGGAAATCAGTTTGTTTCAGTTGGAGAAAGAATGGAATTCCGAAAGGAAAACGATCGACTCCTACAACATGATGAGGATCGCTTTGGAGACAGCACTGCTGGTATTCCAGCGTAACATAGAATCGGCGGTGCCTGGAGCAGATATCCGTCACGGGGTCATAGAAGAAGTGTTAAAAGAAATTCACAGCAGCTATCATACCCGCATTACCGTCAATGAACTGGCCGCGCGTCATTTTCTGTCCGAAAGCAACCTTCGGAAGAAATTTACGGAGTCGGTCGGCGTCTCGCCCAAGCAATATATCATCAGCCTTCGTTTGATGGAGGCCAAACGGCTGTTACAGCAAACGAGCAAGGCGATCGATTCGATCGCCTCTGAGGTTGGGTTTACCTCATCCAGCCGGTTTTATGAGTTCTTTATCCAATCGACTGGAGTCACTCCGCTGGAATGGCGCAAACAAAATCAATGAATTGAAGGATGATGAGGACCGTTCGGCAGGACGGTTCTCTTTTTCGTCGGTCGAAAACGATTCGCTAATTCCTTTTTATGCGCAAAAAGTAAATCGCTTTCAACATTGTTTACCTTAGGATCGCACGGGATAATTAGAGGGATGACTGCTTTGTTCAGGGAAAAGGAGTGAGAAGATGTCCACCAAAACGAAGACGTTTTGCAATCCCATCGTAGCCAACGCTGCCGATCCCTGGGTGCTTAAGCACACGGATGGCAGCTACTACTTTATGGCAACAAGGTCAGGCTGCTTGGAGCTTACCCAATCTTCCAGCTTGACCGGATTGGTCTGGGGGCGCAAGAAGACCATCTGGACGCCCGAACCGGGAGGTTCCTACAGCTGCAATTTGTGGGCGCCGGAAATACATTATTTGGATCACAAATGGTACATCTACTATACTGCGAACGATGGGGGAGGCGATGAATCCCGCCGGATATGCGTACTGGAGAACGAAAATGCTGATCCGCTGGAAGGCGAGTGGAGCTGGAAAGGGGCGCTTGGAACGCTTGTCCCGGGATTGGATGGCACCGTGATGTCCTTGCGGAACGAGCTCTATTTTCTGTATGCCGGCTACGGAAACTTCCCCGACTATGGATCTGCGATTTATATTGCCCAAATGGCCAATCCTTGGACATTGATAGGGGAACATCACTTGCTCACTGCCCCGACACTCCCGTGGGAAAAGCAAGGCGGAATGGCGATTAATGAAGGTCCCGTCACGCTGCATCGCAATGGCCGGATTTTTCTGGTGTATTCGGCAAGCACCACGTGGTCTGAGGATTATGCTTTAGGTATGCTCACGATGAATGAAGATGCCGATCCGCTGGATCCGTCTTCATGGCAAAAATCGATGCAGCCTGTATTTCGCAAAAGTGTAGAAAATGGAGTATATGCAACAGGCCATAACAGTTTTACGAAGTCTCCGGATGATCAGGAGGACTGGATCGTCTTTCATGCCCTTCCTTCGCCCGGCTCCGATACGAGCCTCCGCTCGACGCGCATACAGAAGTTCGGCTGGAATCCGGACGGTACGCCCGATTTCAGCGTTCCCTGGAGCGATACGCATTATCTACCTGTGCCTTCTGGAGAGGAATAAGCGAAGGAAGGCTAGTAATATGAAAAAAAGTATCACAAAAGGCTCAGACTAAGCGGCATGTTCTTGCAAACATAACCGTTTGGCCTGAGCCTTTGGCTTAGTAGCGGATTCGAACTTGAATGTCCTGCCCGTAATTGCCGAAGTGCCTGCCGAACAAGCTGACGCCGCCGGCGTTCCGCGCATCCTCCGGCGACAGAATACGGAATCGGATTTCTTCTCTGGGCAGGATCGGAAAATCCTGTATCGATACATCCGACATCCGCACGCCGTCCATATATGTGCCGGAAGAGGTCACCAGCAGCGTTTTCAGCAGGCCGTGCTGGGAGCTTCCGGGATCCCACCACGAAGGGTTCAGCTTTCCGCGTACGCTGCCGAAGTCGCCCGGAGAGGTCCAGACGCACACGGGAACGTCATTGAGCAGAAACGTAATGTCCGACGGCCAATCTTCTGCGTAGCCGGGGGCCTCCGAGCCGATCTCCAGGGAGATGCGGAGCTCGCTGATGCTGTTTTTGCTGGAGACGTAGTTCGGAATGCGGTATTCGACATAGCCGGCGGCAAACCAAATATGCTGGGCTTTGACATGCTCCGGCTCGGCGAAATACCGCGGATCGTCGCGCATGCCGATCAGCTTGGTTTCAGAAGCCAGTCCGCAGGTGGGCTTGACTTGGCAGCTGGAGTACTGGCCGACGGGAATGTCGACGTCATAGCCGTCTTGATGCGGCTCGGACGGCAGGACATCGTCCGTTTTGAACACCAGCGATGCCTGCTCCAGACGAAGAGAGCACTGCTTCTGCATGCCGCGCTTGCCGGCGGTCACCTCTGTACGGAGAATGCCCGCTTCTTCCAGCTGCTGAACATGCTTGGTCACGATGGCGGAGGAGAGATTCAGCCTTTGCGCCATTTCCCTAATATTGAGGTTTTCTTTGCTGAGCATTTCGACCATACGAATGCGCGTATTCGACGCCAGCGCAACGAATAACGGCAGATTTTCCTGGCTTACCTTGATTTCCATAGATGCCTCCGATTCGGTCTGATAGGTGTTGTCTATCCATTGTATAACCAAATGGTTAACTAAACAAGAAAATCATTGACTAAATATCACAGGTATTTTACTATCTATGTGAGTATTTTGGGATTAATCATTAATTAATTAGTTAACTAAAAATCAACCCGAAAAGGAGCTATTCTATGGAATCGAACCTCAGCATCCCCCGTCCCGAATACCCGCGTCCGCAATGGGTGCGGGACCGCTGGCTGAATTTGAACGGCCCTTGGCAGTTCGAAATCGATCACGGCAAGAGTGGGAAGGAGCGCGGCTACCACCAGCCGGAGCATGCGCTCGAAGGAACGATCACCGTTCCGTTTTGTCCGGAAAGCAAGCTGTCCGGCGTAGAATATATGGACTTCATGGCCGCTGTGTGGTATAAGCGGGAATTCACCTTGCCGGAGGATTGGAACAACGGCAGAATCCTGCTTCATTTCGGCGCGGTCGACTATGAAACCGAGGTGTGGGTGAACGGAACCTCCGTCGGCACGCATCGCGGCGGGTATTCCTCGTTCAGCTTCGATATTACCCCGCATATCAAGGAAGGCGCCAACGTGGTGACCGTCTATGCGGAGGATGACGTTCGGTCGGGAAGCCAGCCGCGCGGCAAGCAAAGTGAACGCTTCCACTCGCATGGCTGCGACTACACGCGCACGACGGGCATTTGGCAGACCGTATGGCTGGAGCAGGTCCCTGAAACCTATCTAGCGGACATGAAGGTGGTGGCCGATCCGGCGAATGCATGCGTGCACCTGGAAGTGAAGGTCAGCGGAAATACCGCCGGAGCGCAGCTGAAGGCGTCCGCCTTCTATGAAGGAAAGGAAGTCGGCGAGGCCACGGCTGTGGTTCAAGGGCCATGCGTCAAGGTGACCGTGCCTGTATCGGAAGTCCATTTGTGGGAGGCGGGCCACGGCCGGCTGTATGACCTGAAGCTGTCGCTCGAACGGCCGGACCTGACGGATGCCGATGCGGTTGATTCGTATTTCGGCCTGCGGACGGTGCGGCTGGACGGCATGGCGTTCCGGATCAACGAAAAGTCGGTGTTCCAGCGGCTCGTGCTGGATCAAGGCTTTTACCCGGACGGCATCTATACCGCACCTACGGACGAGGATCTGCGGAAGGATATTGAGATTTCGCTGGGGCTCGGATTCAACGGGGCCAGACTACATGAGAAAATGTTCGAACCGCGCTTCTTGTATTGGGCCGACCGGCTGGGGTACCTCGTCTGGGGAGAGCATGCCAACTGGGGGCTGGATATTACTACTCCCGCAAGCTTGTCGCGGTTTTTGCCAGAATGGCTGGAAGGTGTGGAGCGGGATTATAATCATCCGGCGATCATCGGCTGGTGCCCGTTCAATGAGACGTGGGACCGGGACGGCGCCAAGCAGGATAACGAAGTGCTGCGCATCGTGTACGAGACGACGAAACGGCTGGATCCGACGCGCCCGGCGATCGATACCAGCGGTAACTTCCACGTCGTGACGGATATTTTCGACCTGCACGATTACGATCAAAATCCGGAGACGTTCCGGGCCAGATACGAGCCGATGAAAACGGGCGGCGAGGTGTATAACACGTTTCCGAACCGGCAGACGTACGGCGGGCAGCCTTATTTTATCAGCGAATACGGCGGCATCTGGTGGAACCCCGACCAGAAGGACGACAAGGCTTGGGGCTACGGCGACCGGCCGACATCCGAGGAGGCGTTTCTCCAGCGGTACGAAGGGCTGACGAGCGCTCTGCTGGAGCACCCGATGATGTTCGGATTTTGTTATACCCAGCTGTATGACGTGGAACAGGAAGTAAACGGGCTGTACACCTACGACAGACGTCAGAAGTTTGATCCGGAAGTGATTCGCCGCATCAATTCCCGCAAAGCGGCCATTGAAGATTAAGGTTTAGGCGAAGGTTGCGGTATGAGTTTATATTCCCGAAGAGGAGGATGCCTGTACATGAAGGCTATAGTGCGTAATCCGCTGCTGCTTGCGTTATGCATGCTGCTGCTCGTCCCCATGGGGCAGGTCACGGACGCGGCTTCCAGCCGGAACAATGTTTATAACGTCGTCATGCAGGATGGAGCGGACCCCTGGGTTTACAAACATACGGACGGTAATTACTATTTCACGAAAACGACGGGCGGCAACGTAACGATTTGGAAATCGGCCGAGCTGACGACGATCGACGCGGCCCCGACCCGAGTTGTCGAAACGGGCTGCTGCAATATTTGGGCTCCCGAGCTTCATTATATTGACGGGGCCTGGTACATCTATTACGCCAAGGATGACGGCGACAACGCGAATCACCGCATGTACGTGATGGAAAATACGTCGGCGGACCCGACGCAGGGAACCTGGCAGGACAAGGGGCAGATCACCGACTCTACGAATAAATGGGCTATCGACGGTACCGTGCTGCAGGCAGACGGACAGCTCTATTTTATTTGGTCGGGCTGGGAGGGGGATGTCAACGTGAGTCAGAACCTGTACATCGCCCATATGAGCAATCCTTGGACGATCGACTCGAGCCGCGTTGAAATTTCCAGGCCGACCTATCCGTGGGAGACCAACCACTCGCCTTATGTCAACGAGGGCCCGCAGGTTGTTGTGCGGGACGGCGTCATCAGCCTGGTGTACTCAGCGAGCGGAAGCTGGACGAACGATTACTGTCTTGGGCTCATCACAGCCAGCGTTTCCAGCGATTTGCTGAATCCGGCCTCTTGGACGAAACGCAGTCAGCCGATCTTTGCGTCCGGAAATGGGCTATACGGCCCGGGACATCATTCGTTTACCCAATCGCCCGACGGAACCGAGGACTGGATCGTGTACCATACGGCCAAATTCGACGGTGCCGGTTGGAACCGGGAGATCCGCATGCAGAAATTCACGTGGAATGCCGACCATACGCCCAATCTGGGCGTACCGGCCGATCCCAATGTCCCGATTCCGCTGCCTTCCGGTGAAACGCCGCATATCCGCGTCGAAGGGGAAAAAGGGACGTTCGGCGGAGCGGCGTATGCTTCGCAAAGTCCAAACGGGTCAGGCGGCATGAAGGCCGGACATATCGATACGCCGGACAGCTACGTGGAATATGCCGTGAAGGTGCCGAAAGCCGGCGAATATATATTGCTGGCACGAACCGCGAACGGAACGGCCGGTGGGGACTGGTCCCATCTTCAGCTGGCCGTCAATTCGGGCATGCCGAGCTCCTTTTACATCACGAATAAAGGCTGGGAGAACTGGGGATTGTCCACGGCGCGTATTCAGCTCCATGCAGGCACCAACACCATCCGCTTCACCAAGGGCGCAGGCTACGGGGAGATCGACTTTTTTGACATCAAGCGGGCCAAATAGAATTATGAATCTGCACGTAATCATAGGCTAAATTTAATCCGAACGTTAACGTTAAAAATTTTCGTTGGCCGGCTCATTCCTGAGCCGGCCTTTGGTTTTTGGGGCAGCCGCGCGCGGTCTGACTTCAAGGAATGTACGTCGATGCACGTTTTTCTTGCTTTCGACCGTCGAATCCGGTTTATCTTATGTTTATTTGTCCGGCAGAAATATGCCGCTTTCCGGAACTTTACATGCCTTTCCTGGCCTATAATGGTTTTTGCGTGATCGCGATCAACAAAACCACTATACATACCGGAGGTGCCAGAACAATGTATGCTGTCAGAAGAATCGGTTTTAAATGCACATCGCTCATTCTTCTCTTTATGCTGACATGGACTTCTTTTGGGGCTTACCCAACGTCAGCTGCGTCAACGATGAACTATTCAAACCCGATCAATACGGCGGGAGCGGATCCGTACGTGATGCTGCATTCGGATGGGTACTATTACTTTACACGCACGTTAGGCAACAGGCTGGACATTTGGAAATCCAGATCACTGACTGCGATCGATCTGGGAGAACGAAAGACGGTATGGACGCCCCCTTCCGGCTTGAAGGATATTTGGGCGCCTGAGATCCACAATATCGACGGCAAATGGTATATCTACTATACGGCGAATACCGGCTGCGGCGATGATTGCCGGGGAGTATACGTCCTGGAGAATGATTCCCCGGATCCTTTACAGGGCAGCTGGACGGACAAAGGCAAGTTGAATACACAGTATGCTGGACTTGACGGCACCGTATTCGACTATAATGGCAGGCTGTACTTCTTGTATGCGGCATATGGGGATTGGTCGGGCAGCCACGGCAGCGCGATCGCCATCGCACCTATGTCGAATCCGTGGACGCTGGACGGAGACAGCAGTATCCTGACCAAGCCTGAATACGATTGGGAAATGAAAGGCATGCCTGTTAATGAAGGCGCTGTCATCTTAAAAAACCAGGGGAAAATATATCTCGTCTTTTCCGCAAGCGCGTGCTGGGAAGATGACTACTCGCTTGGTATCCTGAGCGCCGATGCTGCAAGCGACTTGCTGAATCCCGCGTCATGGACGAAGAGCGAGCAGCCGGTTTTCGCCAAGTCTGTGGCCAATGGCGTCTACGCTCCGGGACATAACTCCTTTGTCCCATCCAAGGACGGGACGCAGGATTTGATCGTGTACCACGGCAACAGCGGACCCGGCCAAGGCTGCGGCGCCCGGCCGACCAGGGTACAGCCTTTTACCTGGAGTAACGACGGTTCCCCGAATTTCGGAGTTCCGACCAACGGTCCGCTGGCGGTTCCGTCCGGCGATTATCGGATTGAAGCGGAGCATGGAACACCAGCCAAAGCGTTAGTAAAGGACGGGGAAGGTGCGTCCGGCGGCAAAGTCGTGCGGCTCAATAACACGAACAGCTCCTTATCGATTAAGGATGTCATTGTGCCCGAAGAAGGGAGCTATACCTTAAACATTAGGTATTCAAACACCGCAGGTCCCGATGCCTCGGAACAGGTGTCGGTGAACGGTAGCCCAGCCGTGACAGTGGCATTGCCTCACACGGGAAGCAAGCAATATGAAACGGCTTTGATCCAGGTCGAGTTGAAGAAAGGCTACGACAACGTCATCGAATTTGCGAAAAGCAAACATGCCATTGACATCGACTACATTGAACTTGCTGGCAGCAACACATTCTCGATTAAGCCTGGGGCAGAGTATAAACTGATTAACCCGAATGGCGGCAAAGCTCTCAGTGTGGCCGACCCAAATGCAGCGGGCGAGACATGGACCCAAATGAAGGACGATTCCGACGGAGGGGCGGCGCAGCGCTGGAAGATTACCCTAAATGAGGACGGAACCTATTCATTCGTGAATCCAGAGTCCGGCAAAGCCTTGACCGTGATCGATCCTGCGGCCGCTTGGGGGAGAGCGGGCTTAGCTGAGTATCAAGGCCTGGATACGCAAAAGTGGAAGCTCGTGGATACCGGCAACGGTTACTGCAAATGGTTTAATGTACAGACGGGAAAAGCGCTTGACGTTAACGGAGCAAGCATTAATAGCGGTACGGATGTAGGAACGTGGCAGGACATTCCCGGCGGAACCGCACAGTTTTGGCTGCTGTATCGTTTGGATTGAAGATATAGGAGGTACCAATATAAGACGGCTTCTGTTACAGGAAGCCGTCTTTTTTGTTGCTGACGCCCCTTACTTTACAGTCTCTATTTCCGGCGCTCCAAGATTGCAATAGCGGGATGCGGCTGTTTCCGTTACTATGAATATGGATGACTTCAAGTGAAGCGAGGCTCAGGAGAATTTGGTTAAGAAAATCATCATATTCATTACATATTTAGCCCTCATGCTGGGGGCAAGATGGTTCTGGTGGGATACGTTTGGTACGGATGAGCAGCCCAAGGTTGTGCAGGGCACTCTTGATCTGCGCGGGCATCCTATGGAAGACAGGCATTCCCTCTTGTTGGACGGGGATTGGGAGTTTTATCCGGATCAGTTGATCTCGGACAGCCGCCAAGCGGACGAAGCTGATCAGGATAGGCGTATGATCCATGTTCCCGGAGATTGGAGCCCGGCTTGGCAGGACAAAGGCGGTTCGTCGTTCGGGTACGGGACCTACAGGCTCCGGATTCTTGTCGATGAGCAGCCGGACGAGCGTTATAAATTATGGATAAAAGAAATTAAAGCTTCATCTATTGTGATCGTCAACGGGAACATCGTCGGCGAGGCCGGCAAACCGGCGGTGAGTGCTAAAGAGTATATTCCGGTCATCCAGTCTTTCGCCGAAAACGCTGCTCCGAACGAGCAGAACGTGATTGATATTTTCGTACAATCGGCGAATTATCATGATCCCACGAGCGGGGGCATCATCGAGTCCATGCGGTTCGGGACGCAGGCGGCGATTGATTTTGAGTGGTGGTATTCGATTGTTTTTCAGGTAGTCGTGTTTACGATCCTGCTTCTTCATGCGCTGTACGCCGGTATTATGTTCTTGATCAACCCGCGAGAAAAGCTGCTGCTTGCCTTTGTGTTCCTGCTCATTTTCGCGGGATTAACGGTGGTTTCGGACCACGAGTATGTGTTAATGAGCTGGTTCCCCCTGAATTATACCTGGATGCTGAAAATTCGGATTTTGTCGTATTTGGGCGTTCCGTTCTGCATGCTGCTGATGGGCAGGGGTTTTACCGGGCAAATCCGGCGCGGGCCGGTATTCCTTACGTATTCGGTAGCCTCTGCGCTGTATTGGATCTTTATACTTGCAGCCCCCGCCAATCTGGTTCATATCACAAGGACCCATCATGTCTTTGGCTTGTTGTACCTGATTCCGAGCTTCTGGTTTTTTGGGCTCATCGGCAAGATGGTGTATCAAAAGCGGAAAGATGCCTTCATTATCCTGCTGGCGGCAACGAGCGTCATTTCCAATATCGTATGGGGATTTGTCAATTTCGACTGGAATTTCACCCCGATTTATTATCCGGTCGATATCGTGGCTGGGGTCGTCGGCTTCTCGGTGTACTGGTTTAAGCGATATTTCCGGAATGCGGCCGAAAATGCCAGGCTGAACGCCGAGCTTCGCCGGGCGGACGAACGGAAGGATCAATTTCTGGCGAACACTTCCCATGAGCTGCGGACACCTCTGCACGGGATCATCAACATTGCGCAATCGGTCCTTTCCCGCGAAGGACGCTCCATGTCGGAAGAGAGCCAGCAAAATATGGAGCTGCTCGTCACCATCAGCCGCCGGATGTCACAGCTGCTGAATGATCTCCTTGACGCCGTCATGCTGAAGGATCAGCGGATTGTGCTGCGCCGGGAAGCGCTGCAGGTTGAATCGGTCGTGTCCGGCGTGGTCAGCATGCTGGCTCATATGACGGATGGGAAACCCGTTCAAGTGGTCCTGTCGATACCGGACAAGCTTCCTCCGGTTGATGCGGATGAACAAAGACTGACCCAAATTGTGTTCAACCTGCTGCACAACGCGATCAAATTTACCGATGAAGGCGTCATCGAAATTTCGGCCGAGGCCAAGGAAGAGGCGGTTGTCATTCATGTGGCCGATTCGGGCCGAGGGATGGAACAAGGCGCATTGGAACGGATTTTTCTTCCCTACGAGCAGGCTGAGGATGAAGACGATCATGGGGGGATCGGGCTTGGCCTCAGCATCTGCAAGCAGCTGGTCGAGCTGCACGGGGGGAGGTTGACTGCCGAATCGGCCCCTAGACAAGGAACGGTATTCAGCTTTACCCTTCCTAAGGCTGAAGGTTGGCTGCAGGCGGATCTAGAGCATTCCGAGGGAGGCTGTACCGAGCCGGGGCTGGAGAATGCCCCATCGGATCCCCTGCACTTCACAGAGGCGGCAGTCTCCATGGAGACGGTTTATGCTGGCCAAGCTGGTGGATCGCTGGACGAATCGATATCTGGTGGAATCAAAATTTTAGTCGTCGAGGACGATCCGGTAAACCTGAGGGTGCTCGCAGGCATTTTTGCGGAGGAGCCGTATGAGATTCAAACCGCTTTATCGGCGAAGGAAGCGCTGCAGCAGCTCTCGTCCTCGACCTGGGACCTGCTCATTTCGGATGTCATGATGCCGCATACGTCGGGTTATGAGCTGACGCGAATCGTCCGCGAACGGTACAACAGCTTCGAGCTGCCGATTCTGCTGCTGACCGCAAGAAGCCGGCCGGAGGATATTTATGCCGGATTTATGGCCGGCGCCAACGATTATGTGGCGAAACCGGTGGATGCGCTTGAGCTGAAATACCGGGTACGTTCCTTGGCGACGCTTAAAAAATCGGCAAAAGAGCGCCTCCGGCTTGAAGCGGCATATCTGCAGGCACAGATTCAGCCTCATTTTCTGTTTAATACGATCAATTCGATTATGGCTTTAAGCGATATCGACCTGGATCAAATGCGGGAGCTGGCTGATGCCTTTACTTCCTATCTGCGGATCAGCATCGATTTTATTAACTCGGAGGAAGCGGTGCCGCTCTCCCATGAACTCGAGCTTGTCCGTGCATATTTATACATCGAGAAGGCGCGTTTCGGGCCGCGGCTGGCGGTCATTTGGGATATCGATCCGCAATTATCGCTGTTTATACCGCCGCTCACGGTGCAGCCGCTTGTCGAGAATGCAGTTAAGCATGGCCTGCTGAGCCGGATTCAAGGCGGAACCGTGCAGATTATCATCCGCCGGGAAGAGGATGGCACGCGATTTGAAGTCAGGGATAACGGAAAGGGCATGACTCCAGAGGAAGTACAGAATCTGCTTCAACCGCATTCCACGAGCGAACCGTCATCCGGTGGCATTGGACTGAAGAATACGAACCGGAGGCTTCTGCAGCGGTACGGCCGAGGACTTCAGATCGAGAGCCAGTTGGGGCAGGGGACGGTGATGTCCTTCGTGATTCCGAGCCAAGGCTCCGGGGACCATCGGGAATTCGAGCCCCCTCAAAGCATAGAATAAAGCACAAAGCAGCCTGTTCAGCAGGCTGCTTTGTGGTTTGTTCATCGTATTCAGCGTTTCATTCCCTGGCTTATTTGGTTTGGCTTGCCAACAAGCTTTGTTCCAGTGGTACCAGGATCGTTCCGGAACCCGCAGCCTTCAGGCTCAAGCACTGTGCGATTCGTTTCAGCGTGACAGCCAATCTCGCGGGTTGAACGGGCTTCAATAAATAATCGAGGGCATTCACCTGAAATGCGTGAACTGCAAACTGTTGAAAGGCAGTCACAAAAACGATGTGCATCTGCGGATGAATCGCGAGCAGCTGCTCAGCCAGTTCCATGCCGGACATCTCCGGCAATTCGATATCCAAAAAGGCCACATCGGGTACCTCGATCCTGCATGCCGCCAGCGCATCGTGCGGATTCATATAGGATCCGATCACATTCCACGGAACATGAACAGCGGTCTGTGTCTGAAGCAGTTTTTCCATTTTTAATAATGCCAGATGCTCATCATCGACGATAATTACCTTCAAGCGGCTTTCTCTCCCCTAACAGACCCTTGTTTTCTCGGATGCGGTATACTTATGTATTCTGAAACTATTCTAACGCTCCATTTTTACCCGGTTGCTCATACGTTCCTTCTTGTACGACCGAACACGTATGCCAATCATCCATGGCCATGTACCCGCGGCGGACCAGCGCAAAAATCGTATTTGTCGTACAGCACCATTCGACACCAGGCAACCTTGTCGAGCCACTTCTTGCCTTCGGCAGTACGCCCTCATACGTCCAAAAGCCTCCGTCATTCCAACGAACAAGCTTACCTCCATGCTTCCAGGCTTGTTTTAAAGCTTCTTGCTGTATTTTCGATAACATTCTTTCACCACCAAGCAAATCCATTAGTTGATAACAATACTTATGCCTCCGTTTAAAGCGATACCTCCATTAGACCACACGGCTCTGAATACGTTCTGAATAATCTCCAAGCAACAGGATTGAGCATAACTTGACGTTACCAGGGACAATCTAAGCAGAAAAGGTTGTACTTTCCTAGAAAGGAGCAATCCTGCGATGGCTGAAGAACAGCAGAAACAACCGTCGGGGAAAACGATCGCGGCCATTGCCTCGGTTCCCTTTATCATGACGTTCGGCAATTCCATGCTGATTCCAATCTTGCCCCAAATGGAGTCGAAGCTTCATATTTCATCTTTTCAAACAAGCCTGACGATCACCGTGTTCTCTTTGGTTGCAGCCTTTTTTATTCCCATCCTCGGGTATTTGTCCGACCGTTTCTCCCGGAAAATTGTCATCGTGCCGGCGCTGATCCTGTACGGAATCGGTGGTCTGCTGGCAGGATTCGCGGCTGCTCTGTTCCCCAAACCGTTCCTTTGGATTATGGTGGGCCGGACGCTTCAAGGCATAGGCGCGGCAGGGACAGCCCCGATCGCCATGGCGCTCACGGGCGATTTGTTCAAGGGATCCGCGGAGAGCAGGGTGCTTGGATTGGTCGAGGCATCCAACGGCTTTGGTAAAGTCATCTCGCCGATTCTCGGATCGCTGGTGGCCTTGATCGTATGGTACAGCGTATTTTTTACTTTTCCGGCGGTCGTGATTATTTCGATCGCGCTCACCTGGCTCCTGATCAAGGAGAAGAAAAAAGAGAAGGAACCGATGCCTTTTAAGAAATACGTCAATGGTCTTGGCAGCGTGTTTAAGCATGAGGGCCGATGGTTGATCCCTGCGTATCTGGCCGGCGCCACCTGTTTGTTTGCGCTGTTCGGCATCCTTTTTTACCTGTCCGACATGCTGGAAAAGGAACACAATATCGTGGGAGCCGTCAAAGGGCTGGTTCTGGCCATTCCTTTGCTTGTCATGTGCACCACGTCCTATGTGACCGGCAGCCAAATCGGGGAAAATAAGAAGCTGATGAAACGGCTCATCGTGATCGGATTCGTACTGATGACGATTGCCTACGTTCTGCTGGCCTTTATCGGGCATTTGACCTTGTTCATCTCCATTCTGGCCGTCAGCAGTTTGGGAACGGGCCTGATCCTGCCCTGCGTCAACAGCTTTATTACGAGAGCGGTCGGGAAGGAAAGACGGGGCATTGTGACCTCCCTGTACGGGTCGGTACGGTTCTTCGGGGTGGCCGTCGGTCCACCGCTGTTCGGATGGATGACGGGATGGTCGCGGCCGGGCATGTTTCTGTCCATTGCCGGACTGACGTTTGTGATCGGGCTTCTGGCCCTTTTCCTGATCCGGGTCGATTCCGGGGAAGGCAAGCCATCCGGCGGCAAACGCGCCAAAGCTTACCGCAACAAGCCGGCGGGCCTCATTCGGCCGTTCGGCGGACGCCAAAAAGCCGGATCTTGATCCGGCTTGTTCTATTAGATGGATCATGCGGATTGTATCAGCTGAACAGGAGCAAGCTGCTACTTTTTACTGCGCCAGGCGAATCCGGCCGTCCATCTCCGCTGCGGCTTGCGGCCGAGCAGATAGTTGATGACGCGTGTGGAGATCATTTGGCATCCGATGGCAAAAAGGATAATTCTCCAGTTGACGACATATGCCGCCAGAATAAAGATAACCCCGTTCATCCAGAAAAGGGATGTGCCGGGTTTTATTTTTTTATACTTATATATCACCAAGGCGGTATAGCCGATGCCTCCGTTGGATACCCGCTGCCTCATCAGCATGGCGACGCCTGTACCGAGAATAAGGGAACCGATCAGGAGATCGAGCCACACGTTCAGCAGCGGCGGCCGAACATATACCTCAAAAAAATTGACCGATACGGACGTGGCCGTGATCACGTAAATGGTGCCAATGGCACTGAATATGCCTAAATGATGGGCGGTAAAAATGAGAAAGGCGAAATTGGCAACCCAGAAGCCGAGGCTCATGGGCAGGCCGAACCCGTGGTTCAGCAGCACGGCAATACCGGCACCTCCCCCGGAAGGAATGCTGTGCGGGAATAAAAAAACCGCCATCGCAAAGCCTTGAAGCACCGCTCCCGCTGTAATGAGGGAGACTTTCCTGCCGAGGCGGCGGAAAAACAGGTGCCGGTGGTGCCGGTAACGGCCGGGAATTAACTGTATTTTCAACCCGATCATCCTTTGGAGAATAGTTTGGTGGTCATAAGTTGGTCAAGCCTTACTAAAATGTATGCTTGTCTGCGGACAAGGATGCCAATTCATGCCGGGCGGGCAAGGTATGCGGAACTGTGGTATGTTTACTTTTAAAAGAAGGGGGAGGAAAGCATGGAGCAGGACAAACATCAGGGGTGGGAACTGGCCACATTTGCGGGCGGGTGCTTCTGGTGCATGGTGCAGCCGTTTGACGAGCTGCCGGGGATCCATTCGATCGTGTCCGGTTATACCGGGGGCCATACGGAGCATCCGACTTATGAAGAAGTTGGGACCGAAACGACGGGGCACTATGAAGCGGTTCAGATCGCTTTTGACCCCATTGTGTTTCCGTATGAGCGTCTGCTGGACCTCTATTGGCAGCTGATCGATCCGACCGATGCGGGCGGGCAGTTTATGGACCGGGGGAACTCTTACCGGACGGCCATTTTTGTACATAGCGGGGAGCAGCGGGCCAAAGCGGAGGCCTCCAAGCGGGAGCTTGCTGCAAGCGGGCGGTTTAAGGGGAACATCGTCACCGAAATTTTGCCCGCGGGGCCGTTCTATCTGGCTGAGGATGAGCACCAGGACTACTATAAAACGCACCGCTACGACTACAACCTCTACCATGAAGGGTCGGGGCGGGGAACGTTTGCCGAAAAGTATTGGCGCAGAAAGCAGGATGATGCCGCGCTGTGCAAAAGGCTGACCCGCCTTCAGTACGAGGTCACGCAGCACGGCGCAGATGAGCCGCCGTACGAGAATGCGTACTGGAATAACGAGCACGAAGGGATCTACGTGGACGTCGTGAACGGCGATCCGCTGTTCTGCTCGCGGGATCAGTTCGATGCGGGGATCGGCCTTCCAGCGTTCACGCGGCCGATCCACGAAGGCTTCCTCCGCCGAAAGGCCGACCTGCGCAGCGGCAAAGCACGCACCGCTCTGTACGGCCGCTTGTCTGGTTCGTACCTGGGCCACCTGTTTCACGACGGCCCGCCGCCAGCCGGGCAGCATTACCAGGTCAACTCGGCGGCGCTGCGCTTTGTGCCGCGGGAGGAGCTGGAAGGCGAAGGGTACGGGAAGTACGAGGAAATGTTTGAGGGAGAGCAAGGGGGAGAGTAGGGGGGAGCAACCTAAGGCCATCCTTCAAGGACGGCCTAATAAGGGCATGGTTCGTTAAAGTGTAAAGCCTGTGGCTGGGTCAAGCCCGATGAAGTTCATGACGGAATCTTCTAAAGAAGATGCGTATATCCTCAACGAGCAGATCCGGAACCTCCATGGCCGCGAAATGCCCGCCGTGTTCAAACTCGGTCCAATGGACGATGGGATGTTGGCGCTGTGCAAGAGAATATACCGGTAATGCCAAGTCGTAAGGCAGCACGGACACGCCCAATGGTACGGGACACCGAAGGGGCCCCTTCGATTTTGTACTTTCGTAATACAACCGGGCTGATGATCCGGCGGTTCCCGTAAGCCAATAGAGCATCACATTCGTTAGCAGCCGATCGGCGTCCACCCTGCAGGCAGGATCGGTCCATTCGTAAAACTTCTCGGCGATCCATGCCAGCTGCCCGACCGGCGAGTCCGTGAGCGCATAGGACAAAGTTTGGGGCCTGGTGGATTGGAGCCTCGCATACCCTGCCGGCGCGGACCGGTAACTCTGTGCGCGTTCGAGCCTTTCACGGTTTTCTTTAGACAGTTCACACGGATCGAAGTCCTCCGCTGGAACGGTATGCAAATAATTCACATGGACGCCGCACACATGCTCACTGTCATATTCGGCCAACAATCGGGAAATGCCTGCGCCCCAATCGCCGCCTTGGGTGCCATAACAGCCGTACCCGAGGCGACTCATCAGCTCCGCCCAAGCCCGGGCAACCCGGCGCATATTCCATCCCTTATCCAGGGTAGGGCCCGAGAACCCGAAGCCTGGGATCGAGGGAATGACCAGATGGAAAGCCTCAGCCGGATCGCCGCCGTGAGACCGCGGATCCGAGAGAGGTCCGATGAGATCGAGGAACTCGATGATCGAGCCCGGCCAACCGTGAGTAAGAATCAGCGGCAGAGCATCTTTCTCCGGGGAAGGGATATGCAGGAAATGAACGTTGGCCCCGTCGATGGTTGTAGTAAACTGTGGCAGCCCGTTTAACCGCTTTTCGTACTTGCGCCAATCGTATGAATTGAGCCAGTACTCCGCCAGTTCCTTGAGATAGCCGAGCGGCACGCCGTAATCCCAACCGGCATCCGGCAGTTCGTCAGGCCAACGGATACGGGCGAGACGGTCCCGGAGGTCGTCGAGTGCACTTTGCGAAATTTCGATGCGAAACGGCTGTATTTTGGTGCTGTCCATCCTATTCATAAAAATATGCTCCTTCCCTTTATATGGTTGATAAATCAACGTTGTATGAGGAATATATCATCTGTATTGTTGATTTGTCAACCATAATAAAGCGGTGTGGATCGCAAAAATACTGCACAAAAATACTGGCACTGACATTGCGTAATTTCGAAGTGGTTACCTCTAGTGCTCCCGCAAAAATAGCTGCATGATTACAACGATTTCAACCTCGTTCTCTCGCCAAAACCACAAAGGGGCAGCCCCTCACGGATGATTCCGTGAAAGACAGCCCCTCGTTTACCACTATCCACAACCTACGCGCAAATCACTTTCCCGCGCCCTGCCACTGCGCGATCAGCGCATCCACATCCGCAGTCAGCACAGCTTTGGCGTCATCCTTGACGTTGCCGCTCTGGCCCTTGTTGTCCAGATGCTTCAGGAAGTCCTGCAGGTGCTTCACGGCCTGGTCCGGCTTGCCGCCGTCCCATTGGTGCTGCGCCTGCTTCAGCGCATTGGTCAGCTGCGGCACAAGCCCGCCGCCCAGGTCGCCTGCGGCGCTGTAACGGTCAATCAGCTGCTGGATGGAGGCCGGGCCGGTCGTCACATGCAGCTGCAGCGTCGTCCGAGCCGGCTCGCCCGAGCCGCCGTACACGTCCACGGTGACCGTCTGGTCGCCCAGCTTACCGGCCAGGGCCACGTCGACGCCAGCCTGCTGCGCATCGACCTTATATTCCTTGCCGGTCAGCGTCAGCACGGCCGATCCGCCTGCGGCAAGGCCGCCGCCGGCCTGGAAGGACAGCACCGCGCTGTCGTCCAGCGTATCGCCGTCATTCACGGCCGTACCGTTCACCGTCAGGGCGAAGGCTGGCTCAACCTTGCTGTCCACCGTGACGCCTTTGGACACGTTGCCCGATTTGTCCACAGCCTGGAGCAAGATGCTGTAGTCCTTGCCGTCCTCGATGCCAGGGATGACGGCCTTTTGAATGCCGCGCTTCACTTCCAGCACGTCACCGACCTGCTGGCCGGCGCTCGTCACGGTGACCCGGATTTTGTCCGCGTCCAAATCGTACGGGCCATCCCAGGTCAAGGTCAACTGGCCGTTACCGCGGCTGACGAGCACGTTCTCCACGTCGCCCGGCGGCACATGGTCTTCCACCGGTTCCGTCGGCGGGTTCGGTGCCGTAAAGACGGACGGGTCGCCAAAGGTGAACTTGTCGAGATTGTACAGATAGTCCGAGCCTTTAAAGAGCAGGAACACGATATGTTTGCCGGTCACCGGTGTGGTCACATCGGTCGAGAACACTTTGAAGTTCTGCCAGCCGCCCGTTCCGGTGACCTTGTTGCTGGCGATGACCGGACCGTTCAGGCTGTCGATGCGCACCTCGACCGTGCCGCCGCTCGTGTCGCTGGCCGCGTTGACGTGGAACTTCGTCGGGCTTGTGTTGCCAAAGTCAACGTAGTTGTACATGGCGTACCCGTTGTTCGGGCCGAAAATACCGGCCAGATAGGTCTGGCCACCGCCGCTTTCCGTGCCGAAGCCGACGCCGTTCGTCCGGTTTTCAGCTTCCAGCTTGGCGTAAGCGTCCCGGGCCGTGCCCTTCATCGTCGTAAAGGTGAACCAGTCCAGGTTGCATGGGAAGTCGCTGCCGTCTTTTCCGTGGAAAATGAGGTACACATCATGCACGCCGGTGGCCAGCTTGTCGTCGATGTTCGCCATGATGTCCACCCAATTATCCCAGCCGCCGAGAGCTGGAATCTCCACGACGCCTGCGGTTGGGCCGTTCAGGGAATCCAGCTTCACCTCGATCGATCCGCCCTGATTGCCGCTGGCGACATGGACCGTCATGCCGGCGGCGCCGGAGCCGAAGTCGATGCCTTTATAAGAGGCATAGGCGTTGTTGTGTATCGCGTCGAGGAACCCGGCCTGCGCTTTGCTCAGGCCCTCGCTACTGTCATAGTTAACGCCCTTGAGCTTGGCATAAGCGTCGGTGCGGGTCGGGTCGCTGGTGGTGAATTTAAACCAGTTCAGGTTGAACAGGTATTGGTCTTTCGTTTTGGTGAAAACGAGATAGACGTCATGCGTGCCGGTAATGGTAACCGGATTGCCTTGGTCATCCTTGAGCACGGTGACGGCATCGATGTAGTTGTTCCACCCGCCGGTGCCTTCGACGTTCAGCGTTCCGACTTTCGGTCCGTCAAGCGAATCCAGGTGGACTTCAATGTTGCCGCCGCCGGTTCCGCTGGCCGCTCTCGCGATCAATCCTTTGGCGCCGGATGTGCCGAAGTTGACGTTTTTATAGGCCGCAAAGTCACCCGCCTCGATGCCGCCCAGCTGCAGCGTTCCTTCCAGTGCGCCTTCCAGGACAAATCCTTGGCCGATGTTATAGCGCTCGGCTTCGATTTTGCCGTACGGGTCCTTTTCCGGATAATGAATCTCGGCATCCTGAGGCTTCAGCGCATTCAGCGCTTCCACAGCTGCAGCGGACGACCAGGACTCGTACGTGCCGGAGAGCAGCTGTCCCGCCCAGTTGCCGTCGACGATATTGTCGGCGTTCCGGTGCGTCCAGGCAAGCTCGGCATTGAAGGAGACCCACGCGTCAAACTGCGCGCCGAAGTCCTTGTATTTGCTTTCGGTCCGCTCGTCCAGCGCCTTCTGCAGGAAGGACAGGTTGCGGAGCAGGATCGTTTTGCCGCCCTTCAGGTCACCGTTCGGTCCTTCGAAGTTCAGCACGCCCCCGTTATCGACCAAATGGTCTTTGGTAAAAGCCGCCGCCTTGACCGCTTCGTCCAGATAGGAGGTGTCCCCGGTAATGCGGTACAAGCCTACCGCCGCCCCGATGTATGTACCCTGATTGTAGTGCGTCGCGTCCGGGATCGGCCCTTTTTCCGTTTCGATCCGGTCGAACACTTTGCCGTTGCCGTCGGTCAGCATCGTTTTGCCCCATTTGAAAATTTGCTTCGCGGCGTCCAGATAATGCTGATCCTTGGTGACGTTGTACAGATAGACCGCCGCCTCAGCCGCCGGGAAGTTGATGCAGGCATTCTTGGTGTTATGCTCACTGTTCAGCCACCAGATGCCGCCGCCGGCAATGTCTTCGTCCCACTGCGTATTGAATACCCAGTCAAAATGGTACTTCGCCGCGTCCAAATACTTCTGGTCGCCGGTAATTTCATACGCCCGCGCACTGCCCATCGCCCACCACATAATGTCGTCGTTGAAATGGTTGTTGGTCCAGTCGCTGCCGTATTTGGCTACCGTACCGTTATACAGGTCGTCGATTTGCTTGCGCAGCTGCCCTTTCAGCTCAGGATCCGACGTATGGAGATACGAGTCCATCACCAATTCCCACAGTTCGGCTTCCACCCAGAAATCCTGGTGATCCTTGCGATCCGTGTTCTTCCAGAACATGCCGGCCGCCGGATCCCAGAACTTGGCGTTAAACGCTTCGATGGCCGTGTCGCCGTCCTCGGCGCTGAACGCATAGGTTGTGCCCGGCCCCCAGACGGTGACGGAGCCGAAGGTGAGGGCGGCCGCCAGGGGCACGCTCAACAGCCGGGTCATGCGGCGTTTGCTCTTAGTCATTAAAGTCTCCTCCTTTATGATGGTTGTGGAACGCTGCAACGATGGATTATATGAACGGTCCCCGCCTGCATTCGGCGTTCGGATAAAGATAAAGGCAGAAATTTGCAGGATTATAAACGCCCGAAGGGCAGAGGGGACCGTTAATCCCGTGACTTGTTACTTGGCTTCCGAAATAACTTTGTTGATTTTGTCCGCCATGGTGTTCAGCTCGCTGATCGGCGCTTTGCCCATCAGGACGTTCTTCCAGGAAGCTTCGATGAACGGATTCGCTTTGCCTGCCCAGGACGAGAGGAAGCGGACCGGCTGCGTATCAGGCGATTTCAAAATGTGGTCGATGCCTTCGCCAACATCGGCATGGCCCGCCGTCTTCAGCGCTTCAAAGTAAGCGGAAGAGGATGCCTGGTACGCTGCCGGAGCGACCGGTGTTTGCGGAAGCACTTCTTCGTACATTTTGGAATCCAGGAATTTCAGCACTTTCCAGACGGCTTCCGGATTTTTGACCGTTGTCGGGCTGCACCAGCCCACCGCGTCGTAAATCTCGGATTGGGTGTTCACGACCGGCATCGGCACGAAGCCCCACTGCAGATCTTTCGGCGCCGTACGGATCAAATCGTCCGCAACCCACTGGCCTTGAAGCGTCATCGGCACCTTGCCCTGCTTAAAGGAGCTCATGACGTTGGTCAAATCAAAGGTCGGCGGATTCATGTAACCGTTTGCAATAGCGGTTTTGTATTTCTCCACGCCCTCCACGAACTTGTCGCTGATCTCCACTTTGGTCGGATTGAGGATGGAGTCGGCGAATGGAGCGGCGCCCGAGGAGACCGAATAGAGCGACAGATAGAACGGATCAAGCGGAGCGTAATAGCCGAACTGCTGCACACCGCCCTGCTTGCTGGACAGCTTCTCCATAGCTGTGAACAGATCGTTATAAGTCCAGCCGATTTTCGGCTCGGTCAGGCCGGCGTCCTGGAACGCTTTTTTATTATAGAAAATGCCGTACGTATTTAGCAGGCCGGGCAGACCGACGAGCTTGCCGTCATAATGCCAGCTATCCACGACGCCTTTGTAGAAGCCGTCCATGAATTCCTTGTCCTGCTCCGCTTGGGACGTCCAGTCGTACAGCAGTCCCTTGGATGCGTTGTCCAGCAGCATATCGTTGCCTGTCATAAAAATGTCCGGGGCCTTCTTAGCGGTCAGCATCCCGTTGACCTTGACGCCGTAATTGTCGAGTGGGGTAGGGATGAGTTTCACCGTAATGTCGGGGTTTTCCTGCTCAAACTGCTTCATGGCCGCCATGATTTTATCGTTCATTTCTTTCGATTCCCAGGTGATCATCGTTACTTCGACCTTCTTGCCGGACGATTCCGAACCGGACGTACCACCCGAATCGGACGTGCCCGTCGAACCGGCGGAATCGGATGACCCGCCACCGCCGCACGCGGCGAGCAGGCTGGAGAACAGGAGTAACGTGAGCATGCCGCTAAACCACTTTTTTGCACCCTTTGTCATAGAAAGACCTCCCTGATATCTCATTTCGAATACATTTGACAACTGTACCTGATATATCATTTCCTTGATCCCACCGCCGGCAGGCACCACCTCCTAACCGCCCGGGGCGGCCGATTTATTTTAATGAAGCGGAATTGACGGAGCCAAGCCCCTGCATGAAGAACTTCTGGCCGAAGAAAAAGATGAGCAGCATCGGCAGAATGTAGATGAGATCCGCGGCCATGAACAGGTTCCAGGCGGTCGCATAGGTGCCTTTGTAGGAAGCCATCGCCAGGGACAGCGTCCATTTGCTCGGGTCGATAATATAAATCAGCGGCTCGAGATACTGGTTCCATGCTCCCTGGAAGGAGAAGATGACCATCGTCATGATGACCGGCGTTGTCATGGGTACGAGCACTTTCATCAGAATGTAGAAGTCGGAAGCACCGTCGATTTTGGCCGCCTCGTCAAAGGAAACGGAGATTGTCTTCAAATACTGGACGTACAGGAATGAGAATGTCGCGTTCCCGAAAAAAGCAGGCACGATGATCGGCAGCCAGGAGTCATACCAGCCCAGGCTCGTGTAGAGGTTAAAGAGCGGGATCATGCCGACAAAGCCCGGCAGCATCAGGCTGCCCACGAACAGCGAGAACCACAGCTTCCGGCCGGGAAAGCTTAATCGGGCAAGCCCGTAGCCGACCAGCACGGAGCTGGCGACCTGGCCGATCGTGCACAGCACCGCGATGAACATCGAGTTGCCGAACGTCTGCCAGAAGTTGATCTCCCGCGTTCCGGTTACGAAGTTGGACCAGTGAAGCTCCCGGGGAAACCACTCGGGCGGGATTTTAAACACGTCATTGTTGCCTTTCAGGGCAATGGTCACCATCCACAGCAGCGGAAACAGCATGGCGATGGCACCGATGGTCAGGATAATAAACCGGATGGTGTCCAGGATGCTGAATTTCCGTCTGGGTTTGCGTGTTGTTGTCCGTACTTCCGTTTGCATCACCATCAGCAGGGAACCTCCTTATTTCGAATTATCGCTTTCGTAATACACGAACCGGTTCGAGTACCGGTAAGTCAGCGCGGTGAAGATCATGATGATGACGAACAGCACCCAGACCTCTGCGATCGAATAGCCGAACATGCGGCCGTTAAAGGCGTCGTTGTAAATTTTGAAGTTGAGCAGGGATGTAGAGAAGTTCGGGCCGCCGCCGGTCAGAACCTGTACCTGGTTGAAGGCCTGGAAGGCGCCGATGATGCCGAGTATGAGCTGAAGGAACAGGATGGGAGTAATCATGGGAATCGTAATGTGCAGGGCCATCCGCCAACGGACGGCTCCGTCGACTTCGGCCGCCTCGTACAGCTCCTGGGGAACAGACTGCAGACCGCTCAAGAAAATAATGACGCCGGATCCGACCTGCCACAGGCCGATCAGCACGATGGAAGGAAGTGCGGTCGTTTCGCTCGTCAGCCAGGTGCCTTCGGGCAGTCCGAGCAGCCTGAGCAGCGAGTTGGCGAGCCCGTACTGGGGCTGATAGATAAACAGCCACAGCGTGAGTGTCGCGATGGACGGCACGACGGTCGGCAGGTAATAAATCGTGCGGAACCATTTGATGCCGGGCAGGCTTTTGTTCAGCAGCATGGCCAGCAAAAGGCCCAGAATCAGAGATAAAGGAACGCTCATGATGACAAAATACAGCGTCGCCCGGACCGAAGGCCAGAAGGCCGGGTCCTCCGTGAACATGTATTTAAAGTTGTCGAAGCCGACAAAACGGGGCTTATCGTAGCCGCTCCATTCCGTTAAGGCGTAATAAATGGACGACAACAGCGGATAGGCAACAAACACGCTGAAGCCAATAATGGAAGGCAGAATAAACAGATAGCCTTTGGCCCAGCCGCGAAGCTTCTTTTTGCTTACCGTCATTTTTCATATACCTCCCTCATTCAGCATCCGGACAGGAACGGTGCGTGTACCCGCCGTTATGTCCCGCCCCTGTGCGTAAAAGTAAAGTACGGTGTAACCAACTGCATGCGGAATGCAGGCGATCCGTGGATCGGTCCGTTCTGGCTGCACTCCGGCCCCCTGTTTTTTTCTCCTTTCTTCAATTTCATCTGCTTCCTTTAGAGCAAGGTCACGTAAATAAACCGCTTACATTTCTCAATATAATGACATAACAGTATAGTGTCAATATACTAAATTAAGTTTTTTGTAACTGTTGTTATATTATTTAGTGATTGAATACGCATATCATATGAGGCGAATGGGGAAGAGGCTGAGAAAAGCGGTTCGGCATTCGTCGTGGCAGCAGCGTGAATCGGAAGCGGGAGCGTGACGAAATGGGATATAACCGACAAAACTGGGGTATAGCCGACAAATCCGGGCAGAGAGGCGAGCTCATGTCTTTTATTGCGTGCAGCAAACAAGCGTGGATACCGGATCTGTTTTTTCAATCTAGTCCGGAGAGGAGGAGGCTGCGGTAGAAAAGACATGATATATCATGCTATGTAAAAGACAAGGCTGCTATTGCGCTTATGTGCAAGGGCTTTTCGTTTTGTTCGCGGTGCGCCGTGCCTGCCGGATTCAAGTGCACTGTCGAAATTTGCTGCTAAAACAGGGCTTCAAACCTCTGGTTTTGTCTCGATCTTAGTTACAAAGCTCCTATCCAACGATGAAATATAATTTTATATTGTTAGTGAATATTTAATTTTATTTTACATTAACCTGACAAAATTTTACGAAGAGAGGGGAGATGGCTTTACACGCTACCGCTATACTTTGCTGTCGAGGCGTTCTATGAAGGACCCGAATTCTGTCAGATCGAATGGGAGGCAAGGATGGAATGATAAGAAAACGGACGAGGAGCCTATGGGCGTCGCTGCTGGCCGGCACGCTGGTTCTGACCCTGGCTCTGCCCGGCGGGCGGCCCGTGCTGGCGGCGGAAGCCGGCGGACAGGCCGCGGCAGCCGGAAGCATCGTCGACGAGCGGCAGGTCCAGATCGGACCGGGCGCGGTCTATACCTGGAAGGACATGAAGCTGGACCGCGGGTTGGAGAAGCTGCACATGGTGGAGTTCGATCCGTCCAATCCGGCGCTTACGCTTGAGCCCGGCATGACGGACGGCAAAGTATACGGCATGCAGCCGGTCAGCAAAATGGCTGCGGATATCGACAGAGCGGGGAATCGGGTGATCGCCGGGATCAACGGGGACTTTTATGATATGTCCTCCGGCGTCCCGCTCGGTTACTTCATGGGCAGCGGAAAAATACTGACGAGTCCGCCCAATGACTGGTACGGGTTTGGCATCAAGGAGGACGGCACGACGATATATGGACCGAGTCCGAAGCTTACGCGGACGCTGGAGATCGATGGACAGAAGACTGAGCTGACGTCCATCAACCGGACGCGAGGCAATAACGATCTCGTATTGTACACACCCGACTTCTACGGCACGACCATGACCAACGATTTGGGAGACGAAGTTGTTCTAGACATCGTGAAGGGAGAGGTCAAGAGCGGGGAGACGCTGGCGCTGAAGGTAGCCGACGTCCATAAAGACAAAGGCAGCACGCCGATAGCCCCGGCGCAGGTCATCCTGTCGGCTTCCGGCAGCCAGCGCGCAGTGCTCGCCGGCCTTAAGGCAGGCGATACGGCATCGGTCTCCTTCAGCCTCGAACCGGCCTGGAGCGGCGTGAGGATGGCCATCGGCGGTTCCGCGCTGCTCGTCAAGGACGGGGTGGCGCAGCTGAACACCGACCCGGCGGCCCATCCGCGCACGGCGATCGGTACGAAAGCGGACGGCTCCGTCGTCATGCTGGAAATCGACGGGCGCCAGCCGGGCTTCAGCGAAGGCGTGACGCTGGCCGAACTGGGGCAGATCATGGAGGAAATAGGCGTCGTGAACGCCATCAACCTGGACGGCGGCGGCTCGTCGACATTTATCGCCCGCATGCCGGGCGACACCAGCCGAACGCTGCTGAACTCCCCCTCGGACGGCGGGGAGCGCAAGACGGCCAACGGGCTGCTGCTTGTGAACAGGGCGGCGGAAGGGCCGGTGGACAAGCTAGTCGTCCAGCCGCAGTTGGCGAGGGTGCTGGCCGGCTCGACGGCGGCCTTTAAGGCGGCCGGCGTGGATGCCAACCTGCATCCGGCCGCGATGGACGGCACGCCGGAGTGGAGCGTCAGCCCGGCGATCGGAACGATCGACGGCGGCGGCGTCTTTACGGCCGGTTCCACGCCTGGACAGGCGGATATCGCCGTCACGTCCGGCGGCGCAAGCGGAGCCGGCAAAGTCGAGGTCGTCGATACGCTGACCGAGCTGAAATTTGGCGATCAGCTGCGCAGCTTCCCGCCGGGCCAGTCGGAGACGCTGAAGGTGACGGCGCTCCGCGACGGCCAGGTGGTGCAGGCCGACAACCGCCTGCTGACATGGCGCGTCGAGGGGCCGATCGGCTCGATCGACGAAGCCGGCGTCTTTACCGCTGCGGAAGGCAATGAGCTGAGCGGGAAAATTGTGGTGAGCTACAAGGGGGTGGAAGCTCAGATGGATGTGACCATCGGCCAGCCTCCGGTGGTGCTGGAGGATTTCGAAAACGGCCTGGACAAGTACCTGCCGTCGGCCGGCGCGCAGTTTAAAACGTCCATAGTGAGCATCGAGACAAATGAAGATTTGGTCCGTTTCGGCAGCGGTTCGCTGAAGCTGGAGTATGATTTTACCGGCACGCCGGGAACTTCGGGCGCCTACCTGCAGAGTAAGACGCAGGCGGAGGCCCTTCAAATTCCGGGATATCCGGAGAAGATCAGCATGTGGGTATACGGGGACGGCAAAACCCACTGGCTGCGTGCGCAGCTGCGCGACAGCAAGGGAACGATTCCGCTCGATTTGACCGATCAGAACATCGGCATCGATTGGACCGGGTGGAAGTACCTGGAGGCGGAAGTGCCCAAAGGCCGGACGCTTCCGCTGATCATGGACATGCCGGTGCGCTACATGGAAACTTCATCGGCCAAGAAGGATGCCGGGGCGATCTATGTCGATCAGATCCGGGCCTTGTACGGTCCGAATCAGGACGACATGGAGCCGCCGGTCCTAAAGGACTTCTCGCCGGCGGACGGAGAGACGATCCGCAGCAACCAGCCGGTGATCAAGGTGTACGGTGAAGACGCGGGATATGATCCGGCGCAGCATCCGGGCACGACGCTGATCGATCCGGACTCGATCCGGTTCGACCTGGATGGCCAACGCGTGCAGCACACGCTGTATCCGCCGGAAGGTCGGATTTATTACACACCGGCGACGCCGCTGGCGGACGGGCTGCATCAGGTCAAGGTGTCGGTGACAGACCTGGCCGGCAACCGGACGACCGAGGCGTGGACCTTCAACGTGGACACGGGTGGCTCGAAGCTGACGTATGACACGCCGAAAGAACTGTACGGGGGCCGTACCTACACGGTCGACATCAAAGGCGTGAAGACCTCCGGCTTGCAGGGAGGACAGCTTCGGCTTGCTTTTGACCTGAGCAAGGTGGAGAATCTCAAGTTTATTCCGGGCGGCAAGCTGGATGCGACCCAGGCAAGCGCAGTTATCGGCGAGGACGGTACGGCCGCGCTGACCTTCAGCCGGTTGGACCAAGCGGGGCTGACCGACAGCGATTTGATCGGACAAATCAGCTTTGACGTGAAAAAGGACGCCGCCGGAACAAACGAAATCCGGTTCGAGTCCGGTAACGTTACCTTTGCCGGTACAGGCAGCGTGGTGTATCCCTTCTTTGGGCTGCCGCTGGAATCGGATATCAAGAGCGCCCTGTCGCTGTCCTGGAACGAGAACGGCAACATCCAGGGCTACGAAACGGTCTTTTCGGTCAAAGACGAGTCAGGGGAGCCGGTGGAAGGCGCGCAGATCACCGCGGACGGCAGCCTGGTTGGAACGACCGATGCACAGGGCGAGCTGAGCACCAAGCTGCTGACGGCTGAGGTCAAGACGTATCAGGTGCAGGCGATGAAGGGAGACCAGTATAGCCCGGTGGCGGAGTTTAAGGTGTCGCCGCTGTCCGGTACCGAAACGCCGTACAACATCAACGTCGGCATGGGCGAGGATCCGGCCGCATCCCGCCGGTTTCATCTGGCATACGAGTCCGGCTGTTGAGCAGACCGTGGTTGAAGTGGTGAAAAAAGCGGATTTTACCGGGTTTGACCAGCCGAATGCGGTGAAAACGGAAGGAACAAGCTATCTGTACCAGACACTCGATCTGGGTGCGGTCCGTGTGCATAAGGCGACGGTGGGCGGCCTTGAGCCGGGCACCGAATACGTGTACCGTGTCGGTGACGGAAGCGGTCATTACAGCCCGCAGGGCACGTTCAGGACCGCTGAGGTTGACGGCGATCATACCAAGTTCCTGTATTTCGCCGACTCCCAGGCGGGAGATTTGGCAGGGTTCAAGCTGTGGGGCAGCACGGTGAAGAAGGCGGTGGAAGATTCGCCGGACGCCGAGTTTATGGTCCACGTCGGCGACATGGTCGACAAAGGCTTCAACGAGCAGGAATGGAAGTGGTGGTTCAGCGAAGCACAGGAGGCGTTCTTGAACACGACGCTGGTCGGCGCGATCGGGAACCATGAGGTGATGGGAACGAAGGAAAACAACGATTTCCTGGCCCATTTCAACCAGCCGGGCAACGGTGTGCCAAGCCTGGCGGGAAGCAATTTTTCCTTTGATTACAAGGACATTCATTTTGTCGTCCTGAACAGCGAATACCAGTACGAGGAGCAGAAGGAGTGGCTCGACCAGGACCTGTCCAGGACGGATAAAAAATGGAAGATCGCCATTTTCCACCGCGGCCCGTACGGCAGCATTTACGATACGGCCGACATCCGGCGGCTGTGGGCGCCGGTGCTCGAGCGGCATCGGGTCGATCTCGTCCTGAACGGCCATGATCATATTTACCTGCGGACCTTCCCGATGATGAACAACGAGATCGTCCCGGACGGGCAGGGGACGACCTATGTCGTGGCCGGCTCGACCGGACCGAAGTTTTACTCACTGACCAAACGGGACTGGCAGCGAATTACCGATGATGAAGCGACGCAAATGTACGCTTCGGTCGAGGTGGACGGCGACAGCCTGCACTTTGTGACCAAGACGGTCGGCGGACGAACCGTCGACGAGTTTACGCTGTCGAAGCAGACGGAGGCTCCGGCCCCGGAATCGGTCGAGATCGAGCAGCAGGACGTGAAGCTGGCCGTCGGCGAAACCCGGCAGCTGACCGCCAAGGTGAAGCCGGATGGAGCGGACCCGGGCGTCACATGGTCCGTCTACAGCGCCGAGCCGACCGGGGAGGGCGGCGAAGTGGTAACGGTATCGCCGGAAGGCCGGTTGACAGCGACCGGCACGGGATCGGCCGTCATCCGGGCGGCAAGCACGGTGAACCCGGATCTGTTCGCGGAGACGATCGTCACCGTGAACCCGGCGCCGGAAGGCGAACCGGAATCGTTGTCGCTGACGGGCAAAGTAGTGCTGAAGGAAGGGGAGACCGATCAGACGGTAACGGAAGCGGTCTACGCAGACGGCACGCGCATCCAGGTGCTGGAAGGTGTAACCTTCAGCAGCAGCCATGAGGACGTCGCTTCGGTGAGCGAACAGGGCGTAGTGACTGCGCTGGCCGAAGGGAAGACGGTGATATCGGCCGCTTACGGATCGTTGTCGGCCGAGTATGAACTTACCGTTCAAGCTCCGGAGCAGCCGGGCGGGGGAGATAATCCAGGCGGAGGTGACCCGGGCAACGGCGGGGGAGATAATCCAGGCGGAGGTGACCCGGGTAACGGCGGGGGAGATAATCCAGGCGGAGGTGACCCGGGTAACGGCGGGGGAAATAACCCTGGCGGAGGTGACCCAGGCAACGGTGGAGGAGGCTCTCCTATACCGGTGCAGCCGCCGGTGACTCCACCCGCCCAGCCGGATCCAGAGCCGGGCCAAGGCGGCAAATGGAAGCTGAACGCCGCGCAGCTGACGGCGATTCTGGCGAAAGGCGGAGCCGTATTGGACACAGATCAGCCGTTCAATGAGCTGATTCTTCCGGGCAGCGCCGCATCGCTGCTTCAGGGACAGCCGCTGACGGTGAACGCGGCTGACCTGAAGCTGTCGCTGCCCGCAGGCATCCTGCAGGCGGTCAGCGGCAAGGTGCCCGCCGATCAGCTCGAAGGCAGCACGATTCGGCTGGCGGCATCCCGCGCCCCGGAGACGGAGGCCGCAGAGCGGGTGACGAAGGCCGGGCAGGCGGAAGGCGCGGTGCTCCGCACAGGAAGCAGCCTCTTTACCCTCAACCTGAGCCTCATGTCGAAGGATGGCCAGGTTCACCCGATCACGGCGATGCAGCAGCCGATAACGCTGGAGCTCCCCGTGGCTTCGGGGCTGGATGCCAAGCTGACCGGCCTGTATGGTCTGAACAGCCAAGGTAAACTGACTTACATCGGCGGAATGGTCACAGGCGGCAAGCTGAAAGCCGAAGTAAGCTCGCTGGATGCCGCTTACGCCGTTCTGGAGTACACCAAAAGCTTCGCCGATACGAGCGGGCACTGGGCTTCCGGCGTGATCCGGGAGCTGGCGGCGAAGCATCTCATCGACGGCGTCGGCGGTGGCAGCTTCGCGCCGGATCAGCCGGTGACCCGCGCCGAAATGGCGGCGATGCTGGTCCGCCTGCTGCACCTGAAGGGCGACGGCACCGCGCCCTTCAGCGACGTGCCTTCCGCGGCATGGTACGCGGAAGCCGTATCCGCCGCCGCCAAGGCGGGCATCGTCCAAGGCGTCAGCGGCGCAAGCTTCGCGCCGGACGCCTTGATCAAGCGCCAGGAAGCGGCGGCCATGATCGTCCGCGCCTACCGGGCCGCGGGCGGAACCGCCCCAGCCGGCGGGGAAACGGCGCCGTTTACGGACGTCGCCGGTTCGCCGGCCTGGGCGCAGGAAGCCGTCCGGTCTGCGTACGCCGCCGGACTGATTCAAGGGCAGGGGCCTAGCCGGTTTCATCCGGACGGCCAGGCCACCCGGGCCGAAACGGCCCAGATCTTGTATAACGTCCTGGCCAAGCTGGGGCAGGCGGGGAAATAAATGAAGGTAACGATCCGGTAATTTACGATCCAACCAGTTACTGATCCAACAACAAGAAGACCGGTAGGGAACAGCTTGGTGAGCTGACCCTTCCGGTCTCTTTTGCCATCGTCCGTATGATATGCTGGCGGAACACTTTCATTGCGCCATCATTCCCTTGTTCCGTACTCAGTTCCGTGAAGCTTAATGCCAATTTAGTCCAAAAACATCATTTTTAAGGAAGCGGAGAAAGATTCCGCTTCTTTTTTGGTGTCCAAATGTGGTATCGTTATGTATTACGACGTAAAAGAACGGCTTGTGGTGACTTGGATGAAAAGTACACAGGTTTCGTGATTAAAGAATACAGGTTTAAAGTAAAAGGAGCATATATGAACTTTAAAGATTTGAAGCTTGACCCGAATATTTTAAAAGCGCTGGCCAAACAGAACTATACCGAGCCGACGCCGATTCAGGCACAATCCATTCCTGCCGTGCTGGCCGGACGGGATCTCTTGGGCTGCGCCCAGACGGGAACCGGCAAGACCGCTGCATTTTCCCTGCCCATCATACAGTTGTTGAGCCGGGAGCCCCGCAAACCGGGGGCGGGCCGCAGGGTCCGCGCGCTTATTTTGACGCCGACGAGAGAGCTGGCCATTCAGATTATGGATAACGTGAAGGCGTACAGCCAGTATACCGATTTGCGTGCGGTGGTCATTGTTGGCGGCGTTCCGCAAAAGCCGCAGGAACGGGCGCTGCAGCAGGGCGCGGATATCGTGATCGCCACGCCGGGCCGGCTCATCGACCTGATCCATCAGAAGCACATCGATTTGCAGCATATTCAAATGCTCGTGCTGGATGAAGCCGACCGGATGCTGGACATGGGCTTTATCCATGATGTGAAGCGGATCATCGCCGTCATGCCGAAGCGGAAGCAAACGCTGTTCTTTTCGGCGACGATGCCTCCGGAAATTAACGGTTTGATCCAAACGCTGCTCGTGAATCCGGTAAAAGTGGAAGTGACGCCGGTCTCCTCAACGGCCGAGCGGATCGAGCAGTCGGTTTATTTGCTGGCGGCAGGAAGCAAGCTTCAGATGCTCAACCAGCTGCTGCAGGATCCGTCGATCGAGTCGGCCCTGGTGTTTACCCGCACCAAACGGGGAGCCGACCGGGTGGCGCGTGCGCTGAAGAAGGCGAACATTACGGCGGAGGCGATCCATGGCGACAAATCGCAAAACAGCCGGCAGAACGCCCTGAACCATTTCAAAAACGGGACGACGCGCATTTTGGTGGCGACCGACATTGCTGCCAGGGGGATCGATATTGACGAGCTTCCGTATGTCATTAACTTTAATCTGCCGAATATCCCGGAGACGTACGTTCACCGTATCGGCCGCACGGGCCGGGCGGGGATGAGCGGGTCAGCAATCTCTTTCTGCGAAGCGGACGAGCTGCCGTACCTGAAGGACATCGAAAAGCTGATCGGCAAGGCCATTCCCGAAGTGAAGGGGCATGACTATCCGATGGAGCCCCAAGCGGCAGCGGCAAATCGCCCATTGGGGAATTCCACGGCAAACCGGCCGGGTAAGACGCAAGCTGGCCATTCCCGCAAGCCGCAGGCTGGAGATGCCCGTAAAGGGCGGACGGACGGTGGGCAGCAGCGGGGCAAACCGAAGCAGGACCGTGCCCCAAAGGCGGCGGTGAGCGGTGCCCGCAAACCTGATCGGAACGCGAACAGCAGCTTGAAGCGTGATGCGGGAGGCCATTCGAAGGGAAATGCGAACGACAAGTCCAAGGGGCATGGAAATGGAAATTCCAACGGACGCACGAACCGCAGACCGAAACCAAGCGGGGCGGACCCTCGAAATAAGGTAAGTTCGTCTCATTAACATTAACATGGAGTTTAGACTTTTTACGCGTTGACCGCAGATGATCTGTGATCAGTGACCCACAGGAAGGACACGTTGCCCGTGACCCTCCTGTGGGTCATTTGTATTTTCCATAAAAGAAGGAGTCTGAGGGAGGGTTTCAGTGGACGGGCGCTGCAGCTGCTCTTAATGGTGGATGATTGGAGGAGAACAGCAGTGTGGCTTTAAGATTGATCTGTCATGGCTGCTCCTGTAAATGAGCGTAATACTGCTGCTCGGTGCCGACATAAAACGCATTGATCGTTTGTTCTTCTTTCGTACCGTCCGGACGCGGGATCGTATTCGTGCCCATGTGCTGGCCTTGAATCATTCCCATCCCCACTTCAGTCCGTTGACCTTGATCATTTACATAAAAAAATGTCATCCCGCCGGCTGTCGGTGCGCTTGACGTCTTCAAAACTCCGTTTTTCGGAATGCGGTTTACAATGGCGTCTCCCTCTTTCGGGAGCTCGGGATAACCCTTTTGATTGTAAATGACCGCTACCCATCCTGTGTACCCGGCCGGCAGCACATAAGTATGATTTTCCTGCCCATTCAGACCCCTTGTCCCAATCACAATGGCAGCAACCACAATGACGGCAAACACGGCAATGAATACTTTATATGCTCTAATCAGACCTTTCAAATCTTCACCGCCTTTGATTCGTTCATTAAGGTTCTTACATTATATTACAACAGCTTTCCATAATGATCGACGGAAAAACCGAATAATACTTTTTCAAAAAGAGAAAGCCAAGGATCAACCTCCCACATTTCGTGCTCACCAAATCATGCAGTTCATCTATCGATTTCCTCTAAAAATTCCTCTAAAAACACTATAATGATGCTAAGAGAACATTTTGGAGGATGCCCGGCTATCTTTTCCTGAGAGGACGAAGAACATGATGCTGCTGAAAGCGGCGAATTTGACAGCCGGAGGAAACAGGACAGTTTAGCGGATATAGAAAGGGTGCAGGGATGATGATGAACCAAGAGGATTTGCTTGCCCGCCAAAAGCAGCTGCAGGTTGAAGCGGGTTCGGTTGCTGAAGAAATGAACCTAATGCCATTACTTACGGCAGCCGGTAAGCCCGTAATAGTAGGGAGCGCTGCGCTAGGTTTAATGGCTTGGAGGGACCTGGATGTGACGGTGGTCTGCTCCAAACTGGATATGGCTGCGGTCTCTGGAATTGCTTTGCAGCTGATGTCCAATCCGGGAGTACGGGAGATGAAATTTATTAACGATACGGGCCAATGGAACACCGATCCGGCTTACCCAGACGGTTATTTTCTTGGATTGACCTACGGGTCCGCAAACGGCCACCGGTGGGAGCTGGATATCTGGTTTGTAGACGAGCCTGACAAACAGCCTGATTTGCTGCATATTCAAACGATGCCCGCACGCCTTACTCCTGCCAAGACTGCTGCTATTTTAAGCATCAAAACCGAGTGGGCAAAGCGGGCTGAATATGGAAATCAAGTGAAAAGCTTCGATATTTATTCGGCCGTATTGGATGATGATGTGGGTACACCCGCCGAATTCCAGCAATGGCTGCAGAGCCGCGGCGATGTTTTTCATTAAAAAACTGAGAGCTCATTCATACATTGGATCCGTTGGGAATCGGCAGCTAGCGTGCATCAGGCCGGTGTGTTCCACAGGTCCGCCTGCAAGGACGGCTTTCAGGCGGGCGGCATGGATCCGTCGTTTGGGCCGACTTAGCGGCAAAGTTGTAGGAGCGCTGTATATCGGACTAGGTTTAAAGGTCGCATTCCAAAGGCAGTTAACGAACCTATCGCCCGCTAGCTGCATACACTATAGATGGGGGTTATGGCGGCAGGTGGCTTCTCATCCATGTAATCGGTCGTTTGCGAAATGGTCGTTGGCGGATTTGACATTCCCAACTGTGTTTAGTATCATTACAGTATATTCATTTTGTGATTTTTCTGGTTACAGTTTGTATATACTTAAAGATGGGCGGTGGAATGATGAGATTCGAAGTTAGCGATTGGGTCCAAGGGAAGACGGTAGACGGTGAGTTTATTCACGGATACATTGAGACGGTGGACGCTCAGAAAGGCATCGCGAGAGTACGCGTCGTTCAGTCCGACAACGAGGAAGCAGTCGGACGCGTGATCGGTGTACGTGAATCCTGGCTGAGATCGTTGCCGGTCAACCCGCTTGCAGATAAGAACAACGTCGAAAGCCTGATTGACATAGCACTGGCCACCTATGACGAAGCCTGGTTTAACGAATTGACAGACCGCCTGAACGGTACCAAGCGCAAGAACAGCAAGAATGGCGATGGGATCCGGTTGAACGGCCGGCCCAACAACCGTCTCGGTCTGTTCGAGAAAAAGTAAACGGCAGGCCTCGGCAGAGGCACCTCATACCATACAACAGCATGATAAATGCGCAACCTCCGCTTTTCCGTCACAAGGAGTGTAAGCGCAAAAAACGGCAGGGATTCAGCATACAGCTGACCTGCCGTTTTCCATTATCATTCGCCATTACCCGATTTCTGCTTGGCCAAAAAGTGTGAGATTCCTTCGGAGAGATCGTCGGGTGCTTCTAAGGGAGAAAGGTGGCCGGTCTGGGGAATAATGTGCAGCTCCGCATGTGGTATGCGCGGCAGCAGCTCGCTTTTTAATGTTTCCAACCGGTCAACCGGGTCAGATTCTCCGGCGAGCACAAGGGTGGGAACATGGATGTTGTTCACTTCTGCGGATATATCCTCAAGCATTGCGGCTTCAGGCCATGCCGCACGGGCTAAAGGTGCGCTCCGTTGCATATCCTCAAGCACCATTTCGCGGATATGCTCTTCAAGAGGAAGCAGGGCGATATTGCCCAAAGCGATTTCTGCTCCTTCACGCGAATCATAAAAATGAACCATGGCATTTCTCATGTCTTGCGGCATATCTTGAGGTGTCGGGGGAGATGGTGCAACTAAGACCAAAGCTTCTAAACCGACCGGATGACGTGAAGCCAACAGTTGCGCCGTTTTAGCGCCCATGGAATGACCGACAAGCACATAACGCTTCAAGCCAAGCGCTCGAATAAGCGCATGTGCGTCATCGGCAAGATCCTGAATGGTATAAGATGAAGCTGACTTATCTGAGTCTCCCCATCCGCGGTGGTCATAGGTTATACAAAGGTAATTCTCCTTGAGAACGTCAACCATTTTAGTCCAGGTTCGTGCGGACCCGCCATAAAAGTGCAAAAACACAAGTGCCATATCTCCTTGTCCCTGCTGCTCCACATGAAGTTCGACGCCGTTAACATGATAATTCATATCATCCACTCCAATTAATAGTATCAGTAACAGTTACTGTTACATATATTAAAATAACGATTCATCCTTAAGAAGTCAAGTTGATGCTTTGATTTATTATTTTAGGTTTGATTTGCTTTTCAAAAATCAATACACTAAACATAAGCTTTAATCGGAAAGAAGGACCTTGCAAAAATGGGAAATCGAAGCCAACAGTTCTCTGTAGCGGTTCATATTTTATGCTTTCTTGAATTTAATAAAAATGGCCGGACCACGTCCGAACTGCTTGCCATGAGTGTAAACGCCAATCCGGCGGTGATTAGAAGAATCATGAGAAAGCTTACGAAAGCCGGTCTTATTACATCCACTCTTGGAACGAATGCCGCGATAAGCCTGGCCCAAAAGGCGGATCAAATCACGCTGCTGGATGTATACCGAGCTACGATGGAAGATAACCAGGAGATTTTTATGATTCATCGGGATACCAACCCGACTTGTCCGGTAGGAAGTAAAATGCCGTATTTATTAGACGGTGTTTATACGAAAGTCCAAACGACGATGGAGAACGAATTGTCAGGCATTACGATTGATCATATGGTGAAGAGTGGAATCGTAGAAATTGAAAGTTAACATGAAAATGACCGGATTTCCTTGCTTAAGGAATTCCGGTCTTTCCGTTATATTGAGCACCGTGGACGGCATGCTTATGGATAACACTATTATTATCCTTTCAGACCGGTGGTGCTGATGCCCTCGACGATGTATTTTTGGAAAATGAAAAACACAATCACGACCGGCAGAAGCGACAGTGTGGCCATAGCGAACATGCCGCCCCAGTTGTTCAGCGATTCGCCGTCGAGGAACAGCTTCAGCGCAAGGGAGACCGGGAATTTATCCGGGCTGTTCAAATAGATGAGCGGGTTGATGAAGTCGTCCCATCTCCAGTAAAAAGAGAAGATCGCGCTGGTGATCAAGGCCGGTCCGATGAGCGGCAGGACCACCCGATAGAACACGCCGTATTTGCTGCAGCCGTCGATTTTCGCCGCTTCGTCCAGCTCGCCCGGAATGGTGCGGATAAACTGCATGATCAGAAAGATGAAAAACGGCGTGCCGAAGAAATGCGGGATGATCAGCGGCTTGAAGGACGAGAGCCAGCCGAACTTGGCGAACATGACGTACTGCGGCACGATGACGACGTCCTGCGGCAGCATCATCGTGGCCATCATGGCGACAAACCAGAATTTCTGGCCAAAAAATTTCGTACGCGCCAGGCCGAAGGCTACGAGAGCCGATGAGGCGACGGCGCCGACCGTTGACAGAACGACGATGATAAACGAATTTTTGAAGAAGGTCGCAAACGTCGTGCCGCCGAACCCCTTGAAGCCCGAGACGTAGTTGGCGAATTCCAGCCGGCTTGGAATGAGGCTGTAGGCGGTCGAGAAAATTTCGTCGTTCGGCTTCAGGGAGCTGGCTGCCAGCCATAGAATCGGATAGATCATGAACAGGGCGAAGATGCCGACCAGCACATGGTACAAAACGCGCTTGGGTGTGGACATGGTCATGGCCGTTAGTCTCCCTTCGTCTCGTAGTGAACCCAGCGGGTCGAGGATTTGAAGATGAGCAGGGTCAGGAACCCGACGATGAGCAGCATCACCCAGGCGAGTGCCGAAGCGTAGCCCATCTCAAAGTGCGAGAACGCCTTGCGGTACAGGTACAGTGAATAGAGCAGCGTCTGGTCGAGCGGACCGCCTTCCCCGCGGGAAATGATGTAGGCCGGCGTAAACGTCATAAATGCCGAGATCGTCTGCAGCGTCAGGTTGAACAGGATGATCGGGCTCAGCATCGGCAGCGTGATGTTGAAGAACCGCCGGATGGCATTGGCGCCGTCCACGCCCGCTGCCTCATAGTAGTCTTTCGGTATATTTTTCAGCCCCGCCAGGAAAATGATCATGGACGAGCCGAACTGCCACGTGGACAGGGCGATCAAGGTCCACAGCGCGGTGCTCGGATTGCCGATCCACGAGGTCGAGGTATGGATGCCGATCAGGTTCAGGAAGGAATTCACCAGCCCCTGATCCCCGAAAATCTGCTGCCACATGATCGACACTGCGACGCTGCCGCCGATCAGGGACGGCAGGTAGAAGGCCGAACGGTACAGGCCCACCGCTTTCGTAGCCACGTTCAGGATCATGGCGACGAACAGGGCAAAGATCAGACGGAGCGGCACGCTGGCCAGCACATACGTAAAGGTGACCTGAAACGATTTGCCGATTTTATCGTCTTCCATGAACATTCGCTTGTAGTTGTCCAGACCGAGCCAGTTCGGCGCCTCCATCAGGTTGTAGTCGGTGAAGGAATAATACAGCGAAGACAGCACCGGATACAGCGTAAAGATCAGAAAGCCCAGCACGAACGGAGACGTGAACACGTAACCGGTGAGGTGCTCGTTATCCCGCAGCCTTTTCATTATCGTCAACCCCTAAGCTTACAAAATTGGATACGTACGGTATTGTGAGCGAAAGTAGCCCACCGTTGAAGAAACCCCGGCTTTTCCTCTGGAACTAGAGAGTTTATAGGGCACGTTCTCTCACCTAAGCCAAAAGGAAGGAGCCGAACCCGACCGGGGCCCGGCTCCTTCAGGCAGTATGAGGATTCCCCTTAAGGTTATTTCTGGCTGCGGGCAAGGATGGCATTGGCCTCTTTGCGGAACTCCGCCGCCGCCTGGTCGATCGGAATTTTCTTGAACAAAATCTTTTCGCTCAAATCCCTCAGAAGCTTCTCGACTTCCACCGATCCGATCGGGTTCGGCGGGTCAGCAGGGCTGCTGTTCGATTCGGCCCAAGTGACATAATCAAAGATTTTCGCTTCGTTCTCGGTCAGGATCGGCTTCAGCGCATCCTTCACTTTGGAGGATACCGGCACGCCGCGTTCGCCCTTGATCAGCTTGTTGGCTTCGATATCGTTGATGAAGAAGCTGATGAACTTAGCCGCTTCCTCCTTCTGCTTGGACGATTCCGCGATAGAGAAGTACATGGAAGGCTTCAGGAACAGCCCTTCCTTTGTGCCCGGACCCGGCATCGGATTCAGCTCGAGCGGACGGTCCTTGACCAGATTCGCCACCGCCAGGAACTGGTTGGACCAGCCGATGCCGGAGATGGAATGGCCGAGAACGATTTCGTCCTCTTCGGCGACGCCCTTCTTCTGCGCTTCTTTGTCGAGGGAGAGGATGTAGCCCTTGTCATACCATTGCTGATATCGCGTGAAATAATCGATAAAAGCCTGGTCGTCGGCACAGCCGATCGCTTTGCCGTCATCGCTGTACATTTTCTGGCCGATCGTTCTCAGGTAATACGGGAAGAACACCTCGTGATGATAGGCGAATCCGCCGATCTGGAAGCCTTTGGCCTTGGCTTGCTCCCCAAGCTTGCCCATATCGTCCCAGGTCCAGTCTTTGGACGGGATGTCAATGCCGTTATTCTTCATCGTCTCGACGTCGAAGGTCGTCTGCAGAGCGTTGACTCCGAGGTTCATGGCGACGAGCTTGCCGTCGACCTCGCCGCCCTTCAGGGCGTTCTCGCTGACGTCGGCGACATTCAGCGTACCGCTGTCGGTAAACGGCTTCAGGTCGGCCAGCTGGTTGCGGCTGGCGTACTGGCTCAAATACGAAATGTCCATCTGGATGATGTCCGGCAGCCCGCCGGCGACGGCTTGCGGCGCGAGCTTCTTCCAATAGTCGTCGAACGGCGCGTATTCGGGCTCGATCGTGACGTTTGGATGCTGCTTCTCGTACATTTCGATCACTTTCAGGGTGTAATCATGTCTGGATTGGCCGCCCCACCAGGCGATGCGAAGCTTGACCGGATCTTTGCTCTCGCCGGCCGATGTAGTCGTCGCAGGCGCGGCGTCGCCTCCGCTGGCCGATTTGTCGCTGCTGCCCCCGGCGGAACAGCCGATCAGGCCGGTGATTAAGGAAAAAAGAAGAACGGCGCTTAACGCTTTTCTCATGTCATTTCCTCCCCCATAGGATTAACGGTAGATTGGTGTGCTTTCTCTGATACTGCTTACATTTCCAATTATCAACGCTTGCGGCGATCTGGGTAAGGAAAAAAACCGACCTGTTTGTTTAAAAAGCAGAGATGCCGCCCGTCAGCTTCCGGATATACTCCGACGGCGTGCAGCCCATCTGTTTTTTGAACACCTGGCTGAAATACTGCGGGTTGTCGCCGAAGCCGAGCTGCTCGGCCATCTCGAAGATTTTGGCATCGGGATTTTCGGCCATCAGCTCGGTCGCCCGCTGGATGCGGATGCGCATGACGTAGTTGGAGAACTTCTCGCCGGTCTCCTTTTTGAACAGCTTGCCTAGATAGTCGGCGTTCATGTACAGCATTTCGTGCGCGACGAGGTTCAGCGACAGGGAGGCGTTGCCGATCTGGTCCTCTACGATGTCAATCACCTTCCGCACGATGGCGTTGTATTTGAACGCATTCCGTTCGTAGTTGCGCCCGGTCATGTCCCGGACCGTCTCCTCCAGGAACGACTGAATCGCCTGCAGCGAGCCCATGTCGGCGATCTCGGAGATCCGTTTGTAGGCCTCCGCCATCCGGTCCGGTCCGTCCAGGCGCACCAGCGCGGCATACATCGAAATCGCGTACGACTTCGTCATTTCGATGCTGAGCTGGGCCCGTTTGAGATCGGCGATGAACTCGGCCAGTGCGAGCGAGGCCTCCTCGCGGTCACCCGAGCGCACGGGCAGCATCAGGCGCTCTTCGTCAAAGGCAAACTCGCTGACGCCGCCGTCGGGCACAAACGTGTCCTTCCGTGTAATGATCCCGCTCTCGTCCAGATAGAAGCGGTAGTTCAGACACTGCAGCGTTTCGCGGTACAGCTTCCGCGCAGACGTGATCGGACCGGGATCGCTGACGGCGACGGTCACGTTCATTTTGTAATACAGCCGGAAGGTGCGGCGGATGTCCTGCAGCCGGCTGTGTAGCAGCTCCTGATCCTCCGGATCGGAAATGAGGATCAGCGCGTGGTCGCCCAGCGTCGTGCTCATCAGCGTCGTTTGCAGCAGGTCCTCGGCGATATTTTTGACGGCAAATTGGTGCTCGTAATCGGCTTCGCCCTCAATGTGGCAGAGCAGCAGCCGGACGGGGCGCCCGAAGTCGCAGGGAAGCAGGCTGCGGTATTCCTCGAGATCGCGCCGCCCGTAGGTTTTATTGGTGACGAACTCCCGGAGGACCTGCTCTTTGACATGGGGGATGACCTTTTCAAAGCGCTGCTTCATGTCCAGGGTAAAAGCTTCCCGCTGGCGTTCCTGATCCAGCTCGGCCGTCACTTCCTTCAGCGCCTCGGCGATTTTGGTTTCGTCGGTCGGCTTGAGCAGGTAGTGCTTGACCCCGTACTGCATGGCCCGGTTGGCGTACTCGAACTCCCCGAATCCGGACAGCAGCACAAATTTGACGTTCGGGTGGGTGGCATAGGTTTGGGCGACCAGCCCAAGCCCGTCGAGTCCGGGCATCCGGATGTCGCTGATGACGATGTCCGGCGGATCAGCTGCGATCAGGTCGTAAGCCTGCAATCCGTTCTGGGCCGTTCCCATCAGCTCTGTCCCGAAGGCCTGCCAGTCGACCATTTGCGAAATGCCGTCCAATATGATGCGTTCGTCATCCACCAAAAGCACTTTATACATGTTAGGATCCCTCCGTTTCTTTCGGTAACCTGATATGAATGCGGGTCCCCTGACCGGGGATGCTGTCGATGAAAAGTCCGTAATTCTCGCCGAACGCAAAGCGGATTCGCTCGTCGATGTTAAGCAGGCCGATGCCGTTCCCCGCCGTGGTCAGCCTGCCTTCCCGCAGCAGCTCGAGTGTATCTGACGCCATGCCCGGACCGTCGTCTTCGACGATGAGGATAAACACGTCCGCTTCCTCCCGGCTGGTCAAGGAAATGGTGCACGTGCCGACGGAAGGCTCCAGGGCATAATGAATCGCGTTTTCGAGCAGGGGCTGGAGCGTCAGCTTCGGAATTTTCCGGAAGTGCTCCCGTTCGGGAACGTCCATGTGGAAGGACAGGCGTTCTTCAAACCGGAATTTCTGGATCGTGATGTAATGCTGCACCATTTCCAGCTCCTCCTTCAGCGTCAGGATCGGCTCCTTCAGGCTGACCGAATTGCGGAGCAGAAACGCTAGCGCCTGCACCATTTGCGAAATTTGCGTCTGTTTGTTGATTTTGGCCATCCAGTTGATGGACTCCAGCGTGTTGTACAGAAAATGCGGGTTGATCTGCGCCTGCAGCGCCTTGAACTCGGTCTCCTTGATCAGGAGGCGGCTGGCGTAATTTTCAGTGATCAGATCGTTGATCCTCTCCACCATAAGGCGGAACGTCCGGTGCAGCAGGCCGAGTTCGTCCATCGCGGGCGGCTCCTGGTCGCCGGCAAGAATGTTCGCTTCGGCGAAGTTCCCCTTCTCTGCGAGCTTCATGCGGGCGATCAGATTCTCGATCGGGCGGGTCAGCCCCCGGGAGAAGCGGATGCCCCACAGAATGGCGAAGGCAAATATCAGAATGAAGACACCGATAACGATTTCCTTGATCAGGACGATCTGCCGGAAAATTTGGTTGAACGGGGTCACGTTCAGATAGGTCCACCCGGTGGCGGAGGAACGGTTGTAGGCGACAAAGTACGTTTTTCCCTGAATCTCCTTGATAAAATATCCGGTCTCGGCAGTGATGGAGCTCTGGATGAGGGCGGGATCGAAATGCGGCTGCGAAGGATAAATGACGTCCGGCCCGGAGGTCACGATGAGGTCGCCTTCCCCCGCGCCAAGCTCGTGCACGATCCGCTCCATGTTGATCCGCATGAAAATGGTGCCGATATCCTGCAGGTCGAACATGGTGCCCGAGTAGGAACGGACTTGACGGGCCAGGATCAGGGCCGGATCGGATGCGTCGGGGAAGGTCCAGCGCGCCTGGCCTTCGGCGTTGTCCGCCAGCCTGAGGATCACGTCCCGCTTTCCGGCCTGGATGGGAACCAGGCTGCCTACATCCTGCTGTGCCCCGGCCGCATCGACCATGTGGATCGAGTAGAGGGAGGGCTCGGACCCGACATAGGTGAGGAGCCTGTCAACCATGTGCTTGCGCAGGGTCAGGCGATCGTAATCGGAGTCGCTTTGGGCGATGGATTTGAGCTGGGACTGGATCTGCGTGTCGGTGATGATGTTGAAGGACAGCTGCTCGAGGCGTTCGAGCTCTTTTTCGATCGCAGAAGACGACAGGTACAGCACGCGGGAGGACTTCACGTACAGCTGCTCGTCGTACACCGAGAAGGCGTACTGCTGCACAATGAGGGCAAAGGCAAAGGTCATGGCAACGATAAATGCGATCAGGATGGACAGCTTGTTCTTGATTTTCATATGCCTGAAACGGCTCTTCCAAGTCTGCACGGCTACTCCCTCCGCCCGCCTAGGCGGGATTTTTGTACAACATTATGTCATCGCTTTGGAAACGCTGTCAACAGACGGGAGGTGCATAGAACCAGGCCCGGGGGCGATTCTAAAACCTCTGGTTTATCGGTGTTGGGATGGCCTGATGTCGTGATTTTGCATGTTTATTAGACCGAAGCCTAATATGGGGTCCTCTGCAGAGACCGCCTTTTTCTGTGTAAAAAAGGTGGGAAACTTTTCAAAATAGGGGCTTGTAAATATGTCGATTCGACATATAATATATATCGAAACGACATATTTAACGGAGGTGAGAGAGGTGTACGAATTGTTCGTTCTGGGCGAGCTGATGACAGGTGAGAAGCACGGATATATGCTCCAGGACGTCTTGAATAATGCGGTGGGGCTTGGCCGTAAGATTAGTTCCGGTACGCTGTACCCGCTTTTGTCACGGATGACGGAGGCCGGGTGGATTCATCTGGGGATCGAAGAAGAGACGAAGGGCGGGCGAACCCGGAAAATATACGCGATTACCGATGCCGGCCGGCAGCGTTTTGAAGAGCTGATGAAGGAGACGCTTGAGCCGAACCCGGAAGCAGAAGCCGCGCTGATTTTCCGGTTTAAAATGGTGTATTTCGGCTACGTGACCAAGGAGGTCCGCCTGGCCTGTCTGGAGGATTACCTGCAGATCATCCGAAGAAGCCGGGAGTATGTGTCCCGGTTTGAGGCGTACCTGCAATCGCAGCAGCCGGAACCCGCCAAGCAGCGGAACCAGCTGCTCCGGATGTTTGATTACCGCAAACGGCTGGGGGAGGCGGATGAAGCCTGGATCACGGCAGAGATCGAGCGGATCCAGGCCGAGGAAGGTTGACGGGAATGTCGTGAAAGATGACGATCAGGAATATCGCCACAGGGATTGAACCAGCACTATGATTCCAGAAGATTTGGAGCGCATGAAACCACTTTAATTTATGGTTAGGGAGGAATTCATCCATGGAAAGGCTCTGGACGAGGTCTTTTATTCAAATCACGGCCGGCATGCTGGTGCTGTTCACCGGGTTTTATCTGCTGCTGCCGACGATGCCGCTCTTTATCAAGGAAATGGGCGGGGACGAATCTCAAGTCGGGCTCGTGACCGGCGTGTTCACGCTGAGCGCCGTCCTGTTTCGTCCCATTGTCGGCGGGCTGCTCGACCGTTACGGCCGAAGGCCCTTTATGATTTGGGGATTGCTCTTCTTCGTATTATCCATGTATCTGTATGACTGGGTTGGCGGGATCGCCGTTCTTCTCGGACTGCGGATTCTTCATGGAGCCAGCTGGGCGCTCTCTACCACGGCGGTGAGCACGTCGGTTACCGACATCATTCCCGCCCAGCGCCGCGGTGAAGGCATGGGCTGGTTTGGCCTGGCGATGACGATCGCCATGGCGGTCGGACCGATGCTCGGGACCTGGGTGCAGCAGAGCGGCTCATTCCACCATTTGTTCCTGCTGGCGACCGGCTTGTCCGCCGCGGCCTTCATTCTGGTCTTTCTGACCCGGATTCCGTTTCAGGTCAAGGCGGAGCGGCGGAAAATCGTCTTTTTCGAAAAATCGGTGCTTCCCGTCACCTCGTCGCTGTTTTTCCTGTCGGCGGCTTACGGCGGGATCACGACGTTTCTGCCGCTCTTTGCCGAATCGGTCCGGGTGAACGCCGGCACCTTCTTTCTCGTCTACGCCCTGGCGCTGACGCTGGCGCGGCCGGTGGCCGGCAAGCTGGCCGACCGGCTCGGCGAAGCTTACGTGATCGTGCCGGCGCTGGCCGTTACGGCGGCGGGGCTGCTCGTCCTTGCCTTCGCCGGCGGGCTTGCCGGCGTCATCACCGCCGCCGTGCTGTACGGCATCGGCTTCGGCTCGGCTCAGCCGGCCATGCAGGCGGTGAACCTGCGGCTTGCCGATCCGGAGCGGCGGGGAGCGGCCAGCGCTTCGTACATGACCGCCTTTGATCTCGGCATCGGCCTGGGTTCCATCCTGCTGGGCTGGGTATCGCAGTATACGGGGTACAATACGCTGTTCGGCGTCTGCGCAGGGTCCGTCGCCGTATCGGCGCTGATCTTTCTGGCGTTCGTCCGCAAGCCGCTGGCGAAGCGGCAGGTGGAGCAGGCGGCCGTAGAGTGAAGCGACTGGCTTAGCAGAGCGCCGCTAATAGGTCTCGCTGAGATGGCAGGCCAGGCAGACTTTGAGCCAATCGTCGGAATCGTTCATGTCCACGCCCAGCAGTTCCTCGATTTTTCGTAGTCGGTGGTACAGCGTATTGATATGGATGTGCAGCCGCTCCGCCGTGGCAGAAGGCGAACGGTTCATGGCCAGGTAGGCTTTCAGTGTCCGCTCCAATTCTTCGCCCTGCTGCACCTGGCCAGACCGGAGCGGGGACAGTATGCCGTGGATGTAGTTTTCGATCTTGGCAGGCTCTTGATTCAGGAAAAGTTGGTTGACCCCGATCTCCTCGTACCGGGTCAAACCGGTCTTGCCTCGCCGGAGGAGAAAGGAGAGGGCATCCGTCGCTTCGCCGTTGCTTCGCGCCACCTGCTGAAGACCGTCGTACAGCCCGCCGATTCCCCCGCTGACCGACTTGGACGTAAAGCGGGACCATCGCTCGACCGCCGTCTTCATGCTCGATACGATCTGCTCCCGTTTTCTCGGATGACGGGCCGCTGATATAATCGTCACCTTGTCATGCGAGCCGAACAGCAGCCTTTGCGTTCCGGCCAATTCCTTCTCAAGGCACGCTATCAGTCTCCGCAAGTGCATGTCCCGCTGCTTTAAGTCCTCATGTTCTCCCAGCAGATGCAGCACGCTGACGAACAACGGCACGCCCCTTGGAAGCCCGAAATTCTTTAATTTGGACTCGACCCGTTCCGGTTCTCGGAACGAAATGAGTTCATGGAAAAATTCATGGCTCCGCTTGTAGTACATTTCGGTGGCCGAATGCTTGGTCATCAGCTGCAGCGCGACAGCCATCCCGCCCTGTTCAAGTACAACGTGATCGATCGGCTCCAGCGGCCGGTACAGCGGAAGGAGAAAGGTGCCGAGCAGAATGTCTCCGTTCACGACAGGATACAAATAATAACCTGCGCCGGAGGAGGGGCCCTGGACCGTCACCGGACTTATGCCGGTTGCGAACGTCTGGTACATGTCCAGCGAAGCGAGTTCGTGGCCCTCAGGCTGGGGCGGATGTAAGCTGCCTACTAGTACGTCGGCAAAGACGACGGGGAGTCCGAGCATCTCGCCCATTTTGACCGCGACGGTTTCGACATTTTCCTGGCGGGCGGAGAGCTTCGTAAAGATATGGTGGATTTCGCTGCGCTTCACAAGGTAACGGTTACTTTCACGGAGCTCCGAATACAGACGCGCATTGGCGATGGCGATGGCCGCTTGGTCCGCAAAGCCCTGGAGCTGGTGCAGGTCCTGCTCGCTGAAGGGCCGCTTGCCCTCGTTCAGCTGGTGGATGAGCATAACGCCAATTTTGTCTTTGTTCATTGTGACCGGCACGGCCATGACGGCCCTCGCCCTCACCATCGAGCCTCCGAACGCCGAGACCAGGCTGTTCATATTCTCCAGGGGAATATCCTCCATCGCATCCATTGCGGTCCGGGAATTGTAAATCCGGCCTTGGCCGCTGCTGAAGACCTTGCCCGTTATGCCTTCGCTGTGCATGATCCGGAATTGGTAAATGTCGTCCTTGATGCCGATGCTCGCCTTCGGCAGCAGCCGCCCTTCTTTCTTATCGAACATCATAAAGAACCCGCAGTCCGCCGAAGGTATCACCTTCAGAGCGTTTTGCATGATTCCTAGCAGCAGCTCGCCAAGATCCAACGAGGAGGTCAGCGCGCGAAGGCCCTCAAGCCAGCGCTCATGGTCCTGTTTTTGCTTGTCGACGACTTCCTCCAACAGCAGCAACCACAGCTGTGCCAGAATCCTCTCCTTTTCAGGCAGGGAAGGGGGCTTGGGGCAGTCGACGAGCAGAAGGAGAGTCTGCCCCTCCAGCAGGCTTCCAGGCGCGTAGATCATAGATTGAACCTGTCTTCCGTTCAGCGAAGCCGAGTAATGCTCGATATGTCCGGGGCTCGGCCGCTCCGGCAAGCCATAGGATGAGGTGTACCGCTCCAGCAGCTGCTCGGCGTCTTCCGTCCCTTTCCAGCGGAATAACTGCTCGTTTTTCTCCTCAAACATCCAAATTCCGTAACAGGCATCTCCGAATACGAGCTTCATATAAGGATCAAGGCTGAGCAGCTTCAAATTAATACCTCCCATTTTAATGTTATATTACATAACGCAAATTCGTCAGATTCTTCATCGATATCGACAGCGGCAGGATCTGAATAGATAAAAGTCCAATGAAATGCCAGGAAGATTGGGGGTATCCCCAATGATTTTCGTTACCTCCCATTATAAAATGTTAGTATTCTTAACACAATGAATGGGAGCGTGATATAGGTGAAGGAATCATTATCGAGAGAAGCGCGCAGTCGTTGGATATTGGCCGCCTTGTATGCCGCCTGGATCGTTTCCTACATTGACCGGACCGTCGTCAGCCTCGCCCTGAGTCAGATTGGCTTGGACATGAAGCTGGAAGCCTCGGCGCTCGGGGTGGTGCTCAGCAGCTTCTTCGTCGGCTATGCGCTGATGCAAATTCCCGGCGGCTGGCTTGGGGACAGGTTCGGCTCCCGAAAAGTCATCGTGTTCGCGGTGCTGATGTGGTCCGTCTTCACCGGGCTGACCGGCGCCGCCTGGTCCCTGACCTCGCTTCTGCTCATCCGCTTTCTGTTCGGCATCGGGGAGGGCGCGTATCCTGCCGCGAGCACGAAGGCCGTCTCCGATTATTTTGCCAGAGCGAAGCGGACGAAAGCCCAGGCGACGATGATGTCGTCCAACGCGCTGGGCGGCGCCATAGCCCCCATCGTGTGCACTCCGTTTCTCCTATGGCTCGGATGGCGCCATACGTTCCTCGCCATCTCGTTCCTCGGCGTCATCATCGTGGCCTGGTTTCTGCTGATAACCCGCCGGGCTGCCGTTACCCAGGACGCTCCTACCGCCTCTAAAGCGGACAAGGGCGTGTACAAGGAGCTGCTTCGCAACACCACCCTCTGGAAAGTGATGCTGCTGTTCTTTTTCGCCAATATTGCCAGCTGGGGCTTATCCTCGTGGATGCCGACCTACCTGATGGAAGCGCAGGGGATTGACTTGAAGTCGGCCGGACTGATCAGCGTCATTCCCGGACTGATCGGCGTGCTGGGCATGCTCGTAAGCGGGCGGATTCTCGACCGAATCGGTGCAAAAGCCAAATACGCCGTAACCTGCTGCCTAGCGTGTTATGCCATCTCCTTGTTTTTGATTACCCAGGCGGTCAGCCTATTGCAGGTGATGACTTTGATGAGCCTGGCGACGATGTTCGGCTCGTTCACGCTGTCTTTTGTGTTTACGCTGCCGCATAGACTGATGAAGCAGCGGGTGGTGGCCTCGTCCTTCGGTATGCTCAATTTCGGCGGACAGGCGGCGGGAATCGTCTCTCCGACCATCATGGGGCTCTTGATCTCTGCGAGCGGCGGTTCGTTCAACTCGGCATTTCTGTTCTTGACCGGATCCTGCCTGATGGCTGCCGTGGTCTCGCTTACCATTCCGAAACTGAACCAGCCGAAGGAAACGTTGATCGACCCACCGGCAGCGGCTGTCCCTGCGGAACCTGTGTGAATCTGTAATAACCGTTTCAAGAACGTGAAATCTAAACGAGAAGAGTGGGAGTGATTTTGAGATGAGTAAATCCGTATTGCTACAAATGCTGAGTGCCGATGCCGAGCGGTTCGCCCGCATGGCCAAGGACATCTGGGATCGCCCGGAAGTCGGCTATACCGAATCTTTTGCCTCTTCCTTGCAGCAGGAGCTGCTGGGGAAGGAAGGATTCCGGATTCTAACCAGTATCGGGGAGGTTCCCTCCGCTTTTATCGCCGAATTCGGTAAAGGTAGCCCGATCATCGGCATTCTCGGCGAATTTGACGCGCTGCCCGGCTTGTCGCAGCAGGTGAGCCCGGTATATGACCCGGTTGTGGCGGGCGGTCCAGGACATGGCTGCGGGCACAATCTGCTCGGCACCGCAGGCGTCGAGGCGGTTCTAGCCTTAAAGAGGCTGATGGAGAGCGAGGGGATACCTGGAACGATCCGTTATTATGGCTGCCCGGCAGAAGAGTTGCTCTCCGGCAAGACGTTCATGGCGCGCGAAGGCGTCTTCGACGATCTAGACTGTGTGCTCACCTGGCATCCGGGCAGCGTCAATATGACCGCCAACCACAGCATGCAGGCGCTGACCGGCGTGGAATTCTTCTTCTCCGGCCGCACGGCCCATGCCGGAGCGGCCCCGCATCTGGGCCGCAGCGCTTTGGACGCGGTAGAGCTGATGAACGTCGGTGCCAATTACTTGCGCGAGCATGTGCCTGACGGCAGCCGAATTCAGTACCAAATCACGAATGGCGGACAGGCGCCGAATATCGTTCCGGATCGGGCGAGCGTCTATTACTTCCTGCGCAGTAAGGACCGCAAAGCGGTGGATCACCTGTTCGAGCGGCTGTTGAAGATTGCTCAAGGCGCGGCAATGATGAGCGAAACAAGCGTTACCTGGAAAATCACGGCCGGATGCTACGATACGCTGCCGAATGCGGCGCTAAATGACCTGATGCATGCCCAGGCCGAGTTCACTGGTCCGCTCGAGTTTACGCCCGAGGAGGAGGATTTTGCACGGCGGCTGCTCAGCAGTATCCACTCGGATGTTCTCAGTGCAAAGAGCATGGAGGCTTCACTGATGCCGGAAGGAACCGTCCTACCGACAGGCTTCCTGAACCTGAAGCAGGCCTTCGGCGTCAGCGTAGGCGGGTCGTCAGACATCGGTGATGTGTCCTGGATCACTCCAATGGGGCAAATTATGACGACCTGCTCGCCGCTGGGCGTACAGGTACATACCTGGCAGGCCACCGCAGCTTTCGGCTCGTCCATCGGCATGAAAGGAATGCACTATGCGGCGAAGATTATGGCTTTATCCGCTTATGATCTTCTTCTGAATACGGGCGGCATTTTGGACCGGGCCAAAGGCGAGTTTGCAGAGCAGACACAAGGGTTTGCCTTCAAGGCAGGGATCCCTGATGAGGTGAAGCCGCCGGTGCCGGCCGGGCTTCAGGTCGCCGTACCTCGGATTTGATTGAAATTCCAAACTATAAACTCCAAACCCAAACTCCCTGCACCAAACTTCGGTGCTCCTGTAATCCGGAGCACCGAAGTATTTTATGTGTAGTCACAACTAGGGAATCGTTTATATGATGTGTAAACCTCTAAAATGGAGGGATTGGAGGAGATGGAAAGGGGTAACGCCAAACCGCCGCCCTGTTTTTTAACCAAAAAGAAAGGAATATTGGATGTAATCGCTTCCCTGAGAGGTTTATAATGGAAAAAAGCCGCGTCTCCGTCTTATGGGCCTAGCTAAGGAGGCACGGCAAAACTTTTTTCGAAAAGAGGGATTCGAATGTCCAAAGGTCAGTTACAGTGGATTATTCCCGACGGGTACATTCCACCGACGAGCAGCGGCCAGCTGGAAAGCCACGAATCGATTTGCGTGCTGAACTTAAGTGGAGAAGAAGTGACGGTGACGGTCAACGCTTTTTTCGAAGACCGGGAACCGATTCTGGGCATGACGGCGACTGTGGGGGGGCAGCGGACGCATCATATCCGCACGGCCCATTTGAATGTGGAAGGGAAGTACATACCGAAAGGGGTTCCTTATGCCATGGAGGTCACCGGCAGCGCGCCGATTTTTGTGCAGTACAGCCGGCTGGATTCTACGCAGGCCGAGAACGCGCTGATGAGCGTCATGGCCTATCCGGTGAAGGAGTAACGAGCTTCAGTTTTTTTTGGCCCCTCAGGCCCTCTAGGGTACCTCAATCCCTTTAGGGCCGGGCCTTTTCGGGCGGCATTAAAGCTTGCCGTACAGACGAATTGCGGATCATCCGCAGCTTTCCGCGGTATGGCTCTACAATCTGCATAATTTCCGGCTTTTCCTTTTTCGAGTGCCGGTAGTTCCACTGGTACATTTTGCGGAGCATGCTGAACGTCTGCTTGTAGTTCCCTTGCGTAAGCCCCAGCTTTTGCACGGTAAAACGCTTCAGTATGCGGTAATTGCGGACCCAGATTGGCGTATCGACGTAAACGATCAGGTCCGCATCCGCGAAGCTCCGCTGCACCCACTGATAATGGACGCCCTCGATAATCCACCGGTCCTGCTCGAGAATGCCGTTCAGGATGCGGTCTCTTTCCTCGAAGCTGTTCTTTACGTCTCCATGGTCCGTGCGCCTCCACACCATATTATCCAATTCATAATAAGGGATGCCCAATTGGTCGGACAACGCTCTTGCCAAAGTCGATTTGCCGCTGCCGACCGAGCCGATAATGCGAATTTTGTCCGGTGTCTTCGCACTGTCCGGTCTATAAACTGCCATGTTCCTCGCCTCCCGTTAACGATAAATTCGATTCTCCGGAAGGGAGATCCTGCCTGATCAGTCCAACATTTCGATCCACCGGGTAACTAGGCCAGTTTCTATTCTTCTTCAGGAATCTGAACAATAATATAGTTTGGTTTTGCGTTATTTGGGTCCACTTCCGTTTCCTTGAACACAACATCGTTCCAATTGTCCTTATGAATCAAGCTATAGCCGATCGATCCGATATGCGGCATCCAACGGAAGGCGGCGAATGTGGAGTCTTTAACTGAAGGCCGTGTTCCAATTTCGTTGGTTATCGTTCCGTAAATAAAATACAGCCGCTTTTGAGTACTTGCTGTATTGGTGACTAGACCTTGCCATTTCAAATAAGCGGTATGACCAGAAATTTCAAAATAACTGATGGCATTGTTGTTTGTTTCGAAAAATTGATCGTGCACTTTTTTGGGAAAATAATACTGGATACTTGAAGTCTCGTAAGTGGGAGTATTTATTTTAGGCAGCAGTGACACTCTTGGAAGATTGATCGCTGCATTCCTTGCAACGCTTAACTCATCACTCATGAGATCGCTGGTCAAATATGAGCTTGCCTTTGCGATGTATGCTGTCTGAGTGGATGGATTCCAGGTAACAGAGCCGCCCATGGTTTCAGTGACAAATCGCAGGGGGATCATCGTTTTTCCATCATAGATAAACGGAGCCGTGTTCAACTTCACAGCTTTTCCGTTTTTCAGGGCGGTTGTTTTGTTGATGGTGAGCAATAGACGGGTATCCTTGCCTTTTGCGGTCACTTGTTTTGCAGCATGATTCCATTGGAAGGTTAGATTATCTAACGCTTTAGCTTCAGTGAAGCTAATAAATATTTGGTTGTTTTTTATAAGGACATCTTTTGATGCCAGATCTTGATTATTGATGATGACATGAGTTCCACTATGGGTTCTGGCTGCTGCTGTACCGATGCTGTGATCCGGCAGCATGAAAGCTGCTGCACAGAGAAATGAAATCGAGGCCATGGTAATTTTCTTCATCATTCGTCCCTCCTGTTTAGATATTCCTATATATAGACGTCAAAAAAACGATAAGGTATGACTTCATTTCATCTTAACCAGCCCCTCACACAGACAGAGGTCATGGCCTTGACCAGCCCCGTTTTCCAGTGCACTTACCAGGAAATTTACCGGACAGCCCATCGATCGGAGTGAATGATAAATCTACCCGCAAAACATCGCTTGACCTTCACATGATGTGAGGGTTTACACTTGCTTTAACAGATGGCTGCAAGGCAGATGAAAGGAGTGACGATGATGCATATCAGCGAGCTGTCCCGCGCGACGGGCGTAAGCCTGCGCTCACTGCGGTATTACGAGGAGAAGGAGCTGCTTCATCCCGTCCGGCTGGATAACGGATACCGGGAGTACAGCTTGTCCGATGTTGAGCGCGTCCGGATCATCCAGCTGTACTTCAGCCTTGGACTAAGCGCCAAAGAAATCAGCGATGCCTATCCGTGCGCCGGATCGGAGGAGGTTCGGCGGGAATGCTTGCCCGGAGCAATCCGGGTGGGGGAAGCCAAGCTGGCGGAGATTGGGGAGCGGATCGACACGCTTCGAAAAGCGGAAGACCATTTGCGGGAATGCCTAACCGCTTGGAGACTTCAACTGAAGGAAGGAGGCGATCACTGATGGGCAGCAAGCGGGTAGCGCTGGTTACTGGCGGGAATCGCGGTATCGGCAAAGAAATCGCCAGACAGTTGGCGCACAAAGGGCTGCATGTGATCATCGGCTGCAGGAGCGAAGAGAAGGGATGGCAAGCCGTATCCGAACTGCGCTCGGAAGGGCTAGAGCTGGAGGTCCAGGCAGTGGATCTGCAAGATCCGGGAAGCATTGATGCGATGATGGATCGAATCCGGCAGGGGCACGGCAGGCTGGACGTCCTCGTTAACAACGCGGGCATCATTCTGGATCGGGGCGTATCCATCCTGGAAGTGGGGGAGGATGTGATGAAAGAAACGCTGGAGACCAACTTCTTCGGCGCGCTGCGCATGATCCAGGCGGTGGTGCCGCTGATGAAGGAGCAAGGGTACGGGCGGATCGTCAACATGTCGTCCGGTCTCGGTTCCTTTGAGGTGATGCAGGGTCTCCTCGGGCTTAAGGGTTCTTCCTCCGCTTACCGGATTTCCAAAACCATGCTGAATGCGCTGACGGTGCTGGTGGACCAGGAAACCGCGGCAGACTGCATTCAAACGAATGCAGTCTGCCCCGGCAGAGTGCGGACCGATATGGGCGGGTCGGACGCTCCGCACTCGGTGGCGGAGGGGGCCGATACGGCCGTGTGGCTGGCCACTGCGGGAGAGGACGGCCCCAGCGGTGGATATTTCCGGGAACGGCGGGCTATTGCCTGGTGAACGGAAGACAGTTTCCCAAAAATTAATAGCCAGGGGTTATTCCCTGGCCTGCTTTGTAAGAAAGTACAGAAACCAAACGGCATGGTTCTGCTCATCGGCGGCTGCCCTAAGGAAGGCCTGCTTCACGGCCGGATCGGATGCCCGGTCGGCGGCTTCATGGTAGAAGTCCACCGTGTTCTGTTCGTCCTTGAAGGCAAAGTGGAGGCCATCCCGGTAGACGGAGGGGCAGGGCTCATTGATGACAGGTGCCGGCTGTCTTCCTGTCATGGACGTGTACAGCCCGGCAAACGTTTGATAGTGTCTGATTTCGTCTTTACGGATCTCCATGATCTGTGTGCGTTCTTCTTCGCTTGGCGCCGCACCCGCAAGCCGTTCATAGCAGGCGATGGCGGAGTATTCGCCATTAATGGCTTTCTCGAGATCGGCGATGGATGAGGCCGGGGCCCGATAGTCCCACGTATAGTAATACATCCTTGGTGTATCTCCCTTCGCAAATATAGGCTTTTCTTCACCCTATTCAGCTTCTTGGGCAAATGTCATTCATTTAGGAAAAAATCGTGGGGAGGGAGAAAGATAAGCCGCTATCCATAAAATGGTTATTTTTTATTTTTGAAATACCCGTTGACACCCCATCCTGGAAGCGCTATTATAGACCCATCTTAATCAAGTTGTTGCACCAAAACGGGAACGTTCCCAAAATTTTCATCGGTTTTGATCCGGTTATTCGGCTTCCTGTGAGATCCTTTCCCGTACACATGAACTCTGATGAAGCAAAGCTGGGAGAGGCATTTCCTTCATTTTGGGAACGTTCCCAAAATGAAGCTGGCGGCGGATGATTGGAGGACCGTGACGGAACCTTTTTCAAGACGGGAACCTCATAAGAGGCTGATTGGATAGCTCTAAGTCGGGGGACAGACAACCAACCGCTTGTGCCGTGAATTCTCCCGGTAAAGAAATGGCAGCTCCCGCCAAACAAGTCCTTTTCTCGGACCTAGGCTGTCTGGTAAAATGGGAACGTTCCCAAAAATGGTATTCGTGCTGTATCTTGCCATCGATTCCGCATCAGCGGGATAGGCAAGTGAAGGGGCCGAAACATGGGAAACGATACATGGAGAGAGTGATAACAGTGGGTCCAACCATTCACGATGTCGCCAGATTGGCAGGAACAAGCAAAAGCACCGTGTCCCGTTACCTGAACGGGCAGCAGGTTAAAAAAGCAACGCAGGAAGCGCTGGATAAAGCCATCAAGGAGCTGAATTTCCACCGCAACGCCAACGCCCGCAGGCTGGTGCTTGACCGGACGAACAGCATCGCGGTCGTCGTCGACAACATTTCGAATATTTTCTATTCCGGTATCATCCGGGGCATTGAGGGAGTAGCCAATCTGAAGGGATACAATTGCACCTTCTTGAGCTGGACTTCCAACTATGCCGAAGAAATATCCTTTCTCAACCTTCTGTACGAAGGGCAGGTCGACGGAGTTATCCTGGTGAGCTTCCAAAAGCGCAAAGACGAAGACCTGGAGAGAATCAGGGATTCGCAGTATCCGATCGCGCTGATCGGGGATCACGGCGGCAAGGACGGCATCTTCGCGGTCGACGTGGACAATGCGGCGGGGGTCTACGATATCGTCGGATACTTGCACAGCCTGGGCCACCAGGAGATCGCATACATTTCCGGACCGCAGCATGCCGCAGCGAACCAGCACCGTTTTAACGGATATTTGCAGGCGATGGAAACGCTTGGGTTAACCTACCGTCCGGAATGGGTAGTGGAGTCGGACTGGAGCAGCCAAGGCGGATATCAGGCCATGCAGCAGCTGCTGGAGCGCAAAGGCTTCTCGGCCGTTATCGGTTCCAACGACGAAGCGGCAACCGGGGCGCTGCGGGCGATCCAGGAGCACGGGCTGAACGTGCCCAAGCAGATGTCGGTCGTCGGGTATGACGACATTTCGATCTCGGAATGGGTGTACCCGTCGCTGACGACGGTGCGCCAGCCCTTTGAAGCCATCGGCCGAAAAGCGGCGGAAGGATTGTTTCAGCAAATCGAAGGCGTCCAGGACAAGAGTGAGGAAGCGATCCATCTGCTGAAGCCGAAGCTCATCGTCCGGGACTCTTGCGGAACCAAGTAAAGTGTAAAAAGGGGTGAATACGATGGGCTCCAAGATCAACAGGTCATTTTACGGTTACATCTTTGTGGCGCCTTTCTTCATCGGCTTTGCCGTATTCGGACTGATGCCGATTCTGTACACGCTCTACCTCAGCTTCATGAAATGGGACGGATTTTCGGATCCCGTCTATGTGGGGCTGGCGAATTATTCGCGGCTGCTGCACGACAGCTTCTTTTATCAAACGATAGGTAACACGCTGATTATCTGGATTCTATCCAACGTTCCCCAGCTCATCTTATCGGTGCTGCTCGCGCTGGTGCTGAACGAGCGCTTTATCCGGGGCAAGCATTTCTTCCGGGCGGTCTATTTCTTTCCTCACATCATTACGCCGGTCACGCTGGGGGTCATCTTCTCCCTCATGTTCGACTGGCAGACCGGGACGATCAACAAGCTGCTCATGAGCCTGGGGATCATCCACGATCCGGTCAACTGGTTTAACAGCCCATGGTGGTCCAGAATTATCGCATCGGGGGTCATCTGCTGGCAGTACTTCGGGTTTAACATGATCGTCTTTATCGCCGGACTTCAGGGCATTCCAAGAGAAGTGTATGAAGCCGCGGAAGTGGATGGGGCGACCAAAAAGCAGACGGCGATGCACATTACGCTGCCGCTGCTGCGTCCGGTATTCCTGTTCGTGTTCATTACGTCGGTCATCGGCGGCCTGCAGCTGTTCGATGCGCCGCTCATGCTGGGAGACGGGCCGGGCAACTCCTCCAGAACGATGGTCATGTATTTATATGAAACGGCTTTCAAAAACTTTGATTACAGCTACGGGGCGGCGGTCGCCTACGGAATATTCATTGTGGTCATGTTCTTTACGGCCATTACGGCCAAAGCGTCGAAGCTGAAGGATTAAGGAGGTCCACCTTCATGGCTAAAATACTTACCCGAGGCATTCTGTACCTCTTTCTCATCGCCGTGGCGGCGACATGCCTGCTGCCCTTTTACAGCATGATCATTACGTCCACCCATGCCAACTCGGATATCGCGCGCAAGCTGCTGCTTATTCCGGGAGACCAGTTCCTCGACAACTATGCGAGGCTGAAGGACACGGTCAACATTTGGCGGGGCTTCGGGAACACCGTCCTGATCACCGTCACGTCGACGATCATTAACGTGTACTTTGCGGCACTGGCCGGGTACGGCTTCTCGAAATACAACTTTAAGTACAAAAACGTACTGTTCCTGTTTGTACTCGGCACGATGATGATTCCGGGCCAGCTTGGCATCATCGGTTTCTTCAAGCTGATGGATTCGCTGAACATGCTGAACACGTATTGGCCGCTCATTTTGCCTTCGATCCACAACGCCTTCGGGATTTTCCTGATGAGGCAGTTCGCGGATTCCTCGGTGCCGACGGAAATCATTGAATCGGGCCGGATGGACGGGTACGGCGAATGGCAGATTTTTAACCGGATCGTGCTGCCGATTATGAGTCCGGGGCTTGCGACGCTGGGGATCTTCGCTTTTATCGGCAAATGGAACGATTTTCTCACGCCGATGATCGTCCTCTTCGACAACAACCTGCAGACGCTGCCGGTCATGATCGCGAGCTTGAAGTCCCAGTTTACATCAGACTTTGGCGCGCAGTATGTAGGTATCGTGATTGCGGTCGTGCCGATCCTCGTCTTCTTCTCGTTTATGTCCAAACGGATTATCGACGGCGTGGCGGCGGGAGCGGTCAAAGGCTGACCGGTCGAAGCAGGCTATCCGCGCCAGCTTGACTCTCAGATTCCAGGGAAAGAGGTGATGACCGGGAAACGGCGCAGCGACCGCCACGATAACACAGTCAAATGAAAGCGTTCTACAAGCTGCGGACAAATGTCACGCATGTACTTCAATCACGACCAAAGGGGAGATCGGTTTTGAAAACGAAGAAATGGCTGATGATGGTGCTGTCCGTCCTGCTGGTCGGCAGCATGCTGGCCGGATGCGGAAGCAAGGCTTCGGACAGCGGCAGTACGGCAAGCGGAGACGACTCGGGCAAAGCCGCTGAATCCGGCGAGCTCAAGGGCCACTTGGTCATCTGGACGTTCTTTGACCAGGTGAAGGATATGGCCGACCAGTTTCAGGCGAAAAATCCCGGCGTCACCGTAGACGTCAAAATGTTCCCGGGCGACCAATACCAGACGAAGCTGCTGACCGCGCTGCAGTCCGGCCGCGACGTTCCTGATATTTTCGACCTGGAGCGCGGGTATATCGGCAAATTCATCGATTCGAAGTTTTTGACGGACCTGTCGGCGATGGGCGCCGAGGATCTGGTGAAAGATTACATCCCTTATGTTCAGGAGCTGGGACGCTCCCAGGACGGCAAGCTGCGGGCGATTTCCGACCACTCTTCTCCGGGCGGCTTCTGGTATCTGCGCGATACGGCCAAGAAGTACCTCGGCACGGATGATCCCGACAAAGTCAGCGATATGGTCAGCTCGTGGGACAAAATCGTTGAGCTCGGCAAAAAGGTGGCAGCGGACAGCGGCGGCAAAGTGCATCTGATCCAAAACGCCGGCGACCTGTTCGACATTGAAGCCTACAACACCCAGCCTTGGGTGAAGGACGGCAAGCTGAACATCGATCCGAAATGGCAGACGGTCTATCAGACGCAGCTGGATATCCGCAAGAACAACGTGGACGCCAAGCTCCCATTCATGTCGGCGGGCTGGGGTAACGCGCTCAACGACGGAAGCGTCGTGCTGACTTCGATGCCGGCATGGGCCGGGTTTATGGTCGACAACAAGGACGACAAGGCCAAAGGCAAGTACGGCGTAGCCAAAACGCCGGAAGGCTTCTACTCGGGCGGAACGTACCGCGGCATCTACGAGAAGTCCAAGAACAAGGATCTGGCGTATGAGTTCATCAAATACATCGCTGGCGAGGAATGGCAGCAGCACAACCTGGAGAAAACGGGCAACATGCCGGGCAACGGCAAAGTGTACGAAGCCAACCTGGATACGTACAAATCTCCGTTGTTCGGCGACGAAAATGTCCTCAAGCCTTATTACGAAACCGTCGTGAAGATTCCGGCAACGAAGGCGGATAAATACGGCGAAGACATCATGAGCAAGTGGAGAAAAGTCGCAGGCGACGGCGTCACCAACAACCGCAGCTACGACGATGTCGTGACCGATTTCAAAAAAGAAGTGAAGAACGCTTTCCCTGAGCTGAATGTGGACTGATTGCCCGGTCAGGGGCAGAAACGACAGATAAATAGACGCGGCTGCTGTTCGGATGAGAAGAGGAGCAGCCGCTCCATTTTTGGAAGGAGAAAGGCCCGATGAGCAGCATACATGATTATATCAGCGAACTACGGATCATCGACGGACACGAGCATTTGGCGACTCCGCAGATCAGACAAAGAGAGCAGCAGGATTTTTTCTCCCTGATGCATTACCTGGATTCCGACTTCATTACGGCGGGGATGCAGCGCGGGGCTTTAAGCGGCCGGCTGCGCAGTGACGAAGAGAAAGCGGCCACCTTCCTGCAGTACTGGCAGCGCGCGAACAACACCACCTACGCGAACATGTTCCGGACGGCCATGAAGGACCTGTACGGCTTTGAAGACTGGACGGTTCAAGGCATTCTGGAGGTTAATGATAAAGTTAAGGCGGCGACGAATAACCCGGACTGGTACCGGGAGGTGCTGTACGAACGCTCAAAAATTGACCTGGCGTTCACGCTGATCCAAACCACGCAATTGGATTACGAATTGTTCCGGCCGATCATGTTTTTGGATTTTACCTTTAAACTTCGAACACTCAAGGATATTCACGACGTGGAGAACGCCGCAGGGGTGCATGTGCATTCGTTCCCGGGCTATCTCGAAGCAGTGGATGCCTTATTGCATAGATACAAACAGGAAGGAATGGTCGCAACGAAGCTGGGCCATGCGTATTGGCGGAGCCTCGCCAGCACTAAGCCGACGTTCCACGAAGCGGAGATCGTCTTCAACCGGCTGCTGGGCTATACGCTGCAGGACGGGCTGTCGAAGGAAGAGACGCTGGCGCTGCAGGACTACCTTATTCATTTCATCATTCAGCGTTCCATCGCTTATGAGCTGCCGATCCAGATTCACACCGGCCATCATGAATCGAGCGTGTCCGGCAACGGTAACATCCTGACCAACTCGAACGCAGAGCTGCTGCTGCCGCTGCTGGCGCAGTACCGGGACGCCAAATTCGTCCTGCTGCACTGCGGTTTTCCTTACCATCAATCGTATTTGAGCATTGCGAAAAATTATCCGAACGTTTACACCGACTTTACCTGGGTGCATATCATCTCACCGACGATCGGCAAGCAGATTTTGCATCAAATGATCGAGATGGTGCCGCAGTCGAAGATCCAGGGATTCGGCGGCGACTACAACCATATCGAAGGAACCTACGCGCACCTGAAGCTGGTACGGAACCTAGTGGGCGACGTGTTAACCGAGAAAGTTCAGGAGGGCAGCATGACGGAAAAGGCGGCGATGGAATTCGCCAAGCGCATTTTCCGGGATAACCTGATCGAGATATACCAGCTGGATATGTAATGTAGAAAAGTTTCCGGGAAAAAGCAGGCTATTGGAAGAAAGGCGGGAGTCAATCGTGGGATGGAAGGCAGAGGCAGACGGTGGTGAGCGTTACGTACTGAACGTGTATCGGCCCGGTGAGGAACAGGGGGAGGCTGCGCTGCGGTTCGGTCATTTGATCGAAGCATGGAGCCCGCAGGACGAGTCGACCCTGGAGGTTCCGATCGAAAGGGTGGATGCTTTGACGGATGGAGGGCTGACGATGTCCGGCTCTTCGGGCGAATTTGCTGCCGAAGCGAAATGGGAAGCGGTGAAGGACAGCTGTGGCGGCTATGACGTCACCCTTCATTTAACGTATAACGGGAACGTTCCCAAAAATATGGGGCTGACGCTGCGGGCTGATGTCGTCGGTCCAGGGAAGCCGGATTGGATGATCCCCGGCGCTTTCTATAAGGAAAACCGCTTTGAGAAAAATTTGCGGCGCTATCCCCGCTACGACTACCGGAGCGGAGACCCGGAGCAGATGGTATCGGATTATTGGTCCTTCCGCTCGGACCGGGCGGCGCTGCCGGTAGTGTTTGCCTGGAATGATGCGCTGTGCGGCGCGCTCTGCACGGAAGAAATGTCGGAGCTGGGCCTGACGGGCCTCGGCTTCCGGGGCAATGCGAACGGAACGGCGGTCTGGCTGAACTTTCCTTACCGGGAGGAGCCGGTGACGTTCGTTGGCGAGCCGGTTCCGGCGCCGGCGGATCTGGCGTCCGCACGGTTCGAGCCGGGGCAGCAGGTAACGCTGCGCTACCGGGTGTATACGGCGGCCGGCGATCCCCACGCGTACGATCCGTTCGTGCGCCGGATGTACCGGCTGCATGCCGAGGCCTACCCGCTCCGGCCATGGATGGATCTGGACGAGGCGGCGCAGCTGACCGCCCACGGCCTGTATACGTGGCATTATCGTCCGGAGCACCGCATATTGTACGAAACGGCGGCGTTTGACCGCGAGCTGAACAACAACGTTAAAGGGCAGGGGGACCGCCCCCATATGCACGTAGGCTGGGTCAGCGGAGCGCCTTACGCGCATGCGCTGCTGCAGTACGGACGCAGGCAGGGGATAGCCGAGTACACGGCGGCCGGCATGGACGTGCTGAGCAAAATCGCCGAAGGCTTGTCGCCGAGCGGCATTTTCTGGGCGTCCTGGATCGAGGGCCGGGGCTGGAACGCCGGCTGGAATCCGAAGCCCGATTGGCTGCAGGCGAGAACGGCGGCCGAGGCAACGCTGTTCATGGTCCGGGCGCTGGAGTTTGAGCGCGGGCAGGGAACATCCCATCCGGACTGGGAAGCGGCGGCCCTGTCGAACCTGAACTTTGCGGCTTCCTGCCAGCGGAGCGACGGCAATTTCGGCTCCTATTACCATGCGGAGACCGGGGAGGTCGAAGAATGGGACGGCGCCGGCGGCATGCTGTGGATCGCGGCGCTGCTCGAAGGCGCGGCCTTGTTCGGGGAACCGCGGTTTGCGGAAGCAGCCATACGTGCCGGCAGCTATTACGAGAAGTTTATCAGGGATGAATATATTTACGGCGCTCCGGAGGATGTGCATCTGACGCCGACCTCGGAAGACGCCTATAACGCCGTCGCCGCCTATGTGCTGCTGTACGAGTTTGACCGGCAGCCGAAGTGGCTGGAGCTCGCATCCAGCGCGGCGGACTGGATGATGACGTTCCGCTGGACGTATAATCTGTGCTTCCCGCGCCATACCCTGCTGGCGCAGTACGATTTCCGCTCGCGCGGCGCGGATCAGGCGTCCACGTCGAACCAGCATCTGCACAACTACGGCCTGTTCTGCGTACCGGAAATGCTGCGGCTGTGGAAGCATTCCGGCGACCGGTATTACCTGGACCGCACCCGCGACCATATCGCCTGCTTCCTGCAGTTTATCGCGCGGGAGGACGGGGACTTCAACGCCTATAAAGGCATGGTTACCGAGCGTTATTACAACACGAACTGCTTCCAGCCCAAAGGAATGATGCTGACCCTGTCGCACTCCTGGTGCATCGGCTTGATTCTATACGCATCCCAGGAGGCGGCGGAATACGCGGCGGAGCTGGGGCTGAGCGAGCTGATCGAAGGCTGAAGGATCGGAGACGAAAGCTGGTAGCTGGAGACAAAAAAACGCTGTCTGTTCCTTATGAAAATACGCCGGTATACGTTCTTCATCCCGTCGAACCGCCTTCCAGCGAGATAAGGATTTCATAACCCAAAAGCGGATGGCTTGAAGGTGCCCTGCTTTATGCCCTCGAAAAAGAATAAGGAAATCCATGAAATCGCTTAGGCGAGATGAGATGCAGGACGAATACGGGAGGGGACAACGTATGTTATTTGCAGGAATTGATATCGGAACGACATCGATCAGCGCCGTGCTGATTTCGGCTGCGTCAGGCCGGGCGGTCCGCGTGGCAACTTGTGCGAACGATGCTTCGGTTCGTGGGGAGCACAACTGGGAACGGCTGCAGGATCCACAGCGGATTATGGAGCAAGTCCGAGGGCTGCTTGCGGAATGCCAAGAGGAATGGTCGGACGTTGCCGCGGTCGGAATTTCCTGCCAGATGCACGGCATTCTTTATGTCAACGGAGATGGCCAAAGCGTCAGCCCGCTCTATACCTGGCAGGACGGGCGGGGAGACGAGCGGATGGAGGACCGGGATGCTTCTTACGCACGGTATCTTCGGGAAATCACAGGTTATCCGGCAGCCAGCGGCTACGGACTGGTGACCCACTTTCATCATGTGAAAAACGGGAACGTTCCCACTAATGCGGTTTACTTATGCACAATCGGCGATTATACGGCTATGCAGCTGACGGGCGCCGCCAAACCGCTCATGGATCCATCCAACGCTGCCGGGATCGGATTGTTCTCGGCGAGCCGGCACTGCTTTGATGAAGAAGCGCTGCGGCGGGCCGGGATGGATGTATCCATTCTGCCGCCCGTTTGCCAGGGCACGGAGCCGGCCGGTAGAACGCCGGACGGCAAGCCCGTAGCATGCGCGATCGGCGACAACCAGGCGAGCTTCCTCGGTTCGGTATCGCAGTTGGAACGGACGCTGCTCGTCAATGTCGGGACCGGCTCGCAAATTTCCATTTACACGGACAACGACGTGTCTCCGGAGGAGTTGGATGCTGCGGCCGGCCTTGAAATCCGGCCGTTTCCGGGAGGAGGCTCGCTGCTGGTAGGCGCCCCCCTTAGCGGGGGCAAGTCCTACGCCATGCTGCTGGCGTTCTTTCAAGAGGTGGGCAGAGCCTTCGGCACGTCTCCGGATGAAGGCGAGATCTACGAGCGGATGAATGAATGGGCCCGGGAGGCGATTCGGCGCGGGGATGCACCGCTTCAAGTTCAGACCCAGTTTTACGGAACCCGGCAGGATCCGGGCCTTCGGGGGGCCATCCGCGGCATCGGGCCGGACAATTTCACGCCCGGCCATCTGGCCGCAGGCTTCCTTCAGGGCATGGCCGACGAGCTGATGCAGTACGTCGGCGCGCTGCCGGCGGGGCTGCGCGGCAGCATCTCGGCTGCGGCGGGCTCGGGCAACGGCATCCGCCGGAACCCTCTCCTCCGAGAGATGCTGGAAGCGAAGCTCGGGCTGGCGCTTGAGCTTTCGCTTGGGGAGGAAGAGGCGGCCTATGGAGCTGCCGTGTACGGCGCAGCGGCGGCCGGATATTATCCCGATGTCCGGTCCGCGCTTAGCGAAATGAGGAAAGGGTGAACTTGCGATGGACATGGATACAGTCGAGACAAGTACAACGCGCCAGCCGCAGGAATGGGGACGCTTCAAACTGGCGGTCATTCATACGACCCCGGTTACGGTCGATCCCTTAAGGGACCTGGCGCAGCAGTTGATGCCCGGCCTCCGCGTCATCAATCTGGTGGACGACTCGATCCTGCCGGAGCTCGCGGAGAACGGCGGGGACGTCGAAGCCATCGCCGGGCGGTGGAGGCAGTATGCGCACATTGCGGAGCGGCAGGGCGCGGACTGCATCCTGAACGCCTGCTCCTCCATCGGGGAGCTGTGCGCTGCCGTACAGCCGGAGATTGCGGTGCCGATCGTGCGCATCGACGAAGCGATGGCGGAGCATGCGGTGCGCTCAGCCGGCACCATCGGCGTGGCGGCCACGCTGGCCACGACGCTCGGGCCGACGCAGCGGCTGCTGCTGCAGCAGGCAGAGCGGCTCGGAAGAGAAGTCCGGCTGGTGCCGGAGGTGATCTCTTCCGCGTACGAGCGCCTGCTGGCCGGCGACCGGCAGGGCCATGACGAAGTGCTGGCCGAGGCGCTGGCCCGGATGGCCGGTACGGCGGACATCGTCGTATTGGCCCAGGCGTCGATGGCACGGGCGGTGGAAGGCCTGCCTCCGGAGAAACGGAGCCGCTTTCTGACCAGCCCCGCCTTCGGAATGGGACGCGTGGTCGAGCAGTTGTCGGCGAACAGAATGAGCTGAGCAGACTTAACTGAGCAGACTTAACTGAAGAACAGACTTAACTGAACAACAGACTTAATGGACGGAAGTAAGATCCATTTTTCAGATTTACAAGAGAGTAGCGAGAGGAGTTTTTACCCTATGACGACCCAAGCAGGAGCTGCGGGACGGTCCAACGTCCTGACGCTGAAGCAGGCCCTTGAAGCCGCCGAAGCCGGAAAGTACGCGATCGGTTCGTTTTCACCGCGCTATACGTCCATGATCGCCGCCGTTCTGGCGGCAGGGCAGGAGGCGGATTCGCCGCTGATCGTCCAGATTTCGCAGAAGGAGCTGATCCGGTACGGCATTACACCGAAGGCATTTGCGGAGGAATTCTACCATCAGTTGGAGGAGCAGCAGATCACCGTTCCGGTGGTGCTTCACCTGGACCACACGAAGGACATGGCGGTCATCGCCGAGGCCATCGAAGCGGGCTTTACCTCCGTCATGATCGACGCGTCGGAAAAGCCGTTCGAGGACAACGTCCGCGAGTCCAAAGAAGCGGCCGACTATGCCCATGCCAGAGGCGTCTCGGTTGAAGCCGAGCTCGGCATGATCGGCACGACCGATTTCGTCGAGACGGAAACCGACGAAGAGCTGTACACCGATCCCGATGAGGCCGCGGAGTTCGTTCGGCTGACCGGCGTGGACGCGCTGGCGGTATCGTGCGGCACCGCGCATGGCGTCTACAACGTGAAGCAGCCGAAGATCGACTATGCGCGCCTTGCGGCAATCCGGGCACTGACCCCGGTGCATCTGGTGCTGCACGGCGGTTCGGGCGTTCCGGCCGACATGATGCAGCAGGCGTTCACCCTGAACGGGGGCGGCGTCAGCAAAGTGAATATCGCGACCGACCTGGAACTGTCACTGCTCGCGGCGCTGGGCCGTGAAGAGCGGATGACGGATGCGGAGTGTCGGACACTGGCGCCGGATCAGCTGGCTGCCGGCCGCGAAGCCGTCAAGCAGACGGTCATGAACAAGATGAAGGATTTCGTGCTGAGCGCCGGAAAGGCCGGACGCTTTTTCCAATAAACCGGATTGATCCTTACACCCAAGTAACCATGGATTGGAGCTGAACCACGTATGAAGGACAAAAAGCTGTACATGATCGGCAATGCGCATCTCGACCCGGTGTGGCTGTGGCAGTGGCAGGAGGGCTTCCAGGAAGCAAAAGCGACCTTCCGCTCGGCCCTCGACCGGATGAAGGAATCGGAGGATTTTATTTTTACGTCCAGCTCGGCAGCCATGTACGAGTGGATCGAAAACAACGAACCCGCGATGTTCGAGGAAATCCGCGCACGCGTCAAGGAAGGCCGGTGGAACATCGTCGGCGGATGGTGGATCCAGCCCGACTGCAACATTCCGGGGGGCGAATCCTTCGTTCGCCAGGGCTTGTACGGCCAGCGTTATTTTAAAGAAAAGTTCGGGGTGACCGCCAAAGTCGGCTACAACGTCGACAGCTTTGGCCACAACGCTATGCTCCCGCAAATATTAAAAAAGAGCGGGATGGACTACTACGTGATGATGCGCCCGATGCCGAACGAAAAAGGCCTGCCCAGCCGGCTCTTCTGGTGGCAGTCCGACGACGGGTCCAAGGTGCTGACGTTCCGCATTATGTTCGAGTACCTGTCCTGGGGCAAAGATCTGGAAAATCACGTACGCCGCTGTCTCGGCGAGTTCAAGGAACCGCTGAACGACTTGATGCTGTTCTACGGCGTGGGCAACCACGGGGGCGGGCCGACCAAGGAAAATATCGAGAGCATTCGGCGCCTGAACGAGGAGCCCGATCTGCCGAAGCTCGAGTTCGCTACGCCTGACCGGTACTTCAAGGACATGGAAGCTTCCGGACTTGATTTTCCGGTTGTGCACGACGACCTGCAGCATCACGCCAGCGGCTGTTATGCCGCGCATTCCGGCATCAAGCAGTGGAACCGCCAGGCGGAGAACCGGCTGATTGCGGCGGAGAAGTTCTCCGCGCTCGCTTCATGGATCACCGGGCAGCCGTATCCTGAGGAATTCACGCGCGCCTGGAAAAACGTGCTGTTCAACCAGTTCCATGACATCCTGGCCGGAACGAGCCTGGAACCGGCGTATGAGGACGCGAGATATTTGTTCGGAGAGGCGATGGCGATCGCCGACCGCTCGCTGAACTATGCGGTGCAGTCGCTGTCCTGGAACATCGGCATCGAGCAGGATGAAACGATGCGCCCGATCGTCGTGTTCAACCCGCATGCCTGGTCCAGCAAAGTGAACGTCGAGCTGGAGATTGGCGGAATCAAGGACAACAGCGTGCTGGTGGACGATACCGGCAAGCCGGTGCCGTTCCAGACCGTCAAGTCGCAGGCCGCAGCCAGAGGCCGCTACCGTTTGAGCTTTATGGCCGAACTGCCGCCGCTCGGATACCGGGTCTACAAGCTGTTCCTGGAATCGGCTTCGCTGAAGCCGGTCGGGGAGCCGATCACGGCCAGCGATCTCGTCTTGGAAAACAGCCGGCTGCGGCTGGAGTTCGACAAGGACACGGGCTTTATTAAAAGCCTGCGGGACAAGAAGCTGGATCATGAGGTGCTGCGGGGCGAAGGTGCGAGACCGGTCGTTATCGACGACACCTCGGATACGTGGAGCCACGACGTGCTTCATTTTAACCGGACGGCAGGGCAGTTCAAGGCGGTGAGAGTGCAGCGCATCGAGCACGGGCCGGTCAAATCGGTCATCCGCGTAGTAAGCGAATACGGCAGCTCGCGGCTGGTGCAGGATTTTGCGATGTATCCGGACCGGGACCAAATCGACGTTCGCGTGACCGTGGACTGGCGGGAAAAGTTCAAAATGCTGAAGCTCGTCTTCCCGGTCAACTGCGTCTTCAGCCGGCATACGTACGAAATTCCTTACGGAACGATCGAGCGCGAGCATAACGGCGAGGAAGAGCCGGGTCAGAGCTGGGTGGACTATACGGGGATCGTTCCGGGATCCAACCGCGTGTACGGGCTGAGCCTGATGAATGACGCCAAGTACAGCTACAGCATCCACAACAAGGAGCTGGCCCTGACCGTGCTGCGCAGCCCGATTTATGCCCATCACGATCCTTACGTGCCGGAGGCGGACGGCGAATATGCCTTTACCGACCAGGGCATGCAGCAGTTTAACTATTCGCTTCTTCCTCATGAAGAGGGCTGGGAGCAGGCCGGCACCGTGCGGCGGGCCGCGGAATTGAACTGCAAGCCGGTGGCTATCATTGAAACTTACCACGACGGGAAGCTGCCGCAGACGGATTCGTACCTGTCCGTGGACCGGGACAATATTATCGTCAGCGCGGTGAAAAAAGCGGAGGATAACGATGATCTGATCCTGCGCGTGTATGAGACGGACAAAAAAGCGACGACAGCCGAAATCCGGCTCCCGCAATGGGAACGCAGCATTCGCGCCGATTTCAAGCCGTCGGAAATCAAAACGTTCCGCGTGCCGGCGGACAAAAGCCTTCCGGTGACGGAAACCAGCCTCCTGGAGTGGGATCTGTAAAATGGGCCGCCGCGAAGAGACGGCCGCCGAGCTGCGGGCGGCCGGGAAATTCATGATGGACACAGGGCTCGCCTGGGGCAATGCGGGGAACATCAGCGCCAGGCTGGATGACTCAAGCTTCTTGATCACGGCCACGGGGACATTCCTGGGGGAGCTGGGCGAAGGAGACTTCGCCGAGTGCTATCTGGACGGCTGCGAGACGCCGGCAGCTGCCGGGCCCAAACCGTCCAAGGAAGTGCCGATGCACCAGGCCGTGTATGACCTGCAGCCTGACGTCGGGGCGGTGCTGCATGCGTCGCCTTTTTACAGCACGCTGTTCGCCTGCGCCGATATTCCGCTTCCCTCCGGCTTGTTCGTAGAGACGATGTACTACCTGGAACGCGTGGAACGCGTCCGGTACGCCCATCCCGGCTCGCTGGATCTGGGGGAAGCGGTCAGGGAGAAAGCGAAGCAGGCCAATGTGCTGCTGCTGGAGCACCACGGGGTGCTGGTCTATGACACCAGCATCAAGGAAGCACGGATGGCGCTGCAGACGCTCGAAATGGCTTGCCGGATGGTGATTGAATCCGGGAGCGCGGGCGTACGTCTGCAGGAGCTGCCGGATTCGGTCCGGCAGGACTTCCTGGAGCGCTCAGGCTACCGTCCACGGAGGAGGTGGGACGGATGATCGGCGTCATTGCCGACGACATTACCGGCGCGAACGACATCGGCATTATGTTCGCCAAAGCGGGCTTGACGACGCATGTGTATCCGGCGGATAAGCTCCGGCACGGTCTGCCGGATCCGCAGCCGGATGTGCTCGTGGTGGACACGAACTCGCGGCTCGATACCGCGGATCAGGCTTACGCCAAGGTGTACACGGCTACCGTCGCCCTGCGCGCCGCCGGATGCACACGGCTGGTCAACAAAACGTGTTCGGTCTTCCGCGGCAACATCGGAGCGGAATTCGAAGCCATGCTGGATGCGGTACCCGCCGCGTTCGCGGTCGTCGTGCTCGGATTTCCGAAGAACGGCCGCGTTACGCTGGACGGCGTCCATTACGTGCACGGCAAGCCGCTGGGCGAGTCCGAATTCCGGCATGATCCGGTGCATCCGATGCAGGAGTCGGAGCTGACGGCGATCCTGCAGGCGCAGACGGAGCGGAAGGTGGCGATGCTGCCGATCGGCGTGGTGGAGCAGGGCGCCGAAGTACTGCGCGGGGAAATCAACCGGATGCGGGGCGAATGTGCCTACCTGATTCTCGACGTCCGCGATCAGCAGTCGCTGCGGATCATCGCCGAGGCGGTACTGGATGAGCCGCTGCTGTGCGGCAGTTCCGGCCTCTATGAGGAGCTCGCGCCGCTGCTGAAGCGTGCGGATGCGGAACCGGAAAGCTCAGATCGATCTACTGCCGGGCCAGAGGAGAATGCGGCCCTTTATAGTAGGGCTGACCTGGGAGCAGATGAAGGAGAACGAACAGGGACGAACTTGGCCTCTGCCGGGACCGGGCCGCATGGCGGGCAAATTGATAGGGCGGCTGCTGACCTTATTGAAAATAGCGGGTTACTGAGCAAGGATACAGACGCCTCGCAGGTCAACGCAGGCTCAGCCGGTAATGCCACCCGAGGCGAAGGAGTGCTGCTCGCGGCAGGCAGCCTGATGCCGCAAACCGCGGCGCAGATTGCTTGCGCCCGGGAGGCGGGCGTTACGATCATCGAGCTCGATTCCTTGCTGCTGCTGGAACCGGCGCGCAAGAACGGGCACATCGTCGATGTCGTACGTCGGGCAGGTGCGGAGCTGGCAGCCGGACGCGATGTGCTGATCCATGCATCGAACGATGCCGGCAAGCTGGTGGCGACCCGCAAGCGGGCAGAGGAGCTCGGCCTGTCGGGTACGGTGCTCTCGCGCATCGTCTCGGACGAGCTGGCCGGCGCGGTAGCCGATGTCGCGGAGCGTGCCAGGCAGCGCCGGATCGTCATCGCCGGCGGCGAAACCTCTGCTGCCGTATGCGGCCGGCTGGGCATCACAGGGCTGCGGGTGCTGGAAGAGATTGAGCCTGGGCTGCCCTCCTGTATGTCGCTGGACGGCAAGGCGCGTCTGCTGGTGTTGAAATCGGGCAGCTTCGGCAGCCCGGAGTTTATCGTCAAAGCCATCGAACATTTGAAGGGAATGAACATCCATGGGGAGAGTGACTGCGATGAGCGCGATCTTTGAGCAGCTGTTTGCGAAATATCCGGATCTTCAGCCGTGCCGGGACGCGGTTTGGCAGGCGTACGAGGCGATGGAGGCTTCTTTTCGCCGGGGAGGCAAAATGCTCCTCGCCGGCAACGGCGGCAGCGCCGCCGACTGCGAGCATGTCGTGGGCGAGCTGATGAAGGGCTTTATGCTGAAGCGGACTTTGCCGCCGGCCGAACGCGATAAGATGCTCATTCACGGCGAGGAAGGCGCTTATATCGCCGACCGGCTGCAGGGTGCGCTGCCAGCCATCTCTCTCGTCAGTCAGAGCGGCCTGTCGACCGCGTTCATCAACGACGTTGCCGCCGATATGGCGGTGGCCCAGCAGGTGTACGGCTATGGCCGGCCGGAGGATACGCTGGTCGTGTTCAGCACGTCCGGCAACTCGGCGAATGTGGTTCGTGCCGTTCAGGTGGCCAAATCCCTCGGGATGACCACGATCGGCCTGACCGGCCGCACCGGCGGACGCCTGAAGGAGCTGTGCGACATTGCCGTCTGCGTTCCTTACGACGGCACGCCGGATATCCAGGAAAGGCATCTGCCGATTTACCATACGCTGTGCATGATGCTGGAGGAGGCATTTTTCGCATGAGCACACTGCTGGGAGGCCTCGATATCGGCGGAACGAAATGCGCAGCCGTGCTTGGCAGGGCGGAAGGCGACCGGATCGAAATCGTGGGCAAGCGCAGCTTCCCGACGCCGGACACGCCGGAGGAAGCGATGGCGTCGCTGTGCGACGAGCTGGCCGGCCTGGCCGCTTCGGCCGGCGGGGGCGAGCCGCTCGCGGCCGTCGGCGTCAGCTGCGGCGGCCCGCTTGACAGCCGGCGGGGACGGATTCTCTCCCCGCCGAACCTGCCCGGCTGGGATGGCATCGACGTCCTCACGCCGCTCCGGGAGCGCTTCGGCGTACCCGCCGCGCTCCAAAACGACGCCAACGCCTGCGCCCTCGCCGAATGGCGGTGGGGGGCCGGGCGCGGGGCGTCCAGCATGATCTTCCTGACCTTCGGGACAGGAATGGGTGCGGGTCTGATCCTGAACGGAGCCCTGTATGCCGGCGCAAGTGACATGGCCGGTGAGGTCGGCCATATCCGCCTGGCGGAGGAGGGGCCGGTCGGCTACGGCAAGGCCGGCTCTTTTGAGGGCTTTTGCAGCGGCGGGGGCATCGCCCGCCTGTTTGCCGGTTTAAGGGAAGCGGCGGCGGGGAGTGCCGCGCAATCCTCCTTTGCCGCCGGAGGGCCGGCCCCGCACCCGGGAGGGACCGGGAAGGCTGCATGGACGGCGAAGGACGTGTTTGAGGCGGCTGCCGCCGGGGACGCGCTGGCGTGCGAAGCGGTGGGCATCATCGGCCGCAAGCTCGGCCGGGGCCTGGCCGTCCTCGTCGATACGCTCAATCCGGAGCGGATCGTAATCGGCAGCATTTATGCGCGCCAAGAGCAGGTGCTCCGGCCGCTCGTGCTGGAGGAGCTGCGGCGCGAAGCGCTGCCGGGGACGCTCGCGGCCTGCCGGATTCTGCCGTCGGAGCTCGGCGAGCATGTCGGGGATGCGGCCAGCTTGTCCGTTGCGCTTCACGCGCTGGGGGAGCATAAACGAGGGAATAACTGATCCGGGAAACCGAAGGTTGATCCGGCGAACTTTTAACAGATGATAACAGGTTCATCATAACGTTGTGATACAGGAATCGCGGCCTGAAGGCATGGAAGTGCAGAGCCCTCAGGCCTTTGTCGTATGGATAGTTGGAAGTTGGAAGTTGGCATGTTCGTCATTTTGGGAGCAGCAGGGGGAATCGTTGATGAGTATCGAATGGCAAGGTGCGTTTCATTCCAGTGAAAACCTTGGGGCGGACGGCGTGGTGAAAGCTCTGCTCCGGCCGTTTGGCCTTTCCGTTCGGCTTCAGTCGGGGACGGAAGCGGTTCGGCTGCAGCTGACAGGGTCGGAAACAGAGAAAGGTTCGACGGAACAGGGAATTCTTGAAGAGACCCGGTTTCACTACCGAAGCGAAGATGAGTCCATTCAGGCCGGGATTTTTGTGCGGGAGAAGGCAGGCGGTACGATGCTGGTCTCCGTGGAAGCCGGCATCGCCAATGAAAATGATTTCGGCAAGCAGCGCTCGTTCGCAGGGGAGCATGCGGTCCTGCTGACGCTGCGGCCCGTTGGGCAGATCGAGGGGCTGATGGCCAACTACCAGCATAAGGACTGGTGGACCCGCCCTCATTTTGGCACCGATCTGGCCGGTTTGCCGGAGAAGATGCAGTCGGTGCTGTGGAAGACGGCAGACGGATACGGCCACCTGCTGCCGGTGACGGGACCGGTGTGGCGTGCGGATGCCGCCGGAGCCGAGGAAGGGGTTACGCTTCGATTATCCGCTTATGAGGAAGGGCATACCCGGTGTGAAGCGCTGGTTTTTGCCTTTGCGGCCGGGAGCGATCCATACGATCTCGTCAAGCGCAATGTAGCTTCCGCGCTGAAAGAGCTGGATTATCCGACGCTGCCGAGGGAACAGAAGCCGTTTCCGGCGATGTTGGACAAGCTCGGTTGGTGCAGCTGGGACGCTTTTTACCACCAGGTCAGCGAAGAAGGGCTGCTGGCCAAAGCCGCCGAGCTGCAGCAGCTTGGGCTGCCAGTCGGCTGGGTGATGATCGACGACGGCTGGTCCGATATTTCTGCGGGCAAGCTGTCTTCCTTTGAAGCGGATCCCGTCAAATTTCCCGGCGGTTTGAAGCGTGCCGTGCATGCACTGAAGGAGCGGTACGGCATCCGCCACGTCGGGGTATGGCATACCATCGCCGGTTACTGGGGCGGCATTCTGGAGGACAGCCCGATCGCCAGAACTTATGCGGACCATCTGTACCGGGTTCCCCGGGGCAATCTGATCCCTTACCCAGAAGCCGGCAAAGGCTTTGCCTTCTGGCATGCCTGGCACGGATTTTTGCGCCGCCAGGGCGTCGATTTCGTCAAGGTGGACAGCCAAAGCGCGGTTCTGAACTACCTGCAGGGACGCATGCCCATCGGCCAGGCTGCCGCCGCTGCGCACGAGGCGCTGGAGGCTTCGGTTGCGCTGCATTTTGACGGGACGATCATCAACTGCATGGGCATGGCTTCCGAAAATATATGGCACCGGCCGAAGTCGGCCGTTTCGCGCAACAGCGACGATTTTGTGCCGCAGGAGAAGCGCGGCTTTCCGGAGCATGCGCTGCAGAACGGCTACAATTCCTTTTACCACGGGGCTTTTTACTGGGGAGACTGGGATATGTACTGGTCCAAAAACCACGACGATGTGCAGAGTGCGGTGCTGCGTGCGGTGAGCGGAGGTCCGGTCTATATCAGCGACGCTCCGGGAAATACCGATCCGTCGCGCATCTGGCCTTTGATCTATGCAGACGGTACCGTCATCCGCTGCGACGAGACGGCCAATCCGACCCCGGACTGCCTGCTGCTGAATCCGGCCGAAGAGCACATTCCTCTTAAACTGTGGAATCGGGCGGGCAGCGCAGGGGTTGTGGCTGCCTTTCATATCAGTGGGGATGCTGCTCAGGTTATGGGTTCGGTCGGACCGGCCGATGTGCCGGGACTCGGCGGCGGGGAATTCGCCGTGTATGACCATTTTGCCGGCAAGGGTTGGCTGATGCGCGCCGACGAGCAGACCCCGATCCGTCTGGAGGAAGGAGGCTGCGCCCTCTATGCCATCGTCCCGGTTACGGGTAGCGTTACCCCGGTTGGGCTGGCCGACAAATACATTTCGCCGGCGGCGGTTGCCGGGTGTACTGAGGTAGGCAAGGTGACAAACGTCCGCTTGCGGGAAGGCGGCCGGTTCGTGTTTGCCTCCAAAACGGCGCCTTTAAGCGTTACTGCAAACGGCCTGATGGTAGAGGCATCTCCGATCGGGGGCGAACCCGGCGATTTTTATGAGGTTCTTTCCGGGGAGCCCGGCCAACCGGTGCAGATCGAAATCGTCTCGGTGTAAAAGCCGTGTGAAGGCTTTAATGAAAAAAATAGCAAAAGCAGCTCGTTCATCTGATGACAAACGAGCTGCTTTAACTATTTTCGCTGCGATATCAAGATCTTGTTTTGACGGCCAAACCGCTGAACGACACGGGGCCTATAACATCCGTTCTTGTATTTGACGTGGTGTTCTCGGCGGAGAACGATTGGACGATGAATATGGAGATTTTAAGCTGATGCAAATATATTGGTATATTCCTTGCCTCCTTATCTTCCGGATTTATGGATCACCCTCCGCTGGACTCGTTGACTGCCGTATAGGTACAAATTCATATAAATAGGAGGAGCTGCGGTAATTTGCAGTGTGTTGGTACTTTTAGAAAAATATTACCAGCAAGACCTATTTTGAAAACCGCTGTCGGAACATCGGATTTAAAATTTTATAGACGAAAAGAATCATTTTTCCGGGACATTTGATGAAATGGATGTACGCAGTGTGCGGTCTAGTATACGATCAAACGGAGCTTTTGGCTGATTCCATGAATAAAGTCGAATGAAATGATAACGGAGGGATAGCAATGAAAATATCGAAGTCGATGATCGCAAAGATAATACTTGGGGGCGTCTGCTTGGTAGGCATCGGATGCACCGACCGAACATTGAGCTCGGCGGATGGCGTGTTGGATCAAGCGAAACAGAACGGCAGCGAAATCGTCGTTCCGCATAATGAGCGCTTGTTTTTGTCCACCGACAAGAAGTGGATTAATGAGGAAGGGCATCAGTCCGACCTGATCCGGCTGCAGTGGACGGCCGATCGCGCCAAACCCGCGATTGCCTGGGCCGACGAAAACGGGAAGGACAAGACCGCCATCATCTCCCACGACAAAGCGAATAATCCCGAGCAGCACGACCATAAACACCTCTCGTTTGAGACGACGATGTCGCCGGACGGTCAATATGCGGACCAGCTGTTCACGCGGCTGGAAATCCCCTATGACATGGACGTCAGCGAAATCCGGACCCAATCATCCAATTTTAATGTGATGAACGGCATCCTGCGGGTTGCGGGCGAAACCGGGTCGAACCGGGACATCCAGTTCAGCGTTGCCGGCGAAGACAACAAAACGACGCCGAGATGGGCCGTTCGGGCGGACAGCACGAAAGAGAAGGGCGGCAACACAGGGTCCGACCTCCAATTCGTCCGCTATGGCGACGACGGCGAAGTGGTCGATTCCCCGCTGACCATGCAGCGGAGCGACGGCAACGTCGGAATCGGCACGGACGAACCGGACACCAAGCTGGATGTGAACGGAGACAAGCTCCGCATCCGTGAGAAGCATACGCCGAAATCATCCACCGAGCCCTGCAGTCAGGGACAAATGGCCTGGGACGACCAGTACGTATATGTGTGCGTTGCCCAAGACAACTGGAAGCGAACGGAACTCTCGTCCTGGTAAGGACTGCTCTCCCCGGAGGATGCTGGATACCCCGGCAGCGTATGCTGTTGGGGGCGTGGGGCAGTGTGATGCACGTTCCGGGCTGGGAGGGTGTTATCTTCAAATCCTACATGCTACGATTGGGGTATAAAAAATTATACATAAGGCTCCCGTAGAGGAGCCCTTTTTGGAGAGGAGGAATCGGGATGCTGCTTTCTTTGGATATCGGCACGACTCATATCAAAGCAGGGGTGTTCGGGAACGACGGCTCGGAAATGGCCGTCGTCTCGGCACCGAACCCGAAGGCGCAGGGCCCCTCCGGTACCACTGTCTATGACCCGGATGTGCTGTGGGAGACCGCGGCCGGTTTGATCCAGCAGGCGGTAGAGCGTCTTGGAGAGCGGGACGAAACGATCGATGCCGTCGGGATTACGAGCATGGCGGAGAGCGGCCTGCTGCTGAACCCAGCGGATGGGAGAGCGTGCACTCCGATGCTGCCCTGGTTCGAAACCTGCTCGGCACCGCAGGCGGAGCGGATCAGGCAGGAGGTGGATGAACGGGAGCTCTTCCGCATGACCGGACTGCGCCCGTCGTTCAAACACGGCCTGCCGAAGCTGCTGTGGCTGCGGGAAGCGTACCCGGACGCCTTTAACGGCAGCGTATGGCTGTCCGCCGCGTCATACATCGCTTACCGGCTGACCGGCAGGATCGCCGAAGATGAGACGCTGGCGGCCAGAACCTACGCATACCGGATTGACAGCCGCGCCTGGAATGAGCCGCTGATCCGCAGCTTCGGGCTGGATCCGCAGCTGTTTCCGCCCATTCAGCCGGCGGGAACGCCGGTGGGCACGGTGCTGCCGGCCATGGAAAGCCTCGGCCTCGGCAAAGCGCCGGTCATCCTGGCCGGACATGACCATGTGTGCGCCTCGCTGGCCTGCCCGGACGGCCCGGACAGCACGTACAATTCGATGGGGACCGCCGAAACGCTGGTCGGGACGTTCCCCCTGCGTCCCTTGGGGGATGCCGACGATGCATCGGGCTTGTCTTTCGGCATTCATCCAATGCCGGGCCGCATGTACTGGATGGGAGGACATTCTTCGTCCGGCGGTTCGGTGGAGTGGGCCCGCGAAGCCTTATCGGATGCCGGCATGTCCTACCCGGATATGATGCGGCTGCTGGATGAGGCGGGCGGGCAGCCCACCGGCATTTTGTATTATCCGTATTTGACCGGAAGCGGCGCCCCGCATCCCGAGCCCGGTGCCCGGGCCGCATTCATCGGCTTGGACGCCAAGCATAAGAAGGGGGACCTGGTCCGGGCGGTGCTGGAAGGAAACGCCTATCAGCTGGAGCTGCTGCGGGAGCGCGCCGAACGGGTCGGCGGCAGTCCGATCCGGCGGATGCACGTGGTCGGCGGCGGAGCCCGGAACAGCCACTGGCTGCAGATCAAGGCCGATGTATCGGGCATCCGCCTGACCATGACCGGCGCAGCGGAGGCCTCGCTGCTCGGGGCTGCCCTGGCCGCCGCCGTCGGGGCCGGCCTGTACCCGTCCTTCCGCGAAGCGGCTGCTGCCGTAACCTACCCCGAGGCGAAGGTGTACGAACCTGATCCGGAACGCCATCTGATGTACCGGAAGCTGTACGAGCAAGGCTTTCTCGGCCTGCTCCAGCCCTTGCTGTCCTATTACAAAAGCAGCTCCTGACCGAAATCAGGAGCTGCTTTTTTAACTAACGCCTTATTCTTTTGTAAATTCAATCGTGCTGCGCACGGTGTCAATCGGACGCACCAGCTTTTCGATCTGCTCGCGTTTCGGCTCCAGGAATGGAGGCAGGGACAGCTTTTCGCCCAGCGTTTCGTAAGGCTCGTCGCCCATAAAGCCAGGGCCGTCGGTCGCCAGCTCGAACAGAATTTGCGGCGCTACCCGCGCATACAGCGACTCAAAGAAGTGACGATTCACGTAACCTGAAGTCGAGAACCCGAATTCGTCCAGGCGGGTAATCCATTGTTCCAGCACGGCGCGGTCCTCAACACGGAATGCCGCGTGATGCACCGTACCGAAGCCTTGGCGGGCTGGCGGCAGCACGGCATTATATTCCACGACGACCTGAGCCCCATTGCCGCCTTCACCGACTTCAAAGAGGTGGTAGGAGCCTTCCTGGCCGATTTCTTTGAACTCGAATACTTTCTCCAGCATTTCTTTGAAGTAATCGAAATTGGCGATTCTCACAAAGACCGGGCCCAAGCCCGTGATGGCGTACTCCAGCGGAATTGGCCCTTTTTCCCACGGTGTTCCGGAAGGAACGCCCTCGTTGTGCTCGTCGGAAATGAGCTGGTACTGCTGGTCGTCGAAGTCGACGAAGGAGAGCGTTTTTTTACCAAACATCTCTTTAATGCCGTAATGCTGCACGTTCAGGCGGTCAAAGCGCTTCACCCAGTAGATCAGTGCCGCATCGCTCGGAACGCGGAACGACGTTTTGGCGATTTCGTTGGTGCCGTGAACGCCTTTCGGAATGCCGGGAAAATCAAAGAATGTCATGTCGGTTCCCGCGCTTCCTTTGTCATCGGCAAAGAACAAATGGTAAGTCTGGATGTCGTCCTGGTTTACCGTTTTTTTGACCAGGCGCATGCCCAGCACATAGGTGAAAAACTGATAGTTTTTTTCCGCACTGCTCGTAATCGCAGTCACGTGGTGAATTCCTTTTAATCCGTTCATGATAATTCCTCCTTATAATTAAGCTTCCCTTAAAACTGTTTTTCCATGATGAAATGGCTTGCGACAATTTCTTGTTATAAAGAATCTTTAATTTAAGATAAATATAGCACGTTGTTTCCGATGTGTCAAACGTTTGGCGATCCATCGGCAAAAACCTAGAGATCTATGGCGAATATTGGGATAAAGTATGGGGCCTGAACTAATTCGTCCACCCGAACCCATAAGAAAAACGTCTATCGACGTACCTTCAAAGAAGACAGACCGCGTGTAGCTGAAGTTTTTCTTGCGATTATAGAATGGTTCAGCTTCGCTGAAATTTATAAATTCTATAATCATAATAAAAACCCGGTATCGCTGGACACCGGGTTTCACAGGCTTAGATTCCTTTTGGTCATTTTTCAAGAGACATCGGGGGTTGTAAGTTGGCAGGTCAAGACAAAAGGCTTGTGTGGATGGATGAGCTTTATTAACGGAGGCCAAAGCATGTCGCCCCGTGTTTTAAGCTAGTACAGCCGGCTTGAACACTTCTTCACACCATGTGCGGAAGCTGGTGTCAGAAGGCTGTGCCTTTTGTAAATCGTCGTCGTAGATGCCTTCATTTTGGGCAATGATCATATCCATGTAGTCCTTGACCCAAGCCTCCGTTCCAAACCGAGATAGGGTAGCTTTAAACTCAGCAATGGAAACCTGCTGAAAGCGAATCGGACGCTCGAGCACTTCAGACAAGACATGCGCCATTTCATTTGGTGTTAAAGAATCGGGGCTGACGACCGGGACACTGTCTTGACCGCCCCAGGATTCATCGAGCAAGAGTGCTGCTGCTGTTGAGGCGATATCCCGGGTAGCGCAGAGCGGGAGCACCTGATCTCCAGCCATAGGCATATAGAATGTTCCGTGGCTTTTGATGGATTCCAGATCATGAAACATATTTTCCATAAAATAAGGCATACGAAGTGAACGATAGCTTACACCTGTGCTTTCGATGAGAGCGTCCATCTCAAACGCTGCGGTTAATATCCCGGCATGTCTGCCGAAGCCACGCCCCAAGCTGGACACGCCTACAACTCTTTTCACTCCAAGGTTCTGGATGGCTTGGCAAGCCGGTCTGGTGAAATTCAAATAGTATTCCGTGGAGTTCCCCGATTGAGGGTTCGGAGGCACCAGCCAAAGAACACTCTCTGCACCTGCGAATGCTTTCGAGACGACATCCATGTCATCGTGTGATCCCTGAAAGACTTCGACACGGTCGCGCACCCGCTGCGGCAGCCGGGAAGGGTCCCGGGCAATGACACGGATCGGCTTCCCGCTATCAACGATGCGTTCAAGGACTTGCTGGCCGATTTGACTTGTGGAAGTAGTAATAACTATCATGAACAATTCATCCTTTCATAGGTTATGGCTGGCCCAACTTATAAGAGAGAGCAGCTAATTAACAGTGTTGTTTAAGCGTCATTTTCGGCTAAACTATACTGTATGAATGATATTAGTTTGGTTCAGCCATGCAGGCAATCAGCAGGAAGCCGTTTTCGTTGTGTAGGCAACATCTGCACGATTTTGTTGTTTATTAGGTTATAAGTACAAGGAGTGATAGCATGCCAGTAAACCCAAACGATCCCCGCGTCAAGCGCACGCGTCAGTTATTACTGCAATCCTTTATGGAGCTGATCGAGCAAAAGAAAAATATTTACTCCATTTCCGTGCAGGACATTACCGATCGCGCGACGGTTAATCGAGCCACATTTTATGCGCATTTCGAAGATAAGTATGCTTTCCTGGAGTGTTGGATGAGGCAAAAATTCCAAAAGAAACTGGAGAGGGAATTACCTAATCATTCCATATCCAATATGAGCAGCTTGCGGTCTTTGATTCAAATCGTTTTTGATTTTCTTGCCCTTACCCGGCAATATATGATTCGTACTCCGGAGAACAGTCCGTATGAGCCGCTGTTTGAAAGCGCCATTCATAAAGAACTCTATCAACTCTTGTACATATGGCTGAGCGAAGAAGCGAAGGCGCCGGAGGCAAAAAAAGCTGTGGAATCCACGGCTCTCCTCATAAGCTGGGGCATATTGGGGACGGCCATTCAATGGAGCAGAGATCCTGAGCATCGCCCGGCAGAAGAGATGGTGCAGGAGATGCTGGTGGTCGTGGCAGCGGGATTGGCTCCCGTTTTGGAACAATCTTAAAAGGATGATCGTTAACGGAGGGCATGAATACGATGTTAAAAGACAGCAGCCGACCATAAAGATCAGCTGCTGTCTGTGCGCTAAGGAGGCTATGAGGATGAAGAAACGGATTCTAGCCATGCTGACGCTCGGCTTTATGGTTGGCTGCACGGCAAAGCATAATATGTTTACTATTGAAGGAGAGATCGAAACCATTAATTCAGATCTTAAAGAGATCTGCGTTAAGGGTACCTGTGTTCCAGTATCGAAGAATATCGATGAATTCAAAGTCCATGACCGCGTGATCCTCAGACTGGAGAGCAGCTATACCAGTCAGGACGTGTATGATCCGAAACATATCAAGGTGTTGAGTGTTGAGAAGGTTGAGTAATAATCGTCATTTCGAAGCGATGATCATAAACCGGTCGGCATTCGTAAGGATTCCTTTCGGCGTCTGATGTTCGGCAATAAAGCGGTGCAGCGTCTGAAAATCCGACTCCGTCTGTCCAAAGCCGGGGATGATCGGGGTATGCTTCAGCAAAAATATCAAGTCTTCGGCCGTTGCATAATACTCCACCGCATCATATTGCCGGCAATCAATCTGCCGGAATCCGGCTTCCTTCAGTTCGGCGGCATACCGCTCCATAAGCGTTCCCCGCTTGGCATTCCCGGATTGGCCTCTGCCGAAAGCTTGCGCCAGATTGCGTTTGTCGCTTTCGCCGACCTGCTGGGTGAGGAACACCCCGTCATCGGTCAGCACCCTGGCGACTTCGGTCGCATTGAACTCCGAATGCCTGCAGCTGATCACCTGAAAGAATCGTTCAGGAAAATGGAGCTCGGACGCCTCCATGGGCAAGAAGCGGATGTTGGCCGTGCCGGATTGTTCCTGGTTCCTGTTGGCGGTGTGAATCATGGCTTCCGAATGGTCAATTCCGATCAGAAGCAGGGCTGCTTCCGCCATGCGCAGCAGAGCCTCGCCGCCTCCGGTGCCGATATCCAGCAAAATATCTCCGGCCTTGCAGCGGGAGGAAACTTCGCTCCAAAAATTCCACAGGGCATTCTCAACAGTCACGCTCAATCGGCTGAAATCCCAGCCGTTCATTTGGCCGACTTCATTGTAAAATTTTTTATAATCAAAAGAATCCATAGATTATTCCACCTTTCAAAAAGTAAGAGAATAGTGACGTATGCAGACGTTGCCGGTTCGTTTCCAAATGGATCAAAGGACAGACGTGTCCCTTGATAGCTGGTACGCGTTTTGACCCAGCCCGGAAGCTACATACCTCGAACGAAATGCAGTGCCACGATTCGCTTCACCCCTTTGAAAGAATAGTTACATTATAAAAGGCCTAAATCCCAGAATACAAGGGGAAACGGCAATCCAATGATTGTCCTCCTATGGTTTCGTTCGTATAATGGGTAATGCTATGTTGTGGATGAAGTGTAAGGGGCAAGTCTTAAGTCAAAATGAATGGATGGATAGAGCCGGGTACCGGCTTAACCATTTTCAAGGGGGAACAGCGGGTGCCGCTAGAAATTGAACGCAAATTTTTGCTGCCGGAATTCCCGGCAGCTCAGGTTAAGGAAGGAAAACTGCGGATCGTCAAGGAGCAGCTGATCGAGCAGACGTATCTTGCGCTGTGTGAAGATCAGGAACTGAGGGTTCGGAAAATAACCGATGCCGACAGCGGTGACGTAGAGTATACGCATACGTTCAAGAGGGGGTTCGGCATCGCCCGGGAAGAGGTGGAGGTATCCATCGCCGGCGGCTTGTATGATCAGATGATTCAGGCCCATGGCGCCGTCCCTTTGATCAAAAAGCGTTCTACGGCGCTGTGGGATGGCGTGCAGGTGGAGATCGATGAGTACGATCAAATCCAGCTGATGGTGCTGGAAGTGGAGTTCGGCTCGGAGGAGGAGGCCGAAAGCTTCGTTCCCCCGGCATGGTTCGGGAAGGACATCAGCACGGATAAGGAATACAGCAACAAGAAGGTTTGGCGTGAGCTTCAGTCCCGGCGAAGTTAGGGAATGATGGAGCTCGATTGGCCACGGGACGGATCAAGTTGAGGCCGGGAATCAAGAGACCGAAAGGTCTCTTTTTTTTGGTCCAAGGATGTGATGCTGCGAGACCTGGATTCCTTTTATCGCAAGAAAAGCTTCCATAGTACAACGGTTTGGCTTCCTTGAATGACGCCGATAGACGTTTTTTTACGTTTGATGGTTAAAAAAATGTTTTTTTGAGGGGGGCTTTTTATTACGTTTTGGTCTCAAGGCGCCGACATAAAGTATAGCAGTTGCTTTGACGGAATAAAGCGCGCGAAAAGCGGCTTGAATATAGGCTTTACCCTGCGTAAAGCCCGGGGAGCGTTGGGATGAAAAGGCAATGGATTATTTTTATCATCGGCATGCTGCTGGTGCTGTTTCTGCCGGTGTACGCCGTTTGGCAGCAGTTCGTGATGGACAGGCAGCCTACGGCGGTGGAAGGGGTTCTTGACCTCAGCAAGCTGGATCTCGGGCATCACGGAGCGGTCAGCTTGAACGGGGAGTGGGAATTTTACCGGAGCCAGCTGTTGACCCCAAAAGATTTTGACCGCAGCATCACCGTGAAGGAAGACGAGCGTCCAAGGCTGTCCGGGATGGCACGCCTGCCGGGCGCCTGGAACGATTATATTGCGGAGGACGGACAGCGAATGGCCGAGGGCTACGGGACGTTTCGCCTGATCGTTCAGGTCAAGCCAGGGCAAGCGCTGACGTACGGCCTCCAGACCAACAATATCCGTTCCGCCAGCCGGGTGTTCATGGGTGGTTACGAGATTGGAGCCAGCGGAAATCCTGGGCGTACCGCCGCCGACGGCGTCCAGAATAACGTTCCCTTCTTGGGTTTTGCCACCCTTTCAGGCGGACGGATCGAAATTATCGTTCAGGTCGCCAATTACTTGTATACCACCGGCGGCGTATTTACGCCAATCCTGTTCGGGGAGCAGCACGCGATTATGCAGAGCAAGGAGATGTATTTGTTCGCCGACTGGATGACGATCGCCGGATTCTTTACCGCTGCCCTTTATTTTCTCGGATTTCAGCAAATCCGCAAGAAGGAGCCGGCCTCCCTGCATCTGGGGTTGTTTTGCCTGACCACGATTGGTTATGTCCTGCTGCACGGGGAGAAGCTGATCGCAGGCATTTTACCGGGCCTATCCTATGAGTGGATCTTAAAGAGCCAGCTGATAATATCCGCACTGATCTACTATTTTTTATTAAAGTTTGTGTCCGCTTCAGTACGCGGCGGTGTTCATCCCATCGTCATGCGTTCCTACGCGTTTCTCGGCGGGACCTCCATCGCGGTTGCGATTATTTTTCCCAGTATTTTGTTCTCCAAAATCGAACCTTTGCTGGTCGCCTTCTCAGCGTTATGCATCGCCTACATTATCGGCATCATGCTGCGGGACCTCCTCCGGCGGCGGAATTCGGGAGAATACCTGCTGACGATTCTCGGCATCATCAGCATCCTCATGGTTATTATCACCAACCTGCTCCCGTTGATCGGGGTCTACGAGAGCATGGTTTTTACTCCAGTAGAAATGCTGATGTTCGTCGTGACTCAGTCGGCCCTGCTCGCCCGGCGCTATGACCGGACGTTTAATGAAGTGGAGCAGCTGTCCCGCAGGCTCCTGACCCTGGATGGTTTAAAGGATGAGTTTATGGCGAACACCTCCCATGAGCTGCGGACACCCGTGCACGGAATGGTCAACATGGCCCAATCCTTGCTGGAAGGGGCCTCCGGGGAACTGAACCGGGAGCAGCGCGGCAATCTCAAGCTGATCATGACGACAGGGAAGCGGCTGACGCTCCTGATCAACGATATTTTGGATTTTGCCAAGCTGAAGAACGGGGAGATCGTCATGAGGAGGCAGCCCGTTGATTTGGCTTCGGTGACCGGTTCCGTGCTGGAGATCATCCGTAATCTCGCAGGGAGCAAACGAATCATGCTGGAGGAAAGCCTGCCGGAGGATCTGCCTTTCCTGCTGACGGACGAGGACCGTCTTCAGCAAATTTTGTTTAATCTCCTTGGCAATGCGGTGAAGAATACTTCCAGCGGAAGTATCCGGATTGCGGCCGGCAAACGGGGCGACGCCGTGCATATCTCAGTGGCCGACACCGGGATTGGCATTGCGGCGGATCGGCTGGAGGCTATTTTTACCCCGTTCGATACGCTGGACATGCCGGAGGGGCACGAATCTTCCGGCACCGGCCTTGGGCTCAGCATTACCAAAAGGCTCGTTGAGCTGAGCGGCGGCCGCATTTGGGTCGAATCGCAGCTGGGACAGGGTTCAACCTTTCACTTCACCGTTCCTGCAGCTGGTCCAAGACCGAAAACGGCAGATAGTGCAGCAGCCAGAGCCCGCTCGGAGCGCATCCACGAGGAGACGGCTGCGGCGCTGGCGCCTGCCGATCCGCAGATGCCTGATCATGGGGCGGAACGCGCAACCGTCCTGATGGTGGATGACGATCCCGTTAATCTTCAGGTGCTGCGCAATCTGCTGGCACTCGAGGGCTACCGGTTGATGACGGCCAGCAACGGTCAGGAAGCGCTGGAAAAGATCCAATCCGGGCAGTCGATCGATCTGGTCATTGCCGATTGGATGATGCCGGGCATGTCGGGCCTCGACCTGTGCCGAAGCGTGCGCTGGCAGTTTTCCCTGTCGGCCCTTCCCATTCTTCTTCTGACGGCCAGAAGCCTGCCGGAGGATGTCCGCATCGGGCTGTCGGCCGGAGCGAACGATTTCCTGCGCAAGCCGGTTGATGCCGAAGAGCTGCGGGCCAGGGTCAGAACCCTGCTGGAGCTGCGCAGGTCGGTCCTGAACGCCATTTCTGCGGAAATGGCCTTTCTGCAGGCCCAGATTAAGCCGCATTTTCTGTATAATGCGCTGAATACGATGATCGCCCTGCTGCCTATCGACCCGGAGAAGACGGCGGAATTGCTTCACGAGCTCAGCCGATACTTGCGGGGGAGCTTCGATTTCCGCAACCGGGACCAGCTGACCGTCCTTCGTCAGGAGATGGCCTTGGTTACGTCCTACTTAAACCTGGAGAAGGCCCGGTTTGAGGACCGGCTGCAGGTCGACTACGACATTCAGGCGGATATAAATCGTCTGGTGCCCCCGCTCACGATTCAGCCGATCGTTGAGAATGCGGTCAGGCACGGAATCATGCGCAAGGAAGAGGGCGGCAGGGTTCGGATATCGGTGCAGGAGCTGGAGGAACGGCTGGAGATAACAGTCGAGGACAATGGGACAGGCATGACCCCGGAGCGGATGGAAGCAGTACGGGAAGGCAGAGCCGGGAACGGCGTAGGGCTGAAAAATATAAACGCCCGCCTGCTGACGCTTTTTGGTACGGAGCTTATGATCGACAGCGATCCGGAGCGGGGAACCGTGGTCCGGTTCCATGTGCCGAAGCAGAAGCAGGGTGACTCTCAGGTGACACAAGAGGAGGACAAGCATGAGAGCGATATTGGTCGATGACGAAAATCCGGCGCTGCTTCAGTTGGAGCGGCTGATTCAAGGGGACGGGCGAATCGAGATCGCCGGCAAATTTACGCAGGTCCGGGCGGCATTGGAGCATGCCGAGGGGATTCCGGTGGACATCGCGTTTCTGGATATCGAGATGCCCGGTCTGAACGGGCTGGAGGCGGCGGAACGCCTGAACGCTATACATCCCGGTATTCAGGTGGTGTTCGTGACGGCGTACAATCAGTACGCGATTGAAGCGTTCGAGGTAAACGCGATCGACTATCTGCTGAAGCCGGTCGATCCCGAGCGGTTTGCCAAAACCGTGAGCCGGCTCGAGGCGCGTTTGGCGCCCCAGCAGCAGACGGCAGCACCTGTCCTTGTCCGGCAGGATCCCCAAATCATTTGCTTTAAGCGGATCGAGGTATTGGATGGCACGGGGAGCGGCAGCCGGCTTAAATGGCGGACGCAGAAAGCGCAGGAGCTGTTCGCCCTGCTGGTGCATCACCGCAACCGGTGGGTCGCGAAGGACCAGATTTTGATGACCCTTTGGCCCGAGCTCTCCGCTGATAAGGCGGTGACCCAGCTGCATACTTCCGTGTACCAGGTCCGCAAAATGCTGAAAGCCTGGGGGCTGGGCTCCACCGTGGATTACTCCCATGAGAGCTATTGTCTGGTTCAGCGGGAAGTCGAGGTGGACGTGGACCGGTTCCTGAGGGATACCGCCATGGAAGAAATCCGTGACCTGCGCGACTTGCAGCGCCTGCAGAGCGGACTAGCCCAATATCAGGGCGACTATCTTGAGGAGCATGATTACGGCTGGGCGATGTCGGCTCGCGAGGAGCTTCGGCGCCAATTCGTGCGCTCCAGCCTGCTGGCCGCCGAATATGAACAAGCCGTCGGACAGGCGCGCAAGGCGCTGGACCGGCTGCTGGGCCTGCAGAGTGTCGAGCCTTTTTCGGATGAGGTATGCCGGAAAGTTCTGCTCAGTTACGTTCTGGCCGGCGAAACAGGCGAGGCACAGAGGCATTACGATGCGTTTGTACGGGTCCTGTCCGAGGAGCTGGACGCTGAGCCGGAGATGGAGACGGTGATGCTGGCGGAGCAAATTTTTTAGCCGTACAAGTACACTTCACGACCGGCCCGATATAGGCGCACCCAATGACCAAGTTGTATGAATCGCCCAATCGATGTCCTTTTCGGGAAGCGCAGCTTACGGCAGCTGTGATATGTTAGAACCAAGGAGGGATCGGCGATGGTGGGTTTTCAGGAGCAGGAGCTGCAGGAATGGATCCGTTATTTTGAGAATAAAAACACTTCCTTCTGCACATGGGCCGGAGGCACTCAAAGCGAGGAAGGCGTGATGACGATGCCTTATCCGGTATACGACGCCGGTGTCCGGCGCTTCATCGCAGCCGTCAGCGGCAGCGGACTGATGATGCAGGATTATTTGCGGCTGCTCGAGAAGGGGGATGCTCTTGCACCGGAAGCGATCAGCGGACTGGAGATGCCCCGGGATATGGAATTGCTGCGGGCGGCGCTGACCTATTTCGTCCGGCAGGAACGCTTTTGCGACGGGTTATGGGAGAAGGCGATCCGGGAAGGCATTTTCCTGAGCATTTTGTATAAGCTGCGTGAGGCTGAGCGGGGATCAAGGCCCGGAACCTAACGGGGGAACGACGGGACTATCCAAAAAACATACGCCGGAATAATAAAAGCGGCCCATCCGGCCGCCTTTCTTTTTTTATATTCACTTCCGGGCGTGCGATAATTTTATCGCTTAAATGTCCCCGGCCTACTCCGATGGGATTTTTCCCTTTACCTGCTTTAACGTCGCTACGATCAGAAAACTGACGATCACCAACAAGAGCCATGAACTTACTTTTCCAAGATGAACGAGACTCCAGGCCTCAGCCTGGTTAGGGTATTGCCATGCTCCAAAGAACGTGGCGATATTTTCTGCGATCCAAATAAAAAATCCGATAAGCACAAAGGACAGGGCAAGCGGCATACGGTAACGCGTTCCGTTCACCTCATATTGAACCCAGGACCGCCAAAAGACAAGGATGACAAGTCCGGATAACCACCAACGGACATCAATCCAGAAATGGTGTATGAAAAAATTCAAGTAGATCGCAGCCGCAAGGGGGACAACGACCGCAAACGGCGGCCAATTCATCAGTTCAACCTTGAGTCTTCTCCACGCCTGGCAAAGATAACTCGCTACGCTGGCATACATGAACCCGCTGTATAAAGGGACTCCGTATATTTTGAAATATCCTTCACCCGGGTATGACCAAGAGCCCATATGTACCTTGAAAAGTTCAAGAGCCAGCCCGATCAGATGGAACATCGTGATCACCTTGAGTTCGTCCCGTGTTTCGAGTCCGGAGCGAACCATCCACCACTGCATCAGGAGGCAAATGATCAGCAGCCAATCATACCTGGGCAGAAAGGGGAGGGGTATGATTTTCGTCAAAGCCAAGGAGGCAAAAATCACAACAGGGAACAAACAGGATAAAGCCTGCTCCCAACCGAATCGAACGAGCTGCTTGAACGCTCTGATGACCGGTGACTCCACTATTCGGCTATGATCCATCATGATCTTCATCACTCCGATACTCTAAAATATCTCCGGGTTGGCAATCCAACGCTTTACAAATCGCCTCTAATGTCGATAATCGAATCGCTTTCGCCTTCCCGTTCTTCAATATAGACAGGTTAGCCATGGTGATTCCTACCCGTTCCGACAGCTCGGTTACGCTCATTTTTCTTTTCGCCAGCATTACATCGATATTGATTACGATAGCCATTGTTTTCACCTCAGACCGTTAAGTCATTTTCCGATTTGATATCGATTGCTTCCTTCAGGAGCCTCTGAAGAACGGCGGCAAAGAAAGCGATCACCATGGATGCAAAAATAATGACCAGTCCGATTAAAATGACACCCGGAGCGTCGTCTGCCTCCGCAATCAGATATAGGAGGGGCAAGCCGGCCACATACAAAATACTGATGGCGACGGCACAGTATTTGATATTCTTTAGCGCTCTTACGGACAACTCCGAGAAGGCTTCATTTCTGTCGATATAAATCAACAGTCTAAAGGATTGATACAGAGCGAGGTAAAAAGGGACTGCCGATGCATACAAATCAACAAACACGAGATATTTGAGATAGGCATGATCCGGATACAATTCTGCTGCGAAATTCGCGATCCCGGGCACCACAAAAATGCACAAAGCAAGGATCGGCAGTCCGATCAGAAACACAGTCACCTTTAAGAAGAGAGTCGACACCCGTTTCATAAAAACACCTCTTAATCATTATTGTTTCTCGAATTTAGCACATCATTTATCGTTTTACAATAAATAATTAATGAATAGTATTATCATTTTGTTGTTAGTCGAGTTGAGGATCTCCTCAAACGAATTATGTATAAACAAAAAAAGCCATGTTTGCTCATGGCGTCTTGATGGCGGTTATTTGAGCCTCCCATATTGCTTTGCATAAGATAGGGTTCGATGGTATAACTTTTTGTCTTTTAAAAATTTTAGCGGATAAATTTGGGGCCGTGTATTGACCTCCAATATCCACAGCTTCTCCTTGTTGTCCACCGCTACATCCAAACCCAGCTCCTGAAATCCTTTGAGATGGCGGTCAAAATTTTTCGCTACCGAAACTCCTAACTGCTTCAGCGCTTTTTCCGTATTTTGAATGGAGGCCGAATGAAATCCCGCGCCTGTCAGCGTTGGCTGAAATAAACCGAGGCTTCCTCCCTGGTTATAGTTCGTTGCAATCTTTCCAGGACTCCCGATCTTTGCGAAGACGGCCGTACTGATCCACTCCCCTTTTTTCGTTTTCTGTACCATCACGCGAATATCGAACAGCTTTCCGTTCGTTTTAGCTAATTGGATCCCCTTCTGTAACAAATACGGCCTTTTGTTAGAAAAGCGGGACAGCATATGATATAGCTCGTCAGCTGTTGCGAAGAAGGATTTTTCTTTCTTGAATTGGGTTTGGTACCCATTGTTCTTTTTAATGATCCGAATAATGCCCGCCCCACCGGAACCATGCGTTGGTTTGAAGTAAACGGTTGAATATTTGGAGAGCATGGAGAACAGGTTTTTTCTATCAAAAGTTTCCGTGTAGGGGACATGTTTCCGTAAATTGCCCTGCTCTAATAACCAATTCGTTTTCTTCCATTTATCGCTGATCGAGCTGCTTTTGTACTTAGCCAAACATACCACCACCTTCCTGACCTAACATATGAATGCAGAGATGTGCTTGCAACGATATCTGTCTATTGTGGCGATAAGAACGGAAAAAGTTAAAGTTCTATCAGCTAGATAGATTGAACTAAAGTTTTCCATTGAACTTCCTGTTATAACGGCCCAATATGGCCCTATAACATTCATTTCTTTAGTTCATTCTATATAGCAGATCAAAAAAGGCGGCTCATCCGCCGCCCCTTCCCCATTATATTAAATGGCGTTCTTTAAAAATCCGTTTTGCCTCGAATACTGCGTTCAGCACCCGGGGAAAGCCGATGTACGGCGCGCATTGGATGATGGCTTCCACAATTTCGCCGGCGGTCAGCCCGACATTCAGCCCGGCGTTGATGTGCACGTTCAGCTGCGCTTCGCATCCCCCTTGCGTCGTCAGGGAAGCGATCGTAATCAGTTCGCGCTGCCTCAGGTCCAGCCCCTCCCGTGAATAAATGTCGCCAAAGGCAAATTCGATGACGTATTTCCCCAGGTCCGGGGCGATATCGCTGAGCGAGTCTATAACACGCTGCCCGCCGTCGCCATCGACTTCCAGCAGCTTTTCCCATCCGCGTTCGTAACGTTCGTTTGTCATTGTTTTTGACCTCCTGAAATGATGTTTTAACCGCTTCTTGAGTTTTATGCTACAGCTTTGAGCGCGCTCTAAAGCAAGACTTTTTTTGCATGGAACTTTACCATTCCAGGGAGACGCAAGGAATTAAAGCAGATCGAAACAAAGGGCCCGCTGTGCAGGGGATTTAGTGATATAATGCAGCCATGGAGAACCAATACACGATTCAGCAGCTTTCCCAAAAAACCGGTCTATCCGTGCATACGCTGCGTTACTACGAGCGGATTGGCTTGTTGGAAGGGATACCCCGGGATGAGCACGGCTACCGCCTGTACCGGGAGTCCGATTTGTTATGGGTTGAATTTTTGATGCGGTTAAGGGGAACGGGAATGCCGATCAGCGGGATGAAGCGGTTTTCGGACCTGCGGAGCGAAGGCGATTCCACGATAACGGAAAGGCGGGAAATGCTGGAGGCCCACCAGGCGCACATTCATGAGCAAATGCGGGTGCTCCGGGATCATTTGCGAAGTATTGACGATAAGATCGATCATTACAAAGGTATGGAAAAAGAACAAAACCAGGCGGTTCCACCCAAAGTGCCGTCAGGTAAATGAGCATGAAGAGGCCGCGCTGGCCTCTTTTTGTTATCTGCACCATATCGTTCATTCCGAGGGAATACACTAAATCTCATTTCTAGGTAGTACGCTAAAGGAAGTTCTTAGGCTCCCATTGCGGCGACTGCCTATTTGCCTCCTAAATCCTTAAATCATCTTTGTCCGTCCCGCTTCCGTGCTCGTCTTTGTCTGCTGCGGAGACAAACGATATAAATGAATTATTTTATATAAACTTAACTAAAATAGTTAATATCAGTTTACATAGTTCATTCTACGCGCTATAATCTCCTTGTAAATGAAGATGAGGAGGAATTGGCGTGAAATCGATTTTGATTACGGGTGCTTCATCGGGTATTGGGAAAGCGGCGGCACAGTTTTTTCAGCAGCAGGGGTGGAATGTCATTGCGACGATGCGTTCGCCGGAACAGGAAACCGGACTGCGGTCCTTGGAACGGGTACTGGTGACCCGTTTGGATGTGGAGCGGAAGGATACGATCGAGGCGGCGATAGCAGAGGGGATTGACCGGTTTGGGCGGATCGATGTCCTGCTGAACAACGCGGGTTATGCGGCATTCGGCGCTTTTGAAGCGGCGACGGACGCCCAGGTGCGTAAACAGTTTGATGTCAACGTCCATGGCGTGATGCAGACGACCCGGGCGCTTCTTCCACATTTCCGGGCCCAGGGCGGCGGAACGGTGATCAACGTCTCGTCGGCCGGCGGCAGGGTGGCTTTCCCGCTGCTGTCGTTGTACCACGCGAGTAAGTGGGCGGTGGAAGGCTTCTCCGAATCGCTCTACTATGAGCTGGCTGAGCTCAACATCCGGGTGAAGCTTGTGGAGCCGGGCAACGTGGCGACGGATTTTACCGGACGTTCGCTGGATGTGCTGAAGGACGATTCGCTGGAGGTGTACGCAGCCTATACCGGCACCGTTATGAAAAAGCAGCTGGAGAGCTTCGAAACCCAGTCGTCCACACCAGAGCACATCGCAAAGACGATCTACGAGGCGGCGGTCGATCCTTCTCCCCGGTTCCGGTATATCGCCGGTCCGGACGCCGAGTTCCTGCTGGACTTGCGCAGCAGGGTGCCGGAGGAGGAATTTATGGCCGGTATTGCTCAGCAGTTCCGATGATAGGGGGCGGCTCACCCCTGAGCGCCGGTTTAGGGATTTCGCTGTTGCTCCTTCGAATCAGCTAGATAACCAAAAGAGGCGTGCCGTAAGGTGACGCGCCTCTTTTTTTGCATCCCCCACAAGCTGGGTGTTTTAAAGGTCGCGAGTGGGAAGAAGTGCTGGCGGTAGTAAGCGTAGGAAAAAACAAAAAAGCCAAACAGCTAAAGTAAGGAGACAAGGCCAGTCTCCGCAAGCTATCTCAGAGGTAGCAGTCCCCGCTAAAATGAACTCCAAAGAGGGAAAGCATATGGGGTGGAAAGTCTACGTGCCGCCTTTGAAGCCGTGTTCCCACCTCCTTGTCTCATCAAGGAACACGGCTTCAACAGCGGCTGGAACCCTAAATGCGTCCCTTCCCCGAGCGCTGGAGTATGGGTTTCGTTACTGCTTCTTCGAATCTGCAAGACACCAAAAGAGGCGTGCCGTGAGGAGACACGCCTCTTTTTTTTGCATCCTCCCCACAGACTGATTATTTTTTAAGGCCACGAGCGGAGGTGTTGTGCTGGGGCGGCAACCGAAGGCGATAAAAATGGCTAGCAGAAGGAAAGAGGGAGAAGGTAGTTTCGATTATCGAACTCTAACGCAGCAGTCACTGCCACCTGAACTCCAAAGAGGGAAAGCATATGGGGTGGAAAGTTTACGTGCCGCCTTTGAAGCCGTGTTCCCACCTCCTTGTCTCATCAAGGAACACGGCTTCAACAGCGGCTGGAGCCCCAAATGCGTCCCTCCCCCGAGCACAAAAGTCTGGGGTTCGTTGCTGCTCCTTCGAATCGGCCCAATGATCCCATCCCAGATGCTGCATGAGGTTTTCTGTCCTTTTTCCAACGACACCCACACGCCCCCAACCTTAAAAAATAACCAGCTCACCCCTGTTCATGCCAAGCATCCCCCACCCCTCCGCCATTACTATGAAAAATAAGCACAGCCATATGACGTGCGCGAAAAGGAGGACCGATATGTCGACGATCAAAACGGAAGCGGCCGAGCTAACGCCCTCAAGCGTGGTCCGAAGGCCGGGAAGGGGCGGCGGACTGATCCACCTCATGTGGAAGTACAAGGCGCTGTACGTGATTTCCCTTCCCGGGATCGTGTATTTTCTCATCTTCAAGTACATTCCGCTGGGCGGCTCGATCATCGCGTTTCAGGATTACAACATTTTTAAGGGCTTCACAGGCAGCGAGTGGGTGGGCTTCGCCAACTTTACGATGATGTTCCAGCATTACGACTTTTTGCGGATTTTGAAAAATACGCTGCTCATCGGGCTCTACGACCTGATCATTGCGTTTCCGGCCCCGATCATTCTGGCCTTGCTGCTCAACGAACTGAGGCTGGTCGTGTTCAAAAGGGTCATCCAAACCGTGGTGTACATGCCGCACTTTCTGTCCTGGGTCGTCATCGCTGGCATGTCGGTGGCCATTTTGTCCCCATCCACGGGCATATTGAACCAGCTGCTTGGACTGTTCGGTATCGAGCCGGTGTACTTCCTCGGCGACAACGCCTACATCCGCAGCGTGCTGGTCGGCTCGGGCATTTGGCGGGACATGGGGTATGGCACGATCCTGTACCTGGCCGCCCTGGCGGGAATCAATCCCGACCTGTACGAAGCGGCCGAGATCGACGGGGCGAACCGGTGGAAGCAGACGCTCCGGATCACGCTGCCGGCGCTCCTGCCGACGATCATGATTTTGTTCCTGCTGCACATCGGCAAGTTCCTCGACTTCGGCTTTGAGCGGGTGTGGGTGTTTCTGAATGCGCTCAACACGGAAAACGGGGAGATTCTCGACACGTACATTTACCGCTCCGGCCTCCTGTCACAGCAGTACAGCTACACGACGGCGGTGGGATTGTTCAAATCGGTGGTGGGGCTGGTGCTGGTCCTGATCGGCAACATGCTCAGCAAGAAAACGACGGGCGAAGGCCTGTACTAGAAGGGAGGAACGACGGTTGCACCGAATGATGTCTAGGAGCTATCAACTATTCAACGGGTTCAACATCCTGTTTATGTGCCTGCTCGGGCTCGCCATGTTCCTGCCGTTTCTGAACGTCATCGCCCAGTCCTTCAGCTCATCGGAAGCGGTCACGTCGGGCAAGGTGACGTTCTGGCCGGTGGACGCTACGACGATCAACTACCGGTACGTGTTCAGTGACGCGTCAATATGGCGCGCGTTCGCGGTATCCGTCTTCATCACGGTGGCCGGAACATTGATCAACCTGGTGGCGACGGCAACGCTGGCTTACCCGGTGTCCCGCGAGGAGTATGTCGGGCGCAAGCTGATCATGCTGATGGTGCTGATCACGATGATTTTCAGCGCGCCGCTAATTCCGAACTTTTTGCTGATGAAAAATCTGCACTTGATGAATACCCCTTGGGCCATGATTTTGCCCGGTGCGATCAGCGCGTTTAACTTTTTCGTGATGCATTCGTTCTTCAAGCAGCTGCCCGCAGAGGTCATCGATTCCGCCCGTATCGACGGCTGCGGGGAGGTACGCATCCTGATGAGCATGGTGGTGCCGCTCTCCAAGCCGGTGATGGCCTCGCTCGGTATTTTTTACGCGGTAGGACATTGGAACGCCTATATGAACGCGCTGTATTACATCGATCAGCCGAAGTGGTGGCCGCTGCAGGTGCTGCTAAAAAAGATGTTCGAGACCGACGATCTCAGCATCGACCCCGGCGCCTCGCAGTTCAGCGAGCTGGCGTTTACCTCCCCGGAGGGAATCAAGATGGCGACCATTGTCATCGCGACGCTGCCGATCATTTTGCTGTATCCGTTCCTGCAGAAGCATTTTGTGAAAGGGCTTACACTCGGGGCGGTCAAATCTTAAAAATGAACTACCCGAACTGAAGTTGCCACCTCACGGTCGGGCAAACGTTAACGATACAATCAACTTGCCAAATCCAACAAAGAGCATATACAAGAGCAATCAAAGCGGGGAAAGAGGGGATACGATGAAAAAATGGGTAAGCCTGATGCTGGCTACTGTGGTGACAGCATCTCTGCTCGCCGGGTGCGGCGGCAAGGACAATGATTCAACCGCCAGCGGCAAGGATGCGGGGACGAGCACGGAGGACAACGGGGTCACCAAATTTTCGATTTCGCTGCGGACGCTGAATTTCGGCCACGTGGAAAAGTCGCCGGACATCAACGCGGATAAGTGGGTGAAGAAGCTGGAGGAGCTCACGAATACCGACATGGACATCCGCTTGGTTCCGCACAGCGAATACGACCAGAAGATGGCGCAAATGTTTGCTACGGGCGACATTCCGGACGTGGTGCAGGGCCAAGGTGGGGTCACCGGGAAAGAGATGGCGGGGTCGGTGGAGGCCGGGGTCTTTATGCCGCTGGACGACCTGCTGCAAAAGTACGGGCAGAACCTGCTGCAAAAAATCCCGAAGGAAGCCTGGAATCGCATGACCTATGAAGGTAAAATCTATGGTATTCCGGAGTGGCTCGGCAACCCTTCCCGCCGCGCGACCTGGATCCGCAAGGATCTGCTGGACAAAGCGGGCCTGCCGGTGCCGAAGACGATCGACGACTTTATGGAGGTGCTGCGCGCTTTTAAAAAGATGGGGGTCGAAAATCCTTACATGGGCCGTCAGGACTTCAAATATGCGGATACGGTCTTCGGAGCGTACGATGTTTTCCCTTATTTAAGCCAGTTTGAGGAAGTGGACGGCCAGGTGCAGCCCAAATTTTTCGACGCGGACAATATGATGAAAGCGCTGTCCACCTACAAAACGATGTATGACGAAGGGCTGATCAACAAGGAATTTGCCACGATCAACCCGACGACGTTCAAGAACACGATTCTGTCCGGAAAAGCCGGTATCTGGTCGATGAACGCCAACGAGCTGCTCCAATGGCAGACCCAGCTTCAGGATACGGTTCCCGATGCGAAGCTCGAAGTGATCCCCTCCCCGACCGGACCGGACGGCAAGGGTGGATATTATTTGTATGGCGACGTAAACCGTTCCTATTTCATTAATGCCAAATACGAACATCCGGAGAAAATCATTCAATTCCTCGATTGGATGGTATCGGATGAAGCCGAGAAGTTTTTCACCTTCGGTGTCGAAGGGGAAACATACACGATGGACGGGGACAAAATCAACTACAAGCAGCCGACCGACTCCAAAGCGGTTGACGAGGAGCGCTATCGGCAGTCCTTCCTGTGGCTCGTGCAGGACACGACGTACAACAAAGGATCGCTCAGCCTGACGGAAGACGGGCGCAAGCTGATGGGCGTGTTCGATAACATTCTGGCGAACGAAGGCCGTGACGGCATCGAATTCGACCCCAGATTGGAAGCGCTTAAAAAGAACCCGGACATCACTCCGCTTTCGGATACGCCGCCACCGGTGCTTGTGACCCACATGGTCAAAATGGTCTACGGCCAGGAGCCGATCGAAAATTGGCCGAAGGTGATCGAGGAATGGAAGTCCAAGGGCGGCAATGCCGTACTGAAGGAAGCCAATGAACGCTACCAGAAAAAAGAGGGGATCTTCCTGCCGCGGAAGTAGGAATTGGCGGCTGTTCACCTCCTAGAGATATTGGGGCGGCGACCCGCACCGGCTCCCGCCGCCCAGAAACGAATCCTGAATACGAAATCGAAAGGAGCTCTTGAGGATGTATCGGATTTTGCTCGTTGATGATGAACCTATGATTCTGAAAGGACTAAGCGTATTCATTCAGCAGTCCGGGATCCGGATTTCATCCATCCGGCTCGCCGCTAACGGGCGCGAGGCGCTGCAGGCGATCGGGGAGGAGCTCCCCGATTTCGTGTTTACGGATATCCGGATGCCGGTCATGGACGGTCTGACCCTATGCGAGGCCATTGCCAAGCAGGAGTACCCGGTGCAGACGGTGGTCGTATCCGGTTATGGCGATTTCTCCTATGCCCAGGCCTGTATGGCTTTCGGCGTGAGGGAATACCTGCTGAAGCCGGTGGCCAGACGGGAGCTGGCGGATACGCTGCGGCGCCTGGTGCAGCGCGCGGAGAAGCAGAAGCCGGCCTCCGCCTACCTCTCCGTCGCCAAGATGGATGCGTGGCTGGAGCGGTTTGACCAGGCCATCTACTATATGAACCGCAGCCAGGTTCAGGAGCTGCTGGAGGAGTGGCGGCGGGAGAGTTCGGCTTTTCAGCTTCAGGAGCGGCAAAAGGCTGAAATGCTGGAGGAATTCCACGGCCTGCTCGTTAAGAAGCTGAGAGCCAGGGAGATGAACATCGAACTGGACGACAGCCTGGAGCTCAGCCCGGACTCCACCGGGGAAGAGGCCTTCAGGCGGTTCGCCGAGCGAATCGGCCAGACGCTGGACCGCCTGTACCGGAAGCGGAAAGGGAAATGGAAAGACCCGATCGAGGAAGCCAAGCATTACATCGAGCGCAATTTGGCCAGCGAGGTGTCGCTGGAGGAAGTAGCGGATCAACTGGGGCTGCATCCGAATTACTTCAGCGTCATGTTCAAGCAGGCGACGGGGGAGACCTTCGTCCAGTACCGCACGAAGCGGCGCATGGAATACGCCAAGCGGATGCTCGGTGAGGAATCGCACCGGATCACCGACATTTCATATGCGGTTGGATATGCCGACCATTCCAACTTCACGAAAACCTTCAAGAAATACGAAGGCATCTCGCCTTCGGAATACCGGCAGCGGCTGGGGATCTGACATGTTCCGCAGAAGCATCTCCCACCGCATATTCGGCTACTTCATGGTATTAATCGTCATTTCCTTATCGGTGGTCGGCACCATCACTTACGTGCAGTCGTCCAAACTTCTGGACCGCCAGCTGGAACGCTACCTGTCCCAAATGATCACCCACGCGGCCTATCATACGGACTTGTACCTCCAGACGTTCGACAATGCCAGCAAAATCATCCTGTCCGACCCGGACGTCCTGAAGTTCATGGAGATGGACCCGGACAACAGTTTTCAGTATTACGAGCTGTCGCGGCGGATTCAGAGCAAGGTGTTCGATTCGGCCTTTATCATTTATCCGCAGATCGAACTGATTTACGTCATTAATCAGGACGGCAAGGCGATCACGACAAAGGACATCATCCAGGATGAGGTCAAGGATTATAAATCGTACTATCGTTTAATCGAGCAAAATATTCCGAAGGACGGTCTAGGCGCGATCATCAACTCGGCAACGGTGGATCCGGGGGAAGAGCAGTACATTACGTTCATCCGCCGCGTGCGCGGGCTTCTGTCGCACCAGCCGCGGGGCATCCTCGGCATGAAGCTTAACACCAGGGAGATTTCCAAACTGTGGGGACAAATGGACCTGGGGGACAAAGGCTACTCCTTCATTGTGGACAGCAAGGGCAATTTCGTCGACAAGCCGGAGGACGCCGTCATCCCGGAGTTCATGGACGATGAAGTCAAGAAAAATCTGCTCAGCGGGCAGGGCACCTTCACGGCCGTCGTCAACGGGGAAAAGCGGATGTATGTGTCGCAGCGGCTCAGCGCCGCCGATTGGCAGATGGTCATTTCGGTCCCGGTGAAGGAGCTCCGTAAACCGATCATGAACATCCGCTATACGACGGTCATTGCCGGCTTCATCACGTTAATTGTCGCGATGTGGATTGCAGGCCGGTTCGGCCGGTCTCTCGTGCAGCCGCTCAAGAAGCTCGTCCGCAACATGCGCATGATGGAAAAAGGCGAGTGGAAGAAGATTGAGGGTGAGGAGCAGCGCCAGGATGAGTTCGGGTTCCTGATCTCGAGCTACAACCTGATGCTGACGCGGCTGTCGGAGATGATCGAGCGCGTCTACGAGGCGGAAATCCGCTCGCACAAGACGGAGCTGAATCTGCAGAAAATCGCGCTGGAGCAGCATAAGGCCGAATTCCAGGCGCTGCAGCTGCAGATCAATCCGCATTTTCTGTACAACACGCTCGAGACCATCAAATGCTACGCCGTCGTCCAGGATTCCGAAGAAATCATGGAAATGGTCGAAGCGATGGCGGCCATGCTGAGATATGCGATTCAGACGAACCTGTCGGAGATTACGGTCGTCGACGAGCTGAAGCATGTGCTGAATTACATGACCATCCTGCAGTACCGGACCCAGCGGCAGTTTGAGCTGGATGTTGACGTTCCTCCGGATCTGCTGCTGCACAAGATGGTCCGGCTGACGCTGCAGCCGCTGATCGAAAACATGTTCCAGCATGCCTTCCCCGACGGGATTCAGGATCATCACCGGATCCGGATCGGCGCGGAGGTCCGCGAAGGAGGGTTCCGGCTGACCGTGCAGGATAACGGCGCCGGCATGACGGAGGAGAAGCTTCATTCGCTGCGCCAAAAGCTGGAGCTGAACCGGCTCGCGGAGTCCGAATCGGGCTCCCTGTACCACAAAGGCGGGTTGGGCCTCATGAACGTGCACCGGCGGATTCAGATGGTATATGGAGAAGCCTACGGATTGACGATTGACAGCGCTTTGCATCACGGAACAACGATTCGGATGTCGCTGCCGTTCGACGGCAGCATCACTTGCATGTATGAGGAGGAGAACGTGGGATGAAGATCGATTTACAGGGGAAAATGGCGCTGGTGACCGGTGCCAGCTCAGGCATCGGCCGGGAAGCGGCCAGGTCGCTCGCGGCCGCGGGAGCTGCGGTGGCGGTTCATTATAACCGGGGCCGGGAGGAGGCGGAAGCCCTAGCGGTGGAAATCGCCGCGTCGGGCGGCAGGGCTGCCGTCGTTCAGGCGGATGTCACCCGCATCGAGGAACTGACGGTGATGCTGGACACGGTTCAGCGGGAGCTGGGCGGCCCGGCGGATATTTTGGTGAACAATGCGGGCCACCTGGTGAAGCGGGTACCGAATGCCGAAATGACCGAGGAGCATTATACGCACGTCATGGATGTCAATTTCAAATCCTGCGTGTTTTTGAGCAAGCTGGTCATACCGGGCATGACAACCCGCGGCGGCGGGTCCATCATCAACATGACTTCGGTCGCCGCCCATGACGGCGGCGGTCCGGGGGCATCGGTGTATGCGGCCAGCAAGGCGGCGGTCATTTCCTTCTCCAAAGGACTGGCCAAGGAAGTTGCGCCGCAGGGCATCCGGGTTAACTGCGTTTCGCCGGGCTTTATCGGCCGGACGGCCTTTCATGCGACCTTCACCTCGGATGAGGGCCGGGCCGCCACGGTGTCCAAAATCCCGCTCGGGCGGGAAGGAACGCCGCAGGATGTCGCCGATACGATGCTGTATCTGGCTTCGGACCTGTCCCGCTATCTTACGGGCGAGACCATTGAAGTGAACGGCGGCTTGTTCATGCGGTAAGGGTTTCGACTAAAGGCAGTAACGGCCAAAGGACATTGCCCTGGAAATATTTCAAACGGAAATGGACAGCTGAGCAAATGGACGGACAAGGAACGTGATATAGGGGCACAGTGAGATAAGGATAAGGACTATAAGCTTACTACAGCTTCACCCAAACTGGAGGGATACGGACAATGGCAACGGCAAACGGATTGTATCAGCCGCAAAGCGGCGATTTAACGGTGCAGTATGCGCCTTCGGGGCAAACGGAGCTGATCGAGAACCCGCCGAGGTTTACCTGGATCCCGGCGAAGCTGGAAGATGACCGGTACGTGCTGGAGGTGTCATCCGCGCCGGATTTCACCGGGGAGACGACCCGAACCTACGGGCCGATCCCCTATAATTTCTTTACGCCTCCCGAGGCCTTGGGGCCGGGAACGTATTATTGGCGGTACGCGTTGCTCGAAGGGGAAGGGCCGGAGGCGCAGCAGTCCGAATGGAGCACCGTAAGAGAATTTCAGGTGCCGGAGGGGCTGCCGGAGACGGCGCTCCCGTCCCGGAGCGAGCGCTACAGCCGCGTACGCGCCGGTCATCCCCGGCTGTGGCTGCAGCCGGAAGAGCTGGAAGCGTACCGCGGCACAGTAAGGGAGGATGCGGCAGGCAGCGGATGGCAGGCCTTCTTCGAGCAATCGGTCAAGCCTTGGCTGACCCGGGAGCTAATTGAGGAGCCGAAGCCCTATCCGGACAACCGCCGGACGGCGGCGCTGTGGCGCGGAAGCTATTTGGCCTGCCAGCAGGTGCTGTACGCCATCCGGCATTTGAGCGTTGCCGGTGCCGTGCTGCAGGACGCCGAGCTGCTCGCGAAGGCGAAAGCCTGGCTGCTGCACGCCGCGTCCTGGGACACGGACGGCCCGACCAGCCGCGACTATAACGACGAAGCGGCATTTCGGATCGCCGCGGCGCTGGCCTGGGGCTACGACTGGCTCCACGGCGAGCTGACGGAGGATGAGCTGGAAGCGGTGCGGGAGCCGCTGCTCGCCCGGACCCGGCAGGTGGCGTACCATGTGATCCAGCGCTCGAAGATCCATCATGTCCCTTATGACAGCCATGCTGTCCGCTCCTTATCCTCGGTGCTCGTGCCCTGCTGCATTGCACTGTTCGACGAAGCGCCGGAGGCCAGGGAATGGCTGGACTACACGGTGGAGTACTATTACACACTGTTCTCCCCATGGGGAGGCAAGGACGGCGGCTGGGCCGAAGGGCCCCACTACTGGACGACGGGCATGGCTTACCTGACGGAAGGCCTGAACCTGCTCAAAAACTTTTCGGAGCTCGACGTGTTCCGGCGGCCTTTTTTTCAGCGTACAGGCGATTTTCCCCTCTACTGCTACAGTCCCACCACGTCGACGCGGACGGCCTTTGGCGACAACTCGACGCTCGGGGACGATATCATCAAAAAGGTCGGCTACAACATGCGCGAGTTTGCCGGCGTGACCGGAAACGGATGGTACCAATGGTACTTCGACCAGCTGAAGGACGCGAATCCGGAGGCCGACCGCATGTTTTACAACTACGGCTGGTGGGATTTTGCCTTCGATGACCTCGTGTACCGGCACAATTATCCGCAGGTTGAACCGGTAGAGCCTTCCGGCATCGAGCCCGTCAAATGGTTCCGCGACATCGGCTGGGTGGCGATGCATCACCGCCTGCACGATCCTGCGGAGCAGATTTCCCTCATCGCCAAGAGCAGCCGGTATGGCTCGGTCAGCCACAGCCACGGCGATCAGGGCGCGTTCCTGCTGCACGCTTACGGGGAGCCCCTGGCCATTGAGAGCGGGTATTATGTCGCGTTTAACAGCTCGATGCATTTGAATTGGCGCAGGCAGACCAAGTCCAAAAACGCCGTCCTCATCGACGGGCAGGGGCAGTTCGCCGGCATGAACAAGGCGCTGAACCTGGCGGCCAAAGGGGAGGTCGAGGACGCCTGGCATGACAAGGGCGTATCCTATGCCCGCTTGAATCCGGCTGCCGCTTACCGGGAACATGTACCGTATTTGAAGCAGTATAAGCGCGAGATTTATTTTGTACAAAACAGCTACTTCGTCATTGTCGATTCGATCGATCTGGAGCAGTCGGGACGGGTGCAGTGGCTCTTTCACACGCTGTACGAGATGGAGTTGAAGGGACAGTCCTTCCACGTGAACGGCAAGAAAGCCTTGATGGAAGGCCGTTTCATCTTCAGCACGTCCGGAGAGCTTGCGCTGTCGCAGACAAGCGGATTCGAGGGCGTGGATCCAGAAGAAATCGCGGGGCTGGATACCCACTGGCATCTGTCGGCGGAGACGAAGGCTGCGTCCTCGCACCGGATCGCTACGCTGCTCGTGCCAAAGCGGCTAAATGAGGGCGGCAAATACATTTCTTATTTTATGGACGATCAAGGATTCAGTTATAATTTGTATTTGACGGACAACGGGCAAACGCAGAAGATCGAAATCGCGAAGGCGTTTTAGTCTATGAAATGAGAAGCATAAGGAGGCGGAACAATCGTGAGCAATATCGGAGTTTGGGAGGACGCGGAGCCCGGCGTAAAGCGGAAAATTTTGCAGCCGGGGGCGTCGCTGATGATGATGGAAGTACATTTTGAAGCCGGTGCAGAAGGATATGAGCATGCCCACCCGCATGAGCAGATGTCCTACTGCCTGCGGGGGCGCGTTGAGTTCACGATCGAAGGCAAGAAGACGGTCATCGCGCAGGGCGAGCACATCGTCATTCCGATGGGCGCCAGGCATGGGGCGAAGGCGCTGGAGGCCAGCGCGCTGCTGGACTGCTTCACGCCGCTGCGTGCCGACTTGATCAAATATTAATTGGCGGCACGGCGGTCACTGCTTCAGGTTCGTTTGGACGAAGTTAAGCGTGGCCAAGTTAGTACCATGAAGTACCATGATTGCCTTCACAAAGGCTGTTCCTAGACTGCCTCTTGGCACCTTTTGGACGTTGAACTGTCCATATGGAAGCCGCAGGGCAGTTTTTTTGTGTGGGACCACAGACAGTGGCGTTGCTATAATAGTTGGACCAGGGGAAAATAGCTGCACAATTGCACTTATGATCATCAGTCAGGCAGGGTATAGATGGAGTAACTGGAAAAATGCAATTTTCATGTGAAATATGATCTACGGAAAAGTGATCAGATTGAGAAAAGGAGGAACGACCATGATTATCGGTGTTGTTTCGGATACGCATTTAAGAGAAGGCAGAGTAGAGCTCCCCGCAAAGCTGACGGAAGCGTTCCGGGAGGTTGACCATATTCTTCATTTGGGCGATTGGATGACCCTGGAGGTGTACGATCAGCTGTCGAAATTAGCTCCTGTGGACGGCATTGCCGGAAATAATGACGGGTACGAGATCATTGAGCGTTTTGGCGAAAAAAAGATACTCTCCTTTGAAGGGGTACAGATTGGGCTTGTTCACGGACATGAGCCTTATTCATCAAGAATAACCACTCCGCAGAAGGCCAGGAAGGCCTTTGAGGGCGAGCCGGTTTCCTGCATCCTGTTCGGCCATTCCCACCAGCCTTACCTGCAGATGGACGACGGCGTGCTGATGTTTAATCCCGGTTCTCCTACGGACAAGCGTAGGGAGAGGTTGTATTCTTTTGGAATGCTTGAAATCAAGGGTGGCCAAGTCTTCCCCCGGCATGTTTTTTATGGGGATAAAGGATAGGGATGCCCCGCAATGTTCAGAATTGGTATAGAATCAAGCGGTATACTCATTGAAGCGTTGTACGAAGAGGGAGGTTATGTGTAATCATGAAAATCATTAGTCATTTTCAGGACGCAGCGCAAACCAGACACCGGGGAGTCGAACCCTACTCGCTTCAGGAAGTTCGGCTCACACCTGATATGAACATCGAATACACCCGGGGTTTTTACGTTCATCACAACGGCGACTTGATTGGGATCGTGGCGACGGCGGAAGGACCGGTTTTCTTTCACAACCAGGACAAATATCTTCTTCAGGAAGGCTGCTACTCCTTTTTACTCCAGAAAAAAAATACGGAGAACATTTTCTTTTTCGAATGGCAGGGCGCTTGTGCGTTGAAAATCTCGTATACGCCCGTTCTGGTCAACCATAACGGAAGATGGGTCGACGACCCGGTGTGGGATTTTTTCAGCTGGCTGACGAAGGCGGTGAGGAAAAAACGGTTCGCCGGATACTATACCGTGGACGAAATTTCCTCGCTGCTGGGCAATCGGGAAAAGGCTGCACCAGGGCAGGCGCCGGTTCCAATGCAGGCATAAAGATATGAAAGTCATCCTTTCTAAATAGCATATGTCACTTTAAGAACCGCCGCCGACTGCGGTTCTTTGTTCTTTTTGCTAATCCAGTAAAACTTTGTGGGAGAGTGTTGATTGTTGCGATAGAGCTAACACGAACACTCTGTTTGCTGCACAACACAAAATAGGTTGCCATCCGGATCTTCGAGAACAACAAAATCAGCATCACGGGGATACCGCCAAGGGTAGCGACTTGCTCCCAAGGTTAATAATCGTTCAACCTCTCCATGTTGGTTATCCGTATAGAGGTCAAGGTGTAACCAACTTTTTCTCTCTGCAGGCTCTTCCCGCGCTTGGAAAGATAAGTTTGGTCCGCTTCCTGTAGGATCACATAGTACTACCCAGTCGTCGGTCCCGGGTTCTCGGGGCACATAACCAAGTGCGGATTTCCAAAACTCCACCATGCAGTCAAATTTATAACAATTAATAACGATCGACCCTATCTTCATGGCCCTACCCATCCTTTACTAGAATAATGTCATTAGCCTCAGCTAAACGGCTCCATTTTGCTCCCGAAATCGGTCAAGGAAACCGCCTCATAGCCGATTTTTCGTTAAAGCGCACCCAACAACCTGTCGTCCTCGACGATCAGTATACGGAACAATTCTTATATTTTCAATTGGAAGCATCTTCCCAAAATCCCCTTTAACCAGCACAAAACGATTCATACCCTTCGGCAGATAATAGTGCTCCTTATTGAATTTGATCTGCGGATTCTGGTATTCCCACTTTCATCAAATTCAGCATGCCGCCGGCACGTTCGGCTTCTTACTTAAAACGCTTTGTTATAATACTGTCCGTACCGGGTTTACAAGATCAGAGATCATACAGTCAGGACTGCAAAATAGCCGTTAGGATATAATCCGCAATTGTCCCGCCTTAAGTATTGCAGGGGTGCGAGCCAATACGCTATAATAGCGTTAAATACGGTGATGGAAAACGCAACCATTTCCATGACGAAGCACATTGAACGTTTGAAGCCGCGTCGCTATGCGGTTGATTTACCGCCTTATGCGGTTCATATATCGGGGTATGGCGCAGTCTGGTAGCGCGCACCCTTGGGGTGGGTGAGGCCGTGGGTTCGAATCCCGCTACTCCGATAGTTCCCTTTACCAGCGCGGCGATGCCTGGGCATCGTCATCATATACGATGTAATTGAGAACCATTTCAGTTGTTATTTCATACAATTGAAGTGGTTCTATCATTTATTGCAAGATTTACTAAGAAATCCATAGGAAAACGGGGGTGCCGGAGATGATGATTTCAGAATGCAATCCCGGCCAATTATCGCACGAACAAATTACCGCAATGCTGTACAAGGGGATTTCCGACGACGGTCGGCCAGGTGACTGCATTTTCGTGTTCGGAAGCAACAAGGGCGCAAAGTACCGCGTTCCCGCAGCGGTTCAATTATACAAGGATGGCCGGGCACCGATGATTCTTTTTTCGGGAGGTACGATCTGGAAAGGGCAGCCTCTGCCAGAGGCGCTGATGATGAAGGAAAGGGCGGTGGAACTGGGGGTCCCTCCCGGACAAATTCTGGTGGAGCAGGAGTCGCGGCATACGAAGGAGAACGTGCTCGCCTCGCTGCTTGTCCTGGACCGGGCCATTTCGCTGCACGGCATCCGCCGGATTCTGATCGTTACTTCCGCATACCATATGCGGCGGGCGTACTTGACCTTAAAGACGTACATGCCCTCCTGGATCGAATACTCGATGTGTGCGGCAGAGGATGCGTCGACCCGGGAGGACAACTGGTGGTTAACGCCGGAAGGGTTCAACCGGGCTTCGAATGAAGCAAGCAAGCTGGTCCGGTATGTGCAGAACGGAATCATTGCGGACGATATGTTGGATTTGGGATAGTTTTCAATGCTTTAGTTAAAAAAGGACAACGGCAGCGCTGAGCGGTTCAGGCGGGCCGTGTCCTTTTTCTTTTTTTTCGAAATATCCGCCTCTTGTGTGAACGGCAGGATGGCGAGCAGTCATTTTCCCTTAAACCGCGCTCTCCATTTCCGCACCCGGTGCTTCATGTACCGTCGGTTTGGCCCGCCGCAGCGAATAGAACAGCAGTCCGAATACGAGCCAGCCGCCGCCAAGCAGCAGTGAGGAAACGTCCAGAAGGGTGACGAGGTACAGCACGAAGCCGGCACCGAGCAGCGGGCACAAAAGACGGAAAATGAGGTCTTTGGGAGTGCGGCCCTTTTCGCGGACGATGTAGTGGAAAATCACGGACAGGTTGACGAACAGGAACGCCGTCAGCGCGCCGAAATTCACGAATTTGATCGCCGTTTCTAAACTGATGAACAAGGCGGACAAGGAAATAACGCTTGCCAGCACGATATTGAACACGGGCGTACGGAACTTGGGATGGATGGAAGCGAATGTTTTGGGCAGGAGAGAGGTTCTACCCATGACGAACAGCAGCCGGGTGACGGTCGTCATGGAGGACATGCCTTGGGACAGAATGGAGAAAATGATGACGAACGTAAACACCGAGGCCAGCACGCTGCCTCCGATGGACTGCATCAGCTCAAAGCCGGCGGAGTCGGCGCTCGCAAACGAAAAGGAAGGGTACATTTGCTGGATTAAATAAGCGGTGGCAAAATACATCAGCCCGGCCAGGATGACAATGACTATAATGGCACGGGGGATCGTCTTCTTCGGGTCTTTCGTTTCTTCGGCCATCGTCGTAATGGAGTCGAATCCGAGGAAGGAGAAGCAGACCAGCGAGGCTCCGGCCAGAATGGAAGAGAACGAGACGCCTTTTCCTGCGGCAAACGGGTCGAGTCCCGCGGTAATCCCGCCTTGCAGCGCTTTGTATACCAAGAGCGCACAGAAGCCGGCGATAAACAAAATTTGCATCAGGACGAAGATTTTGCTGACATTGGCCGATGTTTTGATGCCAATGATATTGATCGCCATGACGACGGCCGTCAGGAGGATGATCCAGACCGCCGAGGGTACGGATGGGAACTGCGCGTTCAAATTAATTCCGAACATGAGCACAGCGATAATGCACGAAAATAAATAGTCGAGCAGGACGGCCCAGCCCACCACAAAGCCGAGGAACGGGTTCATCGCTTTGGTCACGTAGGTGTACGCCGAACCCGAGACGGGGAAAGCCCTCGCCATTTGCCCGTAGCTTGCCGCCGTGAAGACGATGGCTACAAACGCCAGCATGTAAGCGGCCAGGAGCATGCCTCCCGAACCCTCGTGAAGCACGCCGAAGCTGGTGAAAAAGATCATGGGCGACATCCAGGCCAGGCCCATGGTCACGACATGGGACAAGGATAAATCTCTTTTTAATGTTATGTTATTTGACATATGACATTCCTCCTCCAAAGGGATAAAGCAACTGACGGCGATTCGATATGTCATGACATCTCACATTTTTGCAGGCTATTTCCGAAAAATCAAGTCTTTTTTCTGAGTTTACATGCAAACGTATGTTCCATTATGGCCTATAACCTCACATTAAACCGCCTTTTACAGCTAAATATCCGCATTTTAATAATTTTTTTGTAAGTTTTTATTGCATGCTGCCAAGAGATCATGTTAGTATTCATAACATAAACAACCGCATACGAAATGTCTTCTAGGGTTCCGGGACGATGAAAGTCATCGGCTGGCTGGTCCGAGAGAAGGCGCACCGGGGCAGCCTGGTGTACACGGCGGGAAAAAAGCCCGGGAGAATCTATCAAAGCACGCTTTGATGTTTCTCCTGGGCTTTTTTTATTTTTAATTGGCAGGTTTGGGGCTCACTGGCGTTTATGTCCGGCCAGCAGCAGGCCTGCTCCATAGGAGGAATGAAAATGACAGCAAGCTTTTCGATTACGATGGGACCCGGCGGCAAATGGTCCGCCTATATCGGCAAGGGCAAGTCGGTCACCTTGACGGCCGCGGGCGATTCAGCGAATGTGTCTGCGCTGCTGTATCATGGGGCGTATCCGTCGGAGAGGTACAACATGCCGGATTCGCTCAAGGCGCAGCATACCGCTTTTTATACGGCAGGTCACGTGCTGATGAGCGATCAGGGCCGCGTCCTTGCATCCATCATTGAAGATACTGCCGGCTGGCATGATCCCCTGGGCGGATACACGACCCGTAAGGGAACGGACGGTAAGTATGGTCCGACTTCGTACCAGCAGGAGCGCAACGCCTGGCTGCGAAGCGGCGAGGAAAACCTGACAGTGGAGCTGTACCGCCATAACCTGACGCCGCGGGATTTGAGCGCGCCCGTGAATTTCTTTTCGAAAGTGGTATGCGAGCTGGACGGGACGATGAGGTATGTTCCCCAGCCAACCGATGGGCGCTCCGTCACCCTTCGGACGGAAATGGATGTGCTGCTGGTCGTGTCGAACACGCCGCATCCACTCAACCCCTCGGCGGTGTATCCGGGGGCAGCGGTGGAGATCCGTATAACGGATGCCGCGCCAATGACGGAAGACGATCTGTGCGTGAACCACTGCGGTGAGAACCGGCGAGCTTTTGAAAACACATGGAATGCCTATGCACTCATGAAAGGGGCGAATTGAAAATGAGCACATTTCAAGCGGTGGCAAGCGAACGAAACGCGGCGGATGCCGTGTACAATCACATCATAGCTGCAGGAGAGGGCTGGATTTATGACCTGTTCCCCGGGCAGGTGCTGCGCATCGTCGATGTGGAGGGCAATCAGGCGGTGGACACTCTGTTTTATTCCAAAGAAGACCCGGGCGATCATTACAGTGCGGTCCGTACGATTACCCGTCAAAATAACATTTATCTGACCACAGGCTCAGTGCTCGTAGCCGAATCGGGGCGGGAGCTGCTGCAGATTACGGCCGACACCTGCGGCCGGCATGACACGCTTGGCGGTGCCTGCTCGGCCCAGAGCAATACAGTGCGGTATTCACACGATACGCTCCCGATGCATAACTGCCGGGATACCTTCATGCTGATGCTGGCGGGCCGGGATGAATTCACGAAGCGGGATTTGGCCCCGAACGTCAATTTTTTCATGAATGTGCCGGTGACGCCGGAAGGGGAGCTCACCTTTGCGGATGGCGTATCCGGACCGGGACGTTACGTCGAGCTGACGGCGCTGGCGCCGGTCACCGTCCTGATCAGCAACTGCCCGCAGCTGAACAATCCTTGCAATGCCTATAACCCGACGCCGGCGCAGGTGCTGGTTTGGAATGCGGAAGGAGGCGAAGGCGATGTTTAAAAAGGTGCTGATCGCCAACCGCGGAACGATCGCGGTACGGATTATCCGGACGCTGCGCGCGATGGGCATTGCGTCGGTGGCCGTGTACACGAAAGCGGACCGGGACAGCCTGCACGTGGAGCAGGCCGACGAAGCCGTGCTCATCGGGGATGGCCCAGCAAAGGAGAGCTACGTGAATGCCGAGCTGATCCTGCGCACGGCTCTGGACACCGGGGCGGACGCGGTGCATCCCGGATACGGCTTCTTAAGCGAAAACGCCGGATTCGCCAGAGCATGCGCAGAGTACGGCATCACGTTTATCGGGCCGTCCCCCAGGCATATCGAGCTGTTCGGCCTGAAGCATACCGCGCGCTCGATGGCCGAGCAGGCGGGGGTGCCGCTGCTGCCGGGCACAGGGCTTATTTCGTCGGTGGACGAAGCCGCCGGGCAGGCTGAAGCGATCGGCTACCCCGTCATGCTCAAGAGCACGGCCGGCGGCGGAGGCATTGGGATGCGTATTTGCGGCGACGAAGCGGCGCTGCGGGATGCATTCGAATCCGTGACCCGGCTGGCGGCGGCGAATTTCAATGACGGTGGCGTTTTTCTGGAGAAGTATATTGCGCAGGCGCGCCACGTTGAGGTGCAGATCTTTGGCAACGGCGACGGCGAAGCGGTCGCTCTGGGCGAACGCGACTGCTCGGTACAGCGCCGGAACCAGAAGATCATCGAAGAGACGCCGGCTCCGCTGCTGGCGGAACCGGTGCGCCGGGAAATGCACGAAAGCGCGCGGCGTCTTGCCGCAGCCGCAGGTTACCGCAGCGCCGGCACGGTCGAGTTTTTGTACGATCCGCAGGAGGAGAAGTACTACTTCCTGGAGGTGAACACCCGGCTGCAGGTGGAGCATGGTGTCACGGAGGAGGTGCTCGGCATCGACCTCGTGGAATGGATGGTCCGGGAGGCGGCCGGCGATTTGCCGGGACTCGCGCAGCGGGTGCGTGAACCGGAGGGGCACAGTCTGCAGGTGCGTCTGTACGCGGAGGACTGCGTCAATGCTTTCCGTCCGGCGGACGGCCGGATCGACGCGGTGGTCTGGCCGGAACGCGCAAGGATCGAGACGTGGATTCAGCCGGGCCTCGAAGTGACCACGCTCTATGACCCGATGCTGGCCAAAATTATCGTCCACGCCAAGACGCGGCAGGAAGCCGTCTCCCGGATGATCGAGGCGCTGCAGGCGCTGCGCGTGTACGGTGTGACGACAAACCAGTCTTATATCGAAGCTTTTCTGGATACCGAAGCGTTCCGCGAAGGGCGGGTCTATACGAACATGCTGGCCGGTTTTGAGCCGGTCGAGCCGGCGATCGAGGTGCTGGACGGCGGCGTTCAAACCACCGTACAGGACCTTCCCGGCCGAACGGGGTACTGGGATATCGGCGTGCCTCCATCAGGGCCGATGGACCGGCTGGCTTTTGCCATCGGCAACCGGCTGCTCGGCAACCCGGAGGAAGCGCCGGGTCTGGAAATGACGCTGCGCGGAGGAAGCTACCGCTTCCGCGGCGCCATGCGGTTCTGCCTGACCGGGGCCGATATACAGGCGGAGCTGGACGGCGAACCGGTGCCGGCGTATACCCCGGTGACGGCGTCCGCCGGCTCGGTGCTGACCCTGGGCGAAGCCGCCGCCGGGATGCGCGCTTACCTGCTCGTCGCCGGCGGCTTGGATATGCCGCTGACGCTGGGCAGCGCGTCGACGTTTACGCTCGGCGGCTTCGGCGGCCATGCCGGCAGCGCGCTGCGGCCGGGGGCGGTGCTCCGGGTCCGCAGCGACTCGCCGGAACGCCAGTCCGAGCCTCTAAGCTTCCTCTCACCGGCATCGCAGCCGGCGCTGACGCGGGAATGGACCCTCGGGGTCATTCCCGGACCGCATTGTACCGCCGAATACCTGCTTCCGGCGTAGTTTGGACCAGCTAACCTCCACGGTGTGGGAGGTGCATTTCAACAGCTCGCGCACCGGCGTCCGCCTGATCGGCCCTGCCCCGCTGTGGGCCCGGGAGGACGGAGGCGACGCCGGGCTGCATCCGTCGAACATCCACGACAACGCCTATGCCGTCGGCGCCCTGGACCTGACGGGCGACATGCCGATTCTGCTCGGACCGGACGGGCCGAGCCTCGGCGGGTTCGTCTGCCCGGTCACGACCGCGACGGCGGAGCTCTGGAAGATCGGGCAGCTCCGCCCGGGCGATCAGGTCCGTTTCCGACTGATCACTGTAAAGGAAGCCGAAGAGCTGAGAGCAGCCCAGGAGGTATTTCTGCGTGAGCTCTCCGGTGGTGCGTCTGTGCCGAAGCTGCCTGAGCTTCCACATACATCCCGCGGCGACTATATGCCGCTGCTTGCATACGAGGAAGAAGGGCGGCGCTTTCCGATTGCGGTGCGCTGCTCCGGGGACGAAAATATTTTGGTGGAATACGGGGAACGTGAACTCGATCTGCTGTACCGCTTCCAGGTGTATGTTCTGATGCAGGCGGTTACGGACAGCGGAAGCATCCCGTATATCGAAATGACGCCGGGCATCCGTTCCCTGCAAATTCATGTAGATGCGGCCCGTATGTCCGTGAAGGAGGCGGCGGCGAAGGTGATGGAGATCGACCGGACGCTGCTGCCTCTCGATTCCATCGAGGTCCCTTCCAGGATCGTCAAGCTCCCTTTATCATGGGACGATCCGGCCACAAGGCTGGCGATCGAGCGCTATCAGCAAAACGTGCGTCCTGATGCGCCTTGGTGCCCGAGCAACCTGGAGTTTATCCGCCGCATGAACGGGCTGGGCTCGATCGAGGAGGTGGCGGAAATCATTTTTAACGCCTCTTATCTGGTCATGGGGCTCGGGGATGTATACCTGGGAGCGCCGGTTGCGGTTCCGCTGGACCCCCGCCATCGGCTGGTGACGACTAAATACAATCCGGCCCGCACATGGACGCCGGAGAATGCCGTAGGCATCGGCGGAGCCTACCTGTGCGTATACGGCATGGAAGGGCCGGGGGGCTACCAGTTTGTGGGGCGCACGGTACAGATGTGGAACAAATTCCGCCGAACGGCGAACTTTGAGCAGGGGAAGCCGTGGCTGCTGCGCTTTTTTGACCAGATCCGCTTCTATCCGGTGTCGGAGGAGGAACTGCTGCGAATGCGGGAGGACTTCCCGCGCGGGGAGTTTACCGTGGACATCGAAGAAACGACGTTTAATCTCGGCGACTACCTGGCCTGGCTGGACACGATCCAGGAGGAATCAGCGGTGTTCCGGACGTCCCGGCAGGCCGCGTTTCAGCAGGAGCGCGCGTACTGGAAGGAGCTTGGCATCGCGGAGCATGTATCCGAACCGGAGGCGGCCGCGACTCAAGAGCAGGGGACGCTCCCGGAAGGAAGCCTCGGCGTGAACAGCTCGATGTCGGGCAGCGTCTGGAAGGTGCTCGTGGAGCCGGGCCAGGAGGTCCGCAAGGGTGAGACTATTATAATAGAAGAAAGTATGAAAATGGAGTTTTCCCAGCCTGCCCCGTTCGATGGCATCATTGCCTCCGTCTTTGTGGCGTCCGGCGATCAGGTGCGGGCAGGCGACTGCATCGCAGCGATCTTTCCGTTGGAAAAGGAGGCGGCGTCATGAGCATCCAGGCGGTTCCTTTTGAACTGTGTATCCATGCCCTCCAGCAGGGTTATCGGAGCGGCAGCTTTACGCCGCAAGAGGTGATCGCGGCCATTATCGGGCGTGCGGAACGGGACAGCGGGATGAATATTTGGATCATGCCGCCGGAGGAGGAACGAATTGCTCCTTATCTCGAAGGGCTGAAGGGGCTGGATCAGGCGGTCTGTCCGTTATGGGGCATCCCGTTTGCGGTGAAAGACAACATCGACGTGGCGGGCTGGCCGGTCACCGCGGCTTGCCCCGACTATGCGTATGTGCCGGAACGGCACGCGCCGGTGGTGGAGCGGCTCATCCGCGCCGGTGCGATTCCGGTGGGCAAGACGAACCTGGACCAGTTCGCCACCGGCCTTGTCGGCACGCGCAGCCCCTACGGCGAGACGCATAATGCGCTCCGTCCGGAGCTGATCAGCGGCGGCTCGAGCTCCGGCTCCGCCGTCAGCGTCGCCCGCGGGCAGGCTGTGTTCGCCCTCGGCACCGACACGGCCGGCTCGGGCCGGGTGCCCGCGGCGCTGAACGGCCTGGTCGGCTATAAGCCGGCCGTCGGCGCCTGGCCTGCGGCGGGCGTCGTTCCCGCCTGCCGCAGCATCGACTGCGTGACGGTGTTCACCCGTCACGTGGACGACGCGGCCGCCGTAGATGCGGCCGCACGCGGGTGGTGCGCGGACGATCCGTACTCCGCGGACCGTCCGCTGCACCGCGGCGAGCAGCCGAAGACGTGGCTGCTCCCGCAGGGCCGCCCCGAGTTTTTCGGCCCGTTCGCGGCCGAATACGAGGCGGCCTGGAACCGGGCGGAGGAGACGATCGCCCGGTCCGGGGTCCGCGTGCAGCAGGTGGATGTGTCCCTGCTGCACGAAGCGGCGGCCCTGCTGTACGAGGGGCCGCTCGTGGCCGAGCGCTGGAGCGCGCTCGCCGGCTTCATCGAGGCGCATCCCGGGTCGACGTTTCCGGTGACGGAAACGATTCTGCGCTCGGGGGCCCAGGACGAGCATACGGCGGCAGCCCTTTTTCGCGCCCAGCATCGTTTGGCTGAGATTCGCAGGGCGGTCCGTTCCTGGCTGCGGCAAGCCGTGCTGGTGCTGCCGACCTGCGGTGGCACGTGGACGAGGGAGCAGGTCGGCGCAGATCCCATCGGAACGAACAGCAAGATGGGCCTCTATACGAACCACTGCAACCTGCTGGATCTCAGCGCACTGGCGATTCCGGCCGGACAGGCGGGGCCGGAGCTCCCCTTCGGCGTGACGCTGTTTGCGCTTCCTGAAGAAGAAGCGAACCTAACTGTGGCCGCGCGCTTCCTGCTGCGGCAGCAGGACACAATTCGTGTCGCCGTCTGCGGACTGCATATGCGCGGCATGCCGCTGGAGCCGCAGATGACGGGTCTCGGCGCGGTATTTGCGGAAGAGGCGCAAACCGCCCCGGTGTACCGCCTGTACAAACTGGCGACCGAGCCGCCGAAGCCTGGGCTGGTACAGACGCCTCAAGGCGGAGCGCCGATCGCGGTGGAGCTGTGGGATATGCCGGTGGAGTCTTTCGGCAGGTTCACAGCCTCGATTCCCGCGCCGCTCGGGATCGGTCGGGTGGAGCTAGCGGACGGGCGGAGCGTCCCGGGTTTTGTCTGCGAGGCGTACGCCGCAGAAGGGGCACTGGACATCACGGTTTCAGGGGGATGGAGAAACGCGATGGCCGAAGTATAACCGGGCTTATGAGGGCTGTCATCCTGATGAACTATTCAACAATCTGGCGGTAAGCGTTCTAGTTTTGTTGGTACAACCGGAGATTAATATTGAGCGTTTTATGGAGCGTCTATTTGAATAAAATCATTGAATCCTTAATTCACGGATGATATACTCATAAAAATTCCAGTATATCCCTTATAAAGCATTGATGAGAAAGAGTAGTTGAACCTCGTCTTTTCCAGAGAGCCCCTATGAGCTGAAACGGGGTAAAGATGAGCTCAATGAAGATGGTCTCTGAGCTGCACTTCGAAACCGTATTGGGAGTAGGTTGTGACGGGCGCACCCGTTATCGTGCTAGGGTATACAAACATTTTTTTGACGTACCCGAAATAAGGTCGATGCGTGCGTCGATGAACTTGGGTGGTAACACGGAGATAACTCTCGTCCCTTTACGGGGCGGGAGTTTTTTTAGATTATAGAATTTATCAATGTTCAGCGGAGCTGAAGCGATTCTATAATCGCAAGAAAAACTTCCGCTAAGCGCGGTCTGTCTTCGATGAAGTTACGTCGATGGACGTTTTTGTTATCCAAATTGATTTGGGGAGGTTTATGAGATGGAAGGAAAACATACCTTTAATGATGTTGCCAAGGAGTACGATCAGTATCGACCAAATTACCCGGATCAACTGTTTAAAGAAATTGTGGAGTACGCCGAATTAAAAACAACAGATGAAATACTCGAAATTGGTTGTGGTACGGGTCAGGCTACAAGCGGGTTTGTTAACTTAGGTTATTTCAACATAACTGCCGTTGAGGCGGGTGAAAATCTGGCGAATCTGACTCGCAATAAATTCAGGGACAAATCCAGTGTCACGGTTGTTAACTCGCCGTTTGAAGACTGGCAGCATCAAGGGCTACGTTTTAAGCTGGCCATTTCGGGAACTGCGTTTCATTTCATCCAACCGCAAGAAGCCGGATACCGTAAAGTCCATGACCTGCTTAACGATCAAGGATCTGCCGCCTTTTTTTGGACCGTCCATATTCCATCGTTTAATGAAATATTTAACGAAATTCGAGACATTTACAGAAAATACGCTCCCGAGCTCGATGATTCACTTAACCCTTCCCTGGAACAAATTATTGAGGAACGCTCGCACTTGACGTTACAAGGCGATCTATTCAATGAGCTCGAGGTCAAGCAGTATCAATGGGAAGACACCTATGCAGCAAGTGATTATATTTCTTTGCTAAATACAAATTCCAGACATCGGTTAATTCCGGAAAACGTGCGACATGACCTGTTTAGAGGGATAAAAGAGGTCATTGATGAACATGGAGGTACAATCGTAAAACCTCAGGCCGTTGTTTTATTCCTCGCAAGAAAAAATAAACTCGTTAAATAGGCCATCTGGGTTCATGAAAGTTAGCCAGTCCGGTCTCAACCGGTTCTGGCCTTTTTTTATGGCAACAAAAACTGCGAGTTTGTTACGAGCATACTTCAACTCTTTTTCCCAAACGGCTCAAATAGCAAGCACGATTAAAGCATGGCCCTCCGCCTCCTCGAAAATGTATTGACAACATGTGGAAGAGGGGATAGATTGAACTCATAAACACGTGTTTATGCCCAAAGGCGTTATTTTTTGGATGGCGAATGCCGGATTCGCGATCGTACATACAGGCATGGTGAAGCAGAGCCCACGGATACTGCAGCTTGCGCCGTCTTTTGTGAACACGTGTTAATGAATTTGGAGTGTGCAGGATGAGGAAGAACGACATCAATAGCATCGAAATCGCCAGAATCGCAGGCGTCTCGCGAAGCACCGTCAGCCGGGTGATCAACAATTACCCAAACGTGCCGCAGGCTACGCGGGAGAAGGTCATGCAGGTCATCGAGAGATACGGCTATTCTCCCAATTTCTCGGCACGCATCATGACTGGTATGAAAACGCTTACGATTGGTCTGTTCCTGATTTCGCCGGAGGCGATTCACGACACGCTGACCCACGCGCTGATCAGCGATGTGATCGAGAGCGCGTCCAGCCGCGGCTACTACGTCCTGACCCACATTATCCGGAGCACAGGGGATATGGAAGCCGTCCGAAAGGTGAAGGATACGTTTTATCAGCGGCGGATTGACGGCGGCATATTTATCGGCGCGGCGAATCATGAACCGTTTATCGAGGAGCTCATTGCCAAAGGATTTGTGGCGGGAATCGTGGACCAGCATCTGGAGGGGCGGCTGGAGCCGAACCGGGTGATCTGCAATTTTGACAACAAGCTGGGCATGAAGCAGGGAGTCGATTACCTGGTAGGCCTGGGGCACCGGAACATTGCGTTTATTGCGGGCGATCCGCTTCGCTGCTCCGGTCCCGAGAGAATGGAAGCTTTTCAGGATGCAATGGCGGCTCACGGCCTAAAGGTGAACCCGGACTGGGTCCTGCCATCGGATTTCTCCGAACGAAGCGGATACGAGTCGACCGCGCGCTGGCTTCAGAGCATCCCAGACCTGCCGACGGCCATTTTCGCCTGCAACGACAGTGTGGCATTCGGAGCGCTTCGAGCCTTGAACGAGGCCGGGCTGCGGGTACCTGAAGACATCTCCCTGATGGGGTTTGACGATCATCTCTTGAGCTCGCGCATTCAGCCGGCGCTAACCACGATACGCGTGAACTTTTCCGAAATGATCGACATGCTGACGCGGCAGGTCATCGAAACCATTGAGGACGGTACGCAGCTGTTCAAAAAATACGTGGGGACCGCGGAGCTGGTCATCCGGAACTCGTGCCGGAAAGTCTAATTTAAACAGTAAGGATGAAATGTGCGTCGGATTAAGTGTTTGGCGGGAACAGAAGAGGGAATCTATTGGCTGCTTAGGGTTCGTAGTAAAAAAGCTTTTCCAATTCAGGGCTGTTAAGGAGGATTTTTATATGACGGCAGGCGCATTAGGAACCAAGCTGGTTACACAAATTGGGATTGTCGTGAAAGACATCGATACCGTTTCGCAGAGCTATGCGGATTTTCTGGGGGTGGAACGGCCGAAATGGTCCTGGACGGACACCGTGGATGTCGCCCAGACGGAGTTTAACGGGCAGCCTTCGGAGGCGCGCGCGAAGCTGGCCTTTTTTGACTGCGGGCAGCTGCAGATCGAGCTGATCGAGCCGGATGAGCATCCGTCGACTTGGCGTGAGTTTTTGGATGAGCATGGTGAAGGCGTGCATCATATCGCGTTTGGAATTCAAGGAATGAAGGACAAGATCGCCGTTCTGGAAGGCCGCCACATGCCGCTGATTCAAAAAGGCGAATACACCGGCGGGCGCTACGCATACATCGACAGCAGCAACGAGCTGAAAGTTCTGATCGAGCTGCTGGAAAACGATTAATCCGATAAGCAGGTGAGGTGCTGAAGCTATGAATATTTTGATTACGGGATCGGCCCGGGGGCTTGGCTTTGAAACAGTCAAAGCAGCGCTTGCGCTTGGGCATACCGTGTTTGCAGGCGTGCGGGATATGGAGCGTCATACCGAGTCGCTTCGTGCAATGCGTGCAGTCCATCCGGACCGGCTCACGCTGATCGCAATGGATGTCACTGACGAAGAAAGCGTGAAAAACGCCAAGTCAGCCGTGCTGGAGCATACGGATGTGCTCGATGCCTTGATTAACAACGCAGGCGTGCTAATCGGCCGCGAGCATAAGCTGGAGGAGCTGGATTTTGCCGATATGGAACAGTCCATGCTGGCGAACCTGTACGGGCCGATGAAGGCCGTGAAGCATTTCCTTCCGCTGCTGCGCAGGAGCGCCCAGCCATGCATCATCAACATCAGCTCGGAGGCCGGATGCTTTGCCGGGGCCTACGGCGGGGATTATCCTTACGCGATATCCAAAAGCGGGCTGAACTACTTTACCGCCCAGCTCCGCAAGGAACTGACCCCTCAAAACTTTGCGATCTATGCTGTACATCCCGGCTGGATCAGGACTCCGATGGGCGGCGACCAAGCGCCGGGCGACCCGGCGGATACCGCGCAGGGCTTGCTGCGCATTGTGGAACGAACCGTCATCCCCGATCCGAATGCCTGGATGGTGAACCATCGCGGGGAAGCGATGCCCTTTTAATGGTTGCGATCTTTGGACCACCGTATTGCTTTCGACAATAAGGAGGAAGCCACATGAAAACGATTTGGGCGGTTGTCGGCGACTTTTATCATGAAGCCGAGCCGGCGAAAAAGTCACTTGAACAAGCTTTGGAGCCCTTCCTGGCGAATGGACAAACTGGGCTGCTGTATAAGGAAGTTTCTGATTTCGCCGCCGGGCAGCTTGGGCAGAAGCCGGACCTCGTTATTTTATTTGCGGAGAACCGCCTTGAGCCGCAAAGCGACCCGGAGGCAGCCTGGATGACCGAGGACATCGGCCGGCAGATCGAAGCATACGTGAGTGGCGGAGGTGCCTGGCTCGCATGGCATTCCGGGCTGGCGTCGTATCCCGAGGACGGCGCGTATGTGAACATGCTGCGGGGGTATTTTTTGTCACACCCGAAGGAGCACAGTGAGGTGACCTATACACCGGTCGGCAGGTTGGTCTTGGGCGAGCTGGACGGTACGTTCCGGTTTAAGGACGAACACTACTTTGTCGCTTGCTCCGAGCAGGAGACCGAGGTGTTCCTGCGGTCTTCTTCGCGGGACGGCGAATCCATTGCCGGCTGGCTGCATCCTTACGGCGAGGGACGGGTAGCCTGCGTGACGCCGGCTCATCTGCCTGAGGGATTGCTGAACGAAGGGTTCATCCGGCTGATGCAGCGGGTGATTGCATGGAGCCTGGAGCTCGAAACGGTGGATGCGTAGGGAAGGAAAGTGGCCCTGAGGAGAAGCCGTTTCTGACGAAGGCGGGGCATATAAGCTTGTATAGGCCTGGATGCCTGAGTGACTGAGGATTCTCTTGGCATGAAGAATCGGCGAGAGATGATGAAAACATAGCAGCTGGGAAGAGATGAAAAGGAAGTTGGAAAAGGCAGACGGATGCGTCTGCTTTTTTTTGTTTGTCAATCGATTGGTATGGGCGAGGTTGCGAGCGATGCAATGCGCAATAGGAGCATGGTTGATGGCTGCCATGTCTGTTGGTGTTTGTGATATCAGATGCAGGGTTCGAACTATTTTTGATGTTTAGCCCCGCACGGCATGCCCTCCCAGCACAACCCAGCGGAGGGGACGAAACAATTCCGGAGAAGCGGAGCGGTCGCCTGAAAGCTTTCCGAAGGAAAGCTCACTTCGAAAGCATAAGCAGTCCCCGAATTTTACCCTTCTATCTAATCCGCAAAAATTCGGGGGCAACAGCGATCGGAGGAATGTTTCGTACACGGAGCGCCCATCGAAGCGCCAGCATCACTACATGCCGCATTTTAACAGCCCGCGCTTCATCCAGAAGCGTTAATTCCCGCTATCAATCGGTAGATCGCTCTATAGCAAGCCGATAAAGCGCTTTCTATAATGAAGTCATACGGCTGGGGCGGAAGCGGATGCCAAGCATTCCTGACTTTTGCCCGTGCAGCCAGAGACTTGCAGAGACAGGAGGAAAATGAGGCGAATGATCACAAACAGCCAAACGGACGCGGTCCAGGTCCGGCAAACAGGCTCCCTGATCCGCGTATCCACGGATCGGATGACGCTGGAGATCGACCTGGAACAGGGCCATTACAGCGCTGCCGGCGGTACGCTGTGGGACTGGAAAGAAATCCGCAGCGCCATCCGGTGGAACGGGCGTGAATACCATACGGGCAGCTACGAACGCCACAGCATGAATGGGGAGCCGGAGTGCATCGTGGATGCCTTCGGGACCGGCATTCACTTAACGCTTATGCATGAATCCGACATGCTCCCGACACTGGAGCAGCATTTTTGGATTTACGAGGGTGCGCCGTTTTACCTGACGCAGCTGGTGGCCGTCCATAAGACGCGCATCCGTCTGAACCGGATGACGGTGCTGCGGTGCGGTCAGCTGTCCTTTGGGCCGGCCGTGGACATGGACAAGGAAGATGAGCTTACGGTGCTCCGCGTTCCCTACGACAACGACAAGTGGGTCCGCTATGAGACACAGACGGCGCCGCTGTGCACCGAGAGCTACGAGGTTACGGCCTTGTTCCGGCCGCACAGCCGGCAAGGGATCGTTGCCGGTTCACTGAGTCATGACGTCTGGAAAACCGGCATCAAAATCCAGGGCGAACAGCCGGGAACACTGGATGAGCTGGAGCTGTACGCCGGCGCTGCCGGGGAAATGACCCGGGATTTTCAGCCGCACGGATACGTCCATGGGACACGCGTGGCGTCGCCGGTCGTATTCGTCGGCGGGTACGACGATTACCGCCGCGGCCTGGAGGCTTACGGACGGGCTAATGCTACCCTGTCGCCGGCGCTTCCGTGGGAAGGCGGGGTCCCTGTTGGCTGGAACAGCTGGTCTGCCGCGATGAGTACGCTGGATTACGATCTGTACACATCAACGAGCGATTTTTTGAAACGGGAAGTCCAGGCGGATGGTTTTCAAAATAACGACACGCTGTACATCAACTTCGACGCTTTCTGGGACCGCCTGACGGATGAAGAGATGGAGGATGCGCTGAACCGGGTGCGGCAAAACGGCCATAAGCCGGGGACGTACTGGACACCTTTTGCCTTCTGGGGCAGTCCGGCCCAATTCGACAAGCCTGTGGAGGGAACGGATGGCGAGTTCACGTACAGCGACATTTTGCTGCGGGACGCCGAAGGCGAAATTCTGCCGGACATCGCCGGCGGCCTGGCGATCGATCCGACCCATCCGGGGGCGCTGATGCGCATCGATTGGTTTACGGACAAAATCATCCGGGAGGGCTTTGAGTACATCAAGCTCGATTTTATGGCGCACGGTGCGCTGGAGGGGCAGCATTACCGCCCTGAAATCACGACAGGTATTGCTGCCTATCATTATGGGCTGTCTTATTTGGCGAAAAAACTGTCTCCGGAAGCCGCCGGAAAGCCGATCTTCATCAACCTGTCGATCGCGCCGCTGTTCCCGTACGCCTTTGCGCACAGCCGGAGAATTTCCTGCGACGTGTTCGGCATGATCGGGGATACGGAGTATCTGCTAAATTCGCTGACCCACGGCTGGTGGATGAACGATACGCTGTACCGGTTCAACGACCCCGATCACTCGGTGCTGTACAAGAGCTTCAACCAGGAGGCCACCACCCGCCATGAAGGGCGGAGCCGACTGACGGCATCCGTGATCGCGGGGACGGTGCTGCTGCTCGGAGACGATTTCAGGCAGGAAGAAGCAGCCTCCCGCGCCAAGGCCTGGCTGAAGAACGGCAGCATCATGGAGCTTGCGCGGAAGGGGACAACATTCATTCCGGTGGAAAGCGCCCTGGGCGGCCGTGCGGCGGACGCCTTTATGCTGGCTGATTCGGACGAGGAGGGGACGGTCTACCTGGCTGTGTTCAACTTCGACGGCAAACAGGCGGCGAACAAGACGGTGCCCGTGGACCGCTTGGGACTCGACCCGCTCGCAACTTACCGCGTAACCGACCTGTGGGAAGGGACTGAGAGCGAGGCCAGCGGGGAAGTCCGCTTAAGCCTTGAACCGGCGGAGTCCACCATTTTGAAGTTATGCATCCAACCCTAATTCAAATTTCAAGGAGGATTGAGGATTGCCGATGAGTACACGAACCCGGTTTATCCCGAAAATATTGCTGATGGTATGGGCGGGGCTGCTGGCCCTGTCCTGGCCCGGGGCTTCCTGGGCTGCATTTTCTGAAACGGCTGCCAGAACGGGAGCCGATGCAGCAGTTGTTTCGTACGAGGCGGAAGCTGGCGCCAACACATTTACGGGCAATGCGGGTCCTGCAGACTGCGGAACCTGCTCGGGCGGCAAAAAAGCCGGCAACCTGTATGGCGGCTCCACTTTGCAGTTTAACGGCGTCACCGCGGATCAGGCAGGCGTCTATACAATGACGGTGCACTACATTTCCGGCGACCCCCGCGCGGCCGTCATTTCGGTCAACGGGGAGGAAGGTGAAAATTTCAACTTTCCCAAAACGGCGGACTGGAATACGGTCGGCACCTACGATATCCAGATCGACTTGAAGCAGGGCAGCAATACGATCCTCTTCGACGACGGCGGCGGATATTCTCCGGATATCGACTTGATAGAGCTGCGGCTGGCATCGGCCGGCGACGGCGTGCCGGACCATGACGGCAGCATTGGCGAACTGGGCAAACAGCTCCATGTCACGAAGTACGGCCCCATTACGCTGACTGAGTATCAGCGCGGATTTCGTGTGGCCAATCCGTCGTATGAGCTGCTGTACAACACTTCGACCGGCCTGTCCCAGTACAACTGGAACCATAAGCCGGTGATCAAGGGTGCCTATAGCGAAATCCAGCTCGACAAAACCGTGGCGAGCAAGGATTACGGCAAGCATACGTTTAAAGCCAAGGACGGTGTGACTCCCTTCCGTGACGCCACGGGCGAAGGCATCAAGGTTACGGTCCGCAGCGAGCAAAAAGGACTGCCGGACCTGAGCCAGGTCTTTTACATTTATAACAATGGACCGTATGTGTTGATGGAAGTGACGGCTTCCCAAGCCGCCGGGCTGACGACCAACCAAATTGCGCCGCTGGCCGTAGAGGCTCGGGGCGGCGTTGATATCGGCAGCTACGGCGACAACCGGGTGCTCGTGACGCCTTTTGATAACGACAGCTGGTCCCGGTATCAGGCGAAAAGTATCAATACTCGCTTAAATACGGATAACTATGTCAGTTCCGAACTAACAGCCATTTATGACAATACAAGCCGAAAAGGTCTGGTGGTTGGTTCCGTTACGCATGACACATGGAAAACGGGAATCCACTGGAGCGGCACCGACAATAAGCTGAACGAGCTGCGCGTGTACGGGGGCTTTACTTCCCAGGCTTCCACGCATGACAGCCTGCCGCACGGAAGCGTGTCCGGAAAGAGTGTGACTTCGCCGAAGGTGTTTATCGGTTTGTACGACGACTACCGCAAAGGCCTGGAGGGTTACGGCCAGGTGAACGCCGCGATTGCTCCGCCGCTTGCTTTTGGCCAAAACATCCCTGAAGGCGTACCGGTCGGCTGGAACAGCTGGGGCGCTTATGCCGATCATCTCAGCTACGACAACGCGGCAGCCGTCTCCAACTATGTGAAGGAGCATCTGCAGAACAACTCTTTCGAGAACAACGGGAATGTGTATATTAACCTCGATTCGTATTGGGACAACATGACCGACCAGCAGCTGACCGATCTCGTGAAGCTGATTCACGGCAACGGCCAGAAGGCAGGCATCTACTACTCCCCGTTCGTTTATTGGGGGGACAACATGGACCAGGTAGTTGAAGGGACCGACGGCAAGTACAAGTACGGGGATATCGTGCTGAGGGATGCATCCGGCAACGTTCTGCCGAAGTTGGACGGCGCTTATGCCGTGGACCCGACCCATCCGGCGGTGAAAGCCCGGATCGACTACTATATGAACCGTTTCAAAAAGGAAGGTTTTGAGTATATTAAGGTAGACTTCCTGTCCCATGGCTCTTTGGAAGGCCGGCATTACGATTCGAAAGTGCAAACCGGCATTCAGGCGTACAATCAGGGAATGGCGTACCTCGATCAGGCCATCGGCGGTACGATGTTCATCAGCGAATCGATCGCTCCGCTGTTCCCGAGCCAATATGCGCACAGCCGCCGCATTTCCTGCGACGTGGACGGAAGCCTGGGCAGCACGGAATACCAGCTGAACAACTTGACTTACGGCTGGTGGCAGAACGGGACGATTTATCATTACACCGACCCGGACTATATGACGCTGGTGAAGGGCGGCTCGTATGAAGGAGCGCAAACCCGTGTCAATGCGGCGGCCATTTCGGGTACGGTCTTCCTGAACTCCGACGATGTGAACGACCCGGCGGCGCGCCAGTACATGGAAAGCTTGCTCACCAATCCGGAAGTGAACGCGCTGGCGGTGAAGGGCAAAGCCTTTAAGCCGGTGGAAGGAAATACCGGAACGAAAGCGGCGGACCTGTTTGTGCTTGAAGACCAAGGAACGTATTACTTGGCCGTGTTCAATTACACGCAAAATCCGGAGCAGCGTCAGATCGACCTGAAGCGTGCCGGCATTCCTGTCCAAGCGGGGGCTTCCGTTCAAGTGACCGATTTGTGGACCGGGGAAAAGGTAACGGCAGGTGCAACGCTGGACGTTACGCTGAAAAGCGCCGAATCCAAGCTGTACCAAATTAGTCCTTGAATTTGACTTTGCCCATAGGCTGGTTTATCTTGGGACAGGATGGGTGGTTTTCAGTCATCCACGACATTTACCTGATTCGAAGGAGGCGTCTTACTCATGAACAATCTGCAGTCCACCACAACCTTGTCCAGCGGATATGCCATGCCATGGCTCGGGCTGGGCGTCTACAAGGCACAGGAAGGCAATGAGGTCGTTAGCGCGGTGAAAGCGGCCATTGAGCACGGCTACCGCAGTATTGACACGGCTGCGCTGTACGGTAACGAAGAAGGTGTCGGCAAGGCGGTCCGGGAATCCGGCGTTCCGCGTGAGGAGCTGTTCATTACCACCAAAGTTTGGAATTCGGATCAAGGTTATGACTCTACCCTGAAGGCGTTTGAACAAAGTATAAGCAAGCTGGGCCTGGACTATGTGGATCTGTACTTGATTCACTGGCCGGTCAAAGGCAAGTATAAGGATACATGGCGTGCGCTGGAAAAGCTGCAAAAGGACGGCAGGGTCCGTACGATCGGCGTATCCAACTTCCACGTTCATCATTTGGAGGATCTGATGCAGGATGCCGAGGTGAAACCGGCCGTCAATCAGGTGGAGCTGCATCCGCTGCTCTCCCAAACGGAACTGCGCAGCTACTGCAAATCGCAGGGCATTCAGATCGAAGCCTGGTCGCCGCTGGCTGCGGGCCAGCTGCTGGACAATGAAGTGCTGGCAGGCATCGGCGCCAAATATGGTAAATCCACCGCGCAGGTCATCATCCGCTGGGATCTTCAGCACGAGATCGTGACGATTCCGAAATCGGTCAAGGAGCATCGGATCATCGAAAATGCCGATGTGTTCGACTTCGAATTGACGGCGGACGAAATGCAGCAGATCGACGGGTTGAACCGGAACCAACGGACCGGCGGGGACCCGGATAATTTTAATTTCTAAGCAGCATCTATCAGAGCAAGTATGACCAACCCAATCGCGTATTCCGGCTGACCAGCGGATGCGCGATTTTTTTATTCCTTCCCCGGACTCATATCCGGTGCAGCGGATTCAGCCGGTACTGGCTGGGAGTCGTGCCGTGAAAGCTGCTGAAGTGCCGGGAAAACGGGTGGATGGACGGGTACCCCAGCTTTTCCGCAATCGCCGTAATGCTCAGGTCGGTTTCGACCAGCATATGGGCCGCCCGCTTCATGACGAGCTGATGATGGTAGGCCTTCGGGGTCATCCCCGTTTCGCGCAAAAACAGTTCATGGAAATAGGTGCGTTTCAGACCGCAAAACCGGGACCAGGCTTCAACCGACTGTCCATGCTCCGGACGGCTGTTCAAGTACTCCAGCAGGCGGACGATGCGGTAATCGCTCGGATGCTGCACGTTCACAGCGTTGTGCCAGGACAGCATCCAGCCGTACAGAAAGCTGTTCACCGTTTCGCTGCGGTAAAACTTGGATTCGCTGTACATCCTGGCGATCATGGCGATTCCATCATACAAATGGGGATGGGCGCGCAGGGAGAAGACGCTCGGAAGCCGGTCCAGTTCATCGCAGGGCAGTTCGATAGACAATCGGTCAAAAATGAAAGGCTCGGGCGCATGGATGAAAGACCGGCTCGGAGAGAGCGGGTTGGCGTTATCCCATAAATCGAAATACAGATTATACGAAGGCAGCGGATGGGATGGGCGGATGTGAAAAGCATGCGGCTGGCCCGGGCGCAAAAAAATGAGCGTTCCCCGCTCGATCGGATATTTGACCCCTTCGACCTCCATTTCTCCAGGGCCTTCATTAAACAAGTGGAGGGCATACACGCTGCCTGCGCGCAGATGCTCGTTGCTGCTGCCGTCGTACAGATAACTCATGGAGTCGCCTACGAATGGAGTTATCTCGGATAATGCTTTGTTCATATCATGTCTCCCCCGCATTTAGAAGGTGTATGTTTGCTGATTCAAAATGATAGATTGGCGGATGAATTGATAAATCAATGGATGCGTTAACAAAGACAGATTATACATCAAAATGATACGATAAAATCAACGGTTCTGGAATAGTATCCAGTAAGAAAAGCGGATGAATTTGCAAATGAATTTTGGTGGAGGATATCGAATGAATGACTTGAAGCTCTGGTACGAGGGCCCCGTGGCAGGCTGGGCACAGGGGCTGCCGCTCGGGAACGGCAGAATAGGCGGCGTGATTATATCGGCTCCGCACAAGGAAGTTTGGAGCCTGACCGAGGTCACATATTGGTCGGGACAAGCGGAGCCCTGCCACGGCCGCTCCAATACGAAGCAGGATCTGGAGCGGATGCGTGAGCGCTTTTTTGCGGGCGATTATGCGGCTGGCGACAGGCTGGCGAAGGAGCACTTGCAGCCGCCCAAGCGCAACTTCGGCACGAATTTGAGCATATGCGACATCATCCTGGAGTGGCCTGCGGCAGCCTCGGAAGGGGAAGCGAAAATGCGCAGGGAGCTGGATTTGCAGCAGGCGGAGGCACGCTCCGCCGGTACAATGAACGGATACCGGTTTGAACGGGAGACGTTCATTTCGCATGCGGACGATCTGATGGTGTCCCGGCTGTGGAGCGAGGATCCGGCAGGCCTTACGTTCACGCTCCGGCTCGAGGGCCGGACGGAAGAATTCTGCTGTGAAGCCCGGGAGCCGGATATGCTGGCCTTCGCCGGCAAAGCGGTCGAAACCGTGCACAGCGACGGAACATGCGGGGTGTCCTGCAGCGGACTTGTGCGCCTTCAGGTCCGGGGAGGAAGCGTGCTTGCCTCATCGGGAACGATCCGGGTGGAGCAGGCGGAAGAAGTGTGGGTGTACACCGCCGTGCACACGGATTACCGCCAGCAGGACGATGCATGGAAGGAAGCGGGCTTCCGCCAGCTGGAGCAGGCGCTGGGCAAAGGCTATGACCGGCTCAAGGCAGACCATGCCGCCGATTACCGGCCGCTGCTGGAGCGGGTGCAGCTGGATCTCGGCACGTCAGCGGCGGCCGGCCTGCCGACAGATGAGCGGATGCGCCGATTCCGGGCAGGCCAGACGGATGATCCGGCGCTGTTCGCGCTCTTCTTCCAGTACGGCCGCTATCTGATGATCGCCGGATCGCGCCAAGACTCGCCGCTGCCGCTGCACCTGCAGGGCATCTGGAATGACGGTGAAGCGTGCCGGATGGGCTGGAGCTGCGACTATCATCTGGACATTAACACGCAGATGAACTATTTTCCGGCGGAAATTGCCAATCTTGGTGATTGCCACGAGCCGTTGATGCGCTACATCCGGGAGCTGGCCCACTCCGGCCGGTCCGCCGCGCGGCAGTATTACGACGCCGAAGGATGGGTGGCCCACGTATTCTCGAACATATGGGGCTTCAGCTCGCCCGGATGGGAAACGTCCTGGGGCCTGAACGTAACGGGCGGCCTCTGGATCGCCACCCATATGATGGAGCATTACGAATACGGCATGGACGACGTTTTTCTGGCCGAAGAAGCGTACCCGGTGCTCAAAGCAGCCGCAGCTTTTTTCCTGGACTACATGACCGTGCATCCGGAATTCGGCTGGCTGGTGACTGGGCCCTCCAACTCGCCGGAGAACAGCTTCTATCCCGGATCTCCGGAGGAAGGAGCGCAGCAGCTCTCCATGGGTCCGACGATGGACCAGGTATTGGTTCGGGATCTCTTCACGTTCTGTCTGAACTCAGCCCGAAAACTGGACGTGGACGCCGAGCTGCAGCGGAAGTGGGAGCACGCCATCTCACTGCTGCCTCCATTGCAGGTCGGCCGGCGCGGCCAGCTGCAGGAGTGGCTGAAGGATTACGGCGAAGCGCAGCCGGAGCACCGGCATTTGGCCCATCTGTTTGCCCTGTATCCCGGCAGCCAGATTACGCCGCATCACACGCCGGCATTGGCGGAGGCGGCGCGGGTAACGCTGCAAAACCGCATGGAGCGCATCGACCTTGAGGACGTGGAATTTACCGCCGCCTTATTCGGCCTCTTCTTCGCCAGGCTGCACGACGCCGGCCGGGCTGAGCATCATATCGCCCATTTGATCGGCGAGCTGTGCCTGGACAACATGCTGACCTATTCCAAGTCGGGGATCGCCGGGGCCGAGACGAATATTTTCGTAATCGACGGCAACTTCGGCGGGACGGCCGCGATCGCGGAGATGCTGCTGCAGAGCCATGCTGGGGAAATTCATCTGCTGCCGGCGCTGCCGGACAGTTGGCCGGACGGGGAAGTTCGGGGGCTTCGGGCCAAAGGAAACATGGAAGTGGACTTGACATGGAAGTATGGCAAGCTTGTCCAGACCCGGATACAGGCCTTGTCGAGCGGAACCGTTCAGGTATACTGCGGGGATCGGAGCGTGACGCTGAACTTAACCGCCGGCGAGGTGCATACGCTGGACGGAGCGCTCGCCGCGAATACGGCTGCCGGACGAACAAGCTGAGCCGCGCTGAGCTTCGGTGAACTTTAGGCATAAAGGCAATTGCAGCCGTTCGGGCTGCGGTTGCCTTTTCTATATCAACAAATCATGATTTACGGCCTCCTCAGTCCCGGTGATGCTGCATTCTAACCGCAAAACAGGGAAAAATGTACCTTTTGGCTGGAGTGTACCTATACAAATTTGCGATCAAGGCTTTATTATGGAATGTACGCTGCATGAGCTGGCCATACATCTTTCAACCCACAAAATGATAGCGCTATCAAAACAAGGGGGATATCATGCTGAAACGTTCCAGCGTTTTTCGAAATTTTCTGATTTCTTATATCGTCATTCTTCTGATCCCCTGTGTGGGCGGTTACATTTCTTACCTCACCTCGATATCCGTTACACAGTCCATCTCGATCGATAACAGCTTGATTCAGCTGGAAAAGAGCCAGGAGCTGCTGGAGCACCGGATGGCGGAGGTGGAAGGCATGACCCGGCAAATCGCCATCAGCCAGGAAGTGAATATGCTGATGAACGACCGCCATCAAGTGCAGGATGTGTACGGTTTGTGGAAGGCGATGCGGAACGTGCTGACCTTTGGGCAAACCAACGATTTTCTTCAAAACTATTTCATTTATTTGGCCAATTACGATTTGATCCTGACTTCAGGCTCCACTTTCCGGCCGGAGCATTATTATGAATATTTTCATTATGACGATATGTCGTTTGACGAATGGAAGACCCAAGTGCTGCTAAAGACCCACCGCAGCGAAATCAAACCGTTGACTGCCTATACGGAGAGGGGAATGGGTACTTCCGTCATTACGTTTATGCAGTCCTTGCCGCTCGACAGCTTCAACGATTCCTCGCCGGCCAGCGTGGTGGTCATGATCGACGAAAAAACCATTACCGGTTTGCTGTCAGGTCTGACCAAAGGATTTGGCGGATGGGTGCATATCTATGACAGTCAAGGAAATACGCTTGCGCTCCAAGGGAGCGTTCCGTCGTATGTGGACAAATTGAAGGATGACCCGGCTTTTGATGCCAATAAAACGAGCCAATTTTATAAGGATGACCTGGTTATCACAACCCGTTCGGACAAGAACGGTTGGGTGTACCAGGCCGGCATTCCGCGGACCACTCTCATGGAGAACGCCAACAAGATCAGGCGCGCAACCTTTATCCTTACCGGAGGGACGATGCTGATCGGCCTGCTGGTCGGGCTGCTGCTGGCGCGTCGTCACAGCGTTCCGATCCAAAGCATGATCGGCATTATCAAAGAACAGTTCGGCCGGGACGAGCTGGAGAAAAGGAATGCGTATGATTTTCTTAGCGGCAATATCGCCAATATGATCAAGACAAACAAACAGCTCGAAGGCGAGCTGACCCTTCAGCTTCCGCTGGTCCGCGACGCTTTCATTAAGCGCCTCATTGCAGGCGAATTCGAATCGCACGATGTAATCGTGGCGGCGGCCAAACAGGCCAACATTTCGCTCGAAAAGGAGAGCGGTTATGCAGGCATTCTCTGCATTAACGGATACTCGGGTATGGACAGCGTGGAAATTTTGAATGAGCTCAGCGCCACACGCCTCCTTGTGAAACAAGCGCTGCTGGAAATCGCGGGTCCGCTGCCAGTATCCGACCTTGGATCCGATAAGCTTGTCGTCTTGTTTTTCTCACACGAGAACCGGGAACCCGGGCAGGACGAGGAGGAGCGGATAACCGCGCTGATGGAAGAGCTGATCCATCATCTGTTCCAGGAATACAAGGTTTCCATCCAGGCTGGTTTCGGCGAGGGCTTTGAGACGTTGATGGATGTGAGCCAATCGTTCGAGCAGGCCAAGCAGGCGCTGGAATATGCCGTGTTTGTGAACTCCAAGGGCATGCTGTGGAATCATGAAGCCCGCATCGAAAACACGACGTATTATTACCCGCTCGACGCGGAGCAGCGCTTGGCAAGTACGATCCGGGCCGGTGAAGAGGAGGAGGCTGGCAAGATCATCGACGGCATTTTCGAGCAAAATATCGCAAGGCGCGAGTTGTCTGTCGAGATGAAGCATCAGCTCGTCGGCGAGATCAAAGGAACCTTCCTCAAGCTGCTCGATCAGAAGGTTTTCCAGGAGTCGAACATGCTGGAAACTGTGAAGCGGAGAGTCATCGACATCGGCCCCGCCGAGCCGCTGGATTCCGTTCAGGCGGAAATCAAGAGCATTACCGCCACGCTGTGCGGCTATATCGCCAACAAGAAAAAGGACTCCCATGCCAAACTGGTTCAGCGGATGTACCAGTACACGGAGGAGATGTACGCCAATCCCGATTTGACCCTGTACCGGGTGGCCGAATATGTGGAACGGCCGGAAAAATACATTTCCCAGTTATTTAAAGAAGTGACTGGGGTCAATTACTCGGACCATCTGATTAAGGTGCGCATGGAAAAAGCTGCTGAACTGCTCAAAGAAAGCAATCATACGGTCGACGATATCGCCACCCAGGTGGGGTACAACAGCTCCCATTCGTTCCGCCGGGCGTTCAAGCGATTGATCGGCGTCACGCCGAGCGTATACAGGCAAACGCTCGACGAATAGCACCAGCTCTTGTAAGCCGCAGGATCCGTTTGAGGACGATGCGGCTTTTGTGCGTGCGGAAGCCGAAGTGGAAATATGTACAGCGCTTAGAGCGATGGACCCCCGAAAAAGGGGGAATTGGATGCAAAACGACCGAAGTGTACCTGTTCAAGCGCCCGTTTCATCCACTATGCTCAATCAAGAAAGAAAACGCTGTCATTTCATCACGCATCCACGCTGATGGCATAGGGGGGATTATTATTCTGAACAAGCAAGCCGCAATTCCAATGAAGCGCGAAAGCAGCACGCGTAAGGTCAGTTACTGGCAGATTGCCGGTAAAAGCATGAAGAAGCATTGGCAGCTCTATCTGCTCGTGATTCCTCCGTTGTTATTTTTCCTTATTTTCAAATACTACCCGATGCTTAACGCAGTCCTTGCATTCAAGGATTATAACGTCATTAAGGGGATTTGGGGCAGTCCATGGGTAGGCTTCAAGCATTTTGAGCTGTTTTTTAAAAATCCGCTGTTTTGGACGTTGCTCAAAAACACGCTGCTGCTGAGCGGTTATTTGATCCTTGCCGGATTTCCGATTCCGATTATCCTGGCGCTGATGATTAACGAATTACGCGGGAAGAGATTCAAGAAGTTCGTACAGATGGTCACCTTTGCCCCTTATTTTATTTCCACGGTGGTCATGGTATCGATCGTCATGCTGTTCCTGTCCCCAAGGCTGGGTTTCGCCAACGTCGTCCTGAATTATTTCGGGCTTGAATCCGTGAATTTTCTGGGTGACCCGGGCATGTTCCGCTCCATCTATGTCTGGTCCGACATTTGGCAGACGGCTGGCTACAGTGCGGTCATCTATTTGGCGGCCCTGGCGGGCATCGACCCGACCTTGTACGAAGCGGCAAAGGTGGACGGCGCTTCACGGTTCCAGAAAATATGGCATGTCGATTTGCCGGGCATCGTTCCGACCATCGTCATCATTCTGATTTTGAATGTCGGCAACGTCATGGCGATTGGCTTTGAAAAAGTATATCTTCTGCAAAATCCGCTGAATCAGGTGAATTCGGAAATTATCGCAACCTATGTGTACCGGATCGGATTGCTGAACGCAAACTACAGCTTTGCCACAGCCGTCGGCCTGTTCAATTCCGTCATCAACCTCATCCTGCTGCTGACCGTAAATGGATTGGCGAAGAGGCTGACGAACAACAGCATTTGGTAAGGAAGGAGCAAGGGTATGACCATTCAACTCGCAGGAAGAAAAGCAATCAAGGAGTCGAAGGGCGACCGCCTGTTTTTAGGCATCGTCTACACCATTTTGATCTTGGTCGTCCTGGCGGTTCTGTATCCGCTCGTCTACATTTTAAGCAGCTCCATCAGCAGTCCGGCGGCGGTTACCTCCGGAAAGGTATGGCTGTGGCCGGTCGACATTTCGTTTGAGGGCTTCCGCGTGCTTTTCAGCAGGCAGGAAATTATGACGGGCTATTTAAACTCAATTATTTATACGGCGGCAGGCACCCTGATCAGCGTCACGCTGACGGTCATGATTGCCTACCCGTTGTCCCGGAGGTCCCTCTTCGGGCGGAACGTATTCATGATGATCATCACGTTTACGATGATTTTCAGCGGCGGGTTGATCCCCACGTATATGGTCGTTAAAGAACTGCACTTGATCGACACAAGGTGGGCGCTGCTCATTCCCAACGCCATCTGGGTATGGCAGGTGATTATCGCCCGCTCCTTCTTTCAATCTTCGATTCCGGGAGAACTGCTGGAGGCCAGTGAGATCGACGGCTGCAGCGATATCCGTTTTATCCGCAGCGTCGTGCTGCCGCTATCCAAGCCGATCATTGCCGTGCTGGTGCTGATGTACGCCGTTGGGCAGTGGAATGCCTATTTCGATGCGTTGATCTATCTCAGAAGCGCAGACCTGTTCCCGCTTCAGCTAGTCCTTCGGAGTATTATTATCCAGAACAACAGCTCGGGAGGAACGATGGACGCCATGGCGATGGTGCAGAAGCAGCAGCTGGCCGAGCTGTTGAAATATGCGCTGATCGTGGTGGCGACCCTTCCGGTGCTTGTCATTTACCCGTTCGTGCAGCGCTATTTCGTGCAGGGGATGCTGGTCGGATCGGTCAAAGGGTAACCTTGAGGTGCTGATTTCGGCACACCATCCTGATTCTTATTCCATTTTAGATGGAGGTGGTGCCCTTTTTTGAGAAGAGGAAGGCATAAGAAGCTTGCTGCAGAACTATTAAAAAGGGAGCGATTCGATTGAAAAAAAGCCTAATACGAATGTTTATCCTGCTGATGGCCACCTTCATCGTCATCAGCGGCTGCTCCGGCAAAAAGACAGATAGCCCGGACAGCGCACAAGGGGGCGGTACCGCAGCCGACGGGGGATCGTCGAAGCCTGTACAGGTCAGCGTGTTCGCCGTCCAGGAATCGGGAATCGACATTCCGACGAACAAGTTTACCAAATTCGTCGAGGACAAATTCAACATTCAGTTTAAATGGCAGATTAACCCTTCCGACGGAGCCAAGGAGAAACGCCAGATTTCGCTGGCAAGCGGCGATTACCCCGATGCTTATCTGCTGACAGCCTACATCGATGAATTTTCACAGGCTGACGTCCTGAAATACGGGCAGCAGGGGGTGCTGATTCCTCTGAACGATCTGATCGAGCAGTATGGGCCCAACATCAAGAAGGCGATGGAAGAGAGTCCTGAAATGAAAGCTCTTGTCACGGCCCCTGACGGCAATATCTATGGGCTTGGGGCTTATACCGAATGCTTCCACTGTTCCTATCCGAATAAAATGTGGCTCAATACCGAATGGCTGAAAAAGCTCAATCTTCAAGAGCCGAAGACCACCGAGGAATTCAGAGAGGTTCTGAAGGCTTTTAAAACGAAGGATCCCAATGGCAATGGCAAAGCCGACGAAGTTCCGCTCAGCGGTTCGACAGAGGACTTCGGCGTCCGCATCATTCCTTATCTGATGAACAGCTTTATCTATGACGATGATCGGAACTATTTGACGATGAGCAGCGGCAAAGTGCAATCCGCCGCTATTACGCCGGAGTGGAAGGAAGGATTGAAATACGTTAAGTCCCTTTATGATGAAGGACTGATCGACCCGGGCGCATTTACGCAAAACGCTGAGGCCTTCAAAAAAGTCGGCGAAAATGCCGGTGCTGAAATTCTTGGCGCAGGAGCAGGCATGCACCCGGCCATCTTTGTCAATATCGACCCGGGCAACACCCGTTCCGCACACTACAACCCGCTGCCGCCATTGACCGGTCCGAACGGCATCTCGTATGCCACGCATGATGCTGGGGGCGTCACTTCCGGAGCCAAATTCGTGATTACGAATAAAGCAAGCAAAGAAGCGCAGATCGCATTAATTAAAATGGTGGATTATATGTTCACGCCCGAAGGGCAAACCAATGCCGGAACCGGTATGAAGGGCATCGATTGGACGGATCCGGAGCCGGGAGACAAAGCGCTTGGTGAAGGAGTCAAGCCGATGGTCAAAACGATTCCGACGAAGGAAGGCGAGCAGCCGCACAATGCGGGATGGAGCGGAATGGGGCATTTCTACATGCCGAAAGAATATCGCGATACCTGGGTACAGGGCACCGATATATACGCTTCGGACGGCTATGAGCGCAGACTGTACAACGCTACGCTTCTGTACCAAGGACATGAGCCTAAAGAAATCTTTCCGATTTGGTCCGTCTGGATCGATCCAACCGAAATCGATGAAGCCAGCATGCTGCAGACCAACCTGAAAAATTACATTGAGCAAAATGAACTGCAGTTCGTGACCGGCAACAAAGACCTGGACAAAGACTGGGACGCTTATGTGAAAGGCTTGAAGGACCTGCAGCTGGACCGTTACCTGGAAATTTTGCAGACGGCTTATGATAAATTAGCAAAATAATACGATTGAACAAGGAACCGGCAGCTTGGCCTGCCGGCTCCTATACGGGATGCCGGTTCTATAACAGACTGGCATCTTCCGCGTTTTCCTTTATTTTTGCAACATGGGCTGCGATTGTAATTCAAGGATGGGGCAGACAACGCATCGAAAGGAGCAAGGCATGACTGATTCTGGAAATCCGGGTCCGGCGCTGTTCAAAATGATATCACTGGCGGATTTTGGCGACGCTGAGGGCTTGCAGGCGAATGCAGGGACAGCCATGCGGCTCGCGCTTGAGGCAGCCGGTTCGCATGACGGCCCCGTCGTTTTGGACGTACCATTTGGAACATATCATTTTTATCCGGAGCATGCCGTCAGGGCGGCTTATCATATTACCAATACGGCCAGTGAGGAGGAAAACCCGGACGTCACGAAAACGGTCGCGCTGCTGCTGAAGGGGCTTCGCCGGCTGACGCTGGAGGGGAACGGTTCCCTTTTTGTGATCCACGGCAAGCAAACGATGCTGCTGCTGGACGGCTGCGCGGATATGGAAATCCGCAACCTGCGCTTCGACTATGCGGTACCGACCGTGACCGAGATGACCGTGGAGCGGCGTGGAGATCATGAGCTCGACGTTTGCGTGCATCCGGATTCACATTATGAACTGGAAGACGGACGTCTCACTTGGGTCGGTGAAGGATGGGTATTCCGGGAAGGGCCGGTACAGCACTGCGACATGGCCCAAAACGCCACCTGGCGTGTGGAAGATTGGCCGTCACGGGCTGAACGCATTGAGGAAATTGGCAGCCGGCGGCTGCGGTTTCATTTTGGGGAGGAAGCCGCTCCGCATGTTTCGGCTGGAATGACCGTACAAATGAGAGACGGTATTCGTGACCAGGTCGGCGTGCTGATCCTGGAATGCGAGAGGATCAGTCTGATCGGCATGGGCCTTCATTTTATGCATGGGCTGGGCATCGTCGGCCAGTTTAGCGCGGATTTGACCTTCGCCGATCTGGATGTGACGCCGCGCCCTGAGACGGGGAGAACGGTGGCGGGCTTCGCCGATTTTATCCATTGTTCAGGCTGCCGGGGCCGCGTCTCGATCACGGACAGCCGTTTTGCCGGACCTCATGACGATGCGATTAACGTTCACGGCACGTACCTCCGCATCGTCGGCCAGCCGGCGCCCGATCAAGTGCGGGCTCGATTCATGCATCCGCAAACGTATGGTTTCCGCGCTTTCTTTTCGGGAGACGAGATTGCCTTTGTCAATGCGCACAGTCTTGCGTCCTATGCTTTCGGGCGGATCGCCGCCGTGAAGATGCTCGGCCCCCGCGAGTTTCTTCTGACATTGGAGCAGCCGGCCGCAGCATCGATAGGGGAGCATGATGTCATCGAGAACGTGACGTGGACACCGGAGGTCGTGATCGAAAGGAACCATTTTGCCAGAATACCGACCCGGGGCATACTGGTGTCGTCGCCGCGGAAGACGGTCATAGAGGGCAACAGGTTTGAACGCATGAACATGAGTGCCGTTCTGGTTGCGGGCGACGCGAATTCCTGGTACGAATCAGGCGCTGTCACGGATGTGCGCATTGCGGGCAACCAATTTATCGACTGCGGCGGAGAGGAGCACCCCGTGATCCGGATCGCTCCCGAGAATGAGCCTTCCGTGCCGGACGTATCGGTCCACCGCAACATCCGGATCGAGGATAACCGGTTCAGAACGGCTCATGCCGTGCTGCTGTCGGCGCGAAGTACGGAAGGGCTAGCCTTTTGCCGAAACGATATTTTGCTTGCAGAGAAGGCCGGCAGCAAAGACGGGCTGTATTCGGGCGGGCTCATTAATGGGCTGAACCCCGACGGACTTTTTAAGCTGGAACGCTGCAGCGGAGTTGAAATGGCCGACAATTCGGTCGGCTTCAAGGTGGCTCCGACAGACGAATAGAACGAGGAATAAAGGAGATGGACGTCATCGACAAGAAAAGACTGATCGTATTTTTGGACAGCGGGGATACGCTGGTGGACGAGTCTACCGAGGTTCGTGACGAAGACGGAATCGTGGTCAGCGCCGACCTGATTCCGGGGGCCGCGGAGATGGTGAAGACGCTGCATTCGCTTGGCTTTACGCTTGCGCTCGTGGCCGATGGGGACGCACAATCCTTCAAAAACGTGCTGAGTCAGCACCGCCTGCACGATTATTTCGATGCGCTCATCATTTCCGAGCTGATCAAGGCCACCAAGCCGAGCCCGCGGATGTTTAAAGCGGCGATCGGCGCGCTGAACGGGTCCGAAGCGGATTTTGCCCGCACCGTCATGGTCGGCAACAATTTAAGCAGGGATATCAAGGGAGCGAACGCCCTTGGCATCATCAGCGTTTTTCAAAGCTGGACGCCAAGGTACCCCCATACGCCGGCAGATGAGTCCGAGCAGCCCGCTTATACGATCAGCGAACCGATGCAGCTCATCGAACTTGTTAACCGGCTGGAAATGGAGCTTGGGGCAGCGGAAACGGAAGGCGAGAGTTCCGAACCCCGGAAAGTACGGCAGGAGCGGCAGGAGTGGCAAGAACGACAGGCAAAGGGGGCCGGGGACCATGCCGCATTCTAAGCCGATTCATCCGCATGCGTATCCCAAACCCATCATCCATACCCGGAGCGGTCTACCCGCATTTCAGGATAAGATACGCAAGGGACTGCCCGTAACCGTTGCTTTCCTTGGCGGGTCCATCACGGAGGGAGCGGGAGCTTCGGACGCGGATAAGACCAGCTGGCGTGGGCTGACACAGACCTGGCTTGAGGATCGCCACGGTGCCGACCGGGTGGCCTGCATCAACGCCGGCGTCGGCGGCACCGACTCGACCTTCGGCGCGCACCGGCTGCAGGAGCATGTCCTGGAGCACGGGCCGGTCGATCTTCTGTTCGTCGAATTCAGCGTCAACGACGGGACGGACCGCAGCGAGTCGATCCGAGGCATGGAGGGGATCGTCCGCGGCTGCAAGCGGCGCTCACCGCAGACGGACCTTTGCTTTGTCTATACCGCAGCGGACAAAAATTTAGGACCGGGCGTCCCGTTCAACATCGCCGTACACGAGGAGGTCGCCGCTTATTACGGCATCCCTTCCGTCAACTACGCCTCAGCCATTCAGCAGGGCATCGAGGAGGGGCGCTGGTCATGGAAGGAACTCGCGCCGGATGGCGTCCATCCGAATGACGAGGGCCACGCGCTATATGCCGGCTTTGCCCGGGAATTCCTGGAGCCTTTCTTTGAGATAGGACTGGATGCGATAGCTGAAACCGGTCATGCCACCAGCATTGGAAGGGATGCCCTTTCCCTCCCGCCTTTGGAGGCGGGGAATTACGAGTACGGACGCATGATCCGGGCAGACAGTATTTTAAGCCAGAGAGGATTCGACTACAACGGGCTTCAGCACAAGCCGGTCATGAACTGGCGCTACGATGACGGTCACTTGGAGGCGCTGAACGAAGGAGCAAGCCTCAGTTATATCGTGACTGGCCGCGGAACGGGACTCTGCCTGTTCATGGGCCCCGACTCCGGCATTCTGGAATACGCCGTGAACGGAGGCCCTTTTCAAGAGGTGAACCTTTTCGACGATTGGTGCAAGCTGGCTTACAGACCCGTGATCATCATGCTAGCCAGCGGTTCCGAACCGGCCGAAATGCGGGTGGAGATCAGAAACACAGGGCGAAAAGACGTGGAGAGTCTGGGAACGCGACTGCAGGTGCTGCGAATCCTGAGCCATTAAAAAGGGGATAGCATGTCTCGCTCTGGTCGTAACACTTGAGCCATAGACCACTCTAAAAAACAGCCGGGCCACGAAAGCAGCAAGACCACCTTCCAAAGAAAAACCAGCCAGGCCCCCGTCAGGGTCCGGCTGGTTTTCGATGTTATTCACGTTCGGTGTAGGTCGCCAACGTTAGCATGTGCTGTACCTACGCTTCTTTACCTGGCTCACGCCCTGGCGCGAATATTTCAGCGGCCCCGGGTTCCAGGGTTCGGACACGCTCCAGGTATGCCATCACCCGGCGGTCATCTTCATTGGGATAGGCAAAGCCGAATTTCGTCGCCACTTCTTGCGCCGTGCTGCGGAATAGGTCGGTCATAGTAAACAGCGCGTTCCAAGCATCTTCGTATTGGCCTTTTGGATAGGTGGCCAAAAGCTGTTCCCAGCTCGATTCGGGAATGTATCCCTTTAAGTACTTCCCGTTTTTGCCGGTGCTCACCGAGAACCCGGTAAGGACGCCGGCCTGCCATTCGAGCATCTTGACCAGCATCTCTCGGATGACATTCAAATGGTCGAGCGCATACAGGATCTCCTGTCTCCACAAACCTTTGGCGACGTAGGGCGAGACCCACCAAAACTCGTTGCAGCAGTCGGCAAATAGTTTGGCGGTCGGCTGCTGTACCCAATATTCCTGATCCGTAGGCTCTGTCAGCTGCGGCAGACTCTGGTCTTTGTCGAGCAGCACCACGGCCAAGCGGTCACCGCCGTTCCAGTCATCCTTTTTATCGATCGGGCAAAGGGTCAGGTCAATCCGATTGCCATCCGTGAACAGCATGAGATACGGATAAAATCCGTCCATAGACGGAGGAATGAGCTTCATCTCCTCCGGCTTTTGCATGACGATCCGATCGCCGAATACGTTGACCCAGTCGGGATCCTGGATAAAAGACCCCACGCCAGTCACGACATACACAATATCGTAATCCTGAAAAACATCCTTCGGCGCATTCGGATTCGTCCGCGAGCCGTTCATCCCAACGGCCCGGATACGCTCGTCGCTTTTGGCTACATTCAATATCAAATCCAACATTTCTCGTTCGCTTCTCATCCCGGGTACAGCCTCCCTTTTTTATATTAATTTGGAGTTGGATCATGCTTACAAGAGGCGGTCCACGAATTCGGATACTCCAGCGAACGACGAGTTCACGTTACAAGTGGTCAAGCAGCTTCTTCATGATGATTGTCCTCCTTTTTAGTGGTGGGTGCATCATCTGTAGAACGGAATTGTAAGGATCATGACAGGCGGTATACCGCCCATACCATAATTACTGACATCTTACCACAAATTGGAGGAGGGCGGGAAAGCGTGCTGCTCAACTTAGGTGAATTTTCCTGAAGCAAATATCGGTAAATTCCGTTTGATGACCGGACCGTTTGGGGGGGCAACGAATAGTCCAAAAATCTGGATTATACAGGGGATAGCTGAATGGTCTGCGATAAAGCGAGTTCACAGTTTTTTTAGACTGTCTACATACGATGAACAAATTCAAGTTTTGTCTTTTAAATGGTGGACAGAAGTACATATCTTTTCCTAATTGTTGATTTCTATATATAGTAAAAATATTTGGGATTAGTACTAGATACAGGGATTTAGAGTCGATCCGCCAGCAGGAGAATGTAGTGTATCGAGTCCTTCTTTTGTAAGACAAAGTATGAAATTGTCCATTGAGGAAGGACGGATTTTATCCTCACTGAGGTGGCCAAGAGGCAAATGCTTTTCATTTCACAATAAAAGGGACCGGGCTTGCAAGCAACAGTTATTTAAATACATTTCGAATAGCTGCAGCATCGAAGTCGTTCGTAATTTTGTATGACCTAGATGCATTTTTAGGTGCTGCTGCATTGTACTCAAAGGTATGCATATAGTCGCTATCATAGAGAGTGATTCCGTACGCTCTCCCTTCGTCGGTTGTTTTCACAGTTATCCAGTAGGATTCGGTAAATTGAATGTCTGATGATCCGAACTTTTTTAAATTCGCCGCAAAAAGTGAGTTCAATATTTCATTGATTTCTTCCGAATTCGTTACATTTTTGGTGTGCTCACCCTGCTGATCGCGTTTGATGATTTCAATGGACGCCACACGGTTAGTATCGAGCTTATCCAGTACAGCTTCTTTAAACGTAAAGGTTTTTGGTGAAAAGTAGAAAATCCCCAAGCCGATCACGATGAGGACGGCGGCCGCAAGGTATATTAGTCGTTTCATCACTTCATCCCCCTTCGTTCTGACCAATCACGTAAAGTATGCTGCGGATTTAAAAAATTTACTTTTACTCCCAATTCTATAAATAATGAGAGGCATAAATCAAGCGATAATCAAAGTTTATCTTAATAAGGGAACCCTGCGGCCGTGGGCTTAATTTAGAGCATGGTTGATTTCGGCTACTCCGAAATCCCGGCCCTGGGGTTGAACATGCCCCCCTACACAAGTCTATCATACCCTGATATCCGAACAAGGATTTGCCGCTGCGCGTTCCTCCTTGTTCGGATAGTTCAACTACTCCGGCGGCGCGGTGCGCCTGGCGGAGTAGTTGAACTAACAGGGGAAGTATAGTCGATGATGATGATCGATATGATACGCATGTTCCAGGTGGCAAGCCTAACGGGCCGGTGATTTTAAACCAAAGGGAGCGAATCTATGAGGGCACCCTTTCAAACCTTCCTCTATACATGGATGCAATAAAATAATGGCTCTAAGCAAAACACAAGCAGCCTGGCCAAAGGCCAGGCGCTGATCAGTCTCAAGCGAGTTCACGGCCAAAGCCGCCCGGAACGAGCCTATTACCCCCGTCAAGAGATGGGGAAGAGGGCCCTCCCACGTGCAAAACTTTGGGTTTCATCATGAATTTGCTGCAACACAAGCAGCCTGGCCAGGGGCCAGGCGCTGATCAGTCTCAAGCGAGTTCACGGCCAAAGCCGTCCGGAACGAGCCTATTCCTTCCTCATCAAGAGATGGGGAAGGGCCTCACAAACGTGGAAGTCAACGGAAAAGTGGCTCCAAGAGGAGGCGGGAATTGGGGTGGAAAGTCTACGTGCCGCCTTTGAGACCGGGTTCCAACCACCTTATCAATTCCAAGGAACCCGGTCTCAACAGCGGCTGAAACCCCAATCCCGCCCCTCCCACGCACAAACGTCTGGGTTTCCTCCACTCACCCCTCGCACTTACCCCACGCGCCAAACGTCTGGGTTTCGCCAGCCATCTAGACAGCTCGGCCATATCTAATCCACTCACAGACTTACCACACTCGGTTTTGCCATCCCCGCACACACCCAGTCCTTCCTCAGCTCTTGATCGCCCCCATCATGATCCCCTTCACAAAATACCGCTGCACGAACGGATATACGAGAATGATCGGCAGTGTGGCGACCATGGTCACCGCCATCCGGATGCTCTCGCTCGATACCGGGATGCGCTTGGAGCTTTGGGCCAGCTGCTGGGCGTCGGACATCATGCTGGCCGTCTGGAACTGGTTCAGGATTTTGACCAGCACGGCCTGCAGCGTCTTCAGCTCAGGCTTGTAGGTGTACACGTAGGAATCATACCACGAGTTCCAATGGCCGATGGCCAGAAACAGCCCGATGGTGGCCAGCACGGGAACGCAGAGCGGCATGATGATGCGGAAAAAGATTTGCAGGTCGTTCGCACCGTCGATTTTGGACGATTCCTCGATCTCACCGGGGATTTGCTCGATAAAGGTCCGGACGAGAATCATCAGAAACACGCCGATCAGGCCGGGGAAAATATACACCCAAAACGAATCGATCAGCCCGACGGATTTGATGACCATATAGGTCGGAATCAGGCCGCCGCCGAAATACATCGTGAACACGAAAAAGAAGGAGAAGTACTTCCAGCCGATCAAGTTCCGTTTGCTGAGCGCGTAGGCCAGCATGGAGATGCAGAAGATGGACACGGCGGTGCCGACGACCGTACGCAGCACGGTGATTTTGATGGCGCTCCAAATTTCCGGGTTACGGAAGATGGTCATGTAGCTTTCAAAGGTCGGCACGCGCGGCCAGAAATACAGCCCTCCTTTTAACGTGTCCGTCGCGTCGTTCAGGGAAATGACGAAGATGTTCCAGAACGGATAGAACGTCGCCAGGAAGATGATGGCCAAAAAGACGTACAGTGAGGCATCGAACAGATGCTCGGGGACCGTTTTGCTGTTTTTCATATCGTAAACCTCCCGGGTCGATTAGAATAAAGACTGGCCGTTGAGCCGCTTGGCGATGCCGTTGACGATGATGACGATGATAAAAGCGACGACGGAGCTGAACATACCGACGGCGGAGGCATAAGAGAACATGCCGTTCTGAATACCGTAGCGGAACGAGTAGGTAGACAGCACATCGGAGTAGTCGCGCGTCAAATCGTTGCCGAGCAGGAAGTGCTGGTCAAAGCCGGCATTTAGAATGCCGCCGAGGGCAAGGATCAGCAAAATGACGATCGTCGGCTTCAGGTGCGGCAGCGTGATGTAACGGATCTGCTTGAAGCGGCTGGCACCGTCGACCTTGGCGGCTTCGTACAGCTCCTGGTTAATGGAGGAGATGGCGGCCAGATACATGATCGAGTTGTAGCCCATGTCCTTCCACGTGTTGCCGATCGCGACGATCCACCAGAAGTAGGAGCCGTGCTGCAGGAATAAAACGCTCTCACGAGTAATATGCAGAAACTTCAATATACCGTTGATTGCGCCGTCCGAGGACAGCAGCGTCACGATAATATTGGCCGCGATAACCCAGGAAATAAAGTATGGCAGATACGATGCGGTCTGCACCGTCTTTTTAAAGCGAACGCTCCGGATTTCGTTGATGGCGATGGCAATGAGGATCGGCATCGGAAATGAGAACAGCAGTGTAATTAAGGTCGACGCCAGCGTGTTGCGCATGACGATGAGAAAGTCGCCGTTGTTGAAAAAGTACTGGAACCACTTGAATCCGACAAATTCGCTATGAAACAGCGTATGCCAGAAGCCGCCCAGCGTCGGCTGGTAATTGACAAAGGACATGTATAGCCCCACCATGGGCGTATAAGCGAAGATGAGCGCCCAGACGATCGCGGGCAGCATCATGAGGAACAGATACTTCTGTTGTTTGACGGTCACCCACAGCTTGCGCCGGGGGATCGGGAGCTCCGATCTTTTCTGTAAAGCCAGTTCGGTTTTCATAGGGGGCACCTCGCATCTTAAGTTAACTCAAATTATAAAACCCGCAAAAAATGAGTGTCGATACGCCATTGTAACGAAAGATGCTTGAAAATGACTTACATTTGTGAGGACCCTTAGTTAAGTAACGGGAAACCACTATAATATAGAATGAACTAAAGGTTTCTATCGTTATCGCTTGATTCACGGGGCATTTCCGTGTCAGAAAAAGGACTTTCTTTAGTTCATTTCTATATAAACGTTAGCAAAAGGGGACTGGAGGGGTAGACCATGTACAGCATTTTTCTGGTAGACGACGAAGAGCTGGAGCTTGAGATGATGAGGGACTATATCCGCTGGGAAGAAATGGGGCTCTATGTCGCAGGCACGGCCGTCAATGGGCGGGATGCCGTGGAGAAGATCGAGGCGATCCAGCCCGACATCGTGCTGACCGACGTGCAAATGCCGCTGATGAACGGCCTGGACCTGGCGCGGCATATAAGGGAGCGTTATGACTGGATGCAGCTCGTGTTCCTTACGGGGCACGACGAATTTGATTACGTCAAATCGGCCTTGAACGTGGGGGCCGTCGGTTATTTGCTCAAGCCGCTCGATCTCAGCGAAATTGTAAGCGTTATCGAAAAAGTAAAGCATCAATGCGAGGAAGTGCGGATGAAGAACCGTTCGATCCGCGTGACCCGCTCCCATATTTTGAAGGAGCTCGTTCATGAATCCGATGCGGAGCGCACCGGAAATCTGGCCGCCAGCTTTCGCCGGCTATCGCGCCACCCTGAGGGTCAGAAGTACGCATTGGCCCTGCTGCAGCTGGACGGCATCAGCGCTGAGGCACAAAGCGTATCCGTGGAAGACGGACGCGACCAGGTGTCCGAGCTGATCGGGGAATGGCTGGCCGAGAAACGAATAGACGCCGACATCGTCCTGTTCAAAGAAGGCGAGATGGGCCTATTTATGGACGCTGCGGCCAAGCCGGGTGATTATGGTTGGAACGATCTGCTGGAGCGTATCCGGCAATCGCTGCATTTTACGGTAACGATCGCCACGGCACCGCAGGAGGAATCGTTGACGGGAATTCAGGCGCTGTACCGGCAAACACGGATCATATTGGCGGAGCTATTTTACACGGGAAAAGGAAAAGTCATCGGGCCGGAGGACGTTCAGCAGTCCAAGGGTGGGGAGGCGCCCGCGCTTGCGGAGAAGGAATGGATCGAAGCGCTGGACGGGCATGATCTGAAACGGGCGGGTGAGATTTTAAGTGAGCAGATCGCCAAGCTGGTGGAGCTGAGGGTTGTGAAAAACGAGGTGTGCGGCGCGGCCATCGGCTGGATCGAGCACCTGCTGGAGCACATTCACGAGCCGATTGCGGAAAGCCATAAGCGTGCCGAGCTGTACCATACCGTGTACGGCTGTCAAACCATTTACGAGATTGAAGCGCTGGTGATGGACTACGCCAAGCAGGCGGCGGATTCGGTCCGGCAGCGGTTTGCGGACAAGAACGCCAAGCTGGTGCATCAGGTGCGGACGATGATCGACCAGAACTTCCATCAGCCGATTACGATTAACAGCCTGTCAGATCAGGTGTACCTGTCGCCGAACTACCTGCGGTCCATTTTTAAAGAGAAAACGGGGATGACGATTCACGACTACCTGACCCAAATCCGCCTCGACAAGGCCAAAAGCTACCTGGCCGACGAATCGCTGAAGGTGCAGGACATCGCCCAGATGGTGGGTTACGAGAGCACGTCCTACTTTATTTCCTTATTCGTGAAAAACCAAGGAGTCACGCCGAATGAATACCGAAAACATCTCCTTCTGGGATAAAATCGCTGCGCGCATTCCGTTCACCCGGACAGGCAGGCTTGCCCGCCCGCGCCTGCGGCACAAATTTTTCCTCATCTTTCTGATCGTCATTATTCTGCCGTTCTCCATTCTGATCTATTATTCGTATACGTCGACCCGCAGCACGATTACGAAGCAGACGTATACTGCTCTCAATGTGACATTGGCCCAGATCAACACCAACGTGGAGAAGCGGCTGGATTACTATAACCAGCTGTCGAACATTTTGTACATGGATGCCCAGCTGCGCAATTATTTATCGACGGATTACGAGCAGGCCTTTTACTATTTGGACGCTTTTCAATACATCAACCGCACGCTGCCCTCGCTGATGACGCTGAATTCCAACATTCAGAACATCACGATCTTTACCGGCAACAAAACGCTGTACTCCGACGGCCAGTATGTGAAATATATGGAGGAGCTGCCCGCCGAAATCAAGGAAAAGGCGCTGAAAGCCGCCGGAAGCACCGTCTATACCCATACGGACGACTACACGGCGCCGGATGCGCATTTTACGCTGGCCCGTTCGCTGAGCTATTTCAGCCTCCAGCATCCCTACGGGATTTTAACGCTGGATATTAGCGACAACGAGCTGTACTCCCTCATCAAGATGGAAAACAACAACAAAAGCGTCTACATTATCGACGAAAACGGAAGGATCATCAGCACGGGGGATCAGAACCTGGCTTCCAGCTTGCTGTACGACCTCTATCCCATTCAGAAAGAGCTGAGCGGGACATCCGGACATTTTGACTTGAAAATGAACGGGCAGGAGCGCTTTTTCACCTATAACAAGCTGAGCAACGGCTGGAGTACGGTCATTACCGTGCCGTATGATGAGCTGCTGTCCAACACGAACAAGGCTACGGGAAAAATCATCTGGTTCTCCGCGATTACGATCAGCATCGCCATTCTGCTGCTGTATTTTACCACCAAGGTGCTGACCAAACGGATCGAGGTGCTGCTGCAGCAGATCCGCAAGGTGGAGCGGGGCGACTTCCGCCTCTCCATCAAACCGATGGGGCATGACGAGATCGGCCAGCTGTCCTTTGCCTTTAATAAGATGGCCTCAACGATCCAGAATCTGATCCAGGACGTGTACGTAAAGGAAATCGCTATGAAGGAATCGGAGCTGAACACGCTGCAGGCGCAGATCAATCCGCATTTTCTGTATAATACGCTGTCGTCGATCTCTTCGCTGGCCTTGAAAGAGGGGGCGGGGCAGGTCTACCGCATGGTCAACTATTTGGCCAAGTACTACCGGGTGTCGCTGAACAAGGGAAAGCGGATCATTCTGGTGGAGCAGGAAATCAATCTCGTCAAAAATTATTTGGCGATTCAGGACATCCGCTTCCGGGACAAGCTGCATATGCACTACGACCTCGATGAAGAGCTGTTCCAGCGGACGACGATCAAGCTGATTTTGCAGCCTTTTATCGAGAACTGCATCAACCACGCGATGTGGGACGAGTCGGGTGTTAACATTAACGTCAAGCTGAAGCGGGACAGGCGTGACATGCTGCTCCAGGTCATTGACGACGGTGCCGGGATGACGGCGGAGCAGCTGGACCAGGCGATGCAGAAGAGCGACAGTCCTTCCGGAGCTTCCGGATACGGAATCAAAAACGTGGATGACCGCATCAAGCTCACTTATGGCGGGGAATACGGGGTGTCCATGTTCAGCAAACCGGGCATCGGCACCGCCGTCACGATCCGGATACCGCTCGATCCGCCTCCGTCTGCCGTAAAAGCACCAGGATGAGAAGCCGCCTTGAAACGATGAAAGACGTTTTCCATTATGAATTGTAATATTGCGTTATAGCTAATTGAACTCCCCGTTTTTACAATTAGACATGTATTCGGGAACAAGAATATGACGACTTCAGAAAGGGGTTCAGGCAATGAAAACGATCAAAGGGATTCTCGCGGCAGCCCTCGTTATGACAGCGCTTACCGGTTGCGGCGGCGGAGGAGGCGGGAAAGCGGCATCCGGTGATGACAAGGGCGCGGCCGCGGACAGCAATGCGCCGATCACGCTGACGTGGTTCGATAAAAATACGGGGGATGCGTTCAACAACCCGGTTGCCAAAGCGATTACGGAAAAGACCGGCGTCACGGTCGAAATTCAGCAGCCGACCGGCAACCCGGTGGAGAAGCTGAACCTGATGCTGGCGAGCGGCGACCTGCCGGACGTCGTCATGCTGGACCGCGGCAGCGACATCATGAACAAATATATTTCATCGGGCGCGATTATCCCGCTGAACGATCTGATCGACAAGTACGGTCCGCATATTAAAGAAATGTACGGCGACACCCTGGCCAAAACGAAAAACGACGACGGTAAAAACTATTATTTTGCCAATTGGTACGGCCTTGAGAAATATCCGGTTTTCGGCTTTATGATGCGCATGGATATGATGAAGGAGCTTGGCGTCGGGGACAAAGTGAACAACGGCGAGCCGTTTACGGCGGAAGAGTTCGAGAACCTCCTGGTGAAGTTCAAGGAGAAATATCCGACGATCGACGGCAAGGAATCGATCCCGATGACGCTGAACGGCGAAAATATCGGCAGCGTATCCGGCACCTTCAAGGGCATGTTCGGCATGATGCCGTATTATGAAACGAACGGCGAGCTGAAGAAGGACATTCGCGATCCGCGTTATCTGGAGATGGTGAAATTCCTGAACTCCTTGTACCGTAAAGGGTTGCTCGACAAGGAATGGGCGACGATGAAGACGAAGCAGTTCGAGCAGAAGCTGGCGGGCGGCAACGTGTTCGCTACGGCCGAAGCGCTGTGGAACGTGGGCAACCCCAACTCGCTGCTGAAATCGGAAGCGTCCGATCCGGCCAAAGCCGACGAGCGCCAGTTCTATCAATATAAAGTGCTGGCTCCGGGCGTGAGCGCCGACCAGACGACGTACGGTCCGAAGAGCTCCCTGGGCTGGGACGGCGTAGCGATCACCCGCTCGAACAAGGATCCGGAGCGTACGATGAAGCTGCTGGACTTCCTGGCCAGCGAGGAGGGACAGTACCTCCTGATGTGGGGCGTGGAAGGCAAGGACTGGGACATGAAGGACGGCAAGCATGTGCCGCGTCCGGAAGTGCTCGATGCGTTCAAGAAAAACTGGGATGAGGCTTCCCGGACGACAGGCATCCGCAAATGGACGTGGATGATCAAGAACGGTCCGGGCTCCGACGGCACGCCTTACGACTTGATCGGCCGCTTCCAGTCTGATCCGGTGACCGATCTGGCGATCAAAAACCTGGCCGATACCTCCTTTGACACCGCGCCGTACGACAACCTGGGACCTGCGGGCGGCACGCCGGAAGCGATCATGGATACGAAGGTCAACGATACGATCAACAAATATTTCCTGAAGATGGCCCTGGCTCCGACCGAAGAGCAGGTGACCGAGCAGTACAACCAAATGATGAAGGAAGTCGAGGCGGCTGGCCTCTCCAAACTGGAGAAAATCTACACCGAGAACTATAAGAAGCGCCAGCAGCTGTGGACGGAGTCTAAATAACGCAAGCGGGGGAGGAGAAGACGGCCTTTGTCTTTGGCCTCCCTTTTTTTGCCGGGGCGCGGGCCGTGATGGCTTGCACGCCCGAAGCTAGCGGGAAACGATCCATTTTCAAACGGTAAAGGATGAGGGACGATGGGAAATGTAGACATGCAGTTTGAGTTTGAAGAAAAACGCCGGATCTTTGCGATTCATACGCAGCGCAGCTCCTACGTGTTCGGGATCAATGAACGGGACCGGCTGCAGCATCTGTATTGGGGCGAGTCTGTCACGATCGACGACTGCGCGCCGCTGCTGCGAGGGCGGTCGCACAGCTCCTTTGATGCCGAAGTGGATATGCAGGCCGAGGAGTACAGCTTTTGGGGCGGGGTTAACTATGACGAGCCTTCCCTGAAGGTGTGTATGCCGGATGGCGTCCGGGATCTTTCGGCCGGCTATGTGCGTCATGAAATCCGCGAGGAGGACGGCCGGCAGACGCTGGTCATTGTGCTGAAGGACCGGGTCTACCCGCTGGAAGCCCATCTTCTGTACCGGGTTATCCCGGAATACGACCTGATTGAGCGTTCCGCACGCATCGTCAATACCGGCGGGGAGGACATCGTCCTTGAGAGCGTCCAGTCGGCTGCGTGGAGCCTGCCGGATCTGCGGGATTACCGGCTGACGCATGTCACCGGCAAATGGTCGGGCGAATTCCAGCTCCGCCGCAACGTGCTGAGCGAGGGGAAAAAGGTGCTGGAGTCGCGCAGAGGCTTTACCGACAGCCACGCCAACCCGTGGTTTGCCGTCGATGAAGGCCAGGCGACGGAAACGGACGGCCGTGTCTGGTTCGGGGCGCTCGCCTGGAGCGGCAACTGGAAGATTACCGCGGAGAAAACGGTGTTCAATCATGTCCGGGTGACCGGCGGAATCAACGATTTCGACAGCGAGTGGGTGCTGGGAGCCGGCGAGTCATTCGATGCGCCGTGGTTTGTCGGCGGGTACACGGCTGGCGGCTTCGGCGGCATGAGCCGGAACCTGCATCAGTACCAGCACGCGTACGTGCTGCCAAGCTCTGAGCCGCGCAAGGTGCTGTACAACTCCTGGGAGGCGACGTATTTCAACGTGAACGCCGCAGACCAGATGGCTCTGGCCGAGCGGGCGTCGCGGATGGGCGTCGAGCTGTTTGTCGTCGACGACGGCTGGTTCGGCCAGCGGAATCACGACCGGGCCGGGCTTGGCGACTGGTACGTGAATAAGGAGAAGTTTCCGAACGGTTTGGGAGAGCTGATCGGCAAGGTTCACGAGCTCGGCATGGAGTTCGGCATCTGGGTCGAGCCGGAGGCGGTCAATCCGGACAGCGACCTGTACCGGGCCCACCCGGATTGGGTGTACCATTTTGAGACGCGGCCGCGGACGGAGCTGCGCAACCAGCTGCTGCTGAACATTTCGAAGCCGGAGGTTAAGGCGTACATCCTTCAGTTCATGACCGAGCTGCTGCAGAACCACCGCATCAAGTTCATCAAATGGGACATGAACCGCACGGTCACCGAGCCGGGCATGAAGGGCCATCCGCTGCACCGGCAGAAGGAGCTGTGGATCCGCCATGTCCGCAGCCTGTACGAGATTTGGGCCGAGCTGCGGCGCCGGTTCCCGCATGTGGAATTCGAGACGTGCGCGGGCGGCGGCGCACGGATCGACCTCGGCATCTTCCGGTATGCCGACCAGTCCTGGCCGAGCGACAACACCGATGCGTTCGACCGCTTAAGCATCCAGGAGGGCTTCTCGTACACGTATGCGCCGCGGATGATGACCTGCTGGGTGACAGAATCGCCGACAGGCATGAACAAGCGGAATGTGTCGCTGAAGTACCGGTTCCACAGCGCGATGATGGGCACGCTCGGCATCGGCTCCAACCTGAACGAGTGGAGCGACGAGCTGATCGAGCAGTCCGGCGAATTCATCCGCCAGTACAAGGAGATCCGCCCGCTTGTGCAGTTCGGCCGCCAGTACCGGCTGGCCGATCTCCAGCACAAGGGCGTCACTGCCGTGCAGTACGTCGATGATGCCGGCACCAACAGCGCCGTGTTCGCCTTCCTGCATTCGCAGCGCCTCGGCGAACCGCTGCCGCGGCTGCGCCTGCAGGGGCTGCAGGCGGACCGGGCGTACGCCATCGAGGGGCTGCCCGGCAGCTGGAGCGGACGCGCGCTGATGAACATCGGGATTGAGCTGCCGCTGCGGGGCGATTTTGACAGCCTTCTGTACCGGGTGACGGCGGTGGAGTAGGCGAATGCTGGCTGATGGCCGGTAGCTGGCCGGCAGGTTGTAGGCCGCCCCAGCTGGGGCTCACCGGCGGTAGTTTGCGAGCCGGTTCTGGGTCAAAAGGCGGTGACCCATTCAGCCGCATGAACTGATGAGAGTAGACGAAAAGGACGCCCCCGGGAAATTGCCCGGGGGCGTCCTTTTCTTATAGGGGAGGGACGTAGTACCGGCCAAGTTACTTGAGATAAAGAAACCCGGCCCACCACTTCACCCCTTCCGTGTCCCCCGGTACTCGGAGGGCGACTTGCCCATAATTTTTTTGAACAAGCGCGAGAAGTAATACGGGTCTTGGAACCCGAGACGATGACTGATTTCCTTCACACTTTGCTGGGTGAGGTCCAGGTGCCTGCAGGCCAGCTGGATTTTCAGCCGCAGGTAGTAGTCGATCGGCGAATAGCCGGTCGCCTCCTTGAAGCGCTGGGTAAAATGCGGAACTGACACACGCGCCTGAGCCGCAAGCTGCTTCAGTGTGACGGTGCCCTCCAGGCGGTCCATCATATACCGCACCGTTTGCGTGATATCGTGCTGGCTGTGGCGGAAAATCCCATCCTGCGGCTGCAGCCGGCACAGCCTCAAAATCGCCGCCAGGTGATGCGCCAGCTGCGACACATAAATGATATGGTTCAGCGTATAGCCCTGCTCCAGCAGCGCATATCCTTCCTGGAACAGCTCCGTCAGCTGGCGCGCTTTGTCCGGAGGCAGGGTGACGGGAAGGGATGCGGCGGCGGTTTTCGACGGACGGGAAGGCGGCACTATGAGGTCTCCGCTGTCCGAGGTTCCCGGTGCACCCACACCTAGGGCGGTCTTAACGTCTGATAGCCCCTCTGCTGTGCCCGCACCCGCACCGATATTATTCCATTCATCGGACTCGCTAACATGTGTACTGGCTTCCTCGGCCTCTGGCCCATGCCCTGACTCGTGTCCTGGCCCGTGTCCTGAACCGGGTCCCGGACTTAATCCATCAAAAAACGTCTCCGTCTGCTCCCCCTTGAAATGCCACCAGTAAATGCTCCATGGATGCTCCTCCGACGAGCCATAGGCGTGAGGAGTATGGGCGGGAATCACGACGGCCTGGCCCTGGCCGACCGGCTGCGCCCGGCCGCTTCCCAAGTGGTACCAGCCTTCTCCTTCCATGCAAAATATGACGATGACCGCTTCGCTGCCTTCGGGCCGCTCCCGGTAATGATGCAGCGCGCGCGGGAAGTATCCGGTATCGGTCACGTAGAGGGGACGGACCAGCGGATGCGATGATGCCTCCATCAGAATATGATCCGGCAATACGATGAGTTTCTCGGATTTGAATCCGTCGGGTTTTCGTATCTTTTCCATAGTATTTACTATGGTTTGGTCCGTGTCCTTTGTCAATGGAAACCTCCGTCTCAACAATCCCTATCAAAACTGAAAAATCATAATATAATCCATCATTCCTATGAGATCGTGAATGGAGGGCGGGGCCGCTTCCTTTTAAGATGAGGATAGAGTTTTGAAAGGTTCCCGATATGTAGACATCACCATTGCAATTATAAAAGCGTCCAAGCGAAAGAAAGGATGAGTCAGCATGGCCAAAGCGCCAGAAGAAGTAAAGGTATGGGAGGAGCGGGTGGAAATCCCGACTTACGAGGCAGGCAAGCCCGATCCGAACCCGATGTTTCTGGAGAAGCGCGTGTATCAGGGAAGCTCGGGACGGGTCTACCCGCTGCCGGTCATCGATAAAATTTACGACGAAAAAGTTCCGAAATCGTACCGTATCATCTTTTTGGAAAATGAATACGTCCAGATCCAGGTCATGCCGGAGATCGGCGGACGGATTTACCGGGCGGTCGACAAGACGAACGGGTACGACTTTGTCTACCATAACCAGGTGATCAAGCCGGCGCTGGTGGGCCTGGCCGGACCGTGGATTTCCGGGGGGATCGAGTTCAACTGGCCGCAGCATCACCGCCCGAACACGTTCGGCCAGGTGGAGCATACGATCGAACATCATCCGGACGGGAGCGCGACGGTATGGGTCGGGGAAATCGACCGCATGTACGGCACCAAGGTGACGACCGGCTTCACCCTGCATCCGGGCAAGGCCTACCTCGAAATTCAGGCCCAGCTGTACAACCGGACAGCGGCGCCGCAGACGTTTCTGTGGTGGGCTAACCCGGCGGTTGCGGTCAACGACCACACGCAGTCCGTGTTTCCGCCGGACGTGCATGCGGTGTTCGACCACGGCAAGCGCGACGTGTCCAAGTTTCCGATCGCCACAGGCACTTATTATAAAATGGACTACTCCGCCGGCGTGGACATTTCCAAATACAGCAACATTCCCGTGCCCACCTCCTACATGGCCTACCACTCGGACTATAATTTTGTCGGCGGTTACGACCACGGCGTCGGCGCAGGGCTGCTGCATGTTGCGAACAGGCATGTGTCGCCAGGGAAAAAGCAGTGGACCTGGGGGCACGGAGAGTTCGGCCAGGCATGGGACCGCAATCTGGCGGACGAGGACGGTCCGTACATCGAGCTCATGACCGGCGTCTACACCGACAACCAGCCGGACTTCAGCTGGCTCGCGCCGTACGAAGAGAAGAGCTTCAAGCAGTATTTTATGCCGTATAAAAAAATAGGTCTGGTGAAGAACGCCTCCATCGACGCGGCCGTAAACCTGGAGACGGCGGACGGGCAGGCATTAGTTCAGGTCTACGCCACCTCGGTGTTTGACCAAGCGCGCGTGCTGTTGAAGAGTGCTGGACAGATCGTTCTGGACAAAACGGTGAAGCTGTCGCCGAGCGACGTGTTCCAGGCAGAGGTGAACATCGGCGCCGAAGTCCGGGAAGAGGATCTGCGGGTCATCGTACTGGACGCGGACGGAAGGGAGCTGGTCTCCTACCGGCCGATACCGAAGAAAATCGAGCAGATTCCCGATCCGGCCAAAGCCATCGAGGCGCCGGAGCTGCTGCCAAGCACCGAAGCGCTATATTTGGCGGGGCTTCATCTGGAGCAGTACCGGCACGCAACCCGTGAGCCGGAAGCTTATTATTTGGAGGGACTGAAGCGGGATCCCGGCGACATCCGGCTGAACAACGCTTACGGGCTGCTGCTGCTGCGGAGGGGATGCTTTGAGGAGAGCGAAGTGTATTTCCGAAAAGCGATCGACACCCTGACGCGCCACAACGCAAGGCCGTATGACAGTGAGCCGTTCTATCATCTCGGCCAAACGCTCAAATGGCAGGGCCGGCTCGAAGAGGCATACGCTGCCTTCTACAAGAGCGTGTGGACGGGAGCATGGCAGGCGGCGGGATACTTTGCCCTCGCGCAGATCGCCTGCGGACAGGGACAGTACGACGAGGCGCTCGAGCTGGTGGACCGTTCCTTGAATGTCCAATACCGCCATTACAAGGCCCGTCATCTCAAAAGCGTCATCCTGCGGAGGCTGGGCCGCGCCGCGGAGGCCGAGACGCTCGTGTGGGATACGATCCGCATCGATCCGGTGGAATTCGCGGCCCGGAACGAGCTGATCGCCGTATTCCGCGATACCGGCCGGACGGCTGAGGCGCAGGAGGCGCTGAACAGCCTGGCGGGCCTCATGCGCGGCGATGCGCACAATTACATCGCCTTGGCTCAGGATTACGCCGAAGCCGGCCAATACGCGGACGCGCTGGAGGTCCTGGGCCGCATCGCAGCACCGGAACAGCCGGACGTCTATCCGATGGTCCGCTATTACCAGGCGAGCTGGAGCCGGAAAAACGGACAGGATGAGCAGGCAGCCGCTTATGATGAGCAGGCTGCTGCGGCGGATCCGGCGTACTGCTTCCCGAACACGCTGCACGATTACGCCGTGCTCCAAGAAGCGGCGGCACTGCATCCGGGAGACGCCAAGGCAAGGTACTACTTGGGCAACCTGCTCTATGACAAAAAGCGTCATGCCGAGGCGGCCGCGTGCTGGGAAGCCTCGGTGGCGCTGGACGGCAGCTTTGCGACGCCTTACCGCAACTTGGCGCTCGCCTATTACAACAAGCTGAACCGCCCGGAGGACGCGCAAGCAGCGCTGGAGACGGCGTTTCGGCTGAACCCGGCGGACGCACGCGTCTTTTACGAGCTGGACCAGCTGTACAAAAAAACCGGCCGCTCGCCTGAACAACGGCTGCAGGCATTGGAAGCGCACCGTGAGCTGGTAGAGCTTCGGGATGACCTGTACCTCGAATACTTAACGCTTCACAATACGCTGAACCGCCATGAGGAGGCGCTCAGCCTCATTCTCGCCCGCAACTTCCATCCATGGGAAGGCGGGGAAGGCAAAGTGCCGGCCCAATACGTGACCGCCCGTGTCGAAATCGCCAAAAGGCTGCTGAACGAAGGCCTGGCGGAGGAGGCTGCCGAGCAGCTGCTGCTCGCGAAGCAGTACCCGCTGAACATCGGCGAAGGCAAGCTGGAAGGCGCTCAGGAGAACAACATCGACTATTACCTCGGCGTTGCGTATGGCCTGCTCGGCCGGCAGGAGGAAGCGCAAAATGCGCTGCTGCAGGCGTCGCAAGGGCTGGAGGAGCCGGCCAGCGCCATGTATTACAACGACCAGCCGCCGCACATGATTTTCTACCAGGGCGCGGCCCTGCGCAGGCTGGGGCGGGAAGCGGAAGCGCGGAGCCGCTTCAACAAGCTGGTCGACTACGGGGAAAAGCATCTGTTCGACCGGCCGCAAATCGATTATTTCGCCGTGTCGCTTCCCGACTTCCTCGTGTTTGAGGAAGATCTGCTCAAGCGCAACGAAATTCACTGCCATTACATGATGGGACTGGGGCAGCTGGGTCTGGGCCGAATCCGGAAAGCCGAGGAGCATTTCCGGCAGGCGCTGGCGATGGAGCCACATCATCAGGGGGCCGCGCAGCATCTTGAATTATGCCGGACGGAAATATGACGTCTCAGGCCGGGGAGAAGGGGGCGAAAGATGAGCTGGACACCGCACCAAATCAACGGCTTTAACGCCTGGACGGGAAGGACCTCCGCCATGGAGGTCACCCTGCTGCCGGAGCTCGGCAGCAAAATGGTTTCCCTCCGCAACCGTCTGACCGGCCGGGAATGGCTCGCGCCGGCGGACGGACCGCTCGGGAATCGGGGCTATGCCAGCTCCTTCGCGGGCAGCGATGGAAGCGGATGGGATGAAATGTTCCCCACCATCAACGTATGCCGGTATCCGGAGCATCCCTGGAGAGGGACGGAGCTTCCGGATCACGGTGAGGTCTGGTCCATTCCCTGGAAGGCTGAGGGAAATGGTGATCGCCTTTCGTGCATCGTGCACGGCGTGAGAATGCCGTACCGGCTCGAGAAGACGTATTCTTTTGCCGCAGAGGACCGGCTCCGGATCGACTATCAAGTGACCAATCTCAGCCCGTTCCCGTTTGCGTTCCTCTGGGCAGCCCATCCGCTGCTGCGGATCGAGGAAGGGATGCAGATCATCGTGCCGGAAGGGTTGAGCGAGATTGCAATCTCCTATTCGGAACGTGACAGGCTTGGGAAAAGGGGGGATCTGCGGGCGTGGCCGCAGCCCTTTTCGAACCAACCGGAATGTCGCCTGGATCGCACGGGCCGACGTGAGGAGCGGACGGCCGAGAAATTTTACTTTACGGGTGAGCTGCCGGAAGGAAAGGTTTCCGTTTATGATCCGGTCAAGCGGGAAGGAATCACCTTTACCTTTCCGCAGGAGAAGGTGCCTTACCTGTCGGTGTGGGCGAATTACGGCGGCTACCAGGGGCAGTATCATCTGGCACTGGAGCCGGCCACGGGCTTCCTGGACGACTTGGCGCATGCCATGAAGCGGGATGCCGCTGCTGTCGTGGAGGGCTTCCGAACGTATACGTGGCATTTGGAAGTGAGCTGGATGGAAGCCAAGCGGTGAGATGAAACGAAACCGGGTGGCTGAACGACAAGCCGATCGAAATCCGGACCATTGCGGCAGGGCGTTCAACCTACGAAAACCCCGCGCCGGAGAGCAGCAGGTTCCAGACGAGGGCTGTGAATTCCCGATCCGCGATTCCTTTGCATCAGCCGACAAAAATCCTGCACCCTCTCCAGGGATGCAGGATTTTTCTATTTTTTATAGCCCCAATGTACCTATGTCAAAATAATCGGCAGTTCCTTCAGCGCGAACATCATCGTGCTGTCCATCCGCGCAAGCTCTACGGAACGGTCGCGGCGGTATTCGGGAAAACGGTCCAGCAGCGTTTCGATCGCGATTTTGGATTCGAGGCGGGCGAGCTGGGACCCCAGGCAGTAATGGATGCCGCTGCCCAGCCCGAGATGCGGGTTCGGGTTGCGGTGGATATTAAATTCCTCCGGACGCTCGAACACATGGTCGTCATGATTGGCCGACGCCATCCAGATATGGACGAATTGTCCTTCCTTCATCTCTTGTCCGCCAAGGACCGTATCCTGCTTCACGCGGCGGAACATCAGCTGCACCGGCGAGAAATAGCGGAACACTTCCTCCAGCGCGCCGGGAATGAGACTGCGGTCGGCAAGTAGCTGCGCGCGGACGTCCGGCAGGCTGTCGAACCCGAGCATCGCCGAGGCGATCAGGTTGGTCGTCGTTTCGTTGCCGGCCACGAGGAGCAGGATGCAGAAGCCGATGATTTCAAGGTCCGTCAGATGCTCATTGTCGATGCGTGCCTCCACCAGCTTGGTGACCAGATCGTCCTGCGGATGGCGTCTGCGGTCCTCGGCAATTTCGGAGAAGTATTCGCTCATCTCACGCTGGCATTGATAGAAAGCTTCGCCGCTGTCTCCCACTAGGGCGTCGGACCAGGCTTTGAACTGTTCGCGGTGTTCCAGCGACACGCCCAGCATCTCGGCAATGACGACGATCGGCAGCGGGCTGGCAAAATCAGCGATGGCGTCTATCCGCCCCTTTTTCTCCGCTTCGTCCAGCAGCGAGGTTGTGATCGACTGGATTTTGGGAGCCAGCGACTCGATGACGCGCGGCGTGAACGCCTGGGTCACCAGCCGGCGCAGCTGCCGGTGCTTGGGCGGATCCTGCCGCAGAATGCTGTGCTCGAGCGGGTCCTCGGAGTTGGGAAAGGCCGACGAGGAAAAAATGTCGTGATTCGTAAACACCGTCTTTACGTCGTCATACCCGAACACGTCCCAGATTTGTCCGTCACTCGAAAGGACCACGGGCGAGTCCCGGCGCATCTTTTTATACCATTCCAAAGGCAGCAGTCCATTTGCATTCCATTCCATGAAGCAACACCGTCGCTTTCTTTTTTAGATGAGAACAACCTAAATTTTGGGCAAAGCCGGCTTAGCGATCATTACGCGTGGAGAACTTCCGATCCATGAGGTCTGTCAACAAGTAAACGAGGTTTGTCTGCTAGAGCTGATCTTTTTCTAGATGGGATGAATTTCTGAAAATAGGTTCTGTGTCTCGGTCTCTCTCTGTTCCGAATAAAGGTCTTCTGTTTAACGCTCTACAATCTTTTGAACTGACTGGTCAGTTTGATGTGGACAAAAAAAGGTCCTGCTTAATCAAGCGACTTAAACAGACCTTCGGCGACAACCGTGAATACGAAGCTTTCCAGGTCCTCGCGGCTGTACTCCTCCTGGTGGCTCAAATAATAATTGCATGTGCTTTCCAGCATTCCGATCGTACTGGCTGCAGCCAGGTCTGCGTCGACGTCGCGCATAACGCCGCCCTCGCATTGGGCTTCTCTAAGAATGCCGGCCAGAAAGCTTAAATGCTCGCGCCGGAGCTGCTTCAGTTCATCCAGCACATCGGGCTCAATGCCGTTGGAAATTTCGTTGAATACGATATGGGCAAAATGGCGGGAGTCGAGGAACAAGTCCAGATGGTGGCGGAGAACTCGCAGAATCTGCTCTTTGATCGGAAGCGCGGAGCTAAGGTCGGTTTTCGTCCGCTCCATGATGTCCTCGAATCCGGCTTTTACCACGGCTTTGAACAGCTGGGACTTTCCCGGAAAGTTGTAGTACAAGGTGCCTTTGGCGACCTGCGCCTGCTGGGCGATCTCATCCATGCTGGCCCGGTGGTAGCCGTATTCGGAGAAGACGCGGGTGGCTGCGTGCAGAATCTTTTCTTTGCTCACGGTGGTGTATCGGTCCTTTCCATCTCATTCGTCGGTTGGACGGGATTAATCTGACTGGTCAGTTCAAAAACAACATAACATGCTGGGAATATTTAGTCAACCGGACCCGCATCGATGGGTAGGGAAACGCCCGATTTTTAAAGGTATGAGATAGAATGAAACCTGATATGTTATACTGAGCACAAATTCAATTTAGGAGTGATCTTCTGAGAAAGAATAAATCCATGTCCTTTGACGATCTGCTGATGGAATTGAAAGGCCAAAAGTCGGCGCAGGAAGAATCCGGCCGCATTGCCCTCGACAAGCTTTTAAACGGCTCGTTTATGCGCAAGCATTCGTCGTTTGCCAGCTTTCAGGATTTTTTGGAAAATGGCAATTTTCACGCGGAAACCCAAGAAGAGTTGAATAAAATACCGGATGAGCTGCTGGATCGGCATGTGTCCCGGCAGACCGACTTTAAGGATTGGAAAACCATGCTGGAACAAGCGAATGCGGATTATGCCGCGAATAACGGGTAGCCTATCCTGCGTTCGCGTGGATAGATCAAGAGAGGATCAAGCTTTGCGCTTGCTCCTCTTTTTTGTGGGCATTCCAGCATGCAACCTCGTAGTGTTCAACTTAACTCTTTCTTAAGGATTGTCTTTAACTTCTCTTTCGTTTTGGCTCCTATACTGGGCTTACGATACAAGAGGAGGAATTCAATTCATGATGAAGAGTAAAGAAAAGCGGAGGTCCATAGCCTCCATATCCCGAAAAATGATACTCGTGCTGCTCCTGGCAGCCGTCTTCTCAGGAGCTTACACCAGTTTGGCCTCAGCGGCTCCCAAGCTTGAGACAGGCCGGGAGGATCGGATCGACCGGTTCATCGAGACCCGCATGCATCAGAACCGGATTCCTGGATTGTCTGTCGCGATTGTCCACGACGGCGAAATTGTATATTCAAAAGGGTACGGGCAAACCGGAAGCGGAGCAGCCGTCACGCCGGACACGCCGCTTCCGGTCGCTTCCCTGAGCAAGTCGATCACAGCGCTGGCCGTCATGCAGCTGGTTGAAGCGGGGAAGATCCGGCTGGAAGACAAGGCGGTGGACCTTCTCCCTTCCTTTCGGATGGACGATCCGAGGGGGAAGGAGATCACGGTGCGGCAGCTGCTGAACCAGACGAGCGGTCTGACTGATACCGTGTTTCCGGAAATGGCGTTTTCGGCGCAGCCCGCTTCGCTCGGTGAATCGATCGCCCGGTTGAAAGGGGTCAAGCTCGCCAGCGACCCGGGAACGGCGTTCCATTACCATAACACCAATTATCAGCTGCTGGCGCTGATCGTGGAGACGGTGAGCAAGGAGCCTTTTCCAGATTATTTGCAAAAGCACATCTTTGCTCCGCTGCACATGGACCGTACGACGGACGCCGCGTTGACCGGTTCCTTTAAAGAAAAATCGGGGCACATGCTGCTCTATGGCCAGCCGGTCGCCTTGAAGGAACCGGATTGGTTCGTGGAGGGAGCCGCGGGTAACGTCTCGACCGCAAACGATATGGCACGGTGGCTGATGCTGCAGCTCGGCGGGGGGACTTATGGGGGAACACGTCTGCTCAGCCCGGAGGGTATTGCGGCAATGCGCGAGGTTCCCGCCGGTGTGGAGAGCCGTTACGGTATGGGATGGACGGTGGACGGTGCAAGGTTAAGCCATAACGGCATTTTGTGGACGTATCAGGCGGATCAACTGCTGATGCCGGAGAGCGGCTACGGGATCGTCATCCTGTTTGGCAGCGGGTTGAATGCGCTGGTTAACTATGGCACCTTTGCTTCAGGCATTGCCGACATTTTGAACGGGGAGGAGCCGCCAAAGTCAGCGATTTCCGTAGGCATGATCGAAGCGGGGATCGCGCTGCTGACGCTGCTGACCGTTCTGCTGTGGGTGCGTGGATTCTTTTTCCGCTGGAAGCGGTGGGAACACAAGGCCCGGCAGCGCCGCGTTTGGCTGACTTCGCTGCGGATGCTCGTCACCTTGATCCCGCTTGCGATTTTCATCAGCCTGCCGCAGATCCTTACCTTCGTTGGCGGCGGGAGAGTGCTGAAATGGGAGCAAATTTTCCTGCTGATGCCGAGCGTCGTGATTTGGCTGGCGCTGCTGTCGGCATTTGGCGCGATCGGCTTCGTCCGCAAGGCCTTCTGCATGGTTGCGATATTACGGGAACACCAAAAAGCCCAGGCCTAGTGCCTGAGCTTTTTTCTTGATGACATTTCCGAATCGTGAGCTACTTAAGTCCAGCGGGCCGCCCACAGCTTCATTTCATGGCAGATGACATGCAGGTCCTGTCCCTTAGGCGTGAGCGAGTATTCCACTGTCACCGGTACGGTAGGGAATACTTCCCGCTCCAGCACACCCTGCTCCTCCAAATGGCGCAGCGTACTGGTCAGGGCACGGGGGCTTACGCTGGGGATACGGCGCTGCAGCTCACCAAAGCGAAGAGTGCCGCAAAACAGCTCGCGGATGACGAGAAAGGCCCATTTTCCGCCCAGCACATCCAGTGTTTTTTCAATGTTGCATTCGATATGCGTCGGGTTTTTCGGAATGTAACTGCTCGCTTTTTTGACTGTTTCCATAGACTCTCCTCCTTATATGTATATAACTATACTCTATATAGTATCTACCCTTGATATAATTAAGTGAAAAACATTTCACTTCTTTAAATCATATATGAACTTTTATAGAATGAAAAGGGTAACAGGACAACAAGGAGGTAGATGGAATGAAATACCGGAGACTGGGAAGAAGCGGGCTTAAAGTCAGCGAAATCAGCTTGGGCAGCTGGCTTACATATGGCGGTTACGTGGAACGCGAAAATGCGGTGAATTCGATCAAAACGGCATACGATTTGGGCATCAACTTTTTCGATACGGCGAATGTCTATGAAAAAGGCGCGGCGGAAGAGCTGGTCGGCAAAGCGCTGAAAGCGTATCCGCGCGAATCTTACGTGCTGGCGACCAAGGCGTTCTGGCCGATGGGCGAAGGACCGAACGACCGCGGCTTGTCGCGCAAGCATATTACGGAGCAGGCGAATGCCAGCCTGAAGCGGCTCGGACATGACTATGTGGACATTTTCTACTGCCACCGCCATGATCCGGAGACGCCTTTGGAAGAGACACTGCGCGCGATCGACGACCTGGTTCGCCAGGGCAAAGTGCTGTACGTCGGCGTGAGTGAATGGCAGGCATCGCAGATCGCCGAAGCGATCGGCGTGGCCGACCGTTATCTGCTGGACCGCATTGTGGTCAACCAGCCGATTTACAACATGTTCGAGCGCTACATCGAGAAGGAAGTCATACCGCTCAGCGAACGCGTAGGAATCGGACAAGTGGTGTTCTCCCCGCTGGCTCAAGGCCTGCTGACAGGCAAGTACACGTCGGCTTCCGACATTCCGCAGGACAGCCGCGCGGCGAAGCTCGATTGGATGCGTAAGGGCATCACCGAAGAAAAGATCGCCAAAGTACAGCAGCTTGAAGGCGTCGCCAAAGAGCTCGGCATTTCCGTCGGCAACCTGGCCCTTGCGTGGATTCTGCGCAAAGACAACGTGGCCAGCGCGCTGGTCGGCGCAAGCCGTCCGGAGCAGGTGACGGAGAATGCCAAGGCTTCGGGCATCGTCCTGAGCGAAGATGTGCAGGAGCGGATCGAAGACATTCTGAAATAATCGGACCGGCCAAGGGTTCGGCCAGGTTTGAACCGAAGCGAAGAGGAGGCGTTACCTGTGGCCAAAGTCGTCATTACAGGCGGAAGCGGCATGCTTGGACAGTGGGTCGTGCGACATTTTATCGAGCAGGGGTATGAGGTGCTGAACGTGGACTTCCGGCGTCCCGACGAGAACCTCTGCCCTACGTTAATTGCGAATCTTGAGGATTTGGGAGAGACCTACGGTGCGCTGGCCGGGGCTGATGCCGTCGTTCATTTGGCGGCGATCCCGGCGGCGCATATCCGCACGCCGGAAGTTACGTTCCGGAACAACGTCATGTCGACGTACAACGTGCTGGAGGCTGCCGCAGGTCTCGGAATCCGCAAAGCAGTGATCGCGTCCAGCGAATCGTCCTACGGCATCGTATTTGCAGTCAGTCCCTTAAGCCCGCAATACGTGCCCGTGGACGAGGCGCATCCGCAGCTGCCCGAGGACAGCTACGGACTGTCCAAGGTGGTCAATGAATTGACGGCCGACATGTTCCACCGGCGCACCGGCATGCAGGTCGTCTCCATTCGCCTCGGGAATGTCATGCCTCCGGAATGGTATGAGCGTTTTCCCTCATTCATCGACAAGCCCGAAGAACGGGACCGCATTCTGTGGAGCTACATCGACACCCGCGACGCTGCTTCGGCCATCCGGCTGGCCGTCGAGGCGGACGGGCTCGGTGCGGTGGCCCTTAACTTGGCCGCCGACGATTCCAGCATGGCGGTTCCGAGCCGCGAACTGCTGTCCGCCAGGTATCCCGGCGTGACGGACATCCGCGCGCCGCTGGCGGGGCATGAGACCCTGCTCAGCAACGAGAAGGCGAAGCGCCTACTCGGCTGGCAGCCGCAGCACCGCTGGCGCGACGAGGTTGCGAAGCTTCGCTGAACGCAGCTGGGAGTACCCGCAAGAAGCATGGACCACAGAAATAGATACTCCTATGCAAACTCCAAACCAAGAAGACCCGGGCATCGTTCCGGAGTCTTCTTGGTTTTTTTGTCGGTCATTTCCTGCTATTTTGCCTTGGAGGCGTCCTTCTGCAGCTCTTTCCAGGCGGCGACCGAGTCGGCGCTCGTATAGATGTAAGGGGTCTGGGGCTGGGCAATCGGCGTGATTTGCGAAGCCTCGATCTCGATCAGATTCTTGCCCCCTTGGGACACGATCTTCAGTTTGCCCTGTACTTTGACCCAGGAATCGGCCGGCAGGGCCAGCTTCTGCTGCGGATCGACCATAATGCCGAAAGGGGTGGCGTCCGCCGTGCAGCACTGCACCAGAAAGCGGCTGACCGCGAAGGTGCCGCTTGCTCCGCTTGTCTGGTCGCGGTAAACGAAGCCGGATACGGCGATTTCCTTGCCTTCAAACTGCTCCTTGAACATCTCGATCGCCCCGAACGTCTCGGAGTAAATCGCCGGGTAGACCGGGATGACGGGCTGGGCGTACAGCAGTTTGGCGAGCTCGGCGAATTCCTTGGCATACGGATCGGAGGTCTCGAAGGTGACGGCGGTATCCGGATCTGTGGAAGCGCGGGCAATTGACTTGTTCGGCACTGTGGATGCGCTGGGTATAGCCTTCTCCGGCTCCATCGCCGAATAGGAGAGGGAGATGCCCTTCTTGGCGGCGGCGATGCTGCCGAGGGCCTTATCCGGCAGCAGAAATCCGAGCAGCAGCGGGAGCACAAACAGGCCGTACAGGCCGGTGCTTTTCAAAAAGCCGGCAGGCAGGCGGTGATCGCAGTTGCACAGCACCTGGCTGCGTCCGAGCAGCGCCTGAATCACCAGGCTGAGCGCCATCAGGCCCAGCGGAACCGGGCACAGCCGGATCCATCTCGCCAAGGCGGGCGCGACGTAATAATGCAGCGCGTCCTGCTGCATCAGGTGCAGAATATAGAGGGCGAAAGCCGCCAGCACGGCCGCCCGGAACAGGTAATGCAGCCGGATGCTGCGGGAGTCGTTCACTTGGCTCTACCTCCAGTCGGACTAGGTATTGGGTTCTCGCATCTTGCGCGGGCGAGTTCCTGGCATGGGCGTCCACAGCCAGATCGAATGTTACATCCGCCAAAAAGTTTACAACCAGGCCGAAATCAGAACCGAACCGACAAAGACGCAGGCGGCGATCAGGAAGAACAGATAGAGGGCGAACTTGGTTTTGAACAGCGCCATCAGCATCATGGCGTTTTTGAAATCCAGCATCGGGCCCAGCACCATGAACGCGATCAGCGAACCGGCGGGAAAGGTGTGCAGGAAGGTGGAAGCGACAAAGGCGTCCGACGTGGAGCACAGGGAGAGCGCAAAGGCGAGTCCCATCATGAACAGATACGAGCCCAGCGGATGGCCGCCGATGGCGGAGAGGCTTTCCCGGACCATAAACGTCTGAATGCCCGCCGTCAGCAGGCAGCCGATGATCAAATATTTGCCCATGTCGAAAAACTCGTCCGACGTATGGACGAATACCGACGCCAGCCGGCCGCCACGTGCGGCATGGAGATGAGCATTCCCGCCGGTTTCCCGCTCCAGCGACCATCTCACCGGCGATTTTTTTACCGTAACGTAGACGATGAGCCCGATCAGGAAAGCGACGGCAAAGGCAAGTCCCATCCGGGCGTATGCGAGATCCGGGTGGCTGCGGAACGCCATGAAGGTGGCTCCGTAGACAACCGGATTAATGATCGGTCCGGACAAAATGAACACGATCGCGACATACACGGGCATGCCCTTATGAATGAGCCGGCGGACGAGCGGAATCATGCCGCACTCGCACACCGGGAAGATCACGCCGAGGAGACAGGCGAACAGGATGGCCGGAACCGGCTTCTTCGGAATCCAGCGCGACAGAACCTCGTCCGGCACAAACACCTGCAGCAGCGATGAGAGCAGCGCCCCGGCCAAAACGAACGGCAGCGCCTCCAGCAGAATGCCGACGAAGCTGGTTTTGAACGTGTCCATATAGACGTTATCCAGCAGCTCGATGCGCTCCGGCAGCCACAGGACGAGCAGGATGATCAGAAAGGCGGCGGGAAGAAGCAGCGGGACGATTTTAAAAGGGGAGAGGGTGGTCATGGCGGGATCAGCTCCTTCCACAGGAATAATGAAGCTTAACGAAACAGTTCGGACCAGCGTTCCTTCAGCCGCGACTCGTTCAAATTCAGGCCGATCATGACGAGATACGGTGCGCCGGGGTAACGGGAGGTTTCCCAGAACGTGCGTGTCCCGGCATACTGGACGAGCTGGACCGGCTCATGGCGGGCGAGCGTTACATGCCCCTTGGCGCGAAGAAGCGCGTCCCCGCAATCACGAAAGAACGCCTCTAGCCGATCCCTGGACAGGGAAGCCTGGCTATGTTCTGCCGGGGGAAAGGTCAGCGTAATGGTGTTGACTTTGGAAAAAGAGGCCGTCTCCTCATGATGTTCATGCCCGTCGTGGCCGCCATGGCCTTCATGCGCGTGGGCCGTGGCTGTAGCTCCCGCACCGTGACCGTTATGGGCAAGGTGGTGAGCATGCGAAGCGGCGGGGTCAACAAATCCACCGAACCTGTGCTGCGCCTTGCTGCTCAGCGCCTCCTGCGCTGGGGTCTGTGTATCAGCCCGGACAGCCGCGGCCTTGGACCCTTGGCGGCGGTCGACCCCGTCCAGCAGGCTGGACAGGTCAATCCGGCTATATTCTGTGTATACGATCGCAGCCTCGGGATTATGCTTACGGATCATGCTTTCGATTTTGCCGATCGTGCCCGGGGCGGCGAGGTCCTGCTTGTTGACCGCGACAAGATCGGCGCTTTCGATCTGCTTGCGCAGCGTGCGGACCAGCTCTTTGTCGGCGGAGAAGCGGCTGTTGAACTCCAGCACGTTCTCCGCGTCGAGCATCGTCACCGTATAATGGTGCCGTACCCGGCCGGCAAGCCCCGGCTCCAGAAGGGTGCGGCGGATTTCTTCGGGATCGGCCACACCGGTGAGCTCGATGACGATGACGTCGGGTGACCGCTCCAGCAGGGTGGATAGACCCTGCGGCAGCTCGCTTTTCCGGCTGCAGCAGACGCATCCGTCCAGCAGCTTCTGCACCTGAACCCCTGCCTGTTCCTCCAGAATCGTTCCGTCTACATCCCGTTTGCCCAGCTCGTTCATCAGGATGCCGGGGGTCAGCCCCCGGGCCGAGCACTCCTTGAGCAAGGACAGCAGCAGGGTCGTTTTGCCGCTTCCCAAAAATCCACTTAATATGATGACTGGTGTTTTCATACGCGATTCATCTCCTTTATCCTCGTTGTCGAATATAGAGCAGGCCCAGGAATACGGCCTGTACCAAGCGTGAATTTTTCTCCCATTTTATCTATACGTAAAGATTACGATTTAATGCCTATGAATATGGCGGTCCGGAAGGTGCTGATAGATTCAGAACCGCGGCGATTGATGCCATTACCGGGCAACCTGCAGAGGAGAAATCTGGAAAAGAATGTTATAGATCCATTCATATCCGGAGCGAAGTCGTTTATGATAGGTTTATGTCAGCGACCAAGGATTTCCGGAGGAGGAAAAGGAAGGCATGAGCAAATTTGTCATTGGCATGGACCTCGGCGGAACCCGGATTAAATCGGCGGTATTTGACGCGGATGCCGGTTGGAGGATCGCCGCGGAAAGAATGGACGCCACCGAAGCGGATAAGGGACCGGAGCATGTGCTGAACCGGATGAAGAGGATCGCTCATGAACTGATGAAGGAAGCGGGGATCGGGCCGATGGACGTGAGCTGCATGGGGATGGGCATTCCGGGGCTCCTGGATCCGCGGGAAGGGCTGTCGATTCTGTCTCCCAACTTTCCGGAATGGGAAAATATCCACGTGGTAGACCGGATGGGGAGGAGTTCGTTTTTCCGGTTTTCATCGATAATGATGTTCGTGTCAACATGTACGGGGAGTGGCGGTTTGGCGCCGGCAGGGGCTGCAGGAACCTGATGCTCATTACTTTGGGAACCGGACTGGGCTCGGGAATAATTTATCAGGGGAAGGTTGTCTACGGCACGTCTTCGAGTGCAGGCGAGATCGGCCACATGAACATGTACAGGGAAGGGCGGCCGTGCCGCTGCGGCAGCTCGGGCTGCCTCGGCCGCTACGTGTCCGCGGTGGGCATGGTCCGAACGTTTGCGGAAAAGCTGGCGGAAGGACGGAAGAGCGTCATTCAGGAATGGACGGGGAACGACTCTTCGCAAATGACGGCGCAGCTCATTTCAGATGCCTATGACCGGCAGGATGCGCTCGCTATTGAAGTGATGCACGAGACGGGAGAGCTTCTCGGCTATGGACTAGCGAACGCGATCAATCTGCTGAATCCAGAGCTGATCATTGTAGGCGGCGGCATGGCCGCGGCCGGGGAGCGGCTCTTGCGCCCGGTGCGCGAGACGGTAGCCCGCCATGCGCTGCAGCTGTCTGCCGGTGTCTGCCGTATCGTGCAGGCCGAGCTTGGGGACAAGGCCGGGATGCTGGGCGCCGCCGTGTATGCGGACGGACGATGGAAAGGAGGGAATTCATGGTCAGGCAATGGGCCAACAGGCTGATTCTGCTGCTGGTGATGGCTGCGGTCATCCTGGTCGTTATTTACGCTTTCGAGGGGAAGCTGTTTGGCCTTCAAGACAAGGAAGCGGAAGGAAGCCCGACAGTGGTGGAGGCGATTGAGAAGATAAGAGAGCCCGGATACGTATCGTATATGATTCATGAGCACCAGATTGCTTCTGGGGAAGTGGCCTTTTTTCTACGAAAGACATCCAGCGGAGGCTACACCATCGCTGCGGAATATGTAAGGAAAGTCGGTAATGGCTGGAAGTGGGGCTATGGTGGGAGCTTTGGTGCCTCCAACTATCACCCAGGCCTCTCCGACGCCGAGGCGCGTAAGGAAAGCTTTACTGCGATTTACCTGCCCGGGACGGAGGGGACAGAATTCGGAAGTACTCCTTTTCCAATGTATTATGGCATCACTCTGCATCCCGACATCAGCCGTATTGTTGTCAAGGATTCCACCGGCTACGAAAAGCAGGCACAGATCGTTCCCGTTGAGCAGAACTTCAAATTGTTTTACGTGTTTATGGATGCGTCACAGGGAACGAAGTTTGAGATTACGGCCTATGACCGAAGCGGAAACATCGTTCGGCGGGTTACGCAGGACGAGGCTAACCCCAACAATACGGGGACGACACGAATCGATTAACCGTAATTTTACATAATTAGCCTTCCTAATTAACGGATTGGAAACAATCCATCGATAAGATGAAGGAGGAAAAATCCAATTCGAACAAGCCGGGAGGAGAGAAATGATGAGATTGGCGCTGTTGGGTGATTTGCATTACCACGAAATCGACGAGTCGGTACCGGGGCTGAAGGAAGCCCGGCGTGCATTCTATCAAACGGTGCTGGAGCAGTTTTTGGAGCAGGAAGCGGACCTGTATATTTCGCTGGGGGATCTCACCAACTTCGGCACGGCCTCCGAGCTTCGCGAAGTGTACGACCTGCTTCGCCGCCAGGACAAGACGTTCATTCACGTGCTGGGCAATCATGACTTGTATGCGCAGCGCAGAGCCGAAGTGCTGGAGATGACGGGCCAGGAGAGGTACCATGCCATCGACACGGATCAAGCGATGCTCGTGTTTCTCGACACGGCCAAGGAAATGGATTTTAAGGACTGGGGCGGCTGGCTCGATCCCGAGCAGTTGGGCTGGCTTGAGGAGCAGGTCGGACTGTCGGGCGACAAGCCGCTGCTCGTCTTCGGCCATCACCCCGTATACAATACGACGGCGGGTTCGGAGAAGGACAAGGGCTCGATTCATCCCATCATCGACATGTGGAGCATTTTGAACCAAAAGCAGGGCATTGGCATCTATTTCAACGGGCATACGCATATGGACTCGATCGCGCACCGGCAGGACTGGTCGTTCGTGCAGCTGTCGGCCTGCCTGGATCAGCCGGGCTTCCGGATCGTTGATATCGCGGAGGACGCGATCCGCATCACACCGGTCGAAGTGATGGACCCGACGCTGCCGGATCACATGGCGCTCCTTCACCAGCATATGAAGCATTTCAGCCCGAATCCGGATGCCAGAGGGATGGAGGACGACCGGGCTCTCCTCGTTCCACTGCCGATTGCGCCGCAAATCTGAATATAGAGTAATCACGACCTTCGTGAAAGGGAGGCTGTACACGCATGAATGACGTTATGACCCGGGAGCATTTTTTCAAAGGTCTCGCCAAGCATAAACGGATTGCCTCCATCAAAGACCCCCGCCATATTGAAATCGCCTTGAAGCACCGGGATGAGCTGAGCGGCATCTTTCTGCTGATGGGCCATATCGGTGTCGCCAAAGGTTATGTGAACGTATTCCGGGAGCACGGTCTGCCGGTGTTCATGCATTTGGAAAAAATCGGCGGGCTCAGCACAGACCATTACGGCCTGGACTATTTGGCCAAGAGCATTCGCCCGGTCGGCATCATTTCGACCAAAACCAGCGTCATCAAAACTGCCAAAAAAATGGGGCTGCTTACGGTGCAGCGTTTCTTTCTAGTCGACAGCGAAGGGCTGGAGAACATCGCGAAGAGCCTGTCCCAGGCCGAGCCGGACATCATCGAGCTGATGCCCGCCCGCATCCCGGACATGATCCGCAGGGTGAAGAGCTTTACGGAGGTGCCGATCATCACCGGCGGCCTGCTGTATGAGCACAGCCACGCGCAGGAGTGCCTGGACCAGGGGGCGACCGCCATTTCCGCGTCCCGTCCCGAGCTGTGGAGAAGAAAGATCATTTGATGTCCCGTTAATATTCCGCATAAACCGAGTTAATAGTTGTCCCTTATGATGAAATCGACAAGTAAATAGAACGGTTGGAGTTATGGAGAAACCTGATCTGCCGAGAGAGCGCTAAGCCAGCGTTCCTGCTCGGCGGTATTCGGGTTTCTTTATTTTTTTGGCTGCAGCCGTCGTTGTCCAGCAAACATAAACCAAATTCAAGGGTGGAGGAATCAATCGATGTTCAAGAAAAAGATCGCACTGCTTACACTGTCCGCGGTAATGACGGGCATGCTGGCCGGATGCGGCGGCGGAGCCGAGAAGGCGGCCGGCAGCGAGACAGCAGAAGCGGCAGCGGCCAAGCCGGATAAAAAAATCGTCATCAAGTACTGGTACGCCTTCGGCGACAAAATCGAGGAAGCCAAGCAGCATATGGTCCAAACGTTCAATGAATCCCAAGACAAGATCGAGGTGGTCGCCGAGCATCAAGGGAATTACGATGATCTTCATGCGAAGGTCCAGGCGGCTTTTGCGGCTGGGGACGCCCCGGCGGTCACGGATCTGGAAATTGCCTCCACGGGCGTGTTCGCCCATTCCGGCATGCTTGAAGACCTGACCTCATACGCCGAGAAGGACAAGGACCAGCTGAAGCTGGACGATTTTATCCCCGGACTGATGGGGAACGCCTACGTGGACGACAAGCTGTACGGGCTGCCTTTCATGCGCAGTACTCCGATTATGTACAAGAACGTGACGATGCTGAAAGATGCCGGTCTGGATCCATCCGGGCCCAAAACGTGGGATGAGTTCGAGCAGTACTCCAAAGTGCTCAAGGAGAAAGGCAAGCTCGGCATGACCGTGCCGGTCGATATTTGGTTCTACGAGGCGCTGGTGGCCCAAAGCGGCGGCACGATGCTGAGCGAGGACGGCAAGAAGGCAACCTTCAACAACGCGGCCGGCGTGGCGCCGGTGGACTTCTGGAAGCGGCTGGTGAACGAAGGCCTGATCAAAATGCCGGTCGGCGACGAAGCCGGGGATACGGCGGACAAGGATTGGGCGAACCAAATTTCCGCGTTTAAGTTCGCCTCGACCGCCGGCGTGTCGCAAAGCTTGGAAATCGCCAAAGGCAACGGCTTTGAGCTGGAGACGGCTTTCATGCCGGCCAACAAGGATTACGGCGTGCCGACAGGCGGATGCCAGCTCGTCATGACGTCGAAGAGCAGAGCCGAGGAGAAGGCGGCGGCATGGGAATTCATGAAATGGATGACCTCCCAGGAAAACACGATTTACCAGCATAAGCATGTCGGATACCTGCCGACCCGCACGTCGGCGGTGGAAAGCGAAGAGCTCAAGGAGCATTTTACCCAGTATCCGCAGTATAAAGTCGCTGTCGACCAGCTGAAATACGCCAGACCGCGCCCGATGGAGAATGGATATCCGGAAGTCGCCAAGATCGTCCGCGATGCGATCCAGAAGGCGATTATCGATCCGAAGACGACGCCGCAGCAGGCGCTGGACGAAGCCGCGGCCAAGTCGGATAAGCTGCTTGGCAAGTAAGCTTAGCGCCTGTCAGGCAATGATACAGACCCGCCAAACAAGGAGGCATTCGGCATGGCCCAAATCGAGCTGATCGGCATTTGCAAGAAATACAAGGAAGAAACCGTAATTCAGGACCTCAACCTGACGATCCGGGACGGTTCGTTTACCGTCCTGGTCGGGCCGTCCGGCTGCGGCAAATCGACGACACTGCGCATGGTGGCCGGGCTGGAAAGACAGACCGCAGGAGATATTCTCATCGACGGCCAGCGCGTGAACGACACGCCGCCCGGCCTGCGGGACGTGGCGATGGTGTTCCAAAACTACGCGCTGTACCCGACCATGACGGTCCGGGGCAATATCGAGTTCGGCCTTAAGAACCGCGGCGTCTCCCGCAAGGAGCGGGAGCGCCTGGTCGCCGACATTTCGGAAATCGTCGGACTCGGGCCTTACCTCGACAAGAAGCCGCAGAATCTCTCCGGCGGCCAGCGCCAGCGCGTGGCGCTCGCCCGGGCGATGGTGAAGCAGCCGAAGGTGTTTATCCTTGACGAACCGCTGTCCAACCTGGACGCGAAGCTGCGGAACCAGATGCGGACCGAGCTGATCCAGCTGCACGAACGCCTTGGCACGACCTTCGTCTACGTGACGCACGATCAGGTCGAGGCCATGTCTATGGGCGACGAGATCGTCGTCATGAACGAAGGGGCGATTCAGCAGGCAGACTCGCCGATGAAGCTGTATGAGCAACCCGCCAACCTGTTCACCGCCCAGTTTATCGGCATGCCGGCGATGAATATCATGAAGGTCGGTGACATCAAGGGACTGCGCGTCCTGCCTGAGTCCGGAGCCTACCATGTAGGCTTCCGGCCCGAGTATGCACAGATCAATCCGGACAGCCCGGTGGAAGGGCTTGTTCTCGAAGGAGACATATTGACACGGGAGAGCCTGGGTGCGGAGCACATCTATCAGATCCGTTCCAAGGCGGGAGCGTTTTTTGTCAAAACGTTTCTAAAGCCGCTGGTGACGGCGGAGCGGGTGCGCATCGCCGTACCGAACGGGCATCTCTATTATTTCAGCCTGAACGGCAGCCGGGTGCAGACGGCGGGCGCGGCGAACGAGGAGACCTCCTCGCGGCAGCTGATAGCGGGAGGGGTGTAGCATGACCGTCTGGGAACGGCTGCGCCCGTACAGCATGGTCGCGCCGGCAATTATCGTCTTTGCCATGTTTTTCATCTACCCGATTTTTTACATGATGTACTTAAGCCTGTTCGACTGGAACTTCGTCAGCCCGACAAAAACGTTCGTCGGCATCCAGAACTTCGTGGATTTGCTGTCGGAGCCGGATTTTCGCCAGGTGCTGTCGAACACGACCCTTTATACCGTGCTGACGGTTACGCTGACGACCGGACTCTCCCTGTTCATGGCGATCTGGCTGAACCGCAGCGGCTTCTTCTACGGCCTGGTACAGGGGGCGATCTTCAGCCCCCATATCATCTCGCTCGTATCGATTTCGCTCTTGTGGAGCTGGCTGATGGACCCCGAATACGGGCTCTTGAACTGGGTGATCGGCCTGTTCGGCTTCGGCAAGCTGGAATGGCTGTCCCATCCGAGCACCTCGCTGATTTCCCTGGTGATCGTGGCCGTGTGGAAGGGGCTCGGCTATAACACGCTCGTGTTTATCGCGGGGCTGCAGAGCATCCCGCAGGATATATACGAGGCGGCTTCCTTGGACCGCTCCAGGCCGTGGACGACGTTCACTCGGCTGATTCTGCCGATGCTGTCGCCGACGATCTTTTTCCTCGTCATCATCAATTTGATCGGGTCGTTTCAGGTGTTCGAAACGATCGCGATCATGACGCAGGGCGGCCCGGTCAACTCGACCAATACGCTGGTGTATTACATCTACGAGGCCGGCTTCCGCTTTTTCAAAATCGGGTATGCCTCAGCGGCCGGCGTCATCCTGCTGTTCATCGTCGGCATCCTGACCATCGTCTATTTCCGGCTGCTTTCCAGCCGTGTTCATTACCGTTAACCGGTAACGACTTCTGCTTCTATGATCTTAAAAAAGGGGGAAAACCGCGTGGAACCCGCAAACCGTGCCTTTGACGGGCATACCGTCGCCGTTCCAGGAGGACGCATGCTGGAAGCGCCGGGCAGACCTGCCCTTGTGCGCTCGGCTGCCGTCCTGCTGCTGAAGGCGCTGAACGTGGCGGCGCTGCTGCTGCTGGTTCTCATCTTTGCCATGCCGTTTGTCTGGATGCTCTCGACATCCCTCAAAACGCTGCCGGAGACGATGATCTTCCCGCCGGAGTGGATTCCCCGGAATCCGGTATGGAGCAATTACGCCTCCGCGTGGCAAACCGGGCCGTTCCTGCATTACATCACGAACAGCGCCGTCATTTCGGTCAGCATTTTGCTGCTGCAGATGCTGACGATCATTCCGGCTGCGTACGCATTTGCCAGATACCGGTTTGTCGGCTCCGGCTTTCTGTTCAGCCTGGTCATGGTGACGCTCATGATCCCGACCCAGCTCATCTTTCTGCCGGTATATTTGGAGCTGAGCGCCTTCAAGCTGCTGAACACCCATCTCGGGCTGATACTCCCGTTCGCCTCCAGCGCGTTCGGCATCTTTCTGCTCCGGCAGGCGTTCCGGCAGATCCCTGAGGAGCTGGTGGAAGCTTCCCGCCTGGATCAGGCCAAGGAATGGAAAATCATCATCCGCATCATGGTGCCTATGGTGAAGCCGGTGCTCGTAACGTTTGCCCTGTTCAGCTTCATCGCGCACTGGAACGATTATTTCTGGCCGCTCGTCATGACGACGAACGAAACGGCGCGAACGCTGCCGATCGGCATCACCAAAATCCGCGAGGTCGAGGGCGGCGGCACCTGGAACATCCTGATGGCCGGCAACGTCATTTTGGTCGCGCCGATTCTGGCCGCCTTTTTCCTGGCGCAAAAGCATATCATCAAAGCGTTTGTGTACAACGGCGTTAAGTAAGAGGCATGCTGTGTGCCACGTGTATCACAGTAATCATAAACGCGGGGTTACGTGTAAAAGAGCTGCTCCTTCGTCTCTCGGACGATATGGAAGCAGCTCTTTACTTTTTTTGGAGTTATCCAGTTTGTAGATAGGGGGTGACTTTAGGCTGTGAAAAAGGATAACAGTCGGCCGCTCAGCTCCCGTCACCTGGGGCGCTGCTTCACACGACGTCTGCGGCAAGTATCGTAAGCGGGCCGTCTTCAGCGGCGATGTCCTGCAGATCATAGACCGAAATCGGGAACATCGGAATACCGACATAATAGGGTGTGATCGCGTACAATGGGTAAAAGAGCACCAACGCCTTGTCGGCGAGGTAGAAATCCTGGTTAGGCGCGACTGTGATGCTCCCCGCATCCAGTACCGGAAGATTCCGCTCCTGCACCTGCTTCTTAACGGCAGCGGTCAGGACCGCTTGGTAAGGGGAGCCCGGTTTGAACAGGCTGGACAAGGTATAGGTGTTCCCCGTTTGCATGGAAAAGGTCAATCCCTTGGCGATCGTGTATCCATGCGCCATCGGCGTGGAATAGGTGTAATTGCTCAGCACCAGACTGAGAATGCCGCGCTCGTTCGTTTTGATCTCGAAATTTCCGGTCGTTTCCGGCTGGCTTCCCGTCTGAACCGCCTGCTGGGCGCGCTGCATGTCCTGGATCGTACGGATGATCGTGTGGTTGATTTTGTTTTCGGCCGTTTTGTCGGCGAGCCCGGTTACCTGCGGATAGTGGATCACCGTGCCGGGGGCCGTATAGGTGACGGTATGGATGGTGACCGGCGGTACGTATTGAGGCATGCGGTTCGCTCCAATCGTTGAATGGTATATACCAGCCTATTCCGGGCCTGGGCGTTCGGTGACGCGAATGGAGCGCGCTGCTTACTTCCACCTGAGGCCAGCCGATCTAATCGATATAATGTTAAATACGAGAACAGTGGTAACGCCGCGTTAAGGCGATTTTTCTAAACAGGTTCAGCTTTTTTTAAAAATATTCAAGGCTCTGGTAACCTTACGGATCTGATATTGCACTATAGGGTTGAAACCAAGATCAAAGGGAGGAGAGTGGGTGTGCGGCAGATCATTGAACAAGCCCGGCAGGGGGACGGGGATGCGCTAAACCGTCTCTTCCGGCAGTATTATGCGATGGCGCATACGGCCGCATACGGGAAGCTGCAGGATCACGATTTGGCGGAGGAAGCGGTGCAGGAGGCGTTTGCGGAAGCATTCGTCCACCTTAGCCGGCTGCAGCAAGCGGACGCCTTTCCGGGGTGGCTGCGCACGATTGTGCATCGCCAGTGCTACCGCTTAATTCGCAGAAAGCCGCAGACTTCCGCGCTGGAGGAAGGGGGAGTGACTGCACCCGACCAGCCAGATATCGGAGAGATCGTGGCGCGGCAGGAGCTGTACCGGATGCTTCACGATTCGGTCCAGGCCTTATCGCCCAGCATGCGGGAGGCGGTCCAGCTGTTTTATTTTCACGGCTATAGTCTGCAGGAAATTTCGGAGTATGCGGGAACGCCGGTGACGACGCTGAAAAAGCGGCTGTTCGATGCACGCCGCAAGCTGAGGGGCACGCTGCCGGTCGCTGACTTCGCGCATGTATTCAAGCATTTACACGAAGGAGGAAAACGCATGCTGCATATTGTTAACGGCGATACGGTCGCCGAGACGCTCAAGCAGGGAGTCGTTCAGGGGGATATCCTCGTATGGCGCGAGGTATATTCGGAAGGCCCGGTGTTTCTGGAACCGGCAGAACCGGAGAGCCGTGCAGTCCGCGCGGGATACCTTGAGAAAGATATGGGCATCCCGGTTGATGAGTATAACCGGAACTGCGAAGAGCAAGAGCAAAAACTGGCCGGATTCCGGCAGTATGACGAAATCGTCCTGTGGTTCGAGCATGACCTGTTTGACCAAACGATGCTGTCTTATTTGCTGCACTGGTTTGGACGGCAGTCTCTTGGCGGGACGAAGCTGAATCTGCTCTGTATCGGAGATTATCCCGGAGTCGGCCTGTTCCGCGGACTCGGTCAGTTAACGGCCAGTCAGCTGAAGACGTTGTCCGGAACGTGGCACCATATCGGAGCGGAAGAGCTGAAGCTGGGCAGCAGGGTTTGGGAGGCGTACACCTCGCCTGATCCGATGAAGCTCCAGCAGCTGTTGGAGGAGGACACCTCGGCGCTTCCATTCGTGCGGGAGGCATTTGAGCTGCACCTGTCCCGTTATCCTTCCGTTTATAACGGACTGGGGATCGTGGAGCAGATGACTTTGGAAAAGGTAAGCGAAGGGATTCACTCGCCGCTGGACCTGTTCAGGCAGATCGGCGACCGGCTGCACGGGTTGGGCATGGGCGACCTGCAGTACTGGGATGTTCTGCGCAGCCTGTGTCAGGGCCCAAGTCCGCTGCTGACGCTGGAGGGGGCGGAAGCCTTTCCCGGCTATGCGGGACCTTCTCCGTCTTTCCGGGACAGCAAGGTCCAGATCACGGAATGGGGAACCCGGGTTTTACGCGGTGAGGATTACCTGGAACGGTGCGGCATTGACCGTTGGTACGGAGGCGTTCATTTGAGCGGTGACCAGCCTGTGTGGCGTTGGGATCAGGATCGGAAAAGGCTGGTGAAATGCGGGGAGTAGGAACGGCCATCGGAGGCAGACGCCGTACTACCGGCCATCGGAGGCAGACGCCGTACTACCGGCCATAGGTTCAGATCATGAAGAAGAAGCAGGCAAGATGCCTGCTTCTTCGTTTCGGTTCTTCCTAGAGCCTGACCCTTTCCTTTGTTACTCATCCACGGGGGCTTACTCGAAACGAACCTCCTGATCCAGAAAGATCTCCTTGCGGCTAAAATCCATAGGCTCCTCAAACGGGATCAGCGCAAAGTGAATCTCGTTCAGCTGCTCCGGCAGGCGCGGTTCGACGAGAAAGGACATGGAGCTGATTCCACCACCACCGCGGGATCCGCTGCGCCCTACACTGTATTCTCCATCTTGGCTAGTAACATCGAGCTGAAGAAGAGGGCGGAAATCAGTGAATTCATCCACATCCTCCAGCTGTTTGATTTCGATATGTACAATACTGCCATGCTCATGCTGCATCGCGTGAGTGATCCTGTATTGGTATCCTTCCTGCACGGTCGTTTTCATAATCTGCAGGATGCCTTGCAGCTCGCCGGGACCGTCGGAGCGTGGGCGATGAAACCCTCCGTTAATCGAATGAAACAGCCAGTTCAAATGGGGAGGCTTCAAGCCGAATTTCGCTTCAAACTCCTTCATCACTTCCTTAGGCGGAAAACACCGGCGTCCTTTCGCGAGGGCTTTCCGGTGGTTGAGCAGCTCAATCAGCTGCGTATCGACCGCATGGATTTCCTCATCGTAATCATTGGGCACCGCCCGCAGTTCCGACCATCCCATAATCCAGTTCCTCCCTTATTGTCAATATACCATTAAAACATAGGTTTTCCTGATTATACCATAGGCTGAAATCTGAGATATGAAAAAGTATGGACAAGCAAATATGGCTTGGGACTGTAGCTCCTCTCCGCGATTGATGTATAGTGAACATAACATCATCAAGCGCTTGGCTTGGCCCAAGCTGGCGGACAAGGAGGATGAAGCGATTTTGCCTGAAATTAGAGGTTTTATCGGAACCCACGACAAGGACTGGGAGGACGAGCGGCAGTGGAGCCATCCCGATTTGGAAATCACCGTCGTGTTGGAAGGAAGCGGGCGCTTTGTTCATGAACAGGAAGAAAGGCGGGTCGAGGCAGGGCATATCGCGCTGATCCCGTCCCTAGCTGCGCATTCTTTCCATGCGATGACCCCGATCCGGTTCGGGGTTGTGCTCGTTGACGGACTGCCGATTCATGTACGTGAACTGTTCGAGCGGCTGGTTGTCCTTGGCAAACCGCGCCTCATTGCCTTATCCCGCCTCGACCAGGACCGCTACGAGCGGCTGTTCCGGGAATGGCTGAGGAGCCGTTCGTCTACGTTGAAAGAGCCAGTCCGAAATGATTTGGCCTGGATCGAAATTCTGCTGCTGTTTTTAAACGAGCATTCCCACCCGGACCAGCAGTCGTTCACGGTATCGCATACAGGCGATTATATTCGCCGGCATCTTCAAGAACCTATCGTCATCGGCAGCCTAGCGGAGATGGCCGGCCTGTCAGAGGAAGGCTTTCGCAAACGGTTCTTCAAAGCCTACGGCATGACGCCCAAGCAGTACCAGCAGATGTGCCGCCTGGAAGAAGCCAAGTGGCTGCTCAGCTCGACGGACAAGGATATGCAGGCCATAGCCGAGCAGATCGGCTTTGCCCAGCTGCACTCGTTTTCGCTGTGGTTCAAAAAGACCGAAGGCTGTCCTCCGTCAGAATGGAGAACGAGGCAGCGCCGCGACCATCATTGAGGCAACCGGTCTGGTTTTGCGTAAATTGTGGCGGGTTTCGATTAACGACTTTCTCCTGAAGCAGGGGCTATGATGAGGGGGAATCTTCCGCTTCCGGCAGGAACGCGGTGATACCTTGAAAGGAGAGAGCGGCATGAACGTGATGATCGGAACGAGGGAGCTTGTGATGGGAAGCCGGTATTTGACTGAGCTGAGAAGCAGCAACGATATTTTGGGGGAAACGGAAGCGCTGAGATTGCGTCTGGCGGAGGAAGGATACCTGCTGATCCGCGGATTTCACGACCGCGAGCGGGTGCTGTCCGCAAGGGAGGAGTTTTTACGCAAACTCCAGGCCATGGGCAGATTGGAGCCGGGGGCTCCGCTGGACGAAGGGCGCATTTCCCAAGACAACCGCAGCATGATGTGGGGCGGCGGCGCGGAAGAGCTGCAGGCGGACTTCCCCCGATTTTTGGATGTGGTGAACCATCCTTCGGTCTTGGATTTTTTTGACCGTCTGCTTGGCGGCAAATCGATGACATACGACTATAAATGGCCGCGGGCCGTAGCCCATGGCGGGAATACCGGCGCCCACTACGACGTCGTGTATATGGGAAGGGGCACCAAAAACGTATATACGATGTGGACCCCTTTCGGAGACACGCAGCTTGAGCTCGGAACGTTGGCTATGTGCCTGGGCTCCCAGCATTTCAGCAAAATTAGGCAAACGTACGGCGAAATGGATGTGGACCGGGATAATGTCGCGACAGGCTGGTTTTCCGAAGACCCGGTGGAGATCGTCGATACGTTTGGGGGACGATGGGCCACAACGTCTTTCGAAGCGGGCGATGCCATTATTTTCGGCATGTACATGATGCATACTTCGCTTAACAACATGACGGACCGCTACCGGATCAGCTCAGATACCCGCTATCAGCTCGCATCGGAGCCGGTCGATGAGAGATGGGTGGGCCGCAAGCCGAAGGGGCATTATGCATGGGGCCAAACGACGCCCAAGCCGGTCGCCGATGCCCGCAAGGAATGGGGCGTATAAGGGAGGCAAATTGCTGAATCTAACAATCGCACCCCCTCCCACCTGACAAAAGGACACGATTGCCCGGAAAATAAAGCCGTCCCCAACAAATGTGCAGGTACATGGAAACACCTGGCCGTTTCCCTTCCAGGCGCCGCAGTTTACAATGAAAGCGTTATATTCCTGGATAAAAGGAGAACAGCCATGAACTTTGACCTGAACGTAGTACCCTTCAGCCGCAGAGAGACGTTTCTGGCGGTTTCGCAGCTGCCTGAGGGTAAAAATAGACCAGCCGGGCTGTACCTGCGCACCGTCCGGGGCGGGGACGACAAGTTCGGGGAGGCGTTCCGCATCGAGCTGCTGGATGACGCCGGTGAGCTTTTGCCGTTCAAGGCCGAAGCCAATCCCGCCAGCGTGAAGCTAGCGGCTCTCGATGGCGCCACTTATGCAGAGCTGTGCATATCGGACAGCTGCACCGCGCGCTTCCGGACCAGAGGCTGCGGCATCCGGCTGACCTTTCAGCCGGCGGCTTACGATTATGCCTACGAGGCGGTGCCCGGCAGCTGGGAAGTGAACAGCTTTACGCACGAATGCCGGTTTATGCTGACCCGTCTCGCTGGCTGCATGAAGATGGAAGTGATATGGGACAAGATAAAGAGCTCGCGCATCGTGGCTGAGTTCAGCCCCGACGGCGCCGCGGGTACGGCCGAATTCGCTATTGAAGAGTTCCGCACCGTGTGGAAGCCGCGGCCGGCCTGGGAGCCCTTTGAGGCGGCGGTGAAGGAAGCCGAGGCCGAATTTGCGGCCTGGCTGGATCACAGCCTTACGGTGCCGGCGCGCTGGCAGGAAGGGCGGGAGCTGGCGGCTTACATTACGTGGTCTTGCCTCGTTCCGGCCGAAGGCTGCCTGACGCGCCCAGCGATGTACATGTCGAAGAACTGGATGACGAATATATGGAGCTGGGACCACTGCTTTAACGCCATGGCGCTGGTGCGCCACGATCCGAAGCTGGCGTGGGATCAGTTCATGATCTTTTTCGACCGGCAGGATGAGAGCGGGCTGCTTCCCGATTTTATCAACGACAAGTACGAGCTGTGGAACTGCAACAAGCCGCCGATCCACGGCTGGACGCTCGGCTGGATGATGCGCCGGACCGATTGGATCGGCGAAGCGCAGCTTCGGGAAGTATACGGGCCGCTGTCCAAATGGACGGATTGGTGGTTCCGGTACCGGGACGGCGACGGCGACGGCATTCCCCAGTACAATCACGGCAACGATTCCGGCTGGGACAACAGCACGGCGTTCAATAACGGCATTCCGGTGGAAAGCCCGGATCTGTCGGCGTTTCTGATTTTGCAGGCGGAGCTTCTGGCCGAGATTGCCGGGCTGTTGGGGAAGACGGAGGAAGCGGCGCGGTGGCGCCGGCTTGCCGGGGATACGCTGGACGCCATGCTAAGCCATTTCTGGAAGGACGGCCGCTTCACGGCATGCCGGTCAGGGACGCATGAGCGTTCGCAAGGCGACAGCCTGCTGCTGTTCGTGCCGATCCTGCTCGGTAACCGGCTGCCGGAAGAGATACGGACCGCGCTGCTGCAGGGGCTGCGGGAGGAGGGCCGTTTCCTCACCGGCAACGGCTGGGCGACCGAAAGCGTCCGCAGCCCGTATTACCAGCCCGACGGCTACTGGCGCGGGCCGATCTGGGCGCCGTCGACCATGCTGCTCGTGGAAGGCGCCGCCGCGGCAGGGGATACGGAGCTCGCCAGAGAGGTGGCGCAGCGGTTCTGCCGCATGCTGAACAAGAGCGGCATGGCGGAGAACTTCGACGCGCTGACGGGGGAAGGGCTGCGGGACCGTGCTTTTACCTGGACGTCGAGCGTATTTTTGATCCTCGGACACGAATACGGGGAACTTTAGCGGGATGATGCACTTCTTCGGAAGGGACTTTTTTGAAAAAGTCCTCCGGGGAGGTGCTTTTCGCGTTTCCGAAAGGTGCCTGGCTTCCGCAAACAAGGCGCTTGGCCACGGATTTCTTGTAAGCGGTAACAACTGCGCGGCGAAAGGGCTCCGTCCCCTGTCCGTCCATGCTAGAATGCAGATAGACGACTACCGTGAAGAGGGAGGGGACCCGCCATGAATATCCGCCGGCACGGACCGCTGCGGCGCTGGCTTCCGGCAGGAGCTTACCGCAGCATCCGGACCAAACTGCTCGTATGTTTTCTGATTGTGACGCTGATCCCGCTGCTCTCGCTCGGGGCGCTTTCTTACTACCAGTCCGCCAAGACAATCAATTCCCAGTTCGGCCGTTACGGCGAGAACGCGGTGGCCCAGCTGCAGCAGCAGTCGGACTCCATGCTCATCCGCATGAAGCAGATGAGCCAGACGATCTACTCGTATTTGCTGGATCCCGCTCATGCGGACCTCGGGAGCGATCCGCCGGTCACCTACGGCGAAATCATGGAGAAGAACGACTTCGAATCCGTCCTGAGATCGCTGGCTAACGACCAGACGGCCGGGATTTATATTATTACGCCATCCGGTTATTACTACGGCGAAAATAACCTCGACGTCGGCAAGCTCGCCGGCATTCCGGCCTGGAAGAGCATGCCAGACACTAATAGCGGCCCTTACTGGCTGGGCTTCTACATGCTGAACCATGCGATATCCGCCTCGGAGCAAGCCGGCCCGGCGGTGCTGGGACTGGCCGTGCCGATCCGGAACCCGGGCGGCGCCCAGGACGGCAGCACGATCCTGATTGAGGAGGACGCACGGGAGCTGCTGCGCATGTTCCGTCAGTTCGAGGAGGACACGAAGGCGCATCTTTCGATCCAAGCGCCGGACGGCCGGACCGTCTACGAAAGCACGGAATCCTTTACTCCGAGAGATAACGATATCATCTGGGACAAGACGCTGTCCGTCAATCATTGGAAGATCGAGGCAAGGCTGCCTGCCAAGGCGTTTTACCAGTCATCGGGAGTCATCCGGTCGAACACGGTCATCGTGGCGGTTTGGTCCTGCCTGCTCGCTTTCGGGCTGGCCTATCTGTTTACGTCCCGGTTTACGGGGCGCATCCGTTCCCTGAAGGAATCGATGCAGAAGGTCAGCTTCGGCAAACTGGACACGCGGGTTCCGGTCGAAGGACGGGACGAGCTCGGGAGCCTGGATATCAGCTTCAACCGGATGGTCAGCGGCGTGCAGTCGCTCGTCCAGGAAGTGGAGCGAAGCGAGCGCCTCAAGAAGGAGGCGGAGCTGAAGGCGTTTCATTACCAGATCAATCCGCATCTGCTCTTCAATACGTTGAACTCGATCCAGTGGAAGGCCAGGCTGGAAGGGGCGGAGGAGATCCGCCGAATGCTGTATCACCTGACGATGGTGCTGGAAGGCAACCTCGATATATCGCAGGAGCTCGTCACGCTGGAGCGGGAGCTGCGGATGATCGGGCATTTTTTGAAAATCCAGGAGATCCGCTATGGAGCCGTATTCCAATATGAGCTGGACTGCGAGGAAGATCTGAAAAGGTTTGTCATCCCGCGGATGACGCTGCAGCCGCTGTTTGAGAACATCTTTTTCCACGGTTTTACCGACGGGGCCGGGGTCATCGAGCTGCGCGTCCGGGAGCAGGGGGAGGAGCTGCTGCTGGAACTAAAAGACAACGGGGCCGGCATCAGCGAAGAGAAGCTTGCGCAGCTGTTCGCTCCGAATCCCGAGCCCCGCGGCCGCGGCGGTCTCGGCGTAAGAAACGCGGACCAGAAATTCAAGCTGCATTTCGGCCCGCGGTACGGACTTACGGTACGTTCAATCAAAGGAGAGGGAACATCGATACTGATTCGCTGGCCCAAAAAGGAGGAGCATCCGGATGGAGAACGCAAACAACCTGAAAGTGCTGATTGCCGATGATGAGAGCATCGTTCGCAAAGGCCTGAGATCGACGGTGCCCTGGGAGCGGTTCGGTATGGAGGTCGTGGCCGACGCCCCCAACGGGGCGAAGGCGTGGGAAGCCTTCAAGGAGCACCGCCCGGACATCGTCATTACCGATATCGTGATGCCGGAGATGGACGGCATCGAGCTGCTGCGCAGGGTCAAGGAGGCCGAGGAACGGACGAAGATCATCCTGCTCAGCTGCCACCGGGATTTTGAATACGCGCAGCAGGGCATCCAGCTTGGGGCTTCGGGATACCTTCTGAAGACCGCGTTTGAGGACGAAGAGCTGGAAGGGCTGCTGGAGAAGCTGCGGAGGGAGCTTCAGCGGCGTCCGTCCCCGGCACCGCTGGACGGGGAGAAGCTGGAGGCGCTCTTGTTCGGCTGGCTCAGCGGCAGCAGCGGAAGATTTCCCGCCGAGCTGGAGCGGCTTCGCGCGGAGGCGTGGCGTTTTGGCGGCCAGGACGTGCATGTGTACCTTGTCCGGACGGAGGGCTGCGGCATGCCGTGGGCCGAATGGCTGAAAGCGAAGCAGCTCGTACACAGCACGGGAAATGAAGCGGTCATCCCCTACGGCGGTGACGCCTGCTATTGGATCGTGCCGGAAGGGCTGCAGGAGGCGGCAAACAGCCTGCTGATCGAAGCCAAGGGCAGCCATGGACGGCTGAAGTGGTCCGCCAAGGGTCCTTTGGGCACCAGCAGCGGCATCGCGGAAGCGTTCCGCGCCCTGCATAAAGAGGCCGAGCTGGAACGGGCGTACGGCGTATCCGGCGGGGACTGGCCCGAGCCGATTCAAAAGGCGGTACGCCTGCTTCATGAGCAGCCCGGTTCCGACTGGTCGGCGAGCGAGCTGGCGGAAGAGGTCGGGCTCAGCCGCAGCCATTTTTCCATCCTGTTCAAAAAGACGGTCGGCGACAGCTTTATCGCGTTCCAATACAAGCGCAAGCTCCGGCTGGCCAAGGGACTGCTGCGGGATACGGACCTGACGATGCAGGATATCGCCGAGCGGACGGGGCTTGGCGACAGCAAGTATTTCAGCAAATGGTTCAAGCGCTGCACGGGTCAGACTCCAAGCCAATACCGGACCGTGCAAAAAGGCGAATCGGACCGGACAGTTTGACACCCCGCCCGAAAGTTCAAACAAAAAGACGCCAAATTGCCGATGATCGCACGTTTTGAACCGCTTTCAAAAGCGTTACGATGAAAGCGGTTCAAAAATGAGATGCCTCATTCGCGAGAGGAGCTGACAATATGAAAAAACAGGTTTCACTTATCGTTCTGGCAGCGGCGCTGATGATGTCACTGTCGGCCTGCGGCGGCAGCGGGGGCAAGGCCGAAACGGCCGGCCAGGGCGGCGGCTCCGGATCGGAGAAGACGCTGCGCTTTGCCACCTGGGATACGGGGGATGCGCTCAAAATTGAGCAGGACATCGCCAAGAAATTCGAAGAGAGTCATCCGGGCACGAAGGTGCAGGTGGAGGCATACGCGGACGGCTTTGATCAGAAGCTCGCGGCGGGCTTCGGCGCCGCCAATCCGCCTGACGTCATGTACATGTGGGATTTTCCGACGTACCACCAGTCGCTGGAGCCGCTGGACAGCTATGCGGACAAAGACAAGGATTTAAATATTGACGACTTCTACAAGGGCCTCTTCAATTACGGCAAAATCGACGGTACCCTGTACGGCATTCCGGCGGGCTTTACGACGCGGGTGGTGTATTACAACAAGAAGCTGTTTGATGAGGCGGGCGTGCCGTATCCGAAGGACGGCTGGACCTGGCCCGAATTCCAGGAGATGGCCGGAAAGCTGACGGATAAATCCAAGAAGCAGTACGGCTTCGGCGTCCGCGCGGAGAATGACACTTACGATCTGCAGGGGTTCGTATGGAGCAACGGGAGCTCGTTCATTTCTCCTGACGGCAAGACGATTGACGGCTACATGAACAGCAAGGAAACTGCAGAGGCGATCCAGATGTTCGGCGACATGGTGAAGAACGGCTCGGCCGTGCTGACCGGCGGAAAGGGGCAGCAGAGCGGCGACGACATTTTCAAGGCAGGCAAAATCGGCATGTGGGAAAGCGGCATCTGGCCGCTGGAGTCGTTCCGTCAGGCAGGGGTCGATGTAGGCACGGTTGAAATGCCGGCCTTCCCGGGCAAACCGGTCAAAGGCGTACTGGCTGAATCGGCGCTGTCGATCGCGAAGGATTCCAAGCAGAAGGATCTGGCCTGGGAGTTCATCAAGTTCTACGTATCCGATGCGTCAATCAAAATGCGGGTTGCCGACCTTCCGGTGCGTCAAAGCGTCGTGACCGAGCTGAAAAAGGACCAGGATCCGCTCTACAAGCCGTACTATACGATGCTGGAGCGTTCGGACAACACCCCGGCGTTCCTGCTGAATCCGAAGTGGAATGAGGTTAACCGGCAGCTCTCCGCCGCGGTGGAATCGGTCATGCACGGTAGCAATGCCCAGGATGTGCTGAACCAGGCCGTAAAGGACAGCGAGCGCTACATGAAATAATACCTGAAGAAAGAAGGTTTTTGAGATGGCTCAAACCTACCTCCACCCGGCACGGGAACAGTCAGCCGCCCTCAAGGCCTTGAAGAAACGCAGACGGGGTGGGGCTGCCCCCTACCTCTTCATTTTTCCGTGGATATTCGGCTTTCTGGTTTTCACGCTGGGACCGCTGCTGTTTTCGCTCGTCATTTCGTTCTTTGACTGGCCGATCGTCGGCAAAGTGACGTTTATCGGGCTTGGCAACTACGTGGAAATGTTCACCGACGATCCGCTGTTCTGGAAATCGCTGATGGTGACGCTGAAATTTGCCGTGCTGTTCGTGCCGCTGAACATCATTGTCGCCCTCGGGCTTGCGTTGCTGCTCAACCAGAAGGTTCGGGGCAGCGCGATTTTCCGCACGGCGTTCTACCTCCCGTCCGTTATTTCGGGTGTGGCGCTGGCCATGATCTGGTCCTGGGTGTACAGCGGCGATTATGGCATCCTGAACTACTTCCTGTCGATCTTCGGGATTCAGGGGCCGGATTGGCTGAACGACACCAAATGGTCGCTGGTGGCCATGGTCGTCGCCAGCTTATGGGGACAGGGCTCGATGATGCTCATTTTTCTGGCGGGGCTCAAAGGCATCCCGAAGGATCTTTACGAATCGGCCTCCATCGACGGCGCAGGCAAGCTTCGGCAGTTTGTCAGCGTCACGGTTCCGATGATCACCCCGACGATTCTGTTCAACCTGATCACGTCGATTATCGCGGCGTTCCAGCAGCTGACGCTGGCGCTGCTCCTGACGGGCGGGGGGCCGATGAAGGCGACGTATTTTTACGCGATGTACATGTATGAGAACGCATTTAAATATTTCAAAATGGGCTACTCCGCCGCCAACGCCTGGTTCATGTTCCTGATCGTGCTGACGCTGACGTTCCTGGTGTTCAAGTCTTCGGAAGCGTGGGTGTTCTACGAAGGCGAAATGAAGCGCGGACCGCAGAAGAAGCCGAAGCCGGCGAAAGGAGGGAGGGTAGGATGAAAAAGACGCTGAGCTATCTTGCGCTGATCCTCTTGTCCCTGCTCTTTATCGCGCCATTGTTCTGGGCCATTACGACAGCGCTCAAGTCTCCGCAGGAGCTGTACCTGTTTCCTCCCAAATGGATTCCATCCGTCTTCCGATTCAGCAACTTTGCGGATGCCTGGAATATTCAGCCCTTTAACCTGTTTTTGAAAAACACGCTGATCGTCACGTTGCTATCCACCCTCGGCCAGCTGGTATCCTGTACGCTTGTGGCCTACGGCTTCGCCCGGTTCGAATTCAAGGGACGAAACCTGCTGTTTCTGATCGTCCTGGCCACGATGATGATTCCGTGGGAAGTGACGATGATCCCGCAGTATATGGAGTTCAATTATTTGGGGTGGATCAACACGCTCAAGCCGCTGATCGTTCCGTCCTGGTTCGGCTCTGCATACTTTATCTTTTTGCTGCGCCAATTCATCATGACATTACCGCGGGAATTAGATGAAGCTGCTACGATCGATGGGGCCGGCAAGCTTACCGTGCTGATGCGGGTGATCGTGCCTTTGATGGGGCCGTCGCTCATCCTGGTGGCGGTGTTCCAGATGATGAACTGCTGGAACGATTACCTAGGACCGCTCATTTTTCTGAACGATCAGACCAAATACACGCTGACGCTGGGCTTGTCGCAGTTCAAGGGCATGTACGGCGTGGATATGCAGTCGATTATGGCGATCACCTGCCTGATCTCCATTCCGCCGCTTGCCATCTTTTTCTTCGCACAGCGTTATATCGTCGGCGGCATAGCGAGCACGGGCATCAAAGGCTGACGCCTCTACTGCTCAAGTGAGGAGATGCATCCAGAGAGAGAAAGGAAGGGAAAGCATGCACAACACGAACCTGCCCCGGGATTGGGACGATCTTGCCGTGCTGGCAAATAACCGGATGAAAGGCAGAGCCTATTTCATTCCTTATGCGGATGCCGAAGGGGCCTTAAGCGGCGACCGCGGAAGCTCACCTTGGTTCCAATCGCTGAACGGCATTTGGAAGTTTCACTATGCAACCAGGCCGGAGCTGGCGCCGGACGATTTTCGGGAAGAAGCGCTGAACGGCTGGGACTGGGCGGATATTCGGGTGCCGGGTCACTGGCAGCTGCAGGGGTACGGCAGTCCGCATTATACGGACCTGGACTACCCGTTTCCGGTGGATCCGCCCCGGGTACCCAATGACAATCCAACGGGCAGCTACGTCCGGGAATTCGAGCTGCCGCCCTATTGGCAGGGAAGACGGATTACCGTCAAATTCGACGGCGTGGACAGCGCCTTTCATGTGTGGCTGAATGGCCTGCTCGTCGGCTACAGCCAGGGAAGCCGGCTGACTTCGGAGTTTGACCTTACGCCTTATTTGCAGCCGGGGGTCAACCGTCTGGCCGTCCGCGTATATCAGTGGTCGGACGGCAGTTACCTGGAGGACCAGGACATGTGGTGGCTGAGCGGCATCTTCAGGGACGTCTACCTGATCGCTGAGCCCGCCTCGATCCGCGTCGCCGATTACCGGGTGGTTACCGAGCTGGACGCAAAGTTTGAGCAGGGGGTGCTGAACGTTCGGCTCGACCTGGAAGGGGTTGAACCGGAGGGAGGCGTCTCGCTGCGGCTGATGGACCCTGCGGGGCAGGAAGCTGCCTCTGCTAATGAAGCGGTGCCAAACGGCTCCAGTACCTTGGATGTCCGCCTGCCCGTCGCTCATCCGGCTTTGTGGAGCGCAGAACATCCTGCACTGTACCATTTACTGATCATGGTAACGGACGCGCGCGGGAATCAGACCGAGATCATCGCGCAGCGGGTAGGATTCCGGCAGGTGGAAGTGAAGGACGGCAGATTCTTCGTAAATGGCAAGGCGATCCTGCTCAAAGGAGTCAACCGGCACGACCATCACCCGGATACCGGCCGAACCGTGACTTTGTCTACGATGCGGGAAGACATCCTGATGATGAAGCGCCACAATATCAACGCCGTCAGAACGGCCCATTATCCGAACGATCCGCGGTTCTATGAACTTTGTGACGAATACGGGCTGTACGTGATGGAGGAGACGGATCTGGAGACGCACGGGTTTGAGCCGCTCGGGAACATTTCGCGCCTGAGCGACGATCCCGCCTGGACGGAAGCTTATGTCGACCGCGTCCGGCGCATGGTGGAGCGCGACCACAACCATCCTTCCGTCATCTTCTGGTCGCTCGGCAACGAGTCGGGCTTCGGCTGCAACTTCCGCGCCATGTCCGAGTGGTGCAAGGCGAACGATCCGACGCGCCTCGTGCATTACGAAGAAGACCGGGAGGCGGAAGTATGTGACGTCGTCAGCACGATGTATTCCTCCGTCGAGAAGATAGAGGGCTTTGGGAACCTGACGGACCATCCGAAGCCGCATATTCTGTGTGAGTTCGCCCATGCGATGGGCAACGGACCCGGCGGGCTGCGGGCGTATTTCGATACCTTCGAGAAGTTTCCCCGCCTGCAGGGAGGCTTCGTCTGGGAATGGATCGATCACGGCCTGCGCAGACGCACGGCCGACGGGCGTGACGATTACGCCTACGGCGGCGACTACGGCGACGTGCCGAACAACGGAAACTTTTGTCTCGACGGCCTGATCTTCCCCGACCGCACGCCGTCGCCTGGATTGATCGAATATAAAAAAATCATTGAGCCGGTTCGTGTGGAATGGGCGGAAGCAGGCCGCATCCGCATCACGAACAAGTATGACTTTATGACGCTTGAACATCTTCAGGCGGATTACAGCGTGACAGCCGATGGCCGCACCCTGCGCAGCGGTGTGCTGATCCTTCCGGCCGTGGGGCCGGGGGAATCGGCGGAGCTTGCGCTCCCCTTTGTGTGGGACCGTCCTGAAAGCGGTCTGGAAGCCGGGACGGAGCGGTGGCTGAACGTCGGCTTCACGCTGGCGGCCGACTGCAGCTGGGCGGAGCAGGGGCATGAAGTCGCCTGGGCGCAGCTGGCGCTGCCGGCTGTGGCTCCGGAAGAGGCGTCGCACAATCAAGCAGCCGGGTCCGCCGAGGCTGCGAGCCTGCGCCGGGACCTATCCGTTCAGGAACGAGGGCATGCGCTGATTCTGGCAAGCGACCGGCTCCACTTGGAAGCGAGCTGCCTTGAACCCGGCATCACTTCGCTTCGGATGAACGGCAAAGAGCTGATCCGGCGCGGACCGCGGCTGAACTTCTGGCGCGCGCCGATCGACAACGATATGTATGTGCTGGCGGACTGGCGGAAGGCGCACCTGGACCGGCTGACCGAGCGGGTGGACGATTTCCGCTGGGAGCGGCTTGGCGCGGACACGGTCCGGCTGGCCTGGTCCTCGCGGATCGCGCCGCCGGTATACGACTGGGGCTTCCGCTGCGAGACGTCGTACACGGTGACGGCGGACGGGCTTATCATCATGGACGTGGCCGGATCGCCGATCGGCACGCCGCCGTCCATGCTGCCGAAGATCGGGCTGCAGCTGCAGCTCCCGGGGGATTGTGAACGGGTGGCCTGGTACGGCCGCGGTCCCGGGGAGAGCTACTCGGACAGCAAGGAAGCCGGCCGCATTGGCGTGTACCGGAGCACGGTGGTCGGCCTGTTTACACCGTACGTATATCCGCAGGAGAACGGCAACCGCACCGATGTGCGCTGGGTTTCGATGGCGGACAGCTCGGGGCTGGGGCTGCTTGCGTCGGGCTCGCCCGTACTGGAGTTCAGCGCAAGGCGGTACACGGATCAGGATCTGGAGCAGGCGCAGCACATGACAGAGCTCAAGCAGCGCGACTATATTACGCTGAACCTGGACTACCGGCAGAACGGGCTCGGCAGCAACAGCTGCGGTCCGGCGCAGGCGCCGGAGCACGCGGTGAAGCCCGAACCGTTCCGGTTCCGGATGCTGCTGCAGCCGTATATGGCGGAGGACCAGGCGCCGGAGCGGCTGAGCCGGCAGATGGCCTGGGTGGCCGCACGATACCCACTTAAGGAGGAGAACGATGATGCTTAATACACAGGACGTTTTGAACTTGTCTGGAAAAGTGGCGGTCGTAACCGGGGGAGCCTCCGGCATCGGCCTGGCCACCGCCGAGCTTCTGGCGGGCTTCGGCGCTCACGCCGTGCTGATCGATATCAATGAAACGGCCGGGGAGGCGGCGGCCGCAGGCATCCGGGCCGAAGGAGGCTTGGCCACCTTCCGCCGCTGCGACGTCACCTCGGCCGCGGACTGCGAACGGACCGCGGCTGAAATTGCTGCCGATTTGGGAGGCATCCACATTCTGTTCAACAATGCGGGCGTCATCCGCCGCCAAAGCGTGACCGAGCTGGAGGAGCGGGATTGGGACCTGGTACTCAACGTGTCGCTCAAAGGCGTCTATCTCCTCTCGAAGTACGTCATTCCGGTGATGGAGCGGTGCGGCGGAGGCAGCATTATCAATACGGGCTCCGGCTGGGGTCTTAAGGGTGGGGACCGCGCTGCTGCCTACTGCGCCGCCAAGGCTGGCGTCGTAAACCTGACGCGGGCGATGGCGATCGACCACGGGCCGGCGGGCATCCGCGTTAACTGCGTATCGCCCGGCGATACGGATACGCCGCTGCTTCGGGACGAAGCCAAGCAGCTGCAGCAGGACGAGGCGTCGTTCCTCGTCGCCTCCGCCGGGGGACGCCCGCTCGAGAGGCTCGGCACGCCGCGCGATATCGCGAATGCGGTGCTGTTTCTCGCGAGCGACCTGTCCGCCTGGGTCACAGGCAGCGTGCTCGTCGTCGACGGCGGCGGGATCGCCTGAACTTAAGGAGTATCGATTTTTTTGAACCCTATACAACCCATTCATTTGTTTAGTTCATTCTATACAGAACGGAGGCGTTAACTTTGGCAGATCACAGAACGTATGCCCATCCTTATATACCGAATACCGTCCCGGAGGTTCGGGACGCGATGCTGCGGGAAATCGGACTGACGTCCATGGACCAGCTGCATGACGCCATTCCCGATCATCTCAAGCTGAAGCGGGAGATGAACCTTCCGCCGGCCATGAATGAACATGAGCTGCGCCGGCATATCGAAGGCATACTCGCCAAGAACAAGCACGGCGCGGATTACCTGAATTTTCTGGGGGCGGGCTGCTGGCAGCATTTTATTCCGGCGGTCTGCGACGAAATTAACCAGCGCTCCGAATTCGTGACGGCTTATGCCGGCGAGCCTTATGAGGATCACGGCCGCTTCCAGGCGCTGTTTGAGTATCAGAGCCTGCTGGCCGAGCTGGTGGATATGGACGTCGTCAACGTTCCGACTTTTGACTGGGCACAGGCGGCGTCCACCGCGATCCGCATGGCCGGCCGCATCACCGGGCGACGCACCGCCCTGATCCCGCGCTCGGTCGATCCGGATAAGGTCGCCATCATCCGCAATTACTGCACGCCGGTCATGGACATCCGCATGGTGGAGATCGACCCGGCCACCGGGAAAATGGATCTGGCCGATCTGGGATTCAAGCTGGACGGGGACACCGCCGCCGTCTATTTCGAGAATCCCGGGTATCTCGGCATCATTGAGGACCAGGGATCGGACATATCCCGCCTCGCCCATGCCGCTCAGGCATTGTCGATTGTCGGCGTGGACCCGATCTCCCTCGGCGTGCTGGAGCCGCCGGCCCGTTACGGCGCGGACATCGTCTGCGGAGACCTGCAGCCGCTCGGCATGCATATGAACTACGGCGGGGGACAGGCCGGATTTATCGCAACCCGCGACGAAGAGAAATTCGTCATGGAATACCCGTCCCGGCTGTTCGGCATCGTTCCGACGGAAGTGGAGGGCGAGTACGGCTTCGGCGACGTTGCATACGAGCGCACCTCGTTTGCGCTGCGGGAGAAGGGCAAAGAATCCGTCGGCACGCAGACGGCCCTGTGGGGCATTACGGCCGGCGTCTACTTGGCCCTGATGGGACCAAACGGCATGCAGGAGGTGGGCGAAACGATCGTCCAGAAGGCGAAATATGCAGCCCTCCAGCTGTCAGGCATCCCAGGCGTATCCCTGCGCTTTGGCGGCACGCCGTTCTTCAAGGAGTTCGTCGTCGATTTCAACGGTTCGGGACGCACCGTGGCCGACATCAACCGCCGGCTGCTTGACGAAGGGATTTTCGGCGGCAAGGATTTGTCGGCGAGCTATCCCGAGTGGGGGCAGTGCGCCTTGTATTGCGTCACGGAAATTCATACTCAGGCCGACCTGGACCGCCTGGCCGGAGCCGTCCGCACCATCGTGGGCACAGGCTCCGCGGCGGCCGGAGCATCAGGAGAGGAGCAGACGCGATGAAACGGATTGTCAGAGACCGGAAGGTCCGCCAGTTCCACCAAGCCAAATGGGATGAGCCGGTCATCTTTGAACTGCACCGCGCGGGAGAGCGGGGCGTCATCCCGCCGCAGGCCGAACCGGCCGTTGCAGCGGAAGCCGGCGGCGTGCAGGACGCCATTCCGGCGAACATGCGCCGCAGCCAGGCGCCTGCCCTGCCGGAGATCGGCCAGGCCAAGGTGCTTCGCCATTACCTGCGTCTCTCCCAGGAGACGCTGGGCTCGGATTTGAACGTCGAAATCGGGCAGGGCACCTGCACGATGAAATACATCCCGCGGATCAACGAAATGCTGATCCGCAGCCCCCGCATGGCCGAGCTCCATCCGCTCCAGGATGTGAGCTCGGTACAGGGCATGCTGGAAATCTACCACAGTCTGGACCTTGCGATGCGGGAGATTTCCGGTATGGACGCCTTTAGCTTCCAGCCTAGCAGCGGCACCCAGGCGCTGCTGGCCATGGCTTCCATCGTGCGGGCTTACCATGACTCGCGCGGGGAGGGGGAGAAGCGCGACGAGATCATTACGACGATCTTCTCCCATCCGTCCCAGGCGGCGACCGCTGCCGTCAAAGGCTATAAGATCATCACCCTTCATCCGGACGAGGACGGATTCCCGGACCTGGAGAAGCTGAAAGCTGCGGTCTCTGAACGGACCGCTGGTTTCGTTGTGGCGAACCCGGAAGACACCGGCATTTATAACCACCGGATCCGCGAGTTTACGGACGTGGTGCATGCCGCCGGCGGGGTTTGCTACTACGATCAGGCTAATGCCAACGGCCTGCTCGGCATTACCCGCGCGAAGGAAGCGGGCTTTGACATGTGCTTTTTCAACCTGCACAAGACGTTTGCCGCGCCGCATATGTGCGGCGGACCGGCCACCGGCGCGCTCGGCGTGACGGATGCGCTGAAGCCGTTTCTGCCGGGACCGCTGGTGGATCAGGCGGCGGACGGGAGCTATATCCTGCGGGAGCAGGGCGGCAGCAGCATCGGCAAGGTCCGCAGCTTCCACGGCGTCGCCCAGACGGTGCTCCGCGCCTATGCATGGATTCTCAGCCTCGGCGCGGAAGGACTGAAGGATGTCGCGCAGATCGCCGTGCTGAACAATAACTATCTGTACCACAAAATTCTGCAAATCCGCGGGGCAAGCGCGCCATACATCAAGGGCCGACGCCTGGAGCAGGTCCGCTACAGCTGGAAGCAGCTGACCGACGAGACCGGCGTCACGACCGAAGATATTACGCGGCGGATGTGCGACTTCGGCCTGCATTACTGGACGTCCCATCATCCGTACATCGTGCCGCAGCCGTTTACGCTCGAGCCGACCGAATCGTACTCCAAGGAAGATCTTGACGAGTACATCCAGGCGCTGGAGCATATTTCAAATGAAGCGTACACGAATCCCGAGATGGTCCGGACGGCACCTCATGCCAGCACGGTTCACCGCAACGACGAATCGTCCCTGGACGATCCGCGGCAGTGGTGCATTACCTGGCGCGCCTATCTGAAGAAGACCGAACCGTCAGCAGTGAAGTAACCACGAATGAACTTGTGAGACCAAGGCCACAGCCGAACCGATGGCTTTGACCTTTTTTTATGGACTTGGCCCAATTTAGTCTTCTTAGACTTAATGGGGCGGCTGGCCAAGCCGGATCCGGGGGAGGAACAGGACTTCCGGTTCCCTTATGCTCGTTATCCAAAAAACACAAAAAATTTGGAGAAGGAATAACCCTTTTTATAGAGAACTATGCTTGTATAGTCCATAAAACAGCCAAAGATGGACTGCATTGTTCACAGCCAAAACAACCAAATATTTGGAGGAGTGATCGAGGGTGAAGGAGAAGGTGCGTGTTGGAATGATCGGTCTCGGCGCACGCGGCATGGGGCTGCTGAGAGGAATCATCCTGCATATGGAAGATGTCGAGGTTGTCGCGGTTTGCGACCTGTATGAAGACCGCTGCGAGGAGGCGGCTGGATATGTCCAAGAGACAGGAACCGCCAGACCGCTGGTAACGACCAAATATCAGGAAGTTGTGGCCCTGCCGGGGCTGGACGCCGTTGTCATCGGCGCATCCTGGGCGGACCATATTCATATTGCTACGGCATGCATGGAAGCGGGAATCTACGTGGCCAGCGAAGTCGGCGGCGCCTATTCGGTGCAGGAGTGCTGGAAGCTGGTGGAGACGTACGAGCGTACCGGAGTACCCTGCATGATTATGGAAAACTGCTGCTATGGACGCGAAGAACTGATGGTGCTGAACATGGTCAAGCAGGGCGTATTCGGCGACATCGTTCACTGCGCCGGCGGCTACCATCACGATCTGCGCGAAGAAATTGCCTATGGCATCGAAAACCGGCATTACCGCCTGAACAACTATATTCACCGCAACTGTGAAAACTACCCGACGCATGAACTTGGACCGATCGCCCAAATCCTGGGCATTAACCACGGCAACCGGATGGTATCCCTCGTCTCCATGTCCTCCAAGGCCAAAGGCATGCATGAATACGTTGTCCGGGAGAGAGGCGCCGATTCGGCTCTTGCCCAGACCGAGTTTATGCAGGGCGATATCGTCACCACCGTTATCAAGTGCGCCCATGGCGAAACGATCACAATTACGCTCGACACGACGCTGCCCCGCTACTACTCCAGAGGGTTTACGGTCCGGGGCACGAAGGGGATGTATGTGGAGGAGAACCATTCCATTTACATCGACGGACAGCATGACGAGCACCACTTTGACTGGAAAAACCAATGGGGCAACGCCGACTCCTTCCGTGAGCAGTATGAGCATCCGATCTGGAAGAAATTCATCAGCGAGGGCGTGAAGGGCGGCCACGGCGGCATGGACTGGCTGGTCTACTCCGAATTTATCGAATGCGTGAAGAACGGCACGGATACGCCGCTTGATGTGTACGATATGGCCGCCTGGATGAGCATCTCGGCTCTGTCCGAGGAGTCGATTGCGCTCGGCGGTCATCCGGTGGCGATTCCGGATTTCACGAACGGAAAATGGATGAGCCGTTAAACGATAAAGCGATATTTTAAGGATATTTCTCGAAAAAGTGACCTGCAGCCATTTCGGAGAAACTTTCCCGAATGTACAGGTTACGGGCGCTGGCGATAAAGCCGGCGCTCTTTTTTGTCTAACCGGCGGCCATCCTTACCCTACAAGCGAACAATTTATTGAAAGCACTTTCACTTCATATGATATAATGCAATAAAAGCAGACATACCTAATATATCAATCACTTCCATCGTTTGCATCGTTAAAGCGCAGCAGCCGCTTGCCCCTAAGGTCCTTTCCCAGCATATTATTAGTTCATAAGGAGACGAGTCCGTACGATGTTTAATGTTCTTGTAGTAGACGATGAGCATGTTCAACGGGAAGGCATCAAGGATTTGATATCGGAATACCGGTTTCCGTTCCACGTGCTCGAAGCCGACAATGGCCGCGCGGCCGAAACCATTTTGAACCGCCACCCGATCGATATTCTGATTACCGATGTCAAAATGCCGCTGATGAGCGGCCTCGAGCTCGGCAGGCTGGCGAAAAAAACGCAGGACAACCTCAAAATCGTCATCTGCAGCGGATACGACGAATTCGAATACGCGAAAACCGCCATCAAGCTGGGCGTCGTCAACTATCTGCTCAAGCCGCTTGTGACCGAGGAATTTTTGGAGGTGATGGAGGAGATTACCCATATTCGTCCCCATGCCGGCGAGCCGGAGGTGGAATCGGAGGAATCGAAGGTGATCCGCCAGGTGAAGGAGTTCGTGAAGGATCATTTTCAGCGCGATCTGTCTTTGACGGAGGTGGCCAATGAGGTGTATCTGTCCCCGGGATACTTGAGCATTTTGTTCAAGAAAGAAACCGGGATGAACTTTTCCAAATATTTGACCGACCTCCGCCTCCGCAAGGCAGGCCATCTGCTGCTGAACTCCAATATGAAAATTAACGACATCGCGGCGTTTGTCGGCATCGACAACACCTCTTATTTTTGCCGGCTGTTCAAAACCAATTACGGCGTGAGCCCATTACAGTATAGAGAGAGCGGGAATGCCCATGCTTCACTGGATCAAGAGCAGGTTCAATGATATCCGGTTCCGCAACAAGCTGCTGCTGTCCCACCTTTTTATTGCGCTGATACCCATTCTGCTGCTCGGCGTGCTCGCTTTTATCCAATCCTACCGCATCCAAATGAAGGAGCTGAAGAGCGAAGCCGCGGCCAGTCTGGACCAAGTGGCGAACATTCTCGATTATAAAATCAACCGCTACAACACGCTGAGCGAATTTATCGTGCTGAACCGCGACTTTTCGAAATTGTTTACCCGGAACTATGCGGGCAATTATTTCGAGATGTTCCTCGATTTCCGGGATATTATGGACCCGCTCATCTCCAATACGAAAACGATGGACGACAATATCGAGGGCATTACGTTCTATACGTCCGGGGATCTGCTCGGCATCCGCGACAACATTTTGCCGCTCAGCGATTTGAAGCAAAAGCCGTGGTTCGACGGGTACCGGGGCAGGCATTGGGTGGTGGACGGCAGTCATGTCTATCTGGTGCAGGAGCTGATCAGCAATTTAAAGGACAGCAATTACATGGTGATCTCGGTCAATTACGACAGCATTTTCTCGGATATGGACAAGCTGTCGGATCATATTACCGTGCAGATCGAGGGTCCGCAGCACCAGCCGATCTTCCGTGAACAGAAGGCGGACCCGCCCGCGCAAGGGGCGACTCGGCTCGACCGGACGCTGAAAAGCAACGGATGGACGATCCATTATTACCTCTCCAATGCGAATGCGTATGTCAACGCGCTGACGTTTTTCAAAATCACCCTGCTCGTCATTGGATTAAGCCTGCTCGTTGCCTTTTTCCTGATCTATATCGTGTCGAACAACTTCACGAGGCGGATCATTCATCTCAAAAACAAGGTGGACAAGGTGGAGCAGAACAACCTGGACGTGGTTATCCAGAGCTCTTCCCGGGATGAGTTCGGGGAACTGACGAACGGTATCGGCAGGATGCTGGGGCGCATCAACAGTCTGATTCACCAGGTGTACCAGGCGGAAATCGCCAGGCAGCAGAGCGAGTACCAGCGATTGATCAATCAGATCAATCCCCACTTTCTGTACAACACGCTGTCTTTTATACACTGGCGGGCCAAAAAGAAGCGTGACCTGGAAACCGGGTACATGGTATCGACGCTGGCCAAGTTCTACCGGACGACCCTGAACGGGGGCAGGGATATGGCGACGGTCACGAACGAAATCGAGCATATCCGGGCGTATCTGGACCTGCAGCTCGTCATGAATGACGGGGACTTTGACGTGGAGTTTCAAGTGGATGAAGATACGGCGGATTTGAAAATCATTCACTTCGTGCTGCAGCCGATCGTGGAGAACGCAATCAAGCACGGATTCACCCATCCGGAGGCTGAGGAAACTCCGCGGATCGTCATTGCGTCGCGCCGGCAGGAGGGCATCCTGACGCTGAGCGTAACGGATAACGGCGTCGGTATGACCCCTGTCCAGGCCGCCAAGCTGCTGTCGGCAGAGAACGGGGGAACCGGCGTGAAGAACGTCAACGACCGGATGAGGCTGTATTACGGGCCGCCGTACGGCCTAGCCATCGACAGCGCCCCCGGGGTGGGCACGACGGTCACCCTGACGTTTCCTGCGGAGCCGAACGGACATGGCGCCGAAGGGGCTAATCGAGAGCGCGGCTGCCGGTCCTTAGAGGGCGTAGATCAGCGGTAGCGAATGGGGCGTGTATCCGCTTCGAAGCGCCATTGGCCGGCAGGCAATCCAGTTTTTTAGCGCACAGAAGGAAGAGCCGGCTTCCGTATGGAAAGAAGGTAAAGAAGGAAAGAACGCATGAGGAGGAAGAAACCATATGTTTGAACATTTGGTCTCATTTAAATTTAACCGCATTCTTGAACCAGAGCTGGAGCAGGAGCTCCTTAGACTGCTGCGGGGGCTGAAAGATCAGATTCCCGGCATCGTTGACCTCACGGCCGGCGTCAATGAAACGGAGGAAACGGAAAACATCCACGGGTTCAGCATCGGGCTTCGCGTGACTTTCAAGGACCGCGAATCGCTGCAGGCCTATGGGCCGCATCCGGCGCATCAGACATTTGTCCGCAGGCTCGATGGCTTGATCGAGCAGGTCGTGGTGGTGGACTATCCCGTTCAACAAGGCTGAGCATCCATAATCGGTGAGGCCGTGTGAAGCCGGCAGTCGTGCAGCCTACTGGCATATACCGTGATATTCCTATTATTGCTCAACGTCTGGTAGCTGCCGCCAGAGCCAAAGAGCGTTCCTTCGGGGCGCTCTTTTTGTGTGTCGAATCCGCTTGCGGGGCATTCATGAAAAAAGTGACACAGAACGGAAAAATGTGATATATACGATTTTTTTGCAACCGCATACAATTTTACTTGTACAAGGAATCGACAAGAGAGGGGTTCAAAAGGGATGAACAAGCGAAAAATATCGTCGCTGCTGGCCGTCACGTGCATAACGGCGCTTATCGTCAGCGGATGCGGCGGCGGAAGCGGTAAGGCGGAGGACAAGGCTGTCAGCGAGAAGGACTACGAGCCGTACAGCAAGTACGAATCCCCGGTGGAGTTTACCATCGGACGCAATACGAGCCATACGAACAATCTGCCGAAGGGCGATTCGATTGAGAACAACATGGCGACCCGATATGTCGAGAGCAAGGTAAACGTAAAGGCCAAGGTGGCCTGGGAGACCGACGATATGGACCAGAAGCTGTCCCTGTCGATGACGACCGGCGATCTGCCGGACGTGATGCTGGTCAGCCGCACGATTTTCAACCAGCTCGTGGACAATGACCTCATTGAAGATATGACCGAGGTATATGAAAAAACCGCCTCCGAGGGCGTCAAAAACATTTACTCTTCTTACGGGGATCTGCTTCTCGACCAAGTGAAAGTGGACGGCAAAATTATGGGCCTGCCGATGACGAATATCGGCAACCAGCATCAGCTGCTGTGGATCCGTAAGGATTGGCTGGACAAGGTCGGCGGCAAGCTGCCGCAATCGGTGGACGATGTGTGGAACCTGGCCAGAATCTTTGTGGAGAAGGACGTCTCCGGAACCGGCAAGACGATCGGGTTCGGGATGAATCAGGATGCGATGAATTTTTCGCCGATTTTTGCGGCCTATAACGCGTTCCCGGGTCAGTGGATCAAGAAGGACGGCAAGGTCGTGTACGGCTCCGTGCAGCCTGAAATGAAAGAGGCGCTCGCCGATTTGGCCAAGCATTACAAGGAAGGGCTGATCGACAAGCAGTTTGCGGTCCGCTCGGATGAAGAGAAGGAAGCGCTGGTCATCAACGGCCAGGCCGGCATGCTCTTTAACCCATGGTGGATCGGATACACGAACTATAAGGATTCCATCAAGCAGGATCCGAAGGCCGAATGGGTAGCGGTATCCGCACCTGTAGATGAGAACGGCAAATTTAAAACGATCCGGCAGGACCCGGTCGGCGGAGGCATTGTTGTCGTGCGCAAAGGTTACCCTCATCCGGAGGCGATTATGAAATCGATCAACCTGACGACGGACTTCCTGTACTCGCTGACGGACGACGCGATTCAGTACAAGAAGGAGCATGCCAGCGAAGGGCTGACCGACCACAGCCGCTGGAACAACGAGCCGACGCAAATCCCGATGCAGGTGGACTATGACGATGTGCTCAAGCGTTATTACGACGACATCATGAAGGCTGACAAAGCAGGCAGCGCCGACGGAATCCAGGAAGACCGGGTCGTATCTTACGAAGCGTACCAGGAGTTCAAGCAGAAGGGGAACGCGGTTGATGCCAATACGTACGGCGAATATCTGTCCCGGGTCGAAGGGCAGCGGGAGGCGAACAATCCGAACCTCGAGGTGATCCCGGCCGGTTTCTACGGCACGACGGAAGCCATGAAGCTGAAATGGGCCAACCTGCAGAAGATGGAGCAGGAAATGATGCTGAAGATCATCATGGGACAAGCCGGCATTGAAGCTTTTGATCAATTCGTATCGACCTGGAAAAAGACCGGCGGCGATGAGATCACGCAGGAAGTGGAAGAGATGAGCAGCAGGTAAGTCCCAGTCAATACATCCTGGATAAATGGAAGTGATAAGCATGTCTTCGCTGGAAGCAAGTCTCAATACGGAACGGCAGGTTTCGGGACGGATACGGAAGAAACGGAAAGCCTTTCATGAAATGACGTATCACTTCATGCTGCTGCCGGGCATGGTGCTGCTGTTCATTTTTTCCATCGTCCCGATGTTCGGCATCGTGATGGCCTTTCAGAAGTTCATTCCGGCCAAAGGCATTTTCGGCTCCAAATGGGCCGGGCTGACCAATTTCACGTATATGTTTCAGCTCCCGGACGCGAGGCAAATTTTCGTCAATACGCTGGTTATCGCGGTCGGAAAAATCATACTGGGTCTGATCGTGCCAATCGTGTTTGCGCTGCTGCTGAATGAAGTCCGCCTGAAGGTGTTCAAAAGCACCGTGCAGACGATCGTGTATCTTCCCCACTTCATGTCCTGGGTCGTGCTCGGCACGATGATGACGATGATTTTCTCTTACGACGGTATGGTGAACAACGTTCTGCAGCTGTTTGGGATGGACAGAACGATGTTTCTGGCCAGCAACACCTGGTTCAGGCCGCTGCTGATCGTGACCGACACCTGGAAGGAGTTCGGCTACGGAACGATCGTCTATTTGGCCGCCCTGACGGGCATCAATCCTTCGCTGTACGAATCGGCCGCTCTTGACGGGGCAAGCCGGTGGAAGCAGACGCTGAACATTACGCTGCCCGGAATTTTGCCGACGATCATCCTGCTTGGCACGCTGAGCCTGGGGAATGTGCTGAATGCCGGCTTCGATCAGGTATTCAATATGTACAATCCGCTGGTGTATCAGACCGGAGACATCATCGACACGTTCGTGTACCGGATGGGTCTGATCCAGATGCAGTATTCGTTTGCCACTGCGGTCGGCTTGATGAAATCGGTCATCAGCTTTGTGCTGATCGTCGTATCCTACAAGCTGGCTTCCAAATACGCCGGTTACCGGATTTTCTAGAAAGGGGCGCTGATTTGCATGATACAATCGAGAACGTTCGGGGCGCAGGCTTCCCGCTTCCTGATCATCCTGGTGCTGGTGCTGATCGCCTGCCTGTCCCTGGCCCCGATCATCAATACGATCATGGTGTCGGTGAGCAGCAGCACGGCGGTCAACGCGGGGAAGGTGTATTTTCTCCCGGTAGATATCAACTTCTCCTCTTATGTTAAAATTTTGGACGACGAGAAGTTTTGGAGGGCTTTCCTGGTGTCGGTGGAACGGGTTGCCTTGGGCGGAGCGATCAACATGTTGCTGACGGTTCTGATGGCGTACCCGTTATCGAGAACGGCATCGCAGTTCCGGGCACGCAACGTCTATATGTGGATTATCGTGTTCACGATGCTGTTCAGCGGCGGCATTGTTCCCTGGTACATGGTCATCAGCAAGCTGGGATTGATCAACTCGATCTGGGCGCTCGTGCTGCCCGGCGCGGTACCGGTCTTCAATGTCATCCTGCTGATGAACTTTTTCAAAGGGATTCCGAAGGAAATGGAGGAGGCGGCCTTTATCGACGGGGCGGGTCCGCTGAAAATTTTGTGGCATATCTTCATCCCGGTGTCCCTGCCCAGCTTGGCGACGATCACTTTATTTGTCATCGTGGGCCACTGGAACAACTTCTTCGACGGGATCGTGCTGATCAACGACAGTCATAAGATCCCGCTGCAAACGTATTTGCAGCAGCTGAATTTGACCCGGGACCAAATGCAGAATCTGTCAGTTGAGCAGCTGCAGCAGTACAACAAGATCTCTAACACCACGCTCAACTCGGCCAAAATTCTCGTGTCCATGATCCCGATCCTGCTGATCTATCCGTTCCTGCAGCGGTATCTCATTCACGGCATCGTGCTGGGGTCGGTCAAGGAATAACGGATCCCGATAGGCAAAACATGACAGCGACAATGAAGGACGGGGCTGACCGCGCAAGCTTTGTAAAAGGCTGCGGGGGCAGCCCTGTTCGGCGTTTGCCGGGAATGTCGGAGGGGACACGAAAGGGGTGCGGATAACCAATTGTTGACTTCAAAAATGAACTTATGTTATATAAAAATAAGAATAATTAGCACTCATTATGTTTGAGTGCTAAGATACTATGTTCGTTGAGGGGAGTATGCTAGATGGCCATGAAAGAGTTTAAAGCCGAGTCGAAACGACTGCTTGAAATGATGATCAACTCCATTTATACGCAGCGGGAGATCTTTTTGCGCGAACTCATCTCCAACGCCAGCGACGCTATCGATAAAATCTATTATAAAGCGCTAACAGACGACCAGCTGGTTTTCAATAAAGACGATTATTACATCCGGATCACGCCGGATAAAGAAGCCAGAACGCTGACGATTTCCGATACGGGCATCGGGATGACGCAGGAGGAGCTGGAGAACAATCTGGGCGTCATCGCGAAGAGCGGGTCGCTGGCCTTCAAGAACGAGAACGAAGCCAAGGACGGCCACAACATTATCGGCCAGTTCGGGGTCGGCTTCTATTCGGCCTTCATGGTGGCGGACCGGGTGACGGTCATCACCAAGGCGCTTGGCTCCGATACGGCGTACAAGTGGGAGTCTGCGGGAGCGGACGGATATACGATCGAGCCTGCGGCGAAGGATACCGTGGGTACGGAAATTACTTTGAAAATCAAAGAAAACACGGAAGAAGACAATTACGATGAGTTTCTGGAGGATTACCGCCTCCGGACGATCATCAAGAAGTACTCGGATTTCATCCGGTACCCGATCAAGATGGACGTCACCGGACATCGGCCGAAAGAGGGCGCGGACGGCGAATTCGAGGAGTACAGCGAAGAGCAGACCGTGAACAGCATGGTTCCGATCTGGCGCAAGAACAAGGGCGAGCTGACCGATGAGGACTACGTCAACTTTTACAACGAGAAGCGCTACGGGTTTGACAAGCCGCTGACGCATGTGCACATCAAGGCGGACGGCGCCGTTGTGTACAACGCGATCCTGTTCATTCCGGAGCACACCCCGTTCGATTATTATACGAAGGAATACGAGAAGGGGCTTGAGCTTTACTCGAACGGCGTCCTTATTATGGAAAAATGCGGCGACCTGCTCCCGGATTACTTCAGCTTCGTCAAAGGGATGGTCGATTCCGAAGACCTGTCGCTGAACATTTCCCGAGAAATGCTGCAGCATGACCGTCAGCTGACGCTGATCGCGAAAAATATCAAAAGCAAGATCAAGAGCCAGCTGCAGACGCTTCTCAAGGATGAGCGCGAGAAATACGAGAAGTTCTACGAGGCGTTCGGCAGACAGCTGAAGTTCGGCGTGTACAACAACTACGGCGCGGATAAGGACGTGCTGCAGGATCTGCTGCTGTTCACCTCTTCCAAGGAAAAGAAGCTGGTGACGCTGGACGAATACGTATCCGGTATGCCGGAAGATCAGAAATATATTTACTATGCCGCCGGCGAATCGGTGGAGCGGCTTGAGAAGCTGCCGCAGACGGAAATGGTGGCCGATAAGGGCTACGAAATTTTGTATTTCACCGACGATATTGACGAATTTGCCATCAAGATGCTGATGAAGTACAAGGACAAGGAATTCAAGTCGGTATCAAGCGGCGATCTCGGTATCGAGACGGAAGCGGACAAGAAGGATGAAGCGGCGGAGACGGAGAGCAAGGAGCTCTTCGAGGAGATGAAGAACATTCTCTCCGGCAAGGTGAAGAACGTCAAGGCTTCCAAACGGCTGAAGTCCCACCCGGTCTGCCTGTCCACGGAAGGCGACCTGTCGATCGAAATGGAGAAGGTGCTCAAAGCGATGCCGAGCGGCCAGGACATCCAGGCCGACAAGGTGCTGGAGATCAACATTCACCACGAGGTGTTCCAGTCCCTGAAGGATGCTTATGACAAGGACCGGGAGAAGCTGGGCCTGTACACGAACCTGCTGTACAACCAGGCGCTGCTGATCGAAGGGCTGCCGATCCAGGATCCGGTCGAATTTACGAACGATATTTGCAAAATTATGGTGTAAGCCAAGCTCCTCCCGACCTGCGGCAGAATGCCTGACAGGGGGTACAACCCGGCCTGCCGGAGTTTTGACCTCCGGGCCGGGTTCCTTTTTTTGCCGGAGGGCGGGCTGCGAAGTCAACATCGTGTATAATGGTAGAAGGGCGCAGGGTGATGCCTTAACCGGTCATGCTGCGCATGCTTAATAACGAAGAAGAGGTGTACATGTTGGAAGACCCTACGTTACAACTGGAACAAACAAACATACAGCACGCCATCATCGGCGAACCCATGACCAGCTTGTCCGAGATTTTGCTGAGCCTGACCAAGACGAGGCTGTCCGCGCTGGCTTCCGTCCACAGCATCACAGGTCGTTCCAAGATGAAGAAAGAAGAGCTTGCCGAAGCGCTGTCGGATTACGTCACGAATACGGAGCATTTGTCGTCCATGCTGCTCCAGATGGATGGTGCCGAATGGAGCCTGTTTGAGACGCTCCTTCAGGAGTCTTCCGTTCAAGATAATACGATTCCATACGGGGATTATGCCTTTTTGCTGGATCGCGGGCTCGTATTCAGCTTTTTCTCGGAAGGTCAGCTGCACCTGATCATGCCGGAAGAAATAAGGGACGCCATCCGCAAGGCTGATCTGCCTGCTTTGAAACAGCAGCACGGCCAGCACCAGCTGGCTTATCAATATATTGTTGCCGCATCCCATTTGTACGGAGCGGTTAAGGTGGACGAGCTTCTTGAGATCTACAACGCCCAGAATGAACAGGCGCTGAGAGCGAAGGAGCTTCTGAATGAAGTGAACGAGGCGATCGGCCGGGGCGAGAACCTGCTCCTTCACGGCGGATACATCGTGAACAGCTATCTGCTCCACGACATGGACGAGCAGAAGATCAACGACTGGATCGCGAAGGTCGAAGGGAAACCGTATTATGTTCCCGAGCAAGAGGAGCTGCTCCGGTATGCGGACGAGACGTATTTTGAAATGACGCCGCAGCTGTCCGCGCTGCAGCAGTATGTGCTGCGGGAGCTGTGCAAGGACCAGGAGACGGTGGAATACCTGATCGACGATCTCCAGCTGGCGTGCGCCAAGGGTTCGTCGATTCAGGATCTGATCTACGAATTCGAGAGCCGCAAAATCAATTTCAAAAACCCGCTTCAGGCCCAGCAGACGATTCAGCTGCTGACCGAAGTCTATAACCATACCCGGATGTGGGCCAATAACGGCCACACCTTGGTGGAGCTTCAGGCCATTGCCGACGGCGTTAAGCCGGAGCTGGTGAAGCTGGTGAACATTTCCGCAGCGGATACCGTGCCGAAGGTGGGACGCAACGAGCCGTGCCCTTGCGGCAGCGGGCTGAAGTACAAGAAGTGCCACGGAAAATAAATGCTTATCGCTCTATTTATCCTATATAGATCATCACCTATAAGGGCGGCAGTCCGGACATGAACGTCATGTCCCGGGCTGCCGTTTTTGCGGTTCCCTCTTTTCATATGATCCAGCACCTATGGATTGATTCCGAACAGTCCCATCCGATAGAATAAAATGAATACAGAAAGCGCTTACCCCATGCTGAAAAAAATTGGCGACTACGAAAGCGAGTGGATAAAGTATGTATGAACAATTGGTTGGCATAAACGATCGATGCGTGGAGGAAAGCCTAAGCCGCCAGGTGCTGGACGAGGGCAGCCGTTATCATGGGGGCGTCACGGACCCGGTCAACGGCATCGCCTGGGCCAGCCATGGCGGCACGCCGATGGTCATGGCGCTCTGGGCCGCGGCGCTGATCAATCCCGATTCGCGTTATTATCATAACGAAGAGCTGCTCAGCCGGCTGGAGCACGGGGCAGAATTCATATTGAGATTCCAGCATGCCGACGGCTCCATCTCCCCGGGCTGGACGAATATGCACTCCCCGCCGGATACGGCGTTCGTGGCAGGCGGTCTCGCCCAGGTGCACGAGCTGCTCGAGGCCCATCTCGAGGGCTGGGAGCAGCTGGAGAAGGCCGCCGGCCTGATCCGGTTGTTCCTTACCCGGACCGCCCCTGTACTGCTGACAGGCGGCTGCCATACCCCCAACCACCGGTGGGTGCTCACGGCTGCCCTCGGCTTTTTGTACCGGCTCACCGGTAAGGAGGAACTGAAGGACAGGGCCGAAGCCTGGCTGGCTGAAGGGATGGACTGCACGGAGGACGGGGAATGGACCGAGCGGAGCAACGGAATCTATAACGGGGTCAGCGACATCGTGCTGTATTATGCCGCGGAACAGCTGAACCGGCCGGAGCTGCTGGAACCGGTCCGCTGGAACCTGCGGATGATGGCTTACCTGATTCATCCGGACGGCGAGGTTGTAACCGATTATTCCGGCCGCCAGGATTACGGGGTGAGGCATGACCTGTCCGGGTATTTTCTAATCAGCCGACTGATGGAGCATATGGACAGGGATCCGCTGTTTGCGGCGCTTGCCGATGCCGCCGGCCAGGCGCTTGTCCATCCGGGCTGGCTGCCGAACAACGCGATGATCGGCTATCTGCGCTATCCGCAGCTCCGTGAGCGGCAGGTTCAACCGTCTCCTCTTCCCGATCGCTACCGCGTGATGATCAACCGGCATTTTGACCGCGGGCAGTACCTCCGGCAGCTGGAAAGCGCGGGCCATTACGGCCGCATTTACCACAGCCGGCTGCACACCGATTTCGGCGCTCCGGTCGGACGGCAGCGGGACGGTCAGACCAGCCTGACCGTCATGGCGGAGACGGACTCGTTCCTGTCCCTCCGGCATGGAGCTTTGCGGCTGCTGGGCGTCCGGCTGGCCTCCTCATTCGAACCCGGCTACGTCAAAATGAACACGCTAGAGGAGCTGCCGGACGGATACCGTTTGGCCGGGGACGAGGCCAAAGGCTATTACGGTCCGCTCCCCCGAACGGCGCTGCCGCAGACGGCGGCAGGTGGCGGGACGAGCCCGTGGTACTTGCTGCCGCACCATTTGCGCGAGATGACGCATGAGCAGCACCATCGCGCCGAAGCGGAGCTGACCGCAGATGAAGAGGGGTTCCGGCTTCGCGTGCAGTGCCGGGAACCTGAAGGCATGATGACGCAGGTATCCTTCGTCTTCGGCGGCGAAACGGCATTCGTTGGGGAAGGGTTGTTTCCCGCAGACGAGTCCGGCGGCGTGCTGTTCTGGAAGCAGGGCGGCGTCCGCTGCAGCGCCGGTACGGACTGGATGGAGATGGAGGGCGGGCAGCACGGACACTGGGCGAAGGCGCTGAACAACACCAGCTTTCCTGCCGGCTGCCGCACGCTGGTCGTCAATTTGATGACGCCGTATGACTGGACGTTCACTCTGCGGCTCTGCCCGAAGGAAGGCCGCTTGGGAGAAGTAGACTCGAAAGAGCCGGACTGAACGAATGAGAAAACTCCAAATGACAAAAAGGCTGTTCCCCAGGTGAAGTCACCTGATAGGGCAGCCTTTTTAGTACAAACCAAGAAAGTCTAGAAGCAAGGTACGTCTATTGAATTGGATTTTCCAGCAAACGGATGAATGAAACGCAAAAAATGCATCTAATTTCAACTAAACTCGCATGATCCTATCATTTACGCCTCGCAGCCTATCGTATTGTCTTTCAGCAAATGCCCGTAATTGGCCTTGACGAACTCGAGAACCTTGTCGTAAATGATACGATGGCCGTCCTGGTTCGGATGGATGCCGTCGGAGCAGATGAATTGGGTAAAGTCCGGATGGGCGAGAAAAGCACCCCGCACGTCAATGTATTTGGTCTTGGTCAGCTCGGACACCTTGAGGATCGTCGAATTGTAACGCTCCTGCCACCAGTAGATTTTGGTGACGCTGCCGAGAAACTTCATGATGTTTCGCTCCGCTTCGGGGTTATCCTGGCTGACCCACTTGAAGTATTTATCCGCGTTGAGGGGAGGGAGGCTCATGAGGACCGGCGTAATCGACTGGCTTTTCAGAAAATTCACCGTGTCCGTCAGCATTTTCTCAAACAGCGTAAAATCCGTCTTGGGACGGTGCTCCGCGTCCGGATTGTTGGCAATTTCACTCCAGTTAAAATCGCAATCGTTGCCGCCGTATTCAATCAGCACCATGCTGGGCTTGCCCTTCAGAATTTCTTTCTTCAGGCTGCCGATGCCCTTCATCAGCGTATTGCCGAATCTCGCCGTGTTTTTTACGGCTCCCTTTAGTTTGTCCTGAAGAAGGGATACGTAATTATCCTCAAGGATGACATATTTGCTGCGTGTTTCATCATACACGACCCCCTTGGAAATCGAGTCCCCGGAAACGATGTACGTGGCGTCTATTCCGGGCTGCAGTCTGCTGTCGCTCATTTCTTCACCTCTCCCTAACCGTTCAATTCCTTTTATTGTAATCCAGCGTTTCGCCAAGCGCAAATGATGTCGCTTTCACTTCTGAAGGGCGAATTGGTTTTGGTGGATAATGGACAATATGGTACAGTTATAGGCAGAAAGGAGTGATTAAGCATGGCCGTATCCATTCAAATTCAGCAGACCCCGAACCCGCACTCGCTTAAAGTCAATGCGAGCCAGAGCCTGTTCGAAGGACCGAAAAGTACCTCACTGAAAAAAGGGGACGAAACCGACCATCCGCTCGCCGGCGCGCTGCTCAGCATCGACGGGGTGGACAACATTTTTGGCATCGGGACGTTCGTCACCGTCAGCAAAATGCCGGATGCCGATTGGGACAACATCGTTCCGAAAATCGAAGAGGCGTTTACCAACGTCTACGGGGAGTAGTGACAGAATAATAGCCATAGCCTCGGCACGTGCATGACATATAACCGAATGGCATGGCTATTCTTTATTCGATGGATGCCCTAACGAAATAGATCCAAGTCCGGATGGAATGAAAAAAGCTCCCGCCGTGCTCTCAACCTCTTTACACAGAGGGGGAGCGCGATACGGGAGCTTTTTGCTTATGGAAAAGTCGTCAATCCTGGCAGTCCGTTAATTTAACATGCGGTCGGGCAAGAATTGTGGCTACGAATTCGTCTGCAGCACCTGATCAATACGTACGGCCGCTTCCTGCGCCTTAAGGCACAGCTCGGCTGCTTTAAAGCAGTGCTCCTGGGTCATGGCGTTCTCGGTCCGGTTCAGGCAGTCGAGAATGAGCTGGCCGAAGTAAGGGTAGCCTACCTTGCCTTTAACTTCGAAGTGCTGCTCGCCGTCCCCGTTCACCAGGTAGACATGGTCGCCGCGCGGATCGCGGGCGATGTCGATGTATTTGCGCAGCTCGATATAGCCTTCGGTGCCGAGGATGATCGTCCGGCCGTCGCCCCAGGTGCCGAGACCGTCCGGTGTAAACCAGTCGACCCGGAAATACTGGGTGGCGCCATTGTCGCCTACCAGGGTCGCGTCGCCGAAATCCTCGAGCTCGGGATAGTCCGGGTTGTTGTAATTCGCTACTTTGCTGTGCAGAACCTTGGCGTCCTTGCAGCCGGCATAGAACAGGAACTGTTCGATTTGGTGGCTCCCGATATCGCACAGAATGCCGCCGTATTTATCCTTCTCAAAAAACCAGTCCGGACGCGACGGCGCATTCAGCCGGTGCGGGCCGAAGCCGGTCACCTGGATGACACGGCCGATGGCTCCTTTTTGCACGAGCTGTCCGGCATAGACCGCTGACTCCACATGGAGCCGCTCGCTGTAATATACAGCGTATTTTTGGCCGGTTTCCTTCACCTTCCGGCGCGCCGCTTCCAGCTGGTCCAGCGAAGTGAACGGCGTTTTGTCCGTAAAATAGTCTTTTCCTGCGTCCATCACCTGCAGCCCAAGAGCACAGCGTTCGCTTGGCACCGCGGCTGCGGCCACCAATCGGACCTCCGGATCCCCGAGCACCTGCTCAAGGCTGTCCGCGATCTGAACCTGCGGGAACTTGTCGGCAAAAGCCTGGCTTCTCGCCGGCTCCGGATCGTAAACCCATTTCAGCGTCGCCCCGGCTTCGATCAGCCCGTTGCACATGCCATAAATGTGCCCGTGGTCCAAGGCCGCCGCCGCAAACACAAATTCGCCCGGTTCAACAACATGGTTCGGCTTGCCTTCCGGCGCGTAGTTCATTCCGTCTTTATTTTGTGCGGTCATGAAGGTCACATCCTTTCGCGCATGAGCTGGGCGAATTCCTTCAGCAGCTCACGCGACGTGTATTGTTCGCTGAAATCCTCGATGCCCAAGTAGCCGTCATAGCCGACGGATTTCAGGTCATTGAGCAGTGAGGTGAAATCTACGATGCCTTCGCGCATCGGGGCCCATTTCGAACGCCATTTGACCGTTCCGTCTTCACGCGTTCCCTCGCGGACCCACTCGGCGTTTTTGATGTGAACGTGGGCGAGGTAAGGACCGAGAAGCTGAAGGCCCATCCGGGAATGCTCGAAGCCTTCGTGGATCATGTTGCCCGGATCGTACAGAACGCCGATATGGTCCGGGCTGCAGTGGCTGACCAGACGGTGGGCGAGACCGGCGCTCGGCGCGATCGTGCCGTGATGGGTTTCGATGATGCCTTTGACGCCGTATTGCTGGGCCATTTGCTCCGCTTCTTTTAAATAGCGGACTGTCTTGTCGTACAGCTCGTTATAGTCGGCGGTTCCGTTATACCCGGCCACGCCGAGGCGGATCATTTTCGCCCCAAGCTGCTGGGCCGTCCGGAATACATGCTCCGTATCCTTCAGGTCCAGATGGTTCAGATAGGGAGTGATGCTGACGACTTCAAGCCCCTGCGCAAGGGCCAGGTCTTTGAATTTCTGCATTTGGTCCGCGGGAAGGGAGGGGTCGATCGAGCACAAATTGTTGCTCCAGAACGACGGCTTCTCGCCTGCCGCGCCTGCGGGAACTTCCTTGAAGCGCCATTCCACGCCGTCCAGCCCGGCTTCCTTAGCGGCCAGTACAAGCTCTTCAGGGGTTAGATCCGGGGTAACGACGGTAAATACCGATAGTTTCATAGGGCGATTCTCCTCTTATCGATAATGGGATATCTATCAGTGAGTTCCGGATACGTCCAGCACCTTACCGCCGGCGGTTTCCTTGCGGAACGTCGAGTTTTTGATCTTCTCCTGCAGCTTGTCGTAGAACAGATCCTCGTCGAGCGGAAGGTCCACCCAATCGTCCGTCCAGGCCGACAGATGCATCGCGTTCGAGATCGTCAGGCCGCGGATGCCTTCTTCGCCCGGGGCGATCAGCTTCTCGCCGTGCAGCAGGGCATTGGTGAAGTTCTGTAAAATCCCGTTATGCTGCGGACCGTGTCCCCCATGCACCGGAATGTCGCATTTCCAGCATTCCGGCTGGCCGAATCCGCCTGTATATTCCGCGTTGAACTGCGGCTCGGGCACGCGCAGGCGCCAGAAGGTGATTTTGTCGTCTTCGACGACGATTTTGCCGTTATCTCCGGAGAGCTCGAACCGGTTCGTTCCGGGTGCTTCGCCTACGGTGGTCACGAATACGCCGGTAGCTCCGTTTTCATATTCGACATATGCGGTGACGTCGTCTTCGACTTCGATATTGCGGTATTTACCAAAGTGGCAGAAAGCACGCACGCGCTTCGGCATCAGGCCGGTCGTCCACTGCCACAGGTCCAGCTGGTGCGGATCCTGGTTCAGCAGCACGCCGCCGCCTTCGCCGGCCCATGTGGCCCGCCATCCGCCCGAATTATAGTAGCTCTGCGAGCGGTACCAGTTGGTAATGATCCAGTTGGTCCGCTTGATATTTCCCAATTCTCCGGACTGAACCAGGTCTCGCAGCTTGGTATACAGCGGGGAAGTCCGCTGGTTGTACATGATGCCGAACAGCTTGCCCGATTGGGAAGCAGCCTCGTTCATTTCACGAACCGCTTTGGTGTAGACTCCGGCCGGTTTTTCGACGATGACGTGGTAACCGTTCTCAAAAGCCTGGATCGCCAGCACCGGATGATCATAATGCGGAGCGGCGATCAGGACGGCATCCATCGCTTGCGAAGCGAAGAAAGCCTCCGGTGTGTCGAATTTTTGAACCGATTCCGGCAGATGGGCCTGTGCCCACTCCAGACGGGCGGGGCTCGTATCGCAGATCGCCGTCAGCTGCGCCCCCTTGATTTTGTCCACCAAATTCAGTGCATGACTGCTTCCCATATTCCCGATGCCGATAATGCCGTATCGTACTTGCTCCATCTAAATGATCCCGCCTTCCCATGGATTATGATCAAAGTTTGCAGGCATGTAAGCCATTACATCTCCCTCAAGCTTAGCCCGAATGGCATGGGAAGCAAATGGCTAAGATTAAGAGGGTTTTGCACAAAATTAAGGTGTTTTCGTAAAATGGGGATGATACAATGGCATTACATCAGACGACTATTTTCTATATAAGGAGGGTCATTTATGGCACAGGCTATGCAGCTCGGCGCACGGCTGCCGGAAGGGCTTCGGGTACATATCAGTCACGTCCAGCTCAAAAGCGGCTTTCCCGACTGGAACCGGGCCGAAGTCGCCCCGAGCTTCCACCGGCTCTATTACATCACTGAAGGCGAAGGATCGGTCGTCATCAACGGCGTGACCTATTACCCCAAGCCGAACCAGCTGATGATCATGCCTGCGGGGACGAGCCAGACGACCTATACGTCCAAGGAAAATCCATACACGCGGTATTTCTGCCATTTTGACGCCCAGGTAGGGGAGTGGCCCTTGTTCCATGCAGACAGCAAGCTCTATATCAGCGATGTCGGCGACCCGGAGTTTATTCGAAGCACTTTTAACGATATGATCGGCCAATTTCAGGCGGGAGGTCCTTTCGCGGCCCTGCGCATGCAAGCGGGTCTGCTGCACATGCTGGCCTGCTGCTTAGAAGAAGGAGGATACACCGACTATTGGATCGATTTCATGCACCATACGGAAGGGAACAAGCTGGGCGGTGTGCTGCAGTACATCCATGACCATCTTCGTGAACCGATGGAAATCGAAAAGCTGGCCGAGATCGTCCATCTGCATCCGAACTACTTTATCCCTTATTTTAAAAAAGCGATGGGATGCACACCGATGCATTACGTCCAGCGCAAACGGATGGAGGAAGCCAGACGCCTGCTTTCATTTACGAACGCGCCCGTAGCGGACATTGCCGATCAGCTCGGAATGCAGCTGTCGCACTTTTCCCGGCAGTTCAAGGGGCATACCGGCATGTCGCCGACGGAGTATCGGGCGTGCACGCGGTAAGAATTATCCGGTATGGAGCAAGGAAAACCCGCCTGCGCCTGCAGACGGGTTATTTTTTGCTCCGGTATACGCGCTCCGGCCGTCCTACGACCCCATAGGACAGGTCGGCATAGACAATGCCGAACCCGACGAGATGCTCCAGATATCTACGGCTGGTCGAACGGCTGATGCCGATCCGTTTGGCCACTTGATGGGCGGTTAGCCCGTCGTTCACCGTTGAAATGGTTTGAACGACCTTTTCAAGCGTCAATTTATCGATGCCTTTAGGCAGGAAAACATCGGCCGTATTCACAGGAAGCGGCTCCGCTTTGACGGGACCTGCGAGCAGGCGGTCCACATCGCTCTGGCCGATGCTGCCAGCCGTATCCAGCCGGGATAACTCCCGTTGAAATACCGCATAATGTAGCAGCGTTTCCTTCAGCCTGTCGAAGATGAGCGGCTTCATCAGGTAATCGAACGCGCCGCTGCGGATGGCTTCCCGGATCGGTTCGATTTCCCGGGCGGCGGTAATCATGATGACATCCGTGCTGCGGTAGTGCTGGCGGATGAACAGCAGCAGATCCAAGCCATTGGCTTGAGGCAGGTAGATATCCAGAAGCACCAATTGGGGCTCCAGGATTTCCAGCTGCGATTTCGCCTGCATTTCATCCGTGGCGATGCCGACGACTTTAAATCCCGGCACTTGCTCTACGAATCGCCTGTTTATCTCCGCGATTTTGGTATCATCCTCCACGATTAACACCTCAATCGTTGGGTTTGGTTCGGACATTTCCATGAGGATGCTCCTTTCTGAATAGATCGGGTTGTTTGGGGATCGCCACCGTAAAGACCGTACCGCCGCCCGCCGTATTCCGATGGAACGTAATGTAACCGCTTAACTTATGGACCGCATGAACGACAAGGGCAAGCCCGATCCCGCGGTGTTCCCCCGGTTTGGTAGAGAAGCCCTTTTCATAGATCGTTTCTCCGATGTCTTCCGGAATGCCGATTCCGTTATCCTCGCATTCGATGATCAGGTCCTCACCCAAATCTGTCAGGAACAGCGTGACTTCGCCTTTGGATTCGGAAAAGGTTTGCCGCGCAAGAACGGCTTCCATCGCGTTGTCGATCAAATTTCCGATAATGGTCACGAGCAGGCTGCGGTCCATATGGTCCGGGATGTCAGCGAACGTGCTCTCTGGATCAATCTCAAAGAAAAGCTTCAGCTCTTGGGCGTGATTGTACTTGCCGATCAGCAGCCCGCCGATGACCGGGTCCGGGATTTCCCTCATCACAAACTGAATCAAATGCTGATGGACGTTCACTTCGCGGTTGATCAGGTCCACCGCTTCCTGGTAAGACTCCAGCTGGATCAGGCCGGATATGACATAGAGCTTGTTGGAGTATTCGTGCGTCTGCGCCCGGAGCGACTCCGCAAAACGCTTGACCTGGGACAACTCTTCGGCCAGCCGGTATAATTCCGGCTTGCTGCGGAAGCTGGAGACCGCGCCGGTTAATTGATTGTTCATATCCATGATAGGGAGCCTGTTCACGATCACTTCATGGTCGCCGATCAGCATCTCCCGGTCGAACTCGGCTTCGCCGCTCCGGACTACCTCGAGCAGCCGCGTGTTCGGAAGGACATCTTCAATATGTTTTCCCATGATCGCTTCATTCTCCGACAGATTCATCAGCTGAAGAGCGAAACGGTTAGCCATCGTAATGAAGCCATCCCGGTTAATGGCGATAACTCCTTCGCGGATCGATTCCAGGACCGCCTTTTTCTCTGTATACAGGGCCCCGATTTCCTTGGGCTCAAGTCCATGAATGGAACGCCTGACGCTGCGTGCGATCAGTACGGCTCCGCTTGCCCCGACAGCCAGACCGACCAAGGAGACCAGCAATATTTCATTCTGGTACACATCGTTTATCCGGTCAATGTTGTCGGTCAGAAAACCGACAGACACGATGCCGATCACCGTCCCGTCATCCGCGATAACAGGAGCCTTCCCGCGTACGGAAGGCCCCATGGAACCTGTGGCCTTGGACACGATCGAATGCCCCGCAAGTACCGGACCGTTGTCGCCGCCGACCATCGATTTGCCGATCCGGTCCGGCAGGGGATGCGAATACCGGATGCCTTCGCGGTTCCCTACAACGATATACTGGGCGCCGGTTTTGATCCGGACGCTTTCCGAAATAGGCTGGATTGCGGCCGAAGGATCCGGCTCAGTAAAGGCTTTTCTAATCTCCGGCATGATCGCTAGAGTTTCAGCTACTTTTAGGGCGCGCTGACCGATCTGATCCTCGAAAATGTTTGTGATCACGACATAAAAAATACCGCTCAAGCTGAGGATGATAAAGGCAATCAGGGAACAGATGATCCAAATCAGTTTTGTCTGCAGCCGCATGTTGTACCGTGCGCCCCTCCGTTTTTTGCTTTTATTGTAGCATAAAGGCCTTGAAAGGGCTTTCATTTTATCGTGAACAAAATGAACAAAATGCCCATAATCGTGTTTTTAGATCTTATGTGCTTAACATTTGCTAAAGCTGCCGCGGGTGATATGCTGAGAACCACAAAAAGAAAGCGCATACATTGTGATGACCAAGTTGAATAAGGGTTGAGATGAACTTTTCGAAAGGGGTATCCAGATGAATAAAAAAATGATGAGCAAAACCTGGAAAGTGATACCTGCGGCCATTCTGGCGCTTAGTTTGGCGGCTTGTGCCAACGGGGGAGCAGCAAAAGAGGGGACTTCTGCCCAAAAATCCAATTATCCCGACAAAGCGTTAACGCTCGTGGCCCCATCGGGTGCGGGCGGGGGATGGGATATGACGGCCCGTACCATTGCGAAAGTATTGACCGAGACAAAAACTGTCAGCAAAGCTATTACGGTTGAAAATAAACCGGGCGGAGGCGGCGCCGTGTTTATGGCCGAGTATGCGACCAAGGACAAGAAGGATGACTACAAATTGTTTGTCAGCTCTCCGCCGATCCTGATCAACCATTTAAAAAAGGAGGGCAATTCGCCATATGGATATCAGGATACGACGCCGCTGGCTCAGCTGACGAAGGACTATGGCGCCATTGCCGTAGCGGCTGACTCGAAATACAACGATCTGAAGTCGCTGCTCGATGATTTGAAAGCCGATCCGACCAAGTTCACGATCGCCGGCGGATCGGCTCCCGGCTCTATGGATCATCTCGTATCCATTCTTCCGGCGTTCAAGTACGGGATTGACCCCAAGAGCGTCAAGTACGTTTCTTATGACGGGGGCGGCGAAGCCATTACCGCACTGCTTGGCGGCAACGCCGATGTACTGGGTACGGATGCCTCGTCGCTTGATCAGTATTTAAAGGCCGGAAAAATCAAAGTGCTCGGCGTGGCCGCACCTGAACGTCTGGGAGGAAGCTTGAAAGACGTGCCGACGATGAAGGAGCAGGGAATTGACGCGGAATTCCTCATTTGGCGGGGGATATTCGGACCCAAGGAAATGAGCGCTGAAGCGAAGAGCTATTGGGATCAGGCCATCAAAAAAATGACCGAGACGAAAGAGTGGGCGGCCGAGATGACGGCGAACAACTGGGAAAGCGATTATAAGAACAGCGACGATTTCAAGGCTTTCCTGGCTCAACAAAATGATCAGCTGAAAGAAATGCTGACGGCACTCGGCATGCAGAAGTAACGGCTTAGGCCATGCAGGGGCAGGGAAAGGGATGGGGACTTCCCTTTTCCCTGTCTGAAGAGGAGGCTTGAAGACTATGAATCATTCATTTGACCGCTATGCCGGCATCGTATTTTGTGCGATCGGCATCGCTTTTGTCATCGGAAGCACCAGCATATCGACAAGCGCCTATGGCAGCAACGTTGGCGCGAACATCTTTCCGATGTTTCTCGGCGCATTTCTTTCGCTGATGAGCATCAGGCTGATATATGAAACCTTCCGCAGGCAGCAGAAGCAGCAAAATCGGGAAAAGCTCGATTACAAGCGTTTCGGTATTATTTTTACGGCCGCCGTGCTGTACGCCCTTTTCCTGGAGGATATCGGATTCGTTATTTCAACGTTCCTGTTCCTGATGATCGGCTTTCAAACGATGCAGCGGGGCCGGATCTGGATATCGGTCGTGATCTCCGCCTGCTTTTCTTACGGTGTGTATTATCTGTATGTCAACGTGCTGGATGGTACCCTGCCCGGTTTTCCATCTTGGTTAGTCTTATTCTAGGGGGTTAAACAATGAGCACAGTTGAATATTTGCTGCATGGACTTGGGACGGCAATGCAGTGGCATAATCTGGTCTTTGTATTTTTTGGCGTCTTGATCGGCACCGTCGTTGGCGTGCTGCCAGGCATCGGTCCGATGAGCGGCGTGGCGCTGCTGATTCCGATTACCGCAACCATGACATCGGGCCTGAGTCCGGAAGAAGCGGCTACAAGTTCCATTATTCTGCTGGCTGGCGTATATTACGGCGCCATGTACGGCGGGTCCACGACTTCCATTCTGCTCAATACGCCGGGCGAGTCCTCGTCTGTCGTCACGACTTTGGACGGATATCAAATGGCGAAGCAGGGACGGGCGGGTGCAGCGCTTGCGATATCGGCTATCGGTTCGTTTGCCGCAGGCATTATCTCTTTGGTTGGACTCATCTTCCTGGCCCGCCCATTATCGGCTGTTGCTATTAAATTTGGTCCCGCCGAATACTTTTCGCTGATGGTGCTTGGACTCCTTGCGATCAGCGGCCTGGCCGGCAAATCGATGGTCAAGGCGCTGATGATGACGGCACTCGGCCTGCTTCTGGCGACGATCGGGATCGACAGCGTATCCGGTGTAGAGCGGTTTACCTTCGGGATTCCGGAGCTTTATCAGGGGCTGGAATTTTTGACGATCGCAGTCGGCATGTTCGCGGTAGGTGAAGTGTTCAAAACCATTTTGGAACGGGACCATAACGATGGAGAAATCGCAAAAATCAGCCGCATTCTGCCAACGAAGCAGGATATGAAGGACAGCGCCGCACCGATCGCGCGCGGTTCTATTCTTGGCTTCTTTATCGGACTGCTGCCAGGAGCAGGAGCCATTCTCGCGTCCTTTTTTGCATATATTGTAGAAAAAAAGATCAGCAAGCATCCCGAGAAATTCGGCAAAGGCGCCATCGAAGGCGTTGCGTCGCCCGAATCGGCAAATAATGCGGCTTCCGGCGGGGCCATGATTCCACTGCTCAGTCTGGGGATTCCGTCTTCCGGTACGACGGCCATTTTGATGGGTGCCTTCATTATGTACAATGTGCAGCCGGGCCCATTGCTGTTTCAGGATCATCCCCAGCTGGCCTGGGGCGTTATAGCCAGTATGTTTGTCGGCAACCTGATGCTGCTGATTCTCAACATGCCACTCGTCAAGCTGTTCGCCAAGGTGATCGAGACGCCTGCCAAGTACTTGATCCCTTTAATTATTGTCTTTTCGGTCTTCGGAGTGTACGCCGTTCAGTATTCAACGTTCGATCTTCTCTTAATTATGGGCTGCGGTGTGGTCGGTTATGTATTGTCCAAAAACGACTTTCCGCTCGCTCCCCTCGTCCTGGGACTTATTCTTGGCCCCATGATGGAAAATAACATGCGGCGCGCGCTGACGATTTCCAACGGTGATTTTATGATCTTCCTCCAGAAGCCGGTCTCCCTTGTGTTTCTGATCATTGGACTGCTGTGGATTACGATTCCGTTAATCCTGAAGCTGAAAGGCAGGAGAGTTCTTGTTAATGAGGAAGGCTAGGAAAGGAAACGGCACTTATGGATATGGAGTGGTTACTTCTAGGTCTATTAAAAATTATCGTCATTAATATCGTGCTGAGCGGCGATAACGCTGTCGTTATCGCTCTCGCTTGCAAAAACCTGCCGCCCGAACAGAGGAAGAGGGCGGTATTCTTCGGCAGCTTCGGAGCGATTGTGCTTCGTTTCGTACTGACCATTGCCGCCGTTTGGCTGCTGCAGATACCTTTCGTTCAATTGGCAGGAGGCATACTGTTGCTCTGGATTGCGCTTAAACTCATGCAGGGTGAAGCCGAAGGGGGAAAGCTTGAAGCAAGCACCCGCCTGGCAAAAGCCATTAAAACGATTATGATCGCCGACTTGGTGATGAGCCTTGATAATGTGGTGGCCGTGGCTGGAGCGGCGTCAGGAAATTATCTCTTAATTGCCCTTGGACTTGCCGTCAGCATTCCATTGATTATTTGGGGCAGCAGACTGCTGATGACTCTAATGAGCCGTTTTCCGGTTATCGTTATTGTTGGCGTTGCTCTTCTCGGGTACACGTCGGGTGAAATGATTCTAAAAGAGAAGAGGCTGGCCAATATCACGGATGCCTTGCCTCATGCGTTTCACACGATCATTCCACTGGTACTCGCCGTTGGGATTGTCCTGGGAGGCAGACTGCTGCAGCACTACCGTCAGATACATGAATCCCGGACCGATGCAGGTGCAAGTACCCCACAAAGATAAAGAACGGAGGTAAACACATGGGTGGTTTGGTGACCAAGGCGATTGTGGATATTAATCAGACGGCTAACCGGTTTACATCCAGTATCGTGCTTAAGGCCGGTGGCCGGGCGATCGATGCCAAGAGCATCCTCGGTTTGAGCTTTTCGCTGTTGAGCCGGGAACAGTATCAGCTTGAAATTTACGGTCCTGACGAAGCTGCGGCCACAATAGCGATGAAAGAGGCGTTTGCCAGGCACGGCCTTAGGGTTGAAATTTGACGGGGGAGAGTGGAAGACATGGCTGTGCCTAAATCAGGAAGCACGAATATCATCGTCCGGGTGGAAATGGACAAGGCCTCTGCAGCGTTTGGAAGAATTGCCATGGCTATCGGGGATTCAGGAGGAGATATTGTAGCTATTGATGTCAGCGGTACCGGTAAAGTAACGACGATCCGGGACCTGACGGTTAACATTACGGACACGGGAGCGAAGGATTTAATTGTCCAGGTGCTGAATAAGCTGCCCGGCGTTAAGGTTTTGCAGGTTTCCGACCAAACCTTCCTGATGCATTTGGGAGGCAAAATCGAAGTGACGCCGAAAATGGCCATTAAATCCCGGGATGATCTGTCCCGTGTCTATACACCCGGCGTTGCCAGCGTATGTATGGCGATTCATGAGGACCCGTCCCGTGCCCATACCCTTACCATCAAACGCAACACAGTTGCGGTGGTGTCGGACGGGAGCGCCGTGCTTGGACTCGGGAATATCGGCCCACTCGCCGCCATGCCCGTGATGGAGGGAAAAGCGATGCTGTTCAAGCAGCTCGCGGGGGTGGATGCCTTTCCCATCTGTCTGGACTCGCAGGATACGGAGGAGATCATCGCGACGATCAAACGGATTGCTCCCGCGTTTGGAGGCATCAATTTGGAGGACATTTCGTCTCCGCGCTGCTTTGAAATCGAGAGGCGGCTGATCGAGGAGCTGGACATCCCCGTGTTTCACGACGACCAGCATGGGACGGCTGTCGTGCTGCTGGCGGGCCTTTATAATGCAGTGAAATTGGTCGGAAAGAGACTTGAGGATTGCAAAATCGTTCTGTGCGGCATCGGCGCTGCCGGCATCGCCTGTACCAAGATCCTTCAAGCTGCTGGCGTTACGCGGATCGTGGGGGTGGATCGGGAGGGTGCCATCGTTCGCGGGAACGAGTATACACATGACGCCTGGCGTTGGTACGCCGAGCATACGAATCCGGGCAAGGAGTC
>NZ_JBEPOD010000001.1:0-130000 GCF_040546645.1 Paenibacillus sp. OAE614 | reverse complement strand
ACGCGCTGAGCGAGCGTTTCCGTACTCTGGGTTAGTTCTTCATACAGTTTATGAATGGCCGTGTTAAGTCCCCGTACCTGCTCCCATACGGCTTTCTCCGGGAGAACCTTCTGCTCGATCAGCTCGATCTTGGCCCAATGCTTCAGCGAATTCAGCACACTGTGGTAAGCATCCGTGTAAAAGCCTTCCTGCATATAACGTTTGGCTTCCACGTACATCCATAGAAAATGGGAAAATTCATACAGCATCTTCCGGTCCCTCAACGGCTGCCTGAATTCAATGAAATCTTGGCGAAGCTGCGCCAGCCGGGCATACGGATCGTGAACGATCTCTCCCTCCATGAAACATTTAACCAGGTCCCCCTTCTCGCCGGCCACCAGCCAACGCCGAAGCGAGCCCAAACTGACATGCAGCACTTGGCAGCGCAGTTCCCCTGCCATCGTATGTTCTACGGATAACGGTTTATCTTCTTGTTCGCGAACGATTAGTATAATAAGATCAAAGTCATGCAGCAGCGATCCATCAAATTTATGACCCTCTTGGCGAAAAATAATAGTTCCCATGGCATCGACATAAACCGACTCTCCATAAAAAAAGGACAAATTGGACAAATTCACGTCTCCCTCCATGCATTCCTTGGCGAAAATGAGCCAATTCAGTTATAATATACTTCTACATGTCCATGTCAGTTCCTTCTTTTTGTAAATACAACAAATTTGATGATAGGAGCTAAAGATTCATGATTTTCAATCAAGCGAAAATTAACGCTTTTCGTCTTTGGGGCCTGCTGCTGACGATGCTGGGTATGGGTCTGATGGTTCTGGGGACGGCCGGTATCGTATTTTGGGGACATGCCGGTAAGGTGTTCGCAGCCATCGGTCTTGTGATTGGCCTGATTTCCATGATGGGCAGCCTCGGAATATATTTCTGGGCCGGCATGCTGTCGACCAGCGCGCTGCAGCTCGAATGTCCGGAATGTCACAAATTGACCAAAATGCTCGGAAAAACCGACCGCTGCATGTTCTGCCGCACGATCCTGACGCTGGATCCCAACCAGGCGAATATTACTCCCGAAGAGCTGCAAGCCGCTCAGCAAGGCCAGGGAGCCCAAGCAACGCCGCATCATCATTAAATACAAAAAACCGGTACGACCTGATCACAGGCTGTACCGGTTTTTTATTACATAAAGTATAAGTGCTGATCCAATAAGGTAATTACTGTTGTATTCCTTTTAACACCTTCCAGGCATCCTCCGTCCCGAAGCTTCGCGTCCATGCCGCAACGCCGCCCAATTTGAGCGACTTGGCCAAGTCCACTCTCGCCTGCAGGGATACCGCGTCCTCAATCCATATTTTTTTCAGGACTCCGTCTTCCTTATACTCCACATAATGCTGCTTCACGTCTTCCAGGTATTTCGGCTTCAGCTTCTTTTCGGCCAAAATATCTTTGACGGTCTTCATGCCGACCGCTTTGGAGGACACTTCGACCTTTCCATTCTTGCTCGCTTCCGACCAGATCCGCGTATACAGCGGCACGGCCAGTATCAGCTTCTGCGGCGGAACGTCGTCCTCATCCAGGATCTTTCGCGCAGCCGCTTCCGCCCAAGGGAGGGAAGAAACCGAGCCAGCTTCCGGACTTGATGCCCAATGCTCATCGTAAGCCATCAGCATAATAAAATCCGCGGCTTCGCTCAGTGCACTGCGGTCCAGAAATTTGGACCACAGCTCGCTGCTCGATTTCGGCGTGACGTCAACCGACAAGATCAGTCCTCGATCCTGTGCCAGCGGCTTCAATTCACGTACAAACTGCGTAATATTGGGGCCGTCTTTCGTTTTTACATTTTCAAAATCGATGTTAATCCCGTCCAGATGATACATCTGCGCCAGCTCCAGCAGCTGGCTGATCGTATTCAGCCGCGTTTCATAGGTGGCCATCGCGCTCGTAGTTATGTCCGCATCGAAGCTGTTATTGATCAGCCCCCATACCTCCATCTTGCGGGCGTGGGCTTTATTCACATAGGCAATATCCGCATTGCTGCGCACGTTGCCCTTACCGTCGATAATGCTGAACCAGGTCGGGCTGACGACGTTGACACCGTCCAGTCCGTCCAATACGGCCGGATCGGGTTTGTTCTGATAGACTGCTTCCCACGCCAGGTTGACGGGTTTGCCTTTCCAGCTGCGCTCCGCCCGGGTTGGCGGGATAGGCGGAATTTCGATCGTCTTTTTGTCCCCAAGTGAGACTTCATCCTTGCGGACATACCCGCTGTAGCCGTTATCCATCTGGGCGAAATACCAGGATCCCTCCGAATCCCAAATCCGCAGAGCGGTACCACCCTTCATGTCAGCCAGAATCGGCGAGTGGATGGAATCCCCCTTTCGGAGCTTCACCTTATCGTCAGGCTGGCCTTTGACCTCCCCCATCTGTATGGTATCCCCGGCTTTCATCAAAATGACGGCACCCGTAGCGGCATCCTCATGGATGTTAACCCCGTACAGTTCCTTAAGCGGCTGAATCGGCATGTACGGCACGCCGTCCTTTTCCTCCGGAGCAAACCGGAGCTCAACCGGCTTGTTGTTCAGCTGCGCCTTTTTCTGTCCTGTCTGCAGCCGCATGACCCGCACTGGCGTCGTCAAAATGATGGACTGGGTCCCTGATTCATATCGAATCGTCGGATCCACCACCTTCTGCAGTACCGGCAGCGGAAGCATCAGCTGTTCACCGGCTCCTTCGGCTGGTTCTGCCTGAAGCTTCCCTTCCACGAAAATAGGCTTGTCCATGCCGCGCCAATCCGGTTTTTCATGCAAAGGATTCGGTAGAATTTCGGTCACCGTCAGATAGGCCCCGGCAATGATCAGGCACAAGCCCAGGAATATCGTAAAGCGCCTCCCCGCTGAGGGGCGGCGTCTGCGTCTTCTTCTGTTCACTCGCTAATCCTCCGTCATTTTATTCAAATTATGCCTTCCGGTATGTTCTGGTTGATCGGAAAGTTCTGCCTGAAAAACAAAAACGTGAAGAATCCTTTGCAGGAGTCCGCACGTTTCAAAAATCATTGTTCTTTGCAAGAACTGCATATCCCATAAAGCTCCATCCTCAAGTCCTTGACCTTGAATCCAGTGCTCTGTTCCGCTGTATGCTCCACATCCTTCAGAGAAGGATACATGAAATCTTCAATTTTGCCGCATTTCTCGCAGATCACGTGGAAGTGATCCGACACGTTGGCATCAAAGCGGCTCGAATTATCTCCATAGGTCAGCTCATGGACCATTCCCGCTTCCATAAACATCTTCAAATTGTTATATACGGTCGCGACGCTCATGCTCGGAAACTTGGGCTCGAGTGCGCGGTATATCTCATCCGCCGTCGGATGGTTCATGGACTCCATCAAATAGGCCAAAATCGCATGACGTTGGGGCGTAATCCGAACACCTGTTGCCTTCAGTTGTTCTAGTGCATGTTGGACTCGCGTAGACATGATTCCCACCGCCTTTAATGTTTTAACATAGTCGTTAATAACTTTATTGTACGTTTATCTTTTGAGCTTTGTCAACGGACCCCGCCCCACAGAAGCGGTTAAAGCTTCCATGTTCATCCTTTTCTAATATTTATTCACATTCAGTTCACTGTTGCCTTCGACATGGATCGTATAGTCACCGGTACCGATCTCGCCGGTAATGCTCTTCTTGTCCACGGCAAACTCGGGGAACATATTATGAATATCGCCATAGCTGATCGTTCCGTCAATGGCGTAGTTGCCTTCCCCAGGCAGATCAAGGATAAGCTCCCCGACAGCGCTGTAGATGTCCCAGTTTCCGCCGACGGAGTTCGATCTTGCCGTAATATCGCCGTTGAGCGACTCTGCCGTCAAATCCGATTTGATGTCATCCACATAAATGTTGCCGTTCTTGGTGCTTACATTGATTTTTCCCTGGGCCCGAATGACCGACAGATTCCCGACCTGGGATGTCAGCGCAACAGAATCGGAAACATCGATCGCCTCCATATTCCCCCGGTTGGTCGTGAGATCAACCGAGCCGGTAACGTTCGCGGCCTGAACGGCCCCGTTCAGCGTTTTTCCTTTAACCTGCCCAAGAATATGGTTCAGCTTAAGTTCGCCATTTGCACTTTCCAGCGTAATTTGCTCAATGGCCTCTACATTATTCAAAGTAATGCCGCCGTTCATCGTCCGGATGGAAAAATTAAAGCGACGGTCTTCCGGCAGCGTAATGGTCAGGTTCATCCGCGGCTGCCTTTTGCCAGATTGCCCGTAAGCCTTGCCTTTGGTTTGGATCGTAACGGTGCTTCCGTCGCTGACGTCGACCGTGGATTCCTGCCCGATCACATCCGCTTCCGGCCCCGTAATCTGATCCACCCACATCTCGGTATCCACCCGAATGTCGTCCACAGGTCCCCGCTGCAGCAAAATATCGCCATTAATATTGTCGACATTCACCGCTTGGGTCTCGAAGGCGACAGGAATCGAAATCGGGTCCTTATCAAACCGCTTACCCTTAGCCTCACTGTAGTCCACACCAGCCGCCGTCAAATTCAAACTGACCTTATTCCACAAATGCAGGTAGTGGTCTTGTTCGGTGACGACAAAAACGGAAGCCGACAGCAGTACGGCCACCAGCACTCCGCGGATATCCAGCCGGAAACGCCCCCAGCCGGGTGTTCGCGATTTCCGCATAAACCAGTACAGCACAATATATTCGGCACCCCACAGGACGGCCAGCAGCGGCCACCATTTTAGCAGGAGCAGCATGCTTTCGGTCCCTTGAACCGCATCCGTCAACAGCAGTGCACCGGTCACAACCAGCAGCAGCACAGCAGTAAAACGCCCCACCCGCAATTTGGGTTTTCGGTTCACGTTGTCGATCACCTCTTTCCACGCTGCAGCACGGCCATAAATCAGGCTATGGCGCAGCGGTTCATCTTCCACGTCTTTGGTTTAAAAACAGGAGCGTCTCCCGAAGCCCGAAAAACAAACCAAGGACGATCAAAACGACCGCAGCCGCGGTTTGTCCGTACTGTTCAATAAACATGCCAAGCCATTTGGGCTTCTGATAAAAGGCGATCATCAGCAGCCCGCCGGCAACCAGATATACGCCGAAAGCGATGCTGCGTTCCAATGCAAAGGGATGCGCCCGTTCCGTCTCCTCTTCATCCGGCAGCTCAAGCCCAGCCCTTCTCCGGTAATAAATCACATAATCCGCAGCTTGAAGCACATCATAAACGCTATAAAAATAAGCGACAGGAAATAAAAGTCCGAGCAAAATAAGCAATGGTACGTTGATCTGGATGCCGATGGAGGAAAAATAGAGCAGCGCCGACACATCCAGCATCAGCGCGAATATAAGAGAAACCCCTTTACGGTACAATCCCAGATAAATATGGCCGAGTCCCGGACAAATCGCTGCAAGAAGCCCTGCGGTAAATTTGCGCTTGCGGGAATACAGCCGGCGCTTGCGGACTCCCCGCTCCGCCTTGGAATGAATGCGTAACCGGCGTTTACCTTTCTGCGGTTCGTCCGCTGAATTTGTTGAGTGACGTCCGGCAGAATGCATGCTTGCAGCTCCTTTCTTTAAATGGTTTGGCCGAGTCCTTTTTCCTGATAGTACCCTATTCTGTCCCCTAATTAACAGGTCAATATCTGGATTATCCGGCCTGTCAAAGCAAAAACCCCCGGTCACCCGGGAGCTTTCGGCGTTTTTGTCAGTCTAGGGACACCAGTGTAACTCCTTCCAGCTTCCGGATTTGCGAAGCCAGCTGCAGCGGATCAAAAGACTGCTTGATCAGGACGTGCATCGAGATCTCAAGCGTGGTGGAGGGAGGCTCCAGCTCAAAGGGCGCGGCTGCACTCCGTTCATTGATAATCAATTTTTTCACGGCGATGCCTTCCGCCTGCACTAATTCCGAGATCGATTCAAGCAGCCCCGGAACCGAAACGGCGTGGAATGTGAACAGGTGGAGCTTGCTCCCTTTGATATAACGCTGCTCCAGCTTATTAAATACCACGAGCGTCAGTAATATAAGCAGCGTGGCAGAGACGGACGCGAAATAAAACCCGGCGCCGACAGACAAGCCGACCGCAGCGACGACCCATACGGAAGCCGCCGTCGTTAAACCGGTAATGGATTTACCGGTAAACAGAATCGTTCCGGCTCCCAGGAATCCGATCCCCGTAATGACGGCCGATGCCAAACGGGCAGGGTCGATCCGGATGTTCACCTCGTGAACGAATTCGGAGAAGCCGTAAATAGACAGCATAATAATTAACGCCGATCCCATGCACACTAAAATATGAGTTCGGAGTCCAGCCGCGTGGTTGGACCGCTCCCGCTCCAGACCGACCAATCCGCCGAGCAGCATAGACAGCAGCAAACGCAGCAAAATATGCACATTATCGATATACCATGGATCCTGCAAGGGTCAACCTCTCCCATTCTGCTGAGGTATTTATTGTGACGAATCGGACGCTCTATGAAAGGTCGTCAGTTCCACGCCCGGGGCTACCTCGTACCGGTCAAAAGGAACAAAGCCGTACTTGGTGTACAGCGACACAGCCGGCGTGTTTTTGGTTCCCGTGGACACGATGAATAAGGGAACATCCGGATGAAGATCCAGCACGTGCTGAATCAGGCTGCCCGCAATCCCCTTGCGGAAATGATCGGGATGAACCATCATCCGGCTGATCGTAATCGTATCCGGTGCTTCCTGCTCCGTTGCTACCGCTCCGATAAGTTCTCCATCCTCATTTAAGCATCCGTAAAAATCCTCTTTACACTTGCGTATCGTTTCATGGGTGTCCATCAGCGGCGGAATATCGCGGAACCCGATCCGCTCCGCCTCCAGCCGGTAAGCCATATGCTGCAGACGCCAGATCTGATCGACCATGTCCTCGTCATCCAGAAACAGTCTGTTTATCATATTCGGAACCACCTCGAGCGCATGCGCGAAAATGAAAATGAATGCTAAATCAAAGGGGCTTGTCACACGGACAAGCCCCAAGGGAAGCTCAAGCTTTTATTGGCTCAATATTTCGGCCAGCAGCTTGTTGACAAGCGCAGGGTTGGCTTTGCCCTTGCTCTCCTTCATGACCTGGCCGACCAGGAAGCCGATCGCTTTCTGCTTGCCCGCCTTAAAGTCCTCAACGGATTGCGGATTTGCCGCGACAACCTGCTCGACGATCGTTTTGATCGCACCTTCGTCGCTGATCTGCACAAGTCCTTTTTCCTCGACGATCTGCTGTGGCAGCTTGCCGGATTCGAGCATTTCCTTGAATACCGTTTTGGCGATTTTGCTGCTGATCGTGCCCTTCTCGATCAATCCGATCATTTCACCGAGACCGCGGCCGGTAATTTTGAGGGCTGGCAGCTCCAGGCCGGTACTGTTCAAGTATCCGAGGAGGTCACCCATAATCCAGTTGGAAACCGCTTTGGCATCCTTTGTATAGTTCAGGCTGTCCTCGAAAAAGTCCGCCAGCGGCTTCGAAGATGTAATGACGCCCGCATCATAGCTCGGGAGACCGTATTCGGAAGTATAGCGCGCCTGCCGGGCATCCGGAAGCTCGGGAATCGTTGCGCGGATGCGCTCCTTCCAAGCTTCATCGATATGAAGTCTGACGAGGTCGGGATCCGGGAAATAGCGGTAGTCATGCGCTTCTTCCTTGCTGCGCATCGACAGCGTCTTGCCGGCGGCCTCGTCCCAGCGGCGTGTCTCCTGCACAACTTTGCCGCCGTCGTCCAAAATTTCCGCCTGGCGGTACTCCTCGTACTCCAGGCCCCGCTGAACGCCGCGGAAGGAGTTCATGTTCTTCAGCTCGGCGCGGGTGCCGAATTCCTTTTGCCCCACCGGACGGATACTGATATTCGCGTCGCAGCGCATGGAGCCTTCCTCCATCTTCACGTCGGAAACTTCGCAGTACTGCATGATCGCGCGGAGCTTCTCCAGGTAGGCCCTCGCCTCTTCCGGCGACGAAATGTCAGGTTCGGACACGATTTCGACAAGCGGCGTTCCGACGCGGTTAAAGTCGACCAGTGACGCAAATCCTCCGTCGACGTGCGTCAGCTTGCCAGCATCTTCTTCCAGGTGCAGGCGGGTAATGCCGATCCGTTTGGTCCGGCCGTCGACTTCGATGTCGATCCAGCCGTTCTCGCCGATCGGCTGGTCGTACTGGGAAATCTGATAAGCCTTGGGCGAATCGGGATAGAAGTAGTTTTTACGGTCGAATTTGCTCACATCGGCGATCGTACAGTTCAGCGCCATGGCTGCTTTCATCGCGTAGTCGACAGCCTGACGGTTCAGAACAGGCAGTACGCCGGGATGTCCGAGGCAAATCGGGCACGTATGCGTGTTGGGCGGCGCGCCGAATTCGGTGGAGCAGCCGCAGAAAATTTTCGACTTGGTATGCAGTTCGACATGGACTTCCAGTCCAATGACAGTTTCGTATTTGGTTGATGACATATTGTTCTTGCTCCCTCCTGGTCCCGCCTGAGATTACAGCTTCGGCTGCAGCTTATGATGTTCGGTGTTCTGCTCGTACGCGTGGGCGACGCGCAGTACCGTCGATTCGTCAAAGGCTTTGCCGATGATCTGCAGGCCGACCGGCAGCCCGTCCGCCAGTCCGCAAGGAACGCTGATCGCGGGGACGCCGGCGAGGCTGACCGGAATGGTCAAAATATCGTTCAGATACATCGTCAGCGGATCGTCCACCTGGGACCCCAGCTTGAACGCCGTCGTCGGTGCGGTTGGCCCGATAATAATGTCGTAGTTCTCAAAGACGTTGTCGAAGTCCTGCTTAATAAGCGTACGGGCTTTTTGAGCCTTCAAGTAATAGGCGTCATAGTAACCCGAGCTCAGCGCGTAGGTGCCGAGCATAATCCGGCGCTTGACTTCCGGACCGAAGCCTTTGCTTCTCGATTCGTGGTACAAATCGATCAGGCTGCCCGCATGGTCGGCACGGGTGCCGTAGCGGACGCCGTCGAAACGCGCGAGGTTGGAAGACGCCTCCGACGAGGCGAGAAGATAATACGTTGCAACCGCGTATTCGGTATGCGGCAGGGACACTTCCTCCCACACGGCTCCGAGATCTTCCAGCACCTTCAAGGCGGCCAGAATTTTCTCTTTCACGGCCGGGTCGACCCCTTCGCCCATATACTCCTTCGGCACCGCGATGCGCAGGCCGCGGACATCTCCGGTCAATGCGCTCAGATAGTCCGGAATATCGACATTTGCTGATGTCGAATCCATATGGTCATGGCCGGCAATGGCTTGGAGGACGTAAGCGGAGTCCTCCACGTTCTTGGTCAGCGGGCCGATCTGGTCCAGCGAGGACGCGAAAGCCACGAGCCCGAAGCGGGAAACAAGGCCGTAAGTCGGCTTCAATCCGACTACGCCGCAGTAGGACGCAGGCTGGCGGATCGATCCTCCGGTGTCCGATCCGAGCGTAAAGTAAGCTTCGCCAGCGGCCACCGCCGCGGCCGAGCCGCCGCTGGAGCCGCCAGGCACGCGGTCCAGGTTCCACGGATTGCGGACCGGCCGGAAGCTGGAGTTTTCGTTCGAGCCGCCCATGGCGAACTCGTCCATATTCAGCTTGCCCAACGTAACCGCATCCGCCTCACGCAGCTTGCGCGTCACGGTTGCGTCATAGACCGGGTTGAAATTCGCCAGGAACTGGCTGGCACAAGTCGTGCGCAAGCCTTCCGTCACGATATTGTCCTTAATTCCGGCAGGCAGGCCGAAGAGCAGGCCTCGCGGCTGACCGGACGCCAGTTTGTCGTCGAGCCGGCGGGCTGTGTTCCGTGCCTCCTCCTCATTCAACGTCAAAAAAGCCCCGATGCGTTCGTCCCGCTCGGCGATGACCTGAAATGACTGGTCAACAAGCTCCTGCACGGACAGCTCCTTGGCATGCAGCTTGTTATGTAATTCTTGCAATGTATGGTTAAACAGGCTCAAATGAATGCTCCTCCCTTCAATGATTAGCCGCTAATCCAAGACAGCCGGCACTTTAAATTGTCCGTCTTCCTCTTCAGGCGCGTTGGCCATAACTTTCTCGATCGGCAGACTGTCTTTCGCTTCATCCTCGCGCATCACATTGCTGAGATGCAGCACATGCGTCGTCGGCTCCACACCGTCGGTATCGAGTTCATTCAATTTCTCGGCATATTGTAAAATGGCGTTCAGCTGCTCGGTCAGCATCTGCTCTTCTTCGGGTGTGAAATTGAGCCGGGCCAGCTTGGCCACATGCTGAACGTCTTGATTGGTAATACTCATCAGCGGTTCCTCCTTGTTCCTTCTTATCTAAGCATCCCTGCGGCATTCCATCCGGATCCGATTCAGCGAAGCAGCTTGTCCTGAAGCAGCCCGGAATTCGCGGCTCCATAGCCGCAAAAACGCATGGATATGCCCTTGCAGACTGCTGGTGTTTAAAGGATTAAAGCCTCAGGATAACGTTTCTAATTATATTGTAGAACCGGGGAAGATTCAATGCACCCGGTCAAAATGAAACGCACGATATGTTGCCGGCCTGCGCCTTATATCATTCCTTGGCCTAAGCCCCGGCCGATATACCTTTCAATTCAACGTCTATCGACATACATTCTAATTTGAAAGACCGCATGAACCGGAAGTTTTCTTGCGGAATAAGGATGTCGTATCTTCGAAGTTAGAAGCTGAAATAAATGATGGCGACAGCCTTCGGCTCAGCTATATATCTTAAAACGCAAAAAAGAGCCGGCTAATAAGCCGACTCCTCTAAATCCAGGCGCGGAGATTTACCTGTTTGATAAATTCCGCCTGGGAGAGCACTTCAGGCGCAGTCTCTTCTTCCTTCTCATCCTGCTCAAGCTCGCCGTTCATAATCTGATGAAACAGCTTCTCGTTATATGTCGCAAGGGCGTAATCGATCAGCGCTTCCCGCGTGGTCATCTCAACTTCATGCTGTATGAGCAACTCTTCTGGCTCAACATCACTCGATGGCACGAAAAAGTTACGATTAATCTTCGGTACCCGAATTACGTAATCAAAAGCATTATCCGGGTTCCGGTCATAGGCAATCAGATAACCGTATTCCCCAATAGGAAGGTTCTGCTCAAAGGCGTCCGCGACGATTACAATTTTCTCCCCTAATTGCAGCATCGTCTACCTCCTAGATGTATGTCTTTCATTTGTCTGTATAGTCTACTAGAAAAACATAGACATGTAAAGCTGAAGAAAAAATATATATGGAGAAAAATAAAGTGAGATGAACATGAAATCTCCCAAAAATAAAAGAACGCAAACCGGGATCGGGCCACAGCTTGCGTGCTTCGCGAAAGTAACAAGGTTCATCAAATTAATCACATTGTATCAATCTTGTAACCGGTTGTCCAGACAAATTTGCTCAGAAATTGTCGGAAATGCTGACTCCCTATCGAATCTCTCCTTAACGGACATAGGGATTGTTCGCCCGCTCATAACCAATCGAGGTTTTAGGGCCATGGCCGGGATACACCTTCACGTCGTCCGGGAACGTGAACAGCGTATTTTGGATGGAGTCAAGCAGGTCCCTTTCTCTTCCTCCGTACAAATCGGTTCGTCCAACACCAAGCTTGAACAGGACGTCGCCGGAAAAGAGATCGTTTCCGCAGAGGAAGCTGACGCTTCCGGGCGAATGTCCAGGCGTATGGTAGACGGTAAACGTGCGGCCGATCAGCTGCAGCTGCTGGCCATCATCCAGGCTGTATTCCGCGGGATCGGTCGTCAGCGGCGGAGTTACCTGCGGCCAGTTCTGCGAACCGTTCATCTTCGGGTTCACCAGCCAATCGCTTTCCAGGTCATGAAGATATACCGGCGCCTTGGTCAGCTTGCGTACTTCATCGACGCCGCCCATATGGTCGAAATGGGCATGGGTCAGCAGAATGGCTTCGATCTCGAGACCCTCAATGTGCCGGATCAGCGGAGCGGGATTCATGCCGGGATCAATGATAATGGCGCGGCCGGGATCGTCGCCGGTCAGGACATAACAATTGGTTTCCAGCGGCCCGAGGCTAAAGGATCGGATGTTCAGCATGGCCTCAGATCAAAATCCGGAAATCAGTTCACGCAGCTCTTTGATGATCGAGGCGTGAAAGCCCGTTCCTTCCCCGTAAGCGTCGACGATCTGTTTGCGGGTAACCGCCAGGTTGTCCTGATAGTCGGCAGCTTCCCGGTCCGGATTGTTCTGTTTGAATTCGACCATGAACTTTTGAACGTGAGCCGGACGCGGCCCCCAGGTGCCCAAGACGTATCCGCCTGTATCCGCAAAAATGACCACAGGCACACTCCGGCCGCCCATCGTCAAATACTGGTCCATCAAATCAAAATTCTCTTCCAGAATAAACACCTCGACCGGAATTTCCGCCGCTTCCAGCGCCCGGAATACGACCGGAACGTTGCGAACAACGTCACCACACCAATCGGCAGCCAGGATCAGCACGCGGAGGTCGTCGCGAAACTTCAGGCTTTCAAAAAACTCCTTGTCGCCTTCATCGCTCCACGTAAACTGCTCGTAACCGTTCTTGAAAGCCTCCTGGTTTTTCTGCATGCCGCTCACGAACTGTTCGGGGGAAATCCCGCGATTCAAATAATCTGCCACATTTTTAGCCATTAGTGAACGCCTCTCTTCCTTCTGTTATTGATCCATTTAATCAGAAAATACACGATCAGCAGCGCCAGCGCAATGAGCAGAATCGGCGTTATGTATGGAGCCGCCTTCTCATCGATATTTTTCCACTGGTCTCCGAGCAGGTAACCAAGATATACAAACAATGCGGACCAAGGAATGACAGCCAGGGTGGTCAGCAGCGTAAACCGTCCGAGATTCATCCGGGAGATACCTGCAGGGATGGAAATGGCATGCCTTGCTACCGGGATGAACCGGGCCGTGAAAATGACGCCTGTCCCGTATTTGTTGAACCATTCCTCCGCGTAATCGATATGTTTTTTATGAATGAAAATATATTTCCCGTACTTCTCCAGCACCGGGCGTCCTCCGTAGCGGCCGATCCAATAGATGAACAGCTGCGCGATCACGCCGCCGACCGTTCCAAAAACAACCGCGCCGATATAGTTGATATGGCCCGACGACACCAGAAACCCTCCGTACGCCAGCACGATCTCGCTGGGAATAACCTCGATCATCAGACCCAGCATAATTCCGAAATAGCCCAGACTTTGAATCCAGTCAAATAACTGATTAATGATATCCGATATAAAATGCACGCTGGCCCCCACTTCCCCAATGTACTCTTCTACTTCAAAGCTATTCTAGCACAGGGATGGACATGACTTCTACTTGGTGCCCAATCTGCTCCCGCCGGTGTCTTCACGTAAAAAAGCAGCATATGGTGTGGATAAAGGAGTGAGTCAGATGCCCCAGATCCCGCAAAACAAAAAGGCCGCTCTGCCAACGGCACGCGGCATCCGCAGGAAATGCAGCAACGAGCTCTACCGGGCGATCAAGCGAATGAAGGTGCATATTCCGGCAGATCTGGTCAAACAGGGGGAAGCGATGTACTACCGCAAGGTGGTAGGCAACCTCCTATGGATTCATGAAAACCGGAGCAACCGCAAGGTGCAGTGCGACTGGTGGGACAAAGAAGTCTGTCCGGAGCTCGCCGAACTGTGGCAGCTGGATCCGGGCAGGCTCAGCAGCGCGTTCCGTGACGCTTACGGCGGGTAACGCTTGGTCCACCCATCTAACAGCCATCGGGCAACGCGCACCATCGGGGCAGCCGGGCTTCATTACGGCTGTCCCCCATTTCAGCGCCGCAAGGAAAAACACCTACGCACACTAGGAGAAGGGAAAGCAGTGACCACAAACCAGGAAGCGGCCGAACCGTTTGCATCCGGCTCCCCGCATACTGTCATTCCACCGTCCATCGAGCCCTCACACCGGACAATGCCGCAAGCTGCCTGCCCCATTCCCTGGCCTCGAACGTTAGGGCAAACTCCCGGTCATTACGAATGACCCGGAGCCGGGTGTCCTCCGCAGCGCGGGCATAATCGTGGTACAGCCCGAAGCCAAAGCGGGCGATGCGCCGGGCCTCCGTTTCATGCCCGGCGGTATACTCGGCCCGCGCGAGCTGCAGCAGGCACTCCAAGCTGCGCGTCCGCTCCCCTGCATTGTATTTATCCTGGCGGAGCGCAGCGCCGGTCCAATAAATAGCCTCTCCCGCATCGCCCCGCCGGCCGGCATTGTCGGCCAGAGCCCACAGCAGCCCGGGATGATGCGGCGTATAGGCGAGGCTGCGGCGGAGGATGGCCTCGGCTGCAGGGGGCGGGACAAGCCCGGCCAAATCCAGGGCGGCCGAATAGTCCGCCGGATTCCACCGCAGCGATGAGGCAAGGCGGGCCGCTGCCGCCTGGCTGTCGCGGCTTCTCAGCGCCTGCATATGCTCGGCGTGGCCCATATAGCCGCGGTACGCCAGGCAGGAGCTCCCTACAGCGATGACAATCCAGAGGGACAGTAGCGCGGGGACGTGCCTGCGGATGCGCTCCGGCGGTGAAGCTAGAACGCCGCCGGTCTTCTTCCCCACGGAGGAAGGCTCCGACGCAGCCTGGGCAGCAAGCAGGAAAAACAGCAGCCACACCATCCCGTAGCTCCAATCGATATCGACTGCGCCGTGCAGGAGGAACGCGATGTAGGAAGGCAGCAGGCGGCGGCGCCTTCTGAAGATCAGCAGTCCGGCGGCGGCCAGCATGGCGGTCAGCAGGACGAATCCGACGAGCCCTGTGTTCAGCAGCACATCCACGTACCCGCTGTGCATTTGGCTCCCGACATAGGGAGACGATTGAACTGCGCGGTAGGACAAGCGCCACGTATCGCCCCCTTGGCCCAGCCAGGGGGCCTCTTTCACCAGCGCCCAGGCGTCTTGGACCATCGCCTGGCGGGCGGACATCGTGCCGAACTTGTGCACGATGCGCTCCCGCACGGTGCCGAAGACCACGGCGGCACCGACGGCCAGCAGCATGCCGCCTGCCGCCGTGCCCAGGCGGCGGCGCCCCGCGCCTGCGGCTTCGCCGCTCAGGCGCAGGAGCCATCGGCCGGCAAGCATGCTGCCGGCCCACAGCCCGGCCAGCGTGAGCAGGCCGGGCCACGGCTCCGCCGCCAGCTTGGCCGCGGCCAGCTGGCGGTACAGCAGCGCCGCGCCGGCCAGGGGCGCGGCGGCGAGCACGAGCGGCGCGGCCATGCGCCGCCGCTCCATCAGCAGGCCGGCGGCGCATGCCGCGCCGGCCGCCAGCCAGGCGCCGCGCGACTCGCTAAGGAGGAGCGCGGCGGCGTACGGCAGCAGCGGCAGGCTGCCGAGGAGCACGCGGCCGGGCGGTGCTGCCGGCTGCCGCTGCAGCAGCGGGCCGAGCGCGAACAGCCGCTCGAGCAGAAACAACGCCATCACGGCGCCGAACGTGTTGGGATACTGCAGCATGCCTGCCAGCCGCGCGCCGGTGGCGCTGACCTCGGGATCCGCCGTATAGGCGATCGCATAAGGCAGCGGGAACCACCCGTACACCGACAGCAGCGCCGTCATAGCAAGAAGACCTCCGGTCATGTGCCACACCGCCGTAAGCACAAGCCTTCCCCTTTTGTCCGAACCCTGCACCCAGGCCAACACCATGAACGACCCATACAGCGCCCAGCGCAGCGCCTGATTCCCGTCCCCGAGCACGGATACGGAACCGATCGCCCCGTGAACGGCATAGAGAAGCATCATCAGAAACGGGCTGCACAGCACCCAACCCACAAGCGGCGGCGCTTCGGCCACTCGGTTCAGCAGTTGCCGTTCGGCTGTCTGGCCCCGGCTAAACCGGTACAGCCCCCATCCGCCCGCCCCGGCGCAAAATAGGCCAAAGCCGAGCCAAACCGGGTATAGATCCGCCGAAAAATACAAGCCGGAACGCCAGACCGCAGCCCCCATCACGGCAAACAGCGCAGCCCCCATTATCCACCGTGCACACTCTTTCATGCTCTACTCCTCACGCTCCCGTATCCTGGTTCTGTTAGCCAGTATTTCCCCAAGCTAACTTGCCGAAACGGGGAGCCCAAAAGCCGAGCCTTCGTCCTGTGCACTGCGATCATGGAAGCTGCGCTTCATAATCGTCTGCCTATTTGAACCGCATTTTTGTTTACGATTGGCGGGTGCCATTCTCTTCCTGCTCCTGCCGGAGTGAGCCTTCGGGCAGCAAATCGGCACATGCCTTCTCCAAGTAAGGAGAAGCGCTGAGCAAATCGCGGAAGGCGGTATACTCCTTCCACAATTGATCCCGGCTGCCGCTGCTGCCTTTGACCGCGCGGATCAAAATGTTCTTGGGCGTATGCTCCAGATCGATGAATTCCAGAAGCTGTGTCTTGTATCCCATCAAGTCCAGCAGTTTGGCCCGAATGGCATCGGTCGCGAGCGCCGAGAAGCGTTCTTTCAGGATGCCGTGCGACAGGAGCGGTGACAGGGCGTCGTTCTTCACCTGGGAGAACAACTCATGCTGGCAGCACGGAACCGACAAGATGACCTGGGCGTTCCAGCGGACCGCCTTCTCGAGCGCGGCATCGGTCGCCGTGTCGCAGGCATGCAGCGTGACGACCATATCGACCTGCTCCAATTCGTCATAATCCGCAATGTCACCGACCAGAAACCGCAAATTTTGATATTCGAGCTTTTTCGCCAGCATACTGCAGTGTTCGATGACATCCGCCTTCAGATCCAATCCGACAACATTCAGCACCCTTCGCTCCTGGACCGCCAAATAGTGATAGAGAGCGAAGGTCAGGTACGATTTGCCGCAGCCAAAATCTACGATGGTGATCGGGCGGCTGTCAGGAAGAGAGGGAAGGATGTCCTCGACCATTTCCAGGAAGCGGTTAATCTGTTTGAACTTATCGTATTTGCGGGCAAGCACCTTGCCCTGCTCGTTCATGATGCCGAGCTCGACCAGGAAGGGTACGGGTTCCCCTTCTTCCAGCACGTACTGCTTCTTGCGGTTATGCGCCAGATCCGCCGTCGTTTTGGTCGGGGACTTGGTCAGGATCGATACTTTATATTTTTTGCTGATCAGAATCTGGTAATCCGCCTCGGGCGTGCAGATCAGCGCCTGCCGGAAGGTCTGCTCGAACAGCTCTATGATCGTCTGCTCGGCCTCTGCGGCCGTCAGATTCTGATGCACCACTTTGTTGGGATGAACATAAGCCAGCTGGTAATGCACTTTTTTCTTTAATTCCACGGGTTTGATCTGGACTTTGGTGAAAAAAATTCCCTCACGTTTGCGAAGCTGGCTTAACGTCGCAGTAATCAAAGTCGACTCCCCGATGATGTCGTGAATCAATTTGCGTAATGCTTCCAAGAGAGTACATCTCGCTTTCAACTTAAGATAAGGCTCGCTTCAGGCATTGATCCTGCGCCGCAGCGTCTCCATGCCTTCCAGCACTTCGCTGCGCGGGAGCCCTCCTTGATTCAGGGCTTCGTCTTCCCGTTCAAGCAGCCTTTCATAGAAGGAAACACCTTCTTCTTCCGTGATTTCCCGCTGATCGAGCAGCCGGAAGAGCACGTTCTCGGCTTCGTCGAACCGGCCTTCCTTCTCCTCGTAGGACAGCAGAATCTTCTCGGTCTTGACCGGAAGACGGTATCCCTTCACTTCGTCCTTCAGCTCCGCCACGCGGTCCTGCAGCTGCAGCATGGAGCGCTGGGCCCCGTTCTGGTCGGCGTATATATAGAGGTGGAGCGATTTCATGAAACGTCTGAGCGCCTCATCCGCTTCTCCCATGTCTTTGTACACGCCGCCTTCCTCCTGCAGGAGCCGGGCTACGGTCTGCAGCTTGTCAGCCTCCACGCCGCCGCCCAGGCGAAACATATCAATAATATCTTCTACGGATAAGGAATTTAGCAGACGGGTATTGAGACGGAAGTTCTTGCTGAGCAGATCGTCGATTTCCCATAGGGCTTCGGCATATTTTTTCTGCTGTTTCAATCCGAACACTTTACCAACCATTTCGACCATATCTTCAACAATCTGTACGAGGTAATCTTTGCGGAACATGGATCATCCTCCGTCCTTCCTTCAGATCAGCTTGTCAGCTTCCCTTTGATTGTAAGGCATTCGGGAGGTCAAAGCCAGTTCTTGCAGGACTCATCAGCAAAAGGGAAGGGCCAGACCGGAGCCGGCATAGGATAGACCCGGGGAAAAGAAAAAGCCGGAAGCCTGGGTCCGGCTTCCGGTTGAGTAATACGGATTATGCGTTTTTCGTTTGCTGCATATATTGAAGGATTACCCGCGCCAGTTCCTTCGGGGCTTCCATCATACTCATGTGGCCCGCCCCTTGGATCACGGCTTGGGTCACGTTCGGCTTATCCACCGTGAACACCCTCTCCGGCGGCGCGACGCTGTCATATTCTCCGGCAACCAGAAGCAGCGGCAGCACCGTCGCCGACATGACGTCCCGCCGGTCCGGGCGCTCCCGCATGGCGAGGGCGGCCCCCGCCGCTCCCTGCGGCGGTGTCAAATAACCAATTTCCTTGGCCCGTTGGATCAGCTCGGGATGAGTCTGGTCTGCATCAGGTGCAAACAGCCCGGGGATCAACCCGTCGATAAATGCGGTAACGCCTTCCGTCTGGATCGTGCTGACTGCCTTCAGGCGCTTCTCCTTGCCTTCCTCGGTATCCGGATAGCCCGTAGAATGGATGAGGCCGAATCCGTTCAGCCGCGATGCGTAACGCTGTGCGAAGGATAGCGTCACATACCCGCCCATCGAGTGGCCGAGCAGCGTCACCTTCGGCAGGTCGAGCTCGTCCAGCAGCTTCAGGACGTCATCCGCCATCTGCTCCAGCGAGTAGGCGCCGAGCGGGGCGTCCGAGTGCCCATGGCCGCGCAGATCGACCGCGATGCACCGGTGGCTGCCCGACAGCAGCGGAACCAAAAGATCCCAGTATTCGGAGCTTCCGCAGAAGCCGTGGAGCAGCACAATCGGCTCACCTTGGCCATGATCGGTGTAACAAAGGGTATGACCGTCACAAATCAATTTTTCCATGATGACATCCTTCTTTCTATATCAGCTTGAATTTCGCCGGTATGATCGTAATAGATTTGCAAAAATGAAGCATATATTAATTATGTATATTATTAAGCCAAAGGCCATAACTTGAAACGGGCCTCTGCCTCCGCCCCGCTGAGTCCGAATCCTTCCGCCGCGGCAGACGCGATCTGGCCGGCCATCGACATGACCTGGTACAGCGAGGTCATCTGCAGCGTCGAATACGGCCGCGGCCCGTTGACATTGACGACGGCCGCCACGCTGTAATGCCCGACGGCCGGCAGCATAAGGCCCACCGATCTGGCGGGGAGCAGCGGCTCGTCCGACAGCAAGTAGCTTCCGACCGAACCCGGATGTCCCAGACAGGCGTCCACCGCTACAACGGTATGGTCCGCCGGTATCTCTGCGATGGCCGATTCCAAATTGTGCGCGTCGCAAGGAGAGGACAGCGTGCCGATGACATTCGGGACGCCGTATAGGACCAGTTCGCTTCCCGTCAGCGGGCCGAGGGCATCCCCGGTGGACCGGTCGGTGCCGATACACACAAAAGTGATTTTATCCAGCGGATGGCGTTCATGAATCTGCCTGAAAAACGCGGTCAGCCCCTGCGCGTTCATCTGCTTGCTGCGTTTGGTCCCGCGGATGTGGTGGGGATCTTGAAATGACATGCCTGGCCTCCTCCCTGCTTCGTTCATTCTTCATTCGATAGAATGATTTTACTGCAAAATGATCCGGTTGGAAAACGGGAGCTTCTGGATGGGACAAAAAAACAGAGTAACGGACGTGAAGACATGCTACAATAGAACACAAGCTTAGGCACAGGAAAGGATGGGCGCTTGACATGGATTTATCCCAAAAGACACCTGAAAATATAGAGTATATGATTGAAGGCATTAAAACGAAGCTGAGAATGGCCAGCGGCGCAGCCATGAATGCATCGGCGTTCTCCGTCGACCGGTACGAGGACATTCAGGACGTCTACGACCTGGTGATGTCCAAGGACAATTTGAGTATTTCCGAGGTGGAAGCGCTGGTCTCAGAGCTGGGACGTCTGCGTAAAGCGTAAGGCTCCCCTTTACATTTCGAAAGCCCCCTGATGTCCGGAACCGCTGTAATCAGTCGATTCCCGGAACACCCGGGGGCTTTTCCGTCAAGGGACAGCAATTAAGGTATATCCACCAGTACAAATTCAGACTCTCCTTCGCTGCTTGTTCCTTTAATATGAAGATCGCATGATTTTTTTACCCTGGCCGAGTCTCCGGGCTCCAGATGGAATGTCCCGTCGTCGCAGCCGATTTCCAGGTGACCCGAAATCAGGAACAGAAACGTCCTGCGGTCCTCTTTCTGCGGGAACACCAATTCCTGCCCGGTCTCCAGGATCGGAAAACAGATGGACACGTCGGCATGGATCTGAAGCGCATCCGGGGACTTCGGCAATCCTTCCGCCGATCCGCTGACAAGCGGAACCAGCTTGTTGAGCCTGTCCTCCCTCGGAAAATGGTGAGCTTTCCATCCGGGCCTGTGGCCCGGTGTGGACGGCAGGAACCACATTTGCAGAAAGCGGACCGGTTCCTCTTCCGACGGATTGGTCTCGGAGTGCATAACACCGGACCCTGCGCTCATGGCTTGAACGGTCCCCGCCGGCAGCTGAACCTGATTTCCCATGTCGTCACTATGTTCAAGCGTGCCGGAGATGACGTAGCTGACGATTTCCAAATCATGATGAGGATGTTTCTTAAAGCCTTGTTTCGGACTTAGCTGATTGTCGTTATGGGCCAATAAGCAGCCAAAATGCGCATTGCTCGGATCATCATAATCGGCAAACGAAAAGCTGAATTCGCTGTGGATCCATCCCCGCTCCGACGTATGGCGCTCCGCTGAAGTCACTACTTTAATCATTTCCATCCACCTCCATGAACTGCATATGTTATTGGAATATGTAATTCTTACCCCCAACTTCGAAGGGCTAATCAGCCCACCCTCGTTCTAGCCGCCAAAGACGGCATGGGCATGAAAAAGCCCCTCACTGCACGCAGCGGGGGCCAAGGATTTCCTTCAAGGGCATTCATTTACTTCTATATATCAATCCAGACAGGAACCTCTGCCTCTAGCGGGACCGCTCCAGCGTAAATACGGTTTCGGCGTGACCCACCTTCCGGCCGGCATCATTGTAGATGTCTTTGGTAAATTCGGATCGCAGGCCCTCCAAAAGACGGCGGTTATCATACCCGATCTGCTGGAGAATGGATTCGACCACCCAGCCCCATTCTTCTTCCGATCCGTCCAGTATTTTCAGGGCGATGCCGAGCCGCTCTTTTTTCAGACCGAAACAGTACACACCTTTGAAGCCGCCTTTGGCGACAATGTTCGGGTCCTGCAAAATGAATGTGTCCACCCGGCGGGTTCCGCCGACCATGGCCGGATAATGGTTCATGGCCGCTGTGATCGTTCTCACGGCCGTCCGCGTCGGTTCGTCCGGAATGAGGTCCGGGCAGGCCAGCTTCACATAAGCGTTAGCCATGGCGGACAAAGGCAGCGCAAAAACCGGAAAGCCGCAGCCGTCCGTTCCCAGTCCAATCCGTTCCGCTTCCATGCCGCTCATCATCGCAATCACATCCAGAATTTCCCGCTGCGCAGGATGATCCGGTTCCGCATAGGTTTCCTCCGGGTTATGCCGCATCCGGCTGTAGCCCAGCACCCCCAAATGCTTTCCGGAACAATTGTGGTACAGTCGCCGCTTGCGTCCTTGTTCGCGAATGGTGTGCTCCTTGCTGTCTTCACTTAGAGGATATGTCGGCGCGCACACCATCTGCTCCTCTTCCACCCCGATTTTCCGCTGAATGCTCTCCAGCACTTCGATATGCCGGGGTTCTGCCAAATGGGAAGCGGCCATAATGGCGATTTCCTCTTCAGTCAGCCCGTAATAATCCGCGATCCCCGCCCGGATCCCGGGAATGGCCTGCAGCGGCTTGGCCGCCGAACGCGTAAAGGTGACAAAATGGGGATCGCCCGCCGACGCGTACACCTCGCCTTGATCATTTACAATACATATATGTCCATAATGGGTACTTTCCACGATTCCGGCCCGATACTCTTTCACCAATAAAGCGTCCATACAGCCTCTCTCCTTTTCTTGTTGCCTACCTATGATACAACTTATTCACAGCATAATAAAGTTGATTGTCTGCAGGCTCATATCCGGTTTGAAAAAGATGTGCACTCCACGATATTTGTAAAGCCACTTAAATAGCCAATTCATTAATAATATCCTATGTATTCTAAATCATTCCCCATATTTCGATGATTATCTTCCTTTTTCACATCTGTTGTTTCACACCATTTCTCACCGTTTATATACGAAGTAAGATCGACGCGTTGACACATTGTCACAGCAGGTATGCCGCATTTAGAGAATTTTATCAAACCTTATAAAAAGGAGGCGATCGTCATGTGGGGTATTATCATCAGTATCGTCATGGCCATCATTATCGGGATTATCGGTGATGCCATCGCAGGACACAACATGCCGGGAGGCGTGATCGGCGCCATGATCGCTGGCTTTGTTGGCGCATGGGTTGGAGCTTGGCTGTTCGGCGACTGGGGTCCTGTCATCGGTAACTTCGCCGTAATTCCGGCGATTCTCGGGACGGCGATCTTCGTCTTTATCCTTGGCTTGATCAGCCGCTTGTTCTCGCGTACCACCTAAATTGATATACACCAATAATAAATAAGGAGTGATTGGTATGAATAAAGCAGAGACGGAATATCCGGTTCAAAGCGGAAGCAACTTCTTGAAGGGCGTATTTATCGGAGGTTTGCTGGGGGCGGCAGCGGCGCTGCTGTTTGCGCCCAAGACTGGACGCGAGCTGCGCGGGGATCTCTCCGACAAGCTGAGCGTCGTTACTGACAAGACGAAGGAAGTGGCCTCCGTCGTGACGGAAAAGGCAACGGATCTGGCCAAGACGGTATCGTCCAAGACGACCGATCTCGCCAAATCCGTCAACGAAAGCAAAAATACGATTATGGAAAGCGTCAAGCAGGCTTCGGCCGACGTGGCGGATGACATGAAGAGCACATCCGGCGACGTTGCAGACGATGTCAAAAGCGCTTCGAAGGATGTCATGGACAAATCAGCCGATGCATCCAGCGATATCCGCCGGGAGCTTAATAAGACTTCTTACTAAGCTGCCGATTCACCCGATAGCCAGCTGACCAGCTGGCTATTTTCGTGCACAGGTCTGTGATCATTAAAGCCGGAATACCGGCTGAAGAAGGAAGGGATTCTGATGAGCAAAGCCAATCCTTATGACGTGGATGAACATCCTTTTGAGCTAAGGCACGAAGTGAAGAGGCTGAACAACCGCCTTGACCAGATTGCTGATTCCCTGGAGCGGTCCGAGCTTCAAGATATGATCGAGAACTATACGAACACCAAGAAGCGGCTGATCACCAACTTTACGGCAGGCTTGTCCCGCGGGCTTGGCCTGTCTCTTGGAACCTTTGTGGTGCTTGGCCTGCTCGGATACTTGCTCAGCTTGTTTGTTGATATGCCGGTGATCGGCCAATACATTGCCAACCTACAGGATTACATCAGCCAATACAAATCGCAGTAACGGATCGTTTACGTGCATAAAAAGAAACGGATGGTTCCGGGGTATCCCGGGCCATCCGTTTTGGCGTTATGAAGGTGCCGGCTCACGTTATGTGAAAGGCTCCCTTGAACGATGCCGCATGCAGAAAATGCCCCGTCACTCTGCCCGCTCTTCCCCATAAAGCTCCTGCAGGTGAGCAATGTGATTGACTCCCCAGTCATTCATCGCCTGCAGCAATGGCGTCATGCGTTGACCGTAGTCTGTAATGGAATATTCGACCCTTGGCGGGATCTCCTTATAGACCTCACGATGCACGATATCGTGATACTCCAGTTCCCTTAACTGTTGGGTCAGCATTTTCTTCGTGATGTCCGGGATCGATTTCTGAAGCTCGCTGAACCGCATCGTTCCATGGTTCAACAGACGGAGCAAAATCACGGGCTTCCATTTCCCGATCAGGATATCCAGCGCCGTTTCAAACTTACAATAAGTATTCACGCACATCCTCCTATCCCTTGATTGGCTTAAGGTATATTTTTCGATACTACGTTTATTTAAAGTGCCTACTTCCATCATCCCACCCTTACTCCCTATTATATATCCATGGTTGAAGACGAAACAGAGCCAGGATAAGGAGCAGTGAAGACATGAACGTTGTACTTTGGATTGTGCAAGGAATTTTGGCAGCCGGATTCATCTATTCCGGTTGGATGAAGGCGTTTCGGCATGAACAAGCGCGGACAGCCTGGCCGTGGGTTGGAGACGTACCTAAACCGCTCGTTTGGGGGATCGGATTGATGGAATTGGCCGGGGTTCTCGGGGTGATTTTGCCTTTGGCCACGGGGATCGCACCAATATTAACACCGATCGCCGCACTCGGCCTGGCCGTGACTGTACTGCTCGGCGCCGCTTTTCATGTGAGTCGCAAGGAATATAAAGAGATTGGCATCAATATCGTGTTTCTGGTGCTGGCGATCGTAGTCGTTATCGGCCGCTGGTAGCGTCGTTAAATGAACAATCCCCTCCAAGCATACGGCTATGCGCTAACTCAGCCTTTGTCTGCTTGCAGGGGACCTATCCGTCGTGCGGGATTAACCGATTAACTCGAGTCCTGTTTTTGATATTCGGCAAGATGCTAGATCTTCGATTTTTTGGATTTGACCTTGAGCAAATCGCCGGTCCATCCCTTCCGGTGCATCCAAAGGTACATGATAGTGGTGCTCAGGAACGTAATCAGCATGATCCCGACGAATCCCCACGGCACCTTGATACCTGGCAGGTTCTCGAAGTTCATCCCCCAAATTGCGCCTACTACCGTTGCCGGAGTAAAGATCGCCGTCAGGATCGTCAGCGTCTTCATGATTTCGTTGCCGCGGAACGCCGAAATGGCATCATCGATGGATATCAGTGTATCAATCTCATCTTCGTAATGGCGGAACGCCCGGTCCATCCGCTCGATCCGGTGCAGCAGCTGCATGAACGGCCGGCTGTTCTCCAGCTTGTCCAAATACCCCTCTCTGGCAGCCGCGATCAGCTCCTGAAACGGTGTGAACAGATTGCTCCAATACAGCAAAGCAAACCGCGAGTTCAGAATTTTGTCCATCAAATACCGCTGGTTATCCATCTCCATCGCATGCTCCAGCTTGCGGAGGTTCGCTTCGAAATGATCCAGCCCGAGATGAAAATAGTGCAGAATCGTCCGGGCAAGCACGAACATGCCGTCCACCGCACTGTGGCATTGGTGCAGCATGGCCGTACGTTCTTCGGTAGCCATGATTTCACGGGTATTCTGATCCAGGTTGATCGTAATCAGCTTGTCGCGCTGTACGTAAAAGTGAACCCGGTCCACGTGCGCGCTGTCCTCCACTTCCGCTTTGACCGAGTAGGGCAGCGTGCCGAACATGACGGCATCCACGCCGTTGGGAAACCGGACGGACATATAGTTCTGTTCGATGTTCGGGATGATTTCCAGCCATTCCTCGATCAGGGGGCATGCCTCCTGCAGCTGCCTGAAGTCTTCCGATGACCAGTCCTCCACCACCAGATCATGCCATGTCCAGTGGCCCGCAAAAGATAATATATTGCTTGAAACCTCAGCCGCCATATGACCCCGCCTCCTCTATCTCACCATCCATATCTTTGTTCACCAAAAAGGACACGCCGTATATTCTCAAGGGAGAACTGGCGTGTCCTTACGAACTTCCGGTTGACTCGTTACCTAACATAAGCTTGTCCGTCATTGGTATGAATTAGACATGATTTCTTTCAGCTTTTCCGTTGCGCGCTTCTGAATCCGCGAGACGCTCATCTGGGAAACCCCCAGCTTCTGGGCGATTGAGCGCTGGGATTCACCATCCTGGAAGGCAAGCAGCAGCACTTTCTGCTCCTGTTCCTTCAGCTGGCTCATCGCCTGCTGGAGGTCCATCCGTTTTTCCACCGAATCATAGTCGTTGACGTCCGAACTGATCAGTTCACCGAGCGTTGCACCCGTTTCTTCCTGGGACAGCGGAGAGTCCAGTGAAACATAGTGGTAGCATTCGCGTCCGGCCAGGACCTCTACCGTTTCTTCCACCGACAGATCCAGGAATTCGGCGATTTCGCGGACGTCCGGCGAACGCTCCAGCTTGACGGTTAACTCATCAATAGCCTGCTGGACGAGTGCGCCCTTCTCTTTGATCCTTCTTGGAACCTGGATATACCAGGACTTATCCCGTAAAAAGTTTTTCATATGCCCGATCATGCTCTTCATAGCATACGGTTCAAACGGAATGCCCAAGCTGATGTCATACTGCTGCAGCAGCCGGATCAGAGCCATCTGGCCGACCTGGTACAAGTCCTCGTAGAGGTCCGGGCGGTTACGGGCGATTTTACCCGCGGCCATCTTGACCATCGGTTCATATTTTTGGATAAGCACGGTGGCGATATCGTTGTCTTTCGTCTGCTGGTATTCCCAGATCAGACCGACCGCCTCGCTCATGGACTCGGGGGGAGTCACCTTATCGTTCATACTTTCTCCTCACTTCTCATGAGCCGTTTGGTCATAACCACCTGGGTGCCGCGTCCGGCCTCATTATCTACCATCACATCGTCCATGAGCGCCTCCATCAAGTAGAAGCCGAGTCCCCCGATTTCCACATCATGAAGGTCTTTGTCATGCAATGTCACGGTGTTTTCGGTACGGTTCATCCGGTCAAAGCTCTCCCCGTCGTCCTTGACCTTGATGGACAATTGGTCATTGCCGATTTCGAACGTTACTTCCACCATGCCGCCTTCCTGACCATAAGCATACAAAACGGAGTTGTTACAAGCTTCCGATACGGCTACCTTCATATCTTCAATGTCCTCATAAGAAAAACCCATCTTCGATGCGATTCCATACAAGTTCAATCTTACGATATCTACAAAATCAGCATTGGCCGGTAATGTTATTACGACTTTTTGAACTTCAGCATTCATACTGTCTTCGATCCTTTCCTATTGGGAATTCCTACTCGCGGCAAAAAACTTCGCAATACCCGTCATGTCAAACAGCCTTTGGATTTGGGAAGGAACCTCTTCCACAACAAAACGGGCATCCATCCCATGTCTGGCCTTCAATATGGACAATAGAATGCCGATCCCTGTGCTATCGATATATTTCAGATCCTTCAAGTTAATCACTAGATCGATTTCGGAATCCCCAACAAGCGGTTCCATGACAAGCCTGAAGTCGGGCGCCACCGATAAATCCAGTTCCCCGCTCAGGTAGACCGTGCAGGAACCTTCATGGCGTTCTGTCGTTGCATTGAATTTTTCGTTCTTATTCGTATTCATAGACATTCTCTCCCGAATTTTTTGTTTTTCTTGTATAAGAACAGTTAACCCTAAATTCCCCCGTTTGAATCAGCTTGTACACAAGCTTATGCCTGGCAATATTTGGACCCCGTCACATGGAGTTGGCATCGGAGGTCTGCAAGCCTTTGCTTTGTGCAGGCACCGGATGCTTCATCAGAATCTCCTTCACCGATTTCATATTGACCGGTTTGCTGATATAATCGTCCATTCCGGCTTCCCTGCACCGGCTTCGGATGCCTTCCATCACATTGGCGGTCATGGCGATGATAACCGGCCGGTATCCCTGTGGCTGCATCTCGCGGATAAGGGCCGTGGCCTCCAGACCGTCCATGACCGGCATTTGCAAATCCATGAAGATCAGCCGGTACACCGGATTGGCGCGGATTTTATCCACCGCCTGCCTCCCGTCCTCGGCCACTTCTGCTCTCAATCCCAGCTTGCCCAGCATGCTCACCATCAGCTTCTGGTTGACCGGATGGTCGTCTACCACGAGAATCAGCGGTTCTTCGTCTTTTGCGGACGGCAGGGAAACAGGCAGGTCGTCGCCCATGCCCATCATGCCGTCATCCGATTCAGGCTCGCTCGTCCGGATCGTAAAGATAAACGTGGCACCCTTCTCCTCGGTCGATTCCACGTAAATGCCGCCGCCCATCATTTCAACGAGCGATTTGCAGATGGCCAGTCCCAGCCCCGTGCCCCCGTATTTCCGGGTCATCGAAGAATCCAGCTGGGAGAACGGCTGGAACAAGCGGTTTTGCTTATCCGGCGTAATGCCAATACCGGTATCCTTCACCGCAAATTCGATCATGAGGCTGCCGTCTTCGGCTCTTTCCCGTAGTGACACCATCAGATAGACTCCGCCCTGATGCGTAAACTTCACCGCGTTGGAGATCAGATTGATCAGCACCTGACGCAGGCGGGCCATATCCCCGTAAATGATGGGGGGGATTGCTTCATCGATAAAGTACACCAGCTCCAGGTCCTTTTTCCCTGCTTCCATAGAAAAGAGGCTGAATACTTCCTTGATGCAGTTTTGCAGCTCAAACGGATGCTCCTCCATCTCCATTTTCCCGGATTCCATCTTGGTAAAATCGAGGATGTCGTTGATCACCGTGACCAGAGCGTCGGCGCTTTTGCGGATGATCTCCGTATATTCCAGCTGCTCTTCCTTAAGCTCGGTTTCCATCAGCAGATCCACCATACCGATCACGCCGTTCATCGGCGTGCGGATTTCATGGCTCATCATCGCCAAAAATTCAGTTTTGGCCTTGGCCGCGATTTCAGCCGCCTCTTTGGCTTTAATGAGCTCCTGATTGGCTTTTTCCAGCTCCTGCGTTTTTTGCTGCAGCAGCATGGACTGGGTTTTATGCTTTTTGTTGGTCAAGTACATTTCCACAAAGCCTTCAATTTTGGACTTCAGGATTTGCGGGATAAACGGCTTCACCATATAATCGATCGCACCGGCTGAATAACCTGCGAATAAATGCTCGGCTTCTTTACTGTTCGCTGAAATGAAGATGATCGGAATGTCCTTCGTTTTATCCCTTGCCTTGATCAATTTGGCTGTTTCAATCCCGTCCATACCTGGCATTTGAACATCCAGTATTATCACAGCAAACTCATCCTTCAGCAGGCACCGGAGCGCTTCCTCACCAGAGGTCGCCTTCACAAGATTATATTGCTCACTCTCCAGCACTGCTTCCAGGGCGAGTAAGTTCTCCGGACGGTCATCAACCAGCAGAATATGAATCGGTTCTTGAGACCCCATGGAATCCTCCCACTTCTCTAGTTAATCTTCCTGTAGATTTTCTCCACACGATCCAGCGGTTCGTAAGAATCACTGTATTCCGTAAACTGTATCGACTCTTTTGCTCCAAGAACCAAAATTCCGAAACGGCTTAAGCTTTCATAAAACAGGCCGTGGACATGATCCCTGAGCGTGTCGTTAAAGTAGATCATCACATTACGGCAAAATATAACGTTAAACTCGTTGAAGGAGCGGTCCGTTGCCAGATTATGCTCCGCAAAGATCATATTTTTGCTTAGAAAGGGCTGGAATATCACCGAGTTATACTTGGCGGTATAATACTCGGAAAAGGAACGGGTTCCGCCCGCCTCAATATAATTTTTCGTATACAGCTTCATTTTCTCAATCCCGAAGATCCCCTGCTTCGCCTGCTCCAGGGAACGGTCGTTCATATCCGTGGCGTAAATCCTCGCCTTGTCCAGAAGTCCCTCTTCATGCAGCAGAATCGCCATGGAGTAGACCTCTTCTCCGGTGGAGCAGCCTGCATGCCAGATGCGGATATACGGATAGGTTCTCAGCAGGGGGACGATCTTTTTTCGAAAAGTCAGAAAGAGGTTCGGATCGCGAAACATCTCTGTGACGGGAATCGACAGATTATGAACCAGCCGCTCAAAAACGGGCCGGTGATGAAGCACCTTCTCCTGAAGCTGTGAAATATTGCTTAAACTTTCCGCACGTATAAAATGCCATATCCGGCGCCGGAGCGACGGAATCGCATAATTGCGGAAATCGTAACCATATAAACGGTGAATGCCTTCCAGAAGAAGCTCAAGCTCGATATCTTCCCGTTCCGTCTCATCCTTTACGGGGATGTCCTGATCTGTATGCCCCAAATCCATTCTCTTTCCTCCTGCTTACGTTTGCTTCAAAGATGAAAATGTAATGCTATTACCTATTACCCCGTTATTGCCCTTACGAATACAACCAAACCCTCATCAGGGATAATAACTGTTCCGTTTGGATCGGCTTCTTCACGTAATCGGAAGCACCGGCCTCGATACACTTGGAGCGGTCTTCTTTCATCGCCTTGGCGGTCAAGGCAATAATCGGAAGCTTATGGAACTGAGGTATCTGGCGAATCTGCCGCATCGCCTCATATCCGTCCATCTCCGGCATCATCATATCCATCAGCACCAAATCGAACGGCTGGCCTCCGGTCAGGATATCGATCGCCTCGCGTCCGTTCTCGGCGAAGGTTACCTCCATGCCGTAATTCTCCAGAACGCTCGATAGCGCAAAGACGTTCCGGATATCGTCGTCGACGAGGAGGATTTTCTTCCCTTCAAACAGCGCTTCCCTGTTATGAAGCTTCTGCAAGATTTGACGCTTGTCCTCAGGCAGATTGGCTTCTACCCGGTGCAGGAACAAGGTAGTTTCGTCCAGAAGGCGCTCAGGCGATTTCACGTCCTTGATAATAATGGACTCGGTGTATTGGCGCAGGCGCATTTCTTCCTTGCTGTCGAGATCTTTGCCGGTGTACACAATGATCGGAAGGTAGCCCAGGTTCTCGTCCTGCTGGATCTGATCCAGCAGCTCGAAGCCGGTCATATCGCTCAGCATCAAATCGAGCACCATGCTGTCGTAGCGTTTCTTCCGCAGCTCGCTGAGCGCCTCCTTGCCGGTGGACACGGCGGTGATGGCCACGTCATCGTGATCGATAAGCTCAATAATCGAACGGCGCTGGATGTCATCGTCCTCAACGATGAGGAGATGCTTCAGCGACTGCTCGGTATACGATTCAATATGCGAGAAGGCATGCTCCAGGGACGCTTTGCTGGAAGGCTTCTTCAAATAGGCAATGGCCCCCATTTTCAGGCCCTGCTTCACTTCATCCGATACCGATATGATGTGAACCGGAATATGGCGGGTTGCCGAGTCTCCCTTCAGCTCGCCCAGGATCGCCCAGCCGTCCATGACCGGAAGCTGGATATCCAGGATGACCGCATCCGGCAAGTACGTTTTGGCCATCTGCAGGCCGACATCGCCCTGCATCGCCACGAGGGCCTTAAAGCCTCTCCCCCGCGCCATATCCATCAGAATACGGGCAAATTTGATGTCATCCTCAATGATGAGCAGTACCTTATCTTTATCGGCAATCCGCTCGCGGTCGTCTTCCAGAGGCTCCGCCGCGTTGATGGCGGATTCCTCTTCATCCACCATGTTCTGCGCCGGCTTGGGCAGCATCAGCTCGCTGGAAACGGCAGCCTCGTCCTGAGCGGAAGAAGATGCCTCCGGCTTCTCCTCCGTGACCGGCAGATACAGCGTAAAGCAGCTGCCATGCCCTTCGACCGATTCGACTTCGATCCCTCCGCCAAGCAGGCGGGACAGCTCACGGCTGATGGAAAGGCCAAGTCCGGTACCGCCATACTTGCGGCTGGTCGTGCCGTCCACCTGCTGGAACGCCTCAAAGATCAGGTCGGTCTTATCTTTCGGAATGCCAATGCCCGTATCCTTGACGGCCGCCGCGATATATTCCTTGGTCCGGTCCAGATAAGCCGGCAGGGCTTCCGGATCCGCCCGGCGGACCGTGAACACGACCGAACCCTGGCTGGTGAATTTAAAGGCATTGGACAACAGGTTGCGCAGGATCTGCTTGACCCGGTATCCGTCGGTAACGACGGAATCCGGCACATCGTTGTCCACGTGAACGTGAAGCGCAACCTGCTTCGAATGGGCCAGCGGCTTGAAATTCTGGTTGACGAAGGTCTGCCATTCCTCGATCGGCACCGTTTCGGAGTTGATCTCCATTTTGCCGGCATCGACCTTGGACAAATCCAGAATTTCATCAATCATCTTGAGCAGATCGGCGCCCGACATGTAGATCGTATGAGCGTATTCCTTCTGCTTATCGCTCAGGTTTCCTTCCTTATTCTCGGACAGGAGCTGCGACAGGATCAGCAGACTGTTGAGCGGCGTGCGGAGCTCGTGGGACATATTCGCCAGGAACTCCGACTTGTATTTGCTGGTCACCGCCAGCTGCATCGCCTGCTGCTCCAGTCTGGCCTTCGCCTCTTCAACCTCGATGTTCTTCTCCTCAAGCTGCTGCATCTGCTCTTCCAGCGCGCGCGTCTTGCCGATCAGCTCGGTATTGTAATGCTCGAGCTCCTCCTGCTGGCGCTGCAGCAAATCCTCGGAGCGCTTGAGCGCTTCGGTCTGCTCCTCCAGATTTTCGTTGGAGCGGCGCAGCTCCTCCTGCTGGGTCTGCAGCTCCTCGGATTGGCACTGCAGCTCCTCGGTCAGCGCCTGCGATTCACGCAGAAGCTCCTCGACGCGAACGCGGCGGTTAATGTTATTAATAATGACGCCCAGACTCGCGGTGAGTTGGGACAAGAGCTGTCTGGCCAGCTCGCTGAACGGCTCGAACGACGCCATTTCAATGACGCCAAGCAGCTCGTCTTCAAACACGACCGGATAGATCAGCAGATGAGCCGGCTTCGCCGAACCAAAGGCCGAGTCCACTGACAGGTAGTCTTCCGGCAGCTCGGTGATAATCGGTTTGCGGTCCAAAGCGCTCTGCCCGACCAGCCCTTCTCCGATTTCAACTCTGCCTCTCGGCGAGCGTTCCCCCTGGCCTGCGTATGTTCCGCCAAGAGACAGCATATTCGGATTTTTATCATCGTCCTGAATATATATAGCCCCATAGGCCGCCCCGATGATCGGAGTAAACTCGCTGATGAACATTTGGGACACCTGCTTGCTGGAATTGATGCCACGAAGAAGCTCGGTAACCCGGCTCGCATTGGAATTAAGCCAGTTCTGGTCCTTCTGGGCCTGGAGGTAGTTCTGCTCCAGCTCCTGCTTCTCTTCCAGGTCTTCGGCGATTTCCTTGAACACATGGGCCACCTGGCCGATTTCATCTCTTGAGGTCACCTTAATCCGGCGGATGGCCTGGATCCGGCCTTTGGCAAAGCTGTTGATCATCATGTTCACGACGCCGAGTCCCCTCGTGATGGTGGAGATGACCCACAGAATAACGGCAAGTCCAAGCAGTAGACCGGCAATCATAATGGCGGTCGTGATTTGAACGGACCGGTTGTACGCTGCTTTGGCGTTACTGATCTGCTGATCGACCAGCAGATCCTGATATTCGGAAAGCGCATTGATGCTGTCTATCGCTTCCTGCTGGATCGGGGTTCCACTTGCATTTCGGTAGGTGTTGGCATCGTCCATCATCCCTTTGGATAACAAGGCGGACTGCTTGTTGATATATTCCTTATAATCCGACCACGCCTTCTGAACGCGGTTCAGCATTTGTTTTTCCTCAGGAGAGGTGGTGGTTGCATTCAGCTTCTGCAAACTTTGTTCGCCCTTGGCGATCATATCGTTGATCTCGGAAGTGCTGTTATCTGTCGCCACGTTGTGATTCAGCATCATGCTCATAACGAACCTGGACATATCGTTCACTTCGCTCCGGACCCCGGTGGAATACCGCACTTTCAAATACCGGTCCTCATAGATACGATCCATTTGCTTGTTCATATAATTCATGCGGTCGTAGCCGACCACCGTCAAAGCAATCAAAATGAGCATGAGCGAACCGAAGCCGATCACCAGCTTAGTCTTCAGTTTCATTCTTCATTCGCTCCCTCTTTTAACGAAATCCAGACGAGACATTTATCGTCTTCCCGCTCCTGGGTTCCGTGGTCTTCAAAAAATGCCTGGTACATCTTCTCTTCATTCCATTCATGCGAATGCTTCAGGTGGCTGACCAAAAAGTCGACTTGTTCGTCATGATCGCCCTGGACCAGTTCCAGCAAGCCGTCGGTGTACAGCGCAATATGGCCTTCCCCTTCGTAAGACAAGGTCTGCGGATCGATATCCATCTTGTCGAATAAGCCGACCGGACAGCATGCCCGGTCAAGCAGCAGCATGTCTCCGTTCTGTTGGAAAAATATAGCTGGGGGATGCCCGGCGTTGACGTAGTCAATCCGTTTCATTGAGGTATCCACGACTAAATAAATCGCCGTAAAATAATATTGGACAAGCTCATTTTCGATGTGAAGCTGGTTAAACCGGCGGTTCAGCTCCTGGATCACTTTCTCCGGCTCCACATAGGTCGTTACCGTATCCTTCAGGACCGACGCGATGAACATCGTAAACAGGGACGACGAGATGCCATGGCCCATCATATCCAAAAGAATGACACCGTAACGGCCGTTGCCGAGGGAATACCAGGCATATAGATCACCGGCAAGCTCGGCGGAAGGCTGATAAATGGCGTGGACCTCAAACAGCTCGTCCTCAATAGCGGGACTCAGCACCGCGTTCTGAACCAGCGCAGCCAATCTCAGTTCCTCCTGAATCCGCTGATCGCGCTCCTTATGCCAGTCCTTCTCATGTTTGAGACGGAGTGCCAGGCGGATCCGGGCCATCAGCTCCACTTTGTTGATCGGTTTGGTCACATAGTCGACCGCTCCGGCATCCAGCGCCTCGGCTAACTTTTTGGAATCTCCCACCGCCGTGACCATGATGATCGGTATATCCTTGAGATGCTCGTTTTTCTGGATCACCTGACAGGCTTCGATCCCATCCATTTCAGGCATCATCATATCGAGCAGAATTAAATCAAAATTGGATGCCTTCGGCTGACCTTCTTTGGCATAGCCGTCAGCCCCCAAGATTTCAAACATTTCTCTTGCCGATGCGGCTTTATCGATATCCCGGTAGTTTTCTTTCTTTAAAATCTCCCGGATGATTATGACGTTAGTCGGATTGTCATCAACAATTAATATTCTCATAACCCTCTCCTTACGATCCTATGAAATTGTTGAAATCTCTATTTATATACTATATACCATACCGTGTGAATATTTCAGCATCTAAGGTCTATCAGTCGTTGGAACTCGGGGCATGATATCCCACTTGTTCCAAAAACATAGATAAGGAATGGGAAGCGTTATCCCATTCCTTATCTATGTTTTTGACATGCTCTGTATGCGGGAAATACCGGTCTCATGCCTTTTTGGCAACTACCAGCACCTTGCCCAGATCCAGTTCCTTTTCATAAAATTGAGCCTCAGCCTCCGTGAAGCCCAGCGACGTGATTTTGGCCCGGAGCTCGTCTCCGCGTGAACGGAACAGATTAGCAAGAGCATCAAACATGCCTTCTTCTTTAATGCCAACCTCACTTGCCCCTGCCGTGTCCGCAATCCGGTCGGTCCGGTCGCCGTCATGGGCCAGTACGAAAATATCGTCGTACACATAACCCGCGCTGCGCAGCTGATTGACTTCTTCCACCGCTTGGACGCCGTTTTCCACAACTTTCGCAAATGATTTGGTATTGGTTGATGAATTCATCGTTCTCACTCTCCTATTCTTTGTTGATCCCGTACATGTTCTAATTAACCTCTGCGGGTATAGTTGAAACGCTGTTTCCAAGAAACGGCAGGCTATTCACTCGCTTGGTCAAAAAAGTCAACTCCCGCGAGCCTTCCCGTTTCCGGATCCGTGTAAACCTTGACGGCATGGTGTCCGCGAAGGTAGACGTCACCATCCTCCGCACGGAACTGCGGCTGCCCTAAAGCATCGGCAACCTGGTATTTGCTCAAAGGGATCCAGGAACCGTTGATTTGCATCTTCCCTGCAGCCGCTCCCACATGAACGTAGTCCACGATGCCGTCGCAGAGCACGACCGCCGCGTCCTGGTAGACGTAAGCCGAGCAGCCGGTGAACGGATCGGGCGTCACTTTCAGCGGCTTGCCCTTGTGGGCGAGGACCTCCTGCTTGGTATCGTTCAGGGAAACCCCGTTCATCGTATCAAACGCGGTAAAGCGATCAGGGGTATGCTGGACGGCCTGCCGGACAGTCTGGGCATTCGCCGTATGGCCCGGGTCAGGCTGGGCAGCGGACACGAAGGACAAGGGTGACAGCATTCCAAGCAGCAGCGTAATCATTTTCAACATGATTCTCATCCTTTCTGTTGTCAATGGATCCAGCCTGAGCCATAGGTCCTACCGGCGCAGTCTCTGCCAGACCGTCGCGGCGGTGTCGATCCACTTCACCACGTTAGCCGCAGGCTTGGCCTTTGCTCCCGTTTCATATACAGCCGAATAGGACTCAATCGTGCGCTCTTCCGGCGTCGACGCGGAGGCAAGCATGTGCCGCGGACGGGACTCTACCTGGTGCTTAGGCTGCTTGAACTTGTGAATCAAGGTTGTGGAAGCCTGTTTCGCAGCCAGGGTTAACTCGCTGAGCACTTCACCCAAATTTTTCACCGAATTCATGACCGGATCAATCTGTTTCATCTTATGCTCGACATCCGCCGTAATATCGTTGGCGTGCCGGACGATTTGCTTGATCTCATAGCTGAGTTCGTCGATCGTCTGCTGAACCTCCTGCAGAGTTTGCGTCGTCTTCTCGAGCGAACTTTTCGCGGCCAGCAGCGTTTTAATGAGATAAACGACCAGGACCGCAAAAGCGACCGCGATTAACGCGACACTAAGCGACATAATCATGTGCATAACCTCTCTTTCTTGTCTCTTCAAGATGCCTTCCATGCTTCCTGTAAGGCTCACTTAAGCGTTAGTTACCCTATCGCCCAAATGACGAAACAGCGCCGTTTTTTACCAAAGGCAGGGCTTGTTTCATTCCCCTTGGGCCCGGTTAAGTATGACTACGAGGGTGAACGGGACCCGCTGGTTTATCGGCGTATGTCCGGTCATTTATCGCCCAAACTCTACAGGAAAGAAAGGTGAGCAAGATGTTGAAATGGTCGATTATCTTCTTAATTATTGCGATCGTCGCCGGAATCTTCGGATTCTTCGGAATCGTATCTGCGGCGGCTACGATTGCCAAGGTGCTGTTCTTCATTTTCCTGGTTCTCTTTATCATCTCCCTGTTTACCGGCCGCAGCCGAACGCCTTAACGGTATAAGGGCAGCTGATACGAGAAGATGAACAAGCCCAAAGAGATAAGAAAAAGGTTAGAATGAGCAAAAAAAACCAAGCGGTCCTTCGGATAGAAGGCGCTTGGTTTTTTTAATGCTCACAATCTTTTGTTTCATTAAAAGAGCGACGGCAGATCCAGCCAGTTCAGCTTGAACGTCAGCTTGACGCCGTCATCCAAGAACTGAACATCGTCCACTCTAAGGATGTCCGGCAAGTGCTCCTTGAGCGGCACGGAAAGGGTGCCTAGCCCCCAGGTCTCCGCCGGGACGCGGATCGACTTGATCCTCGTGGATTCATGCTTCAGCACAATGACGCTGCCGTCGGCATCCATCGTGAAGGTCAGCTCGGCACCAAAAGGGATAAACTCCCACTTGCCGTTAATATCCGCAGTAACCTCCTGCCCATGGAACCGGAACTCGGCTCCGGTAACGGTAACCTGCGGGGGCATATCACCCATGTGCTTGATGAGCTCTTTCTTGGCCAGCTCATTCAACTCTCCGCTGTTCAGCGTAATTTCCGGTTTCTTCGTCTTCAGCATCTGCATCGCTTTATCCTGGATATTCAAATCCGTATAGTTCAAATTCAGCTTGCGGTCCGGAGCGATGTACCAGATCAGCACGCCGGCGGCGATAATGACCACGATGATGATCGTTATTATGAACCGAAACAAAAACTTCCCTAGGCGCATGTCCGCCCCCTTTCTGCCGAAAAGCAAGCTCACTCCACCATTCGGCGCATTTCTAAAGTTTTATTTTTGGCCTACTTCAAAAGCAGGCAGCCGGGATTTTTGGTACCATCCTCCCTGACGCTTCTACCATATTTATGGTAAACTAAAACAATCTTTTTTTCTACGATCTACTAGATAACTTGGTTCAATTGTCTGTAAGAGGGTTATTTGGATAGTGTAGAAGCATACTATTCCAAGGAGGAACACAGTCTATGAAAAAAATCATCACTATTGCAGCAGCACTCGGATTAATGGCTTCCATGGGAACCGCAGCGTTCGCGGACAGCGCATCCACAACGTCCACAACGAACAGCACTCCGTCCACCACGACTTCGGTCACAGGCTCGTCGGAGACCGTTGCCGAACCTACCAAGCTGGTACCTGAGCCGATCATCTCGGCAGGAGAAGAAGTAACGCAGCCTACGGTGCCTCTGATCCTGACGGTAAATACACCGTTCTACTTTGAGCCCGGCGGTAAAGTCGCAAGCGTCCTTGCTCCGCAAGTCGTGGACACTACAGGCAACCGCGTTGGATCGCTCCTCGGCGAGTGGGTGGAAGTGTACACATGGCTCGGAACTGCCTGGATTCTCGTAAAATAAGACATCCAAAAAGCAACATGCCAGTAATAGAAAGAACTAAGGAGTTTACTAACGGGTGTCGGCGTCATTTAGTTCCTTCTACATAGAATATCATCAAACCTTCCGTACAGCGAAGCCTTTGCGGGGGACAACAAAGGACCGGAGAATTCTCCGGTCCTTTGCATTTACGCGGCCTTTATTTCAGAACGCTGCCTCCATACAGAAATCTCAGCTTCCAAGAGTTGCTGAAATCCGATACCGTAACGCCGCCGGCCTGGTTGGAGTAGGTATGCAGCAGCTTGCCGTCGCCCAGATACACCGCCACATGGGTAATCCGCTGGCTGGACTTATCAATGCCTTGGTATGCGGAAGCGCTGGATCCGCGGTAACTCATGAAGAACACGAGATCCCCCCGCTTCAGCTGATCCGTGTTGTATACAGCTCCGCTGTTTTCCTTCACCCAGGAGCCCTGCTGTCTGGAATCCGCCGGAAGCACGACGCCTGCAGCTTCTTTGAAGATTTGGCGGGTAAAATCCGAACAGTCGAACGTGGTCGTCGTATTCCGGTTGGAACCAAACTCGTAAGGGGTCCCCAGATATTTCATGCCGGTCTGGATGACCTTTTCGATCATGGCATTTGTATTTTCCGCGGAGACGGGCGGTGCCGCTTCAGAGGATCCCGTACTCGGCTGGGATGCCGAACCGGTGCCCTTAACGGCTATGTATTTTTCGCGAGTGCTGACGTAACCGACCTGGCCCGACGAAGTCTTCACTTTATAATAATAAGCCGTGCTTTTCTCCAATATCTGCACGGTCTCTCCTTTTTTCACATAACCGAGGACGTTACTGGACTGGGAAGGCTTGTCCCGAAGATTCACCGAGGCCTGAATAACGCCGACCTGGCCCTGTGCTTGAACCTGGCTGATTGCCGATGCCGCTTGAGCCTCATGTCCGGTCGGGATGATGACGGCTGCAGAAATGGCAGCGGATAATAGCAGGCATCCGAGTAAGCTTTTCTTGATGTTAATCATTTCATTCCTCCTTGAGATGTCTGAGTCGCTTGTAGAAACCGGGGAACGCCGGCCCGCTTAGCGCTTGCTCTCATTATAGGCAGGAGGATCGAGAAACCGCATGGCCCTTTTTACACAAAAACACACTCCAAATGTTGGTATAAAACAGGTCTATGGTCTTAAATACGCCTGGTCCCTGGAAATCAGGGAACATTAAGGAAATACCTGCACGGAACCAAAAGAACAAGGCCGGCCCTGTGTTGAGCCAGCGTTGTTCATCCCATGTTTTCACCAGACGAAACTTTACACGATTATTCCTCTACTGAATTCTCAAGATCCTCCCCGCTATCCGTCCCGCCTTGATCCGGAAGGTCAGTTCCGATTGGAGCAGCGGCGCGGACGACCTGGACCGAGGCCATCGTCCGGCCTCCCTTATATTGGGCAGAGATCTGGGTCAAGCCCGGCTTATGACCGATCAGATTTCCTTCCCCGTCCACTTCGGCAACGTCCGGATGACTGCTGCTGAATTGAACCTGCTTGGTAATATCCGATCTCGTCTGTGTCGAATAGTCATACAAAAAAACCTTGATATCCAGCGTCGAACCTTCCGAAAGCGAGTATTGGGACGAATCCAGCTCGAGATAGCCGTTCAGGGGATCATACTCGCCCGTATCTTCCGGCAGTACTGTCACGTTCAATCTTGCTGTATAACCCTCGTAAGATGCTTCCACATAGGTGTCTCCCGGCTCCTTTCCCGTGATTCGGCCTAATGCGTCGACTTCGGCAATCGCAGCGTCCCCCGAAACGTAGACTGCGGCGTTGGACAAATCGCTTCGGGTTCCGTCATCATATACCGCTTGCAGCACCGTGGAGACGCTTGAACCTGTTTTCAGTTTCTTTTCCTTTTCCAAAAATGCGATGCCTGTTAGTGTTCGCTCAACAGGCGGCTGGTCCGCCGGCGGCGTGAGCTTCATCAGCTGAAATTTCGCGCTGTCTCCCCGCTGAACGGTTCCAGGGAAAATATAACCTCCATCCGGAGTTCCCGATGCGGTACCGACCCTGTAGATCGGAGGCCCCTTGAACAATTCCCTGCTGATCAGCCCTCCGCTCCGATCGACGCTTAACACGCTGTATTGATGCTTCCACTCTGAGCTCCAGTCCAAGTATGTAACATGTTCACCCAGCAACGCGTAGCCCTCTTCCGTCTGGACCAGACGATTGAAATTCTGCGAATTGGCACCATCCGGGTATGTCTTTTCCCATTGCACCTGTCCGGTCAGATCCGTCTTGGTAAGTACCGGCACGCCATTGCCGTTAACGGATTTACGGCTCAAGATCATATAGCCTCCGTCCTCGGCCGGAATGACCGAGTAGGCTGTCCAGCCGCTGCGCGGCTCGACCGTTTGCTTCGACCACACCTCTTTGCCTTGATCATCGATCTTCATTACCAGCATCGCATCATGTTCTCTCGATTCATATTCCACCATACCTGCGTGGCCGACAGCGATGTAACCCCCGTCGCTCGCGGGAATCAGATCGGTTAAATAGTCGCTCCCCGAAAAACTGTACTGGTTGTACCACAGCGTATTCCCATTTTGATCGATCTTGGCGATATAAGCTCTGTCATAAGCAACCCAGTGGACGATCCCGCTTCCGGCGATCAAAAAGCTGCCGTCCTCCGTCTCGACAATGGCTTTCGGGTTTTGATCATACCCTTGTGCATCCATGACCTTCTGCCACACCACATTCCCCGATGCATCCAGCCTGATCAGGAACAGCTGCCGAATCGGCTCAAACTCTTCACCCGTGTTCCCTGCAATGAGATAACCCCCGTCCTTGGTCTCAATGGCCCGGTATGCCGTACTGGACCCCCAGTCATAATAAGCCAGCTTCTGCTCCCATTCCACCTGCCCTTCTCCATCCAGCTTTACCACATAGGCCTTTTGATACGAGTCATAGATATCGCCCAGGGCTAGATAGCCACCGTCTGATGTAGGGATGACTCCCTCTCCGCTGGACTGCCTTCCGTAATCCTTGGACCATTCAATCGCCGACCGCGTCGGTTCGGCAGCCGCAAGGCTGAATCCGGGCCACATCCCAACCATCACCAGCAATCCGGCAGTGCAAGCAGTCCACAATCGCCACAACGTTCTGTTCACAGCCTTACTCCTTTCCATCGTAAGCATGATTTGACGCAGGAATTTGTAAAATCCCTCCATCTATGTCATTATTCATCGAATTTCTCCAACTGGATATCCCACAAACTTCATAATTACCTGCTACGTTGGAACCGTTTTCCAATTTTAATTTTCACGCTTCGTCAGACCCATTGCTGAGACCATTTCTCCGAAAGGCTACGGGCGAACGCAAAAACAGCCACAATGCTTATGCACTGCGGCTGTTCACTGAAGCTGATCAAGAACACGGGAGCTTTTCAAAGGAACCGGCCTTCACAAGCTTTTCTCCCGAGGCTCCACATGGACGTGGACGTTCATAATATTATGAATTTTCTTCATCCGCTCTTCGATCTTGTCGCTGATGGCATGCCCTTCGATCAGGCTGAGGGTGGGGTCAACCACGATGACGACATCGACCAGGACATGATTGCCGTGAACCCTGGCCTTCACATCGTTGATGCCTTCAACGCCGGGGGTTTTGGCAATGGTGCCCCGCAAATCGCGGAGTTCCTCCTGATCGAACCCGTCAGTCAAGCGGTAGGTGGAATCGCGGAAAATATCCCAGGCCGTCTTGCAGATCAGCAGACCTACGGCAAATGCCGCCACCACATCCAGCCATGGCAGGCCGAACTGTGCCCCGACAATCCCGACCGCCGCCCCGATACTGACCAGCGCGTCGGACAGATTGTCTTTGGCGGCCGCCATCAAGGCCTGGCTCTTAATCTCCTTGGCCAGCTTTCTATTATATAAATAGACGAACAGCATGCATACAGCGCAGACAGCCGCCACGCCGGCTGACCATAAATCCGGCGAGGCTTCTTTGCCCATAAACAGGGATTTGGCCGCCTCCACCAGCACCTGAATACCGACCATGCCCATAATAAACGAAGCGATCAGCGATGCTACCGTCTCTGCACGGAAATGACCGTACGGGTGGTCTGAGTCCGGCGGTTTCTGCGATATCCGCAGGCCGATCAGCACGGCGGCCGACGCCACGATATCGGTCAGATTGTTAAACCCGTCTGCAAGCAGGGCGCTGGACGCAAAGAAGTAGCCGCCGACCAGCTTGCCCGCGGAGAGGATCAAATACGCCGCAATGCTGATCCAGGCGCCGCGTTCCCCTTTTCGGATATCTTCATAGATATGATCCAAGTTCGTTGGCCCCTTTCACCGTTTCATGCCCAAAGGCACTTTTTTATCCTAGCAAACGAAAGTCGTGTGGGTCTAGAGAAACATAGTTGCTTATGTTCAAGAGGTTTTGTCTCTCCCATCTCTTGTGGGGAGCCGCAAAAACAGCTAGAATAAGGACACAACCCCAAAGGGAGGAACCCTACCCATGACGGATAATCAGGACGCCAAAAAGGTCAATTTGGCCGACGCCATCCGCGCGAAGCTGGAGCAGAAGAAGCAGCAGAACAAGGGCGGTAAGCCCGGCGGCTTCCAAAGCAATGCCCCGCACGCGATGAAGAGCCAAAACACGAAAAAGCCCAACAATCAGCGCCGCCGCACCGGCGGGTCCTAAACAAGCCACAGGCTTTACGGACAACACAGAAAAGCTGCCACCCCCGCTTAAGGGAATGGCAGCTTTTTTTCATGGCTTGAAGCGTTAAACTTCCTGCGGATACATCTGCTCGCGCAGGGCCTTGATTTCATCGTTTTCCAGATACTCGTCGTATGTCATGACTTTGTCAATGATGCCGTTCGGCGTAATTTCGATGATCCGGTTGGCGATCGTCTGAATGAACTGATGGTCATGCGACGTGAACAGGATCGTGCCGTCGAAGTCGATCAGCCCGTTGTTCAGCGCGGTGATGGACTCGAGGTCCAAGTGGTTCGTCGGCTCGTCGAGGAGCAGCACGTTCGCGCCGTTCAGCATCATCTTGGCCAGCATACAGCGCACCTTCTCTCCCCCGGAGAGAACGCTCGCCTTCTTCAGCGCTTCTTCCCCGGAGAACAGCATCCGGCCCAGGAAGCCGCGCAGGAACGTCTCGTCCTGATCCTTGGAGAATTGGCGAAGCCATTCCACCAGGTTCAGGTCCACCCCGTCAAAATATTCGGAGTTGTCTTTCGGGAAGTACGCCTGTGTCGTTGTAACGCCCCAGGAGAACTCGCCCGCGTCCGGCTCCGCCTTGCCCATCAGCACCTCGAACAGCATCGACTTCGGCAGTCCATTCGGGCCGACAAAAGCGATCTTATCGCCTTTGTTCACGACGAAGCTCAGCTCATCCAGCACCTTCTCGCCTTCAACGGTCTTCGTGATACGGTCTACCGTCAGCAATTGCTTGCCTGCTTCACGCTCCGGCTTGAAATGGAGGAACGGATATTTCCGGTTGGAAGGGCGGATATCGTCCAGCGTAATTTTATCCAGCTGCTTCTTCCGGGAAGTCGCCTGCTTGGATTTGGAAGCATTCGCGGAGAACCGCTGAATAAATGCCTGCAGCTCCTTGATCTTCTCTTCCTTCTTCTTGTTGGACTCGCGCTGGAGCTCCAGCGCCAATTTACTGGATTCGTACCAGAAGTCATAGTTACCCACGTACAGCTGGATTTTGCCGAAGTCGATATCCGCGATATGCGTACATACCTTGTTCAGGAAGTGACGGTCGTGGGATACGACGATGACAGTGCCTTCGTAGTCCATCAGGAAGTTCTCGAGCCACTGAATCGATTCGAGGTCCAAGTGGTTGGTAGGCTCGTCGAGCAGCAGATTGTTCGGACGGCCGAACAGCGCCTGCGCCAGCAGGACGCGGACCTTCTCATTGCCGGAGAGCTCCACCATCTTCTTGTCGTGCAGCTCGCGCGGAATGCCAAGGCCGATCAGGAGCGCAGCCGCGTCAGGCTCGGCGTCCCATCCGTTCAGTTCGGCGAATTCGCCTTCAAGCTCACCCGCACGAAGTCCGTCTTCCTCGGAAAAGTCCGCTTTCGCATACAGCGCATCCTTTTCCTTCATAATGGTATACAGACGGCTGTGACCCATGATGACGGTTTCCAAAACCGGATACTCGTCGTATTCAAAATGGTTCTGCTTTAGCACCGCAAGGCGTTCGCCCGGTGTCATGTGAACCTCGCCCTGGTTCGGCTCGATTTCGCCGGAGAGGATCTTGAGGAACGTCGACTTGCCGGCTCCGTTGGCGCCGATCAAACCGTAGCAGTTGCCTGGCGTAAATTTTATATTTACATCTTCAAAAAGTGCGCGTTTTCCGTAACGGAGTGTCACGCCGCTTGTACTGATCATGAAGTATTACCATTCCTTTCGCTAGTAGGCTTCAGCACATTATAGCATAAATCAACGTGCGTTCGAAGCCCATTTCATAATAGAAGGAACAAAGTATAGCCCGCGGATTCGGCCGAGCCCGGGTATTCCTTCCCCTACCCGGACGTTTGTCCTATCATTGCCTATCTCTATCAATATAATCGTTTTTATCTATTTCTATTCCCGCTCGCGCTAAGAGATATCAAAAGGACCCCAACATGGAAGGATGGGGGATCATTGTCCAAACCGCTCGAATTCACCATGGTGTAAGGGAAGGGTCCATGCAAAAACACCGGAAAGAAGCCGCCCGGCGGCCTTTCCGGTGTTTCTTATGGATCTATCGACGTATCCGATTCCTGTTCGGTATCCGGACTACCTCCGCTCCGGATGGATCGTCAGCGTCTCCCCGTAATGCATCACTTTAATCCGCTCCTCACTCAGACCGAGTCGGACCCGCTCTGCCTCCATCCGGTCCAGCGCCTCCCGGGCCGTATCGTCGGCCAGGCGGAACGTGCCGTAATGCATCGGGATCATCATATCGGCCCCCACATCCAGAAAAGCCTGCAGCGCCTCTTCGGGATTGACGTGCTGCGACGTCATAAACCACTCGGGCTCATACGCCCCGATCGGCATCAGCGCTACATGCAGGTTGAAGCGCCGGCCAATCTCTTTGAAGCCGGCAAAATACCCGCTGTCCCCCGCAAAATAGACGTTGGGCGGCAGCATCCTGGTGCCGTCTTCCGCTCCGGCGTTACCGGCTTCCCCTGTCTCATGCGGCTCCAGCACAAAGCCGCCCCAGTGCGAGGTGTTGGTGTCAAACGGCGTGCGGCGAGTCCAGTGCTGCGTCGGGACGAAGCTGATCTTCACCTGGCCGATGACTACATGCTCCCACCACTTCAGCTCCCGGCAATTGTGGAACCCTTTGCGGACCATCTTCGCGCGGAGGCCGACCGGAACGATCAGCGTCGTGCCCGCCCGGTACAGCTTCCGGATGGAAGCCATGTGCATATGGTCATAGTGGGAGTGCGATATGAGAATGATGTCCACCGGCGGCACATCATCGATCAGGAGACCGGGCGCGCCAAGGCGCCGCTCAAAGCCCATTCTTTTGGCCCAGACCGGGTCCGTCATAATGTTGAGGCCCTCATACTGGATGAAAAAAGTGGAGTGGCCGATCCAGGTAATCGACGTATCCTGCCGGTTGCCGTGCAGATACTCCAGATCCGGCGGCATATTCGGGATTTGGAAGCTGTAGTCTTTTTTCTTCTGCCGCCGCTCCTGGCGCCACTGTCTGAACTGCTTCAACGTTTTATCCGTACTGACATTATCCATGTTATTGTAACGGATCTTCGGCAAGAGTCCCCCTCCTTCCCGGGTGTAATCGCTGTTTATTCCATTTTACCCGATCCGAAACCCTGTGTACCACTAGCGCTGACGCTCGAATGCATCCCTCTATCCCAAGCTCGCTTGCCGCTAAGTCTATGAATTATTCGTCATGAAGGTCGGAGTAATGAATGACGTACAGCGCCAAAAGCATCATCGTCACGACGACAATCAGCATCGGCGCGAAATAAATGGTGAATATCACGCGGCAGTACAGCTCCTTCTATGCAGCTTGGTAACCTCTTAGTCATTGTCGTCCTTCCATCCGTTTTCTATCCGCGGCAAAAGGTTTATGTTTGGGGGCAAAGTGAGGTAAACTGTAGTTGTAGATAGATGGATTCATCTATATAGGAATGAGTTGTATCATTTTTTTCAATAGTAAAAGGTATTGAAGAAGAAGGAGGTCTTTATCTGTGAAGATCAAATTTATCGAGCCAACGCCGAGCCCGAACTCTATGAAGCTGCACCTGGATGAGAGTCTGGAGCCCGGTATCCGCAAAACATATACGCTTGACAATGAACGCTCCGCCCCGGCTTGGATCCGGGAGATGCTGCATATCCAGGGGGTCAAGAGCGTGTTCCATACCCTTGACTTTGTCGCCTTGGAACGCCAGGGCAGCGCGGACTGGTCCGCCATCCTTGGCGAAGTGCAGGAGCGGTTCGGTCAGGAGGGCCTGACAAGCCAATTCACGGAAGAAGACGCGGAAGCCGGCAGCCACTACGGCGAGGCGGAAGTGTTCGTGCAGTTTTTCCGGGGCATCCCGATGCAGATCCGCGTGAAATCGGGCACTCAAGAGGTTCGCCGGGCGCTGTCCGACCGCTTTACGAAAGCCGTAATGGAAGTCACCGCGGCGACGATGATCAAGGAGCGCAAACTGAAGGATTACGGCGTCCGCTATGGGGAGCTGGAGGATATCGCCGGTGAGGTCGAGCAAGAGCTTGAAGCGGCGTTCCCCGAGGATCGGCTGAAGCAGGTCATCGAGCAGGCGATCGCCCATGGTGCCAGCGAGAGCGAGTTTGAAGAGGAGCGGCGCGAGCTGAGCGACGCCGAGCTCGCCGAGGCGATGCAGAGCGCCGACTGGAAGGTTCGCTATGCCGCCCTGGACGGCATGCAGCCGACCGAGGAGCGGCTGCCGATCATCCGTCAGGCGCTGCATGACGAGAAGATGCAGACCCGCCGCCTGGCGGTCGTCTACCTCGGCGATCTGCGCACGCCGGAAGCGATGGAGCTGTTGTACGAGGCGCTGAAGGACAGCTCGCCGACCGTCCGCCGGACGGCGGGCGACACGCTGTCTGACATCGGCGACCCGGCGGCCACGCCGGCGATGCAGGCGATGCTGAAGGACAGCAGCAAGATCGTCCGCTGGCGCGCCGCCCGCTTCCTGTACGAAGTGGGGACGGAAGAAGCGCGAGATGCCCTAGAGGAAGCGGTGAACGATCCCGAGTTCGAAGTAAGTCTTCAGGCGCGGATGGCCTTGGAACGCATCGAATCCGGCGAGCAGGCCGCAGGCACCGTATGGCAGCAGATGGCCAAGCGGAGCCGCTCCTGAAGGCTGCAGGGAACGGCTCTTCCGGAGTTCCAGCTTTAACCATTGCCTTTTCCCGGCGTAATACGTTACTATGTTACGTGTTCAATACATCAATACAAGGAAATATGTAAAAGATAACCTCATCCGTCCAAGGTGAGGTAGAGGTTGCGGAAGCGATGAGTAGCTGTTCCGAGGCGTAAGAGCCGCCGGTGACGGACAGTGAAGGGCGCCTTCCGCCGAAGTGTGCGAACTCGCTCTACGGTTGGCATGCTGGGTCTGTTCTCCGAAAGGGACAGAACTGTCGCGGTGTTCCTTCCTCCTGCAGGAAGATGAAGACGCCGTGATGAGCTATCTTTCATGGAAGCACGGGTGCGGAAGCCATAGCGTCATTTATCGGGACCGCGGGTACTTCATACCTGGGGTCCCTTTTGGTTGTTCCCCTTCCACTCCATGAAGTCATATTCATATTTGAAGGGATGATTTCTTTTTATGCGTTTAAAAACACCGGCAACGGCACTCAAACAGAGCCTGAAATCCCGGCACATGACGATGATCGCCCTCGGCGGCTCTATCGGCACCGGGCTCTTTCTGGCAAGCGGCAGCGCCATCTCCTCCTCCGGACCGGGCGGAGCGATTCTGGCCTATGCCGCCGTCGGCCTCATGGTTTATTTTCTGATGACAAGCCTGGGGGAAATGGCTACCTACATGCCGGATTCCGGCTCATTCAGCACCTACGGCACCCGCTTCGTCAGCCCGGCCTTCGGATTTGCCGTCGGCTGGAACTTCTGGTACAACTGGGCGATCACGATCGCGGCCGAGCTGTCCGCGGCGACGGTCATTATCAAATATTGGTTTCCGGACTCTCCCTCCTTTTTGTGGAGTCTGCTGTTTCTAGCCATCATGTTTGCCCTGAATATTTTATCGGCCAAGGGCTACGGCGAATCCGAATACTGGTTTGCCATTATTAAAATCGCGGTCGTCATTATTTTCCTGATTGTCGGCATTCTGATGATCTTCGGGATCATGGGGGGCAAGCCAGTCGGCTTCGAGAACTTCAACCTGGGAGGCAGCTCCTTCCATGGCGGATTCTTTGCTTTCGTCGGCGTCTTTATGGCGGCGGGCTTTTCATTCCAAGGGACCGAGCTGATCGGGGTGGCCGCAGGGGAGAGCGAAAATCCTCGCCAAAACGTGCCGCGCGCCATCAAGCAGGTATTTTGGCGGATCCTGATCTTCTACATTTTGGCGATCATCGTCATCGGCTTCCTGATTCCTTATACGAATCCGAACCTGCTGAAAACCGATCTGAACAATATCGGCGTCAGCCCGTTCACGCTAGTATTCCAAAAGGCGGGTCTGGCTTTTGCAGCGTCCGTCATGAACGCGGTCATTCTGAGCTCCGTGCTGTCGGCGGGCAACTCCGGCATGTACGCCTCCACCCGCGTGCTGTATGCCATGGCCAAGGACGGCCTGGCACCCAAATTTTTGAGCCGGCTGAACAGCCGCGGCGTTCCCGTGTACGCGCTCTTGATCACCACGGCGATCGGTATGCTGGCGTTTCTGGCCTCCCTGTTCGGCGACGGGGTCGTGTACAACTGGCTGCTGAACGCCTCCGGCATGTGCGGCTTTATTAACTGGCTCGGCATCGCCGTCTGCCATTACCGTTTCCGGCGGGCTTTCCTCGCCCAGGGACATTCTCTGGACGAGCTGCCCTACCGGGCGCGCTGGTTCCCGTTCGGACCGATCTTTGCCTTTATCCTGTGCATCATCGCGATCCTGGGGCAGAACACCGGAGCGTTTACCGGCAGCAAAATCGACTGGTACGGCATTCTCGTGACGTATGTCAGCATTCCGCTGTTCCTGGCCGTATGGTTCGGCTACAAGTGGAAAAAGAAAACCAAGCTGACCCCGCTGGAGCAGTGCGACCTGACCAGCCACGACCCGCGGTGATATAAAAAGGAGACTCACAGATGAACATGTGAGTCTCCTTTTTTATGTGCTGATGGCTTTCGAGGCAATGACGTTAGTGGAGGTCGGCAGAAGCGCTAAGTAAGAATCAGGCTATTTTGGGGACCATTACTGGGGTAAAACTTCAATACTCTCATCCATCGACAGATCAGGATCTATGTAAAAAAGTAGATCTTGCCGCCCTTCCTAATCGAAGAGGTGGGTTCTTTAATGTTTCCGTCAATACTGATCTTCACAGATTGGTATTCATCTTTGTAATCACTTACGGATCCGCCCCATACGGGTATTACTTTACCGGTGTAATCTTTATATATAGGTTGGAAACTTTTTAATAAAGAAATATTAGGCGAGCTCTTAGAAATCGAAACATCTTTCGAATAATAATACTTCGACCACAGTTTCCCGTTCCTTTGCAAGGTCATTATTCCAGCAGGTTCCCCTTTATCCGTTATAAAATAATGACGAAAACTAAAACTATCCGCAGATATGGCCACATTGTTTTTTGTGATTCCAGCACGCAAAAGAATCCCGGAGGGAATATTTTCCGAGTAAAAGATCCCAAGTAAAAACACGATTCCCATGATAACAATACCTGTTATTATGGTGAATTTTATTCTCTGCCTAGTCATAATTCACCAAATCCTTTAAAAGTCAAAGTGCAAACCATTTTGGATCATTCATGATTGAATTCCAAATACCAGATGGCCAAAAAAACCCCTCATGCCAAGCTCCTGGGCTTAGCAGTGAGGGGGATTTCTGCTGCTCCGACGGCCTTTTGCCCGCCAATACACGCTTTGCCTATTTCCAAGTGACGTAAATTCTCAAATCCTCCGTCTCATCCAGCGGGCTTTGCGTGTATGAGATCGAGCTCACCCCAAGCCGGTACAAATCCTGCAGGGCGCCGAGCAGCTGCTCCTTGTTCCCGTGGAACCGGAAGAGCAGCGAGTTCCCTCCCGCGGCGACTACCGATTTGGCCTTGGCGCTGAGCTGGGCGGATGTCGATACGATCTGCGCCGGATCATACAGCTGGTACTCAAGCTGTTCCTGCAGCTTCTGGTAAAACGCCAGATGGCTTCCCCCCTGCCGGATCAGGCCGGACAGCGTGTCGCGATACAAGGTCATGGCAGCAGGATAGGTTTTGGTCCATGCATGGTCCTTCCTCATCTGCGCGTCCGTGCGCAGGTAATAGCCCGTACCGACCTCGCCGGCCTTGTCCGGAGCGGGATCATCCCAGGTCGTGTCCAAGTGGTACCATTTGCCGTCAAGAAGCACCAGATTCCAGGCATGCAGCTGACTCACGCCCGTATCCCTCGGAGCGGCGGTGCCTTCCACAATTTTATTCGGAATTCCGGCTTCCTTCAGCATCTTGTACGTCAGCAGCGAATACCCCTGGCAGACCGTGCTGCCCGAGCTGAGTCCATCATAAGCGGTGTATTTCTGAAGGGTCATATCGTATTTCAAATGGAGTATCACCCAGTCATGGATCGCCTTGATCTTCTCATGATCGTTCATGCCGGGCCGGATCAGGCTGCCGAGTACAGCCTTCACCCGCTGGTCGACGTAAGCCGTCTGCGCGGCCGTTTCCCGGTAGCGGAGCTGCACGCTCACTGTTGCCGATTTCGAGCTGCCGCTGTAGGAGTAGCCATAGCTTTCGATCGTGTAATTGATGTAGGGATCGCTCTCCAGCGCCTGTTCGAGGGCGCTCTTTAGCTGGCTCTTGAGGGCTGACGTCTTGCCCTGGTACACAAACTGAATCTTCTCCAGGCGCTGATTCATGGCGGCCAGCAGCTTCGCCTGAATCCCGTCCACGGTCGTGACCACATTCGCCGGAGAGGTTGCGGCCGCATATACCCTTTGCCAATCAATGCTCGGGGAAACGGCGGCGGCAACCACCGTTCCAAAGAGCAGCACCGAGACGAGCGAGAAGCGCTTTACAATCATATGGCCCCCTCCCTTCCTGACCATCATGCCGGTCCACACCTTTACCGCTTTGCTTCTGTCATCCCATGGCCGAACGAGCCCACCCGTACATGAAAATGGCCCTTCCAAATGACTCTATTCCAGCTATGGGCAAGTTATGACACAACCTCTTGTATGCTGCTTTGTGAACGGCCATCTGTGGCGGCTTGTGACCGGCTAACGAACGATTCCATGCAGCACACCTGCTGCCTCCTGCTGGCTTAAAGCACCTCTTGCCGCTCCATTACTTGTCCGTTTCTGTTCGGGCAGCCGCCTGCACAAATGCCGCAGCCCGTTCCCGGACGGCCTCGACATTTCCCGACTCCAGCTCCGCCTTCGGCAGCAGCGAGCTGCCGATCCCGACCGCGCACGCCCCTGCTTCGAAATAATCGGCAATATTGCCGATCGTCACCCCGCCTGTAGCCATCAGGGGTATATGATTCAGCGGCGCACGGATCTCTTTCAAATAGCCAATTCCGAGGCTGCCCATCGGGAACAGCTTCACTGCGCTGGCACCGGCCTCGTAAGCGGCCACAATCTCTGTCGGCGTCATGGCGCCAGGCCATACGTCGATGCCCTGCTCCAAAGCAAAGGAGATGACGGCTTGATCGACATTGGGCGAGATCAGAAACTGCGCTCCAGCCTGAACCGCCTCCTTGGCCATGGCCAGGTTCAATACAGTTCCGGCGCCTACATAGGCTCGTCCGTCGTATGCCGAGCGCCAGCCTTCTATCATGTGCAGGGCCCCATCGGTATTCAGCGTAACTTCCATGAGCCGGACGCCTCCGGCAATCAGTCCCTCACCTGCCGTCCTGGCCTGATCCCGGGTGATCCCCCGGACGATCGCAACCATTCTGGCGGACAGCAGTTCTTGCAGTACCTGTGATGTATGCATGCGTTTCATTCCTTCCGAATCTATTTTTCTAAGTATATTCGGACTTTACAGGCGTTTTCCTTCCTGGACATGTCAATTCGGCAGGATCTCTCATGCTTCCGTTTTTTTCGTCCTTGGCACAGGATTTGACGAAAAATCGACGTATTTTTCCACCGAATCTACGGAAATGCAGGGCGGGTTTCGTATATAATAGGAATGTTGTATAGAAATGATTGTTTGTGGACGTTGGTAATCCCGATGATTTTACCTTAGGAATGGAGAGATTGTCCGTGACTTACGTGGATATTTCCAATATATCGGTCGAGGTATTCGTGACCGTGCTGCTGTTTCTGCTGATTATCGCCCCGCTGTTCAGCCTGGCCATTCTGCGTTTTTTTCAGGGCCGTCCCAAGGCCGGATTCACGCTCATCGCTACGGGCATTATCATTTACTTCGTGCTGCAGCTGGTCGGGAAGCTGTTCTTTTGACAGCGTTTTTAAATGTAAACAAGCCTAGGGATACCCCCGAGCGGCCCGGATCGCGGCCCGGTTTTGGCGGTCATCCCTTATTTTGTTGCGCCTACGAAAAAAAAGGCCGTCCCGGCGGAAGCATCTCTGCTACCGGGACGGCCTCTAATTTAGCGGTTATAGAATGAACAGAAAATTATTGTTGATTCAAAAACTTCTCAAACTGGGTTGTGTTCATGCCCAGCACGCGGTTCTCGCCAATGACGGTCAAAGGAACGGCGCGAACGCCCATGTCCCAGACCTGCTGTGCATACTCATCGTTTTGCTCGATGTTGCGTTCTTCGAATTCGACGCCTTTGTCGGCCAGGTATCCTTTCACCTGACGGCAGTGCGGGCAGTTGGTGCTGGTATATACAATCACTTTTTCCATCGCTTAGGTCACCTCATATCGTGAAAATGTCGTGTATGTCAACAGGCTCTTGCGCCGGCCTGGTCGGTCCACTTCATGCATCCATTACAGAGCGACTGCGCTGTGCTCCAGACTTTCAATATACTTCTCGCAATCGATTGCTGCCATACATCCGCTTCCGGCTGCCGTAATGGCCTGTCTGTAGCGGGTGTCCTGAACGTCGCCGCAGGCGAAGACGCCAGGGATGTTCGTTTCCGTCGTTCCCGGCTGCACAACGATGTAGCCGTTCTCGTCGAGCGTAATTTGGCCGCCTAAAAATCCGGTATTCGGGTGATGACCGATGGCAACAAACACGCCGCTTGCTTCGATCAGTTCCTCTTCACCTGTCTCGTTGTTCAGCACTTTGAGGCCTTTCACGCCGCGTTCGTCAGCCACAACTTCGAGCGGAGTACGGTTAAGTGCCCATTCCACCTTCTCGTTGGCACGTACGCGATCCTGCATGATCTTGGAGCCGCGCAGCTCAGTACGGCGGTGTACCAGCGTCACTTTGGACGCAAAGCGTGTCAGGAAGCCGGCTTCTTCGAGCGCGGAGTCGCCGCCGCCGACCACGATAATTTCTTTACCGCGGAAGAAGAATCCATCGCAGGTCGCACAGGTACTTACACCGCGTCCGACATTCTCCTGCTCCCCGGGAATGCCCAGGTATTTGGCGGTTGCGCCAGTGGACAGGATCAGCGTCTCGGTTTCGATATGGCCGATGCCTTCCACGTCAAGCTTGAACGGACGCGCGCCCAGCTCCACGTTGTTCACCCAGCCCGTGCGGAATTCAGCGCCGAAACGCTCCGCCTGCTTACGCATATTATCCATCAGTTCCGGTCCCATCACGCCTTCAGGGAATCCCGGAAAGTTCTCAACTTCCGTCGTCGTCGTAAGCTGGCCCCCAGGCTGCGGCCCTTCAATAATCAGCGGACTCATATTGGCCCGTGCCAAATAAATCGCTGCCGTCAATCCGGCAGGTCCTGTCCCGATAATTACGGATTTATACATAGGATCTCCCTCCAAGCTTCCCGTTCCCGGGCATCGTCCCTTAGCGGGTTCGTCCGGGATCTATTTATCATTTAATTTAAAATAATTATTATCTGATAATCATTATCATACATTTTTCATAAGATGTCAATAGATTAAGTATACATGCCTTTCCCCTGAATTGTGAACAATTTAATTTTTACAAATCGTTTAACAATTTCCTTCCGCGCAAAAAAGGAACCTCCGATTCTCCTTCGGAGGTTCCTTCAAATCTGAGCCGTTCCAGTCTCAATCCGTGCTTACCGCAGCAGACGGAGTCCGTTCAAAATGACAAGAATCGTGCTCCCCTCGTGGCCAACCACCCCGAACGGAAGGGCGATGCCGGCGGCAAAGTTGCTGACCATCAGCAGCAAAATCACCGACACGGCGAACACCATGTTCTGCTTGACGATGCGCCGGGCGCGGCGGGCGAGCGTAATCGTCGAGGCGATTTCCTCAATGTTGTCGTTCATCAGAACGACATCCGCCACCTCGAGTGCGGTGCCGCTGCCGTTCATCCCCATGCCCATGCCTACGGTGGCTGTAGCCAGTGCAGGCGCGTCATTCACGCCGTCGCCGACCATCACCACGTGGCCAAACTGCTCGCGCAGCCGTTTCACATGGTTGACCTTCTCTTCTGGCAGCAAATCGGCAAAGACGTAATCTACCCCGATGCTGCTGCCGATGGCGTTCGCCGTCAGGCTGTGATCCCCCGTCAGCATCGCGACCTTGACACCGATCGACTGCAGCTGCTTCACGGCCGCGGCCGCCTGTGGGCGTATCACATCAGCGAGTGCGACCAGCCCAGCAATCCGCTCTCCGTCCAGGATCACGGACACGGTTTTGCCGGCCGCGTTCAGCTCTTGGCGCTGCCGGAGCCATGCTGCATGTTCGCCGGACGGGTCGGCCTGATCCAGCATATCCGCCTTCCCGATGCGCCAGCGTCTGCCCTGAACCCAGCCTTCCATACCCCAGCCGGTCAACGAGGTCACCGATTCCGCTGAAGGCAGCATCGCTCCCTCTTCCTCGGCTTTCACCACGATGGCTTTAGCCAGCGGATGCTCGGACAGCTGTTCCACGGATGCGCAAATACCCAGAAGCTCCAGGCGGTCGTATCCGTCCGCCGGAATGAAATCCGTTACCTGCGGCGTTCCGAGCGTCAGCGTTCCTGTTTTGTCAAAAGCGACCACAGACGTCAGCGCCATGTTCTCTACATGCGCACCGCCCTTGAACAGAATGCCCCGGCGTGCCCGGTTGGAGATAACGGACAGCATCGCCGGCATAATGGAAGACACCAGTGCGCACGGCGAAGCTACCACCAAAAACACCATCGCTTTATAAAAGGAAGTTCCAAAGCTCCAGCCCAGCACAAACGGAGTCAGGAAAATGAGGACCAGCGTCGCCGCCACCACGATGCGCGCATAAATGGCTTCAAACCGCTTCATGAAACGCTGCGAATCCGGAACCTCGGTCTCGGCTTCCTCCACGAGCTTTACGATTTTGGCGAAGACGGTGGACTCCGCGGAACGCGACACCTCCACGTACAGCACGCCTTCCCCGTTCAGCGTTCCGGCAAACACCTCGTCGCCCGCGGCTTTGTCGGCCGGGACCGATTCGCCGGTGATGGACGATTGGTTCACCGAGGAGCTTCCCTTCTGGATGATTCCATCCGCCGGGATTAATTCTCCCGGTTTGACCAGGACCAGGTCGCCGATGGCCAGCTCCCCGATCGGAACGAGCTTCATCTGCCCGTCCTGAATCCGCAGCGCGGTTTCCGGCTTCAGCGCCATCAGCGATGAAATATCCTTTTTGCTTCGTTCGGTAGTGTAGCTTTCCAAAGCTCCGCTCAAGGCAAAGATAAAGATAAGCATGGCGCCTTCGTTCCAGTAGCCGATACTTGCGGCGCCCAGCGCGGCAGCCACCATCAGCAGGTTGACGTCCAGATCGCGCTCGTGGATCAGCGTTTCGACCCCTTCCTTCGCTTTCAGCCAGCCTCCTGCGGCATAGGACAGAATATACAGCACGATCGATACGACGGCCGGGGCGGACAGCCAGCTGGCTGCCCAGCCGCCCAGCATAAGCAGTCCGCTCGCTAGCGCCGCCTGCATTTCCGAATTGCGGATCAGCGAGCGTAGATCAAAGCGCCCTTTCTTTCCGGGACCGGGGCGGTTCAGATTGGCCTGACGCTGGATCGATTGAGCAGGAGCATTTCGTATGTTTTCCATGAGTGATCACCTTCCTAATGAGAATGAATAGCATTATTAGTCCCCTTAAAATGGCACATGCTGCTCCGGACTAGCCGGAGCAGCATGGTATGCGGATGGAAACGGAACGCCTCTGACGAACCTTTCTTCCTTCGCGATTGTTGTTTTTAAATGAGAATGATAATCATTTTTGCGTCGATACAATAATTTTGTGTTAAGGAAACTTTTTGTTAATTATAGTATACGCGCCCTCCCATAAAAAGTAAACGGGTATGCTATTTTTTACGAAAAAAAATAGGCTTTAATGAATCCGAAGCAGGCCTTCCCGCCCCAGTAATCATTAAGCCTATTGATTATTTATCCTATAAAGCGCGATGCTACGTTCTTCCCTGTGCGGATCTGCGCCTTAGTTCGTGCTGCCTTTCCAGGAGCTCCCACTGCGCTGCGGCGAGCCGCACGCCCGGCAGCTCGGAGGGAACCGTGCTGACCGCGTTCAGCCCCAAACGATAAACATAAGCGAGATCCGACGGTTTTACCGCCCCGGAGAGGCAGATTCGAATGGCCGGCTTCGTCCGGCGGATGCTGTACACCAGCTCCTCCAGCACGCTGTACGGAATGCCCGCACTGAGCACCTTTCCCCTCTCCTCTTCGCTGGCCAGGTATTCCATCAGCCAGGCCCCTTCATGCTTCCCGTTGATCACGATGAAATCTGCGAACCTGGCGATTTCCGCTGCCGCTGTTTCGCGAACGTCCCAATCCAGCATCGCTCCGACCCGGTATCTTAAGGATCTGCGCTGGTGACAAAGGGTTTCCTCGCCGACCCGATCGATAAAATCATGAATCCTATGAAAAGCCTCCCCGTCCTCCGGATAAGGAACCAGCAGTTCCAGACTGCAGTCGATCCTTTGCATTTGGCAGGACTGGGCGGCCCGAAACAGGGCTTCCAGCTGAATATCCCGGAGCATATCAATGTCCAGTGCCGCGTCGCCTTTCAGCTTACGGTAGTCTTTCAGGCGTTCGGACACGAGAGCCACCGTCAGCGGCGCTCCCTGCAGGCTGTGCAGGAGATTCACCAGATGCCCCTTCCACCGGTTCATCAGCCGCTCCTGAATCTCCCGTTCGCGGCCGTCAACTCCCGGATCCCGATTGAGCCACTCCGCATAAATTTCCTTCAGATGGCCGGTTCTCAGCCACTCTTCTTCCCGAAGCAGCACTAGACCGGCCGCTCCGTCCAGGCGTTCGTTTTGCCGGTACAGGTAAGGAGCTTCCTCCGTATATACCCGCAAACTGCGCATGGAATCACTCCAATCCAGCAGCATTTCCGGGGTCGTGCCTTCCTCTGGCTTGGACCGGTATTCCTCCGCTTCCTGAAGAATTTCCCCAATCCGCTCGGAATCCGCGGACAGAAGCGCCTTCTCCCTTGTAATCGAGCCGATGGATGCAAGCTCTACCAGGGATGCGATCTCGGGAAGGGAGCCTGCCCTTGCGTAGTCTCCGGCATCTTCCAAGTGGGGGGCATCCGATTCCTGGCGGCCGTTCTCCTCTTCCCTGCCGGAACGCCGGTCACGAGCGGTCCCGCCCATTTGTCCGCATGCCGGCTGGTGAACCGCTTCCACACCGCAAGGTGCGGGGCAGGAGCCGAATTGGCAGAAGCTGTTCTGACACCGTTCACCCTTCATTTTTGGCTGTCCACCCTCTCTTCAGAGATAAATGAGCTTCCACTTGCGTAAAGTGCTATACAGAATGAACTCAAGAAATGCATGTTGAAAGGCTTGGATAAGCCGTTACAATGAGGGTTTTCATTCGAAACTTGAGTTCAATCTATATACCCTACAGAATATTAGCCGAAAGGGCGAAATATACGGAATTTGCGCGGTTTCCCAAGGAAAGCCTGCGGGCGGAGAGCTCCAATTGGGCAAGCTTACGATTCAGAACACAAAAAGCCGCCTCAAACGAGGCGGCTGATCAGGATAAGGACGGAATTTAACTACTATAGCTTTGTATAGCTTTGGATGGCTTAAGCTTGCTGGCTGGCCTCAATGGCCTGCTCCAGATCGTGCAAAATATCGTCAATCGCTTCCGTACCGATCGACAGCCGCAGCATTTCCGGATTCACCCCGGCGGCCACCTGCTCCTCTTCCGACAGCTGCTGGTGCGTGGTGCTGGCCGGGTGGATGATCAGCGACTTCGAATCGCCGACATTAGCCAAGTGGGAGAACAGCTTCACGTTCTCGATCACCTTGCGGCCTGCTTCCGTGCCGCCCTTGATGCCGAAGGTCAGAATCGCTCCCTGTCCCTTCGGCAGGTACTTCTTCGCCAGCTCATGCGAAGGATGGCTTGCGAGGCCGGGGTAACTGACCCACTCTACCGCATCGTGGCTTTCCAGGAACTGCGCGACTTTCAGCGTATTTTCGCTGTGCCGCTCCATCCGCAGGTGCAGCGTTTCCAGACCTTGAAGCAGCAGCCACGAGTTGAACGGGGAGATCGCCGATCCCATATCCCGGAGCAGCTGTACGCGCGCCTTGATAATGTAGGCAATCGGGCCGACAGCTTCCGTATACACGACGCCGTGGTAGCTTGGATCCGGCTCGGTCAGCCCCGGGAACTTGCCGCTGGCCGCCCAGTCAAACTTGCCGCTGTCGACGATTACGCCTCCGATGGACGTGCCGTGGCCGCCGATGAACTTCGTTGCCGAGTGAACGACAACGTCGGCACCGTGCTCGATCGGACGCAGCAGATAAGGGCTTGGGAAAGTATTGTCCACGATCAGCGGGATGCCGTTCTCATGGGCGATGGCGGCAACGGCCTCCACGTCAAGCACGTCCCCTTTCGGGTTGCCGATCGTTTCGGCGTACAGCGCTTTCGTCTTATCCGTAATGGCCGCGCGGAAATTTTCCGGGTTGCTGGCATCGACAAAGTGCACTTTAATGCCAAGCTTCGCCAGCGTATTGGCAAATAAATTATAGGTTCCGCCGTACAGTGTAGAGGACGAGACGATCTCATCCCCGGCGCCGGCAATATTCAGGATGGAGAAGGTGATCGCCGCCTGTCCGGAGGAAACCGCCAACGCTCCGGCACCGCCTTCCAGAGCTGCAACGCGCTGCTCAAATACGTCGGTGGTCGGGTTCATAATGCGGGTATAAATGTTGCCGAACTCCTTCAGAGCAAACAGGTTGGCGGCATGATCGCTGTCCTTGAATCCGTAAGACGTCGTTTGATAGAGCGGCACGGCACGCGAAAAAGTCGCAGGATCGATTTCCTGGCCTGCATGGACGGCGAGCGTTTCAATGGATAATGGGCGTTTCTCGGACATAGGTGGATCCTCCTTCATGTGACTGTGGAAAATGATTCCACACGCGAATTTTTTCATATTTTCTCATACTTTGTGAGGTTTGAAAAGAAGGAAATTATTATAAATCCGATAAAGTTTATTGGGATTATATGTCCGAGAACGTGAGACCCAAACGCAGCGCATGGACGGGCTGATCAAGAAAATCCAAATCTCAGCAAAAGTCCGGAAGTTCAAATCCCGATCAGATCGGATATAAACGAGCCCATCAGCAGGACGGCCATGACCGCAGCAGCCCATACCGCTTTGGCAGGAAAGGCGCTTCCGGCGATTTCCGGCGCGTTCCGTGCCCTTAACCGCAGTGACCGATAATACATGACTGCACCCACGGCAATAAGAAGAACTTCCAAAGCGCCGCTGATGAAAGGCCATTTCCATAAGCCGAACCCCATTAAAGGCAATGAGCCCAGATTTCCCGGCAGAATCGGCATGTCACTCCGGTGCACCAGCAGATCGAGCAGCCAGTGGCTGAAGACCACACCGCCGATAACCCCTGCGCTTCGCTTTCCCCATAGCCTCCAGGCTCCAAGGCCGGCAAGCAGGGCGATGATCAGCGCACTGACCAGCGAATGCGTATAGTCTGCATGGATAACGGCTCCGCCGTATCCTCCACCATCCGTTTCCACGGTTGTCTCCATTCCCGTAAGCAGCAGCGGCACAAAAATGACGTCGAGCAATTGCGTGCCCAGCATGATCGCCCACAGCGGAGTTTTGGGACTTGCGGCTTTGGCCGCTGCGGCGAGTCCAAAATGGCCTGCGAACATCTTACTCCCCCTCCTTTTTCGTCGTCCGGCCGATTCGGGAATCAAGCCAGCCGCAAACCACCGTAAACAAAAACATCAGAACGATAAAGCTCATCCATCAACCTCTCCCTTGCGGATCGTTATTTATCCTGCGCATGTTGCACGCGGAAGCCCAGCAGCAAAACCTCGATCGCTTCACGAAACGTGGGAAGCAGACGCTCCATCAATTCCTCGGCCGATTCTTCGGACAGCTGATAGGTGCCCACAATGCCATGAAGCAGGTAAAAATAAATCCGGGTGGCCGACAGCAGCCGCTCGCTTCCCTCCGGTAAATCCAGACACTGCCGGACAGCCTGCATCAGCAGACGGAACATCCCGTTACGGACGCGGTTAATCTCAAGTTCGGGCTCCGCTTCATCCACCCTTACGGAGCGTGCCTCAAAAAAGATGCGGTGCATATTGCGGTGAATCAGGCAAAAGCGGATAAAATCCAGGCTGATTTGCCTTAATGCTTCTTCCGGCTCCAGCTTTCCGGACACCTTTTCCTCAATCTGAAGCTGCAATTCCGTTAGCGCCGGGATGGACAGTTCGTGGAGCAGCGCCTCCTTATCTTCAAAATAAATGTAGATCGCTGTATGGGAGCAGCCGGCTTCCTTGGCCACTTCCCTCATGGTGACGGCATCGTACCCTTTGGCCGCAAAAAGCCGCCCGGCCGCATTCAAAATGTCCTGCTTGGTTTGTTCGGATCGAACTTGTTTTTTTCTGGGCATCTGGGTGTTTGTTCCTTTCGGTCTTTTTTTAACTAACCAACGGTTACTTAATCTGTATGTCATAAATATAACCAACGGTTACTTTTGAGTCAATCCTTTTTTTAGGAGATCAGAAAGTATAAGTTTCGGAGCTTCTGCTTCCTGATCCCGCAAGAAAAACTTCCTCTAGACGCGGTCTGTCTTCTTTGAAGGTACGGCGATAGACGTTTTTCTTAAGAGATCAGAAAGTATAAGTTTCAGAGCTTCTTCTTCCTGATCCCGCAAGAAAAACTTCCTTTAGACGCGGTCTGTCTTCTTTGAAGTACGTCGATAGACGTTTTTCTTCCCTTTTTTCGTTGTCCTTTTGCGCCTGCCCCGGGCGCCTTATTGAACTTGCAGGCAAAAAAAAGAGCAGCCGCGTCGCGGCTGCCATAAAAAAGGAATCCTGAGAGTTATAAAGAGAGTAATCGATGCCGAATTAAGCGAATGAATGGTTGCACATTCGGATCACATAATCCTATCGATTGATAAGTAAGAGCTTATTGGATATAAGCTTACTTTTAATAAGTGCATGGAAAAGTATATATCTTCCACAAGCGGTTTGTCAAGCACATACCGTCCCCATGGAACCCCTCCGGTGAAAGTTGACGGTATCTTAAAATCAAACTAACATGTCATTAGGACCAATTAAATGCATGAACGGACGTTTCGAGCCGATCCGGCTTGTCCGTTGCCTCCAGGAGGGAGATTAATTTGCATTCTACATCTACAGAACTCGCGACCCGATATTTTGAATTGATGGACAGACTTCCAAGAATTATAGATTATGCCGGTCTGGTTCGCCAGGTGAAGCTAAGCACGACAGAATCGTTTATACTTCAATATTTGCAAAATAGCGGCAGCCAGCGCGGAACAGACATCGTCAAGGTCACCGGCCTGACCACCAGCGCCATTACGCAAATCTGCGACAAGCTGGAGCAGGAAGAGCTCATTGTGCGCAGCCGCAGTGAGCAGGACCGCCGGTTCGTTAACATCTCGATTACGGACAAAGGTTCTGCGCTGCTGAAAAAGCTGGCGGAAATGAGCGCCGTCCGTATCGTCGAAACGCTGGGAAATTTGACGGACGAAGAAACCGAGCATCTGCTGGACACCATCCGTCAGCTTGGCGAGCTTATCCAGCTGCAGCGGAATGAGCGGCAGGCACAGTGATCCCCCTCATCATGTGGATCCGAAGCAACGAGTTCGAATCCGAAGAAAAAGGGCTCTAGAAGCGTTGTACTTTCGAGAACAAACCCAATAAAAGCACCCTGAATTGCGGCGGCACGCCGGCAAAACAGGGTGCTTTGTCAATATATCCGGGCATGACCCGCCACGGGAGTGCACGCTCAAGGAAGCTTGCGGGAGGTCACCTTCGCCTGGGTGAACAGCAGCAGGTAATCATGCCCGCCGGCTTTCGAGTCGGTCCCGGACATGTTGAAGCCGCCGAAGGGCTGGCCGCCAACGAGCGCACCGGTACACTTGCGGTTGACATACAAGTTGCCGCAGTGCATTCGTTCCAGCGCAGCCGAGATCCGGTTCTCGTCCGTCGAAAAGAACGAGCCGGTCAGTCCGAACTCCGTATCGTTATAAATCTCGATCGCCTCCTCCCAATCCCGAGCAGATACGACCGCCAGCACCGGTCCGAAGATCTCCTCCTGCATGATCCGTCCCTTGACCGGAACATCGGTAAAGATGGCCGGCCGGATATAATACCCGGCTTCCCCGACCTGTTCCCCGCCGGTCACGAGACGCCCTTCTTCCCTGCCGATCCCAATGTACTCCAAAATTTTGTCCCGCGACTTCTCATCAATGACCGGTCCGACCGGCGCGTTATCCTCTGCAGGTCCCACCTCCAGCAGGTTGGTCAGCTCCGTCACGCGGGCAAGCACCTGATCATAGACCGACTCGACGATGATCGCCCTCGACCCGGCGGAACATTTCTGCCCCTGGTAGCCAAAGGCCGAGACCACGATGGCCTTCGCCGCTGCTTCCAGATCCGCCGTCTCGTCCACCACGATACCGTCTTTGCCGCCCATCTCGGCGACGACCCGCTTGATCCAGATCTGCCCCTCAGCCTGCTCCGCGGCCAGCTTGTTGATCCGGAGGCCAACCTCCTTCGAGCCCGTGAAGCTGATGAACCGTGTCTGCGGATGCGCCGTCAGGTAATCGCCGATGACGGCCCCGCTTCCCGGCACAAAGTTGATGACCCCGTCCGGGAATCCGGCTTCCTTCATCAGCTTGAAGAACTGGTAGGCGATAACGGACGTGTTCGATGCGGGCTTGAGCAGGACGGTGTTGCCGGTCACCACCGCGGCCGTCGTCATGCCGGCGCATATGGCCAGTGGGAAATTCCACGGCGGGATAATAATGCCGACGCCCAGCGGGATGTACTGCAGCCGGTTCTCTTCTCCCGGCACCCGCGGCAGCGGCTGGTGCAGTGACGTCTCGCTGAGCCGGACAGCTTCCCTGGCGTAATACTCCATAAAATCGATCGCTTCCGCCGTATCCGCGTCGGCCTCAGCCCAGTTTTTACCGGCCTCGACGACCATCCAGGCGGAAAACTCGTGCTTGCGCTGGCGCAGCAGGGAAGCCGCCTTGAGCAGCAGCGCCGCCCGCTCGGTGGCCGTCGTTCTTTTCCAGGTGGCAAAGGACTTTTGCGCCTGCTGCATCGCCTGCTCCGCAAGGTCGGTACCGGCCTGGCTCATCCGGCCGACCACCTCCCGCACATGGCCGGGATTCCGCGAGACCAGCTCCTCCTCCGTGTATACCTCTTTTCCGCCGATCACGACAGGATAACGATGTCCCAGCTGCCCTTTCACGGCGGCCAAAGCTTTCAGAAATGCTTCGCGGTGCTCCGGCTGGTTAAAATCGGTGAAGGGCTCATTTTGAAATGCGGCGCTCCAGGCAAACGAGTTCATGGCTACCTCACTCCCTTTTTACTTAAAAGTATTTTTGAGCACAAACCAGACATTGGCCGGCCGTTCCGCCAGCCTGCGCATGAAATATCCGAACCAGTCCACGCCGAACGGGACGTATACCCGGAACCGGTAGCCCTCCTCGACAAGCTTCAGCTGCAGTTCCTCGCAGATGCCGTACAGCATCTGAAACTCGAAGCGGGAGCGCGGAATCCCCTCCTCTTCGATGAACCGTTTGACCTCGCTGAGGATCCGCTCGTCATGGCTGGCGATCGCCGTGTAGCTGCCGGACTGCAGGTGCATCTTGATCAGGCGAATCAAATTGTCGTCCACGTCTTCCTTCCGGGGATACGCGACGCTTGCGGGCTCCTTGTACGCCCCTTTCACCAGGCGTAGATTGACCCCTTGGGCCCCCAGTTCCTTCACATCCTCCTCCGACCGGTACAAATACGACTGGATGACGATACCCACATTGTCATACCCGCCCCGCAGCTTCTTCAGCATGTCGATCGCCGGCTGGCAGTGGGCGTGGTCCTCCATGTCGATCCGCACGAACAGTCGGTAGCTCTGCGCCCTGGCCAAAATTCTCCGCATCAGCTCAAAGCACAAGTCCGGGCTCAGATCCAGACCGAGCGACGTCAGCTTGAGCGACAGGTTGGCCTGCACCTTGGACCGATGGATCGCATCCAGCGTTTTGAGGCACATGTCGGCCGTCTCGCGCACTTCCTCCTCGCTGCTCGTGAACTCCCCCAGGTAATCGAGGGTGGCCATCCGCCCGCTGGCGTTCAGCTTGCGGACGGCGTCGATCGCATGCTCGATCGATTCGCCTGCAACGAAGCGCCTGGCCCCGAGCCGGAGTCCGTACCGTTTGGCCCAGCGGTTCGCCGCCCGGTTTTTGGCCAGCGTCAAAAACAAAGACTTCATGGCTTTCTCCAAGGTGACGCCTCCTTTCGCCTACAAAATCCGGCTGCCGAACAAGGAGCTAAGCAGCTCCACCGCCAGCTTCGACGTCTGGTTGTTCCGGTCAAGGCTGGGATTGACCTCCACCATATCCACAGACGTGATGAGGCCGGATTCGCTCATCAGCTCCATGGCCAAGTGGGCCTCGCGGTAGCTGAGCCCGCCGCGGACCGGCGTGCCCGTTCCGGGCGCCTCAAACGGATCGACACTGTCGATGTCGAAGCTGACGTGCAGGCCGTCCGTGCCGGTCCCGGCGATCCGCAGCGCCTCCTGCACGACATGCTCGATGCCCAGCCGGTCGATCTCATACATCGTGAAGCAGGTGATGCCCCGCGAGCGAATGAGCGTCTTCTCGTCCCGGTCCAGATCACGGGCACCGATGATGACGCAGTTCTCAGGCTTCAGTTGAACGGCACCGGGCAGGATCTGCGTCAGCTTCAGCTGCGTCAGGCCCAGAGCGGCCGCCAAGGGAATGCCGTGCATGTTCCCGGATGGGCTGGTGATCTCGGTGTTCAGGTCCGAATGGGCATCCACCCAGATGACGCCCATGTTCGGGTAGTGCCGGCTGAGCCCGGCCAGCGAGCCCATGGCAATGCTGTGGTCCCCCCCAAGCATGAGGGGAATGCTGCCGGCCGAAGCCGCCGATACCGCCTCCCGCGCCAGCTGTGAGCAGACTGCCATGACCTGGTCCACATGCTTCATACGCGTGGTGGGATAGGGCGTCAGGCTGGAGGGCAGCTGGATCCTCCGCCCGGCGTCCACATCGTAGCCGAGCTGCTCCAGCTTTTTGACCAGACCGAACTTCAGGATGCTGTCCGGCCCTTGCTCGCTTCCCGGCCTTCCCGCCCCGTAACCGAACGGTACGCTGATAATCGAAATGGTTGGTTGCCCCATACGTTTTCACGCCCTTCCTTGACCGGTGAATACCTCCCCAATTCGGCTGAGCGCAAATTCTAGTTCTTCTTCGGACAGGATGAGCGGCGGCGCAAACCGGATCGTGGTATCATGGGTTTCCTTGCATAACAGGCCGATACGGGCCAGCGCCTCACAGTAAGGTCGGGCCGGCACAGACAGCTGCAGCCCGATCAGCAGGCCGCGCCCGCGGACCGAGACGATATCGGGATGGGAGATCGATGTAAGCTTTTTCATAAACAGGCGCCCAAGCGTTTCGGCACGCTCCGCCAGCTTCTCCTCCTCCAGCACATCCAGCGCAGCGGCCGCCACCGTGGAAGCCAGCGGATTGCCGCCAAAGGTCGAGCCGTGCGAACCCGGTTCAAACACGTCCATGATCTCCCGGTCTGCCGCGACGGCCGAAACGGGCAACACGCCCCCGCCGAGGGCTTTGCCCAGAATGTACACGTCCGGAACGACGCCCTCCCAATCGCAGGCAAAGCGGCGTCCGGTCCTGCCGAGCCCCGTCTGAATTTCGTCGGCCATCAGCAGCACCTGATGACGGCGGCACAGCTCCCGCACCTGGGTTAAATAGCCTTCAGGCGGCATCACGATCCCTGCCTCACCCTGAATCGGCTCCACAAGAAAAGCCGCCGTGTTCGGCGTAATGGCCTGCTCCAGAGCGGAAGCATCGCCATATGGGATGATCCGGAAGCCGGGTGTGAACGGCCCGAAATCCCGTTTATACGCCTCTTCGGAGGAGAACGAGGTGACGCTCAGCGTACGGCCGTGAAAGTTTCCGGTACAGACAATGATCTCGGCTTGATTCTCCGGAATGCCCTTGATCCGGTAGCCCCAACGCCTAGCCATTTTCAGCGCGGTTTCCACCGCTTCGGCGCCCGTATTCATCGCCAGAATCTTGTCCTTGCCGGTATATGCCGCCAGCTTGCTCACGAAGATGCCGAACGCCTCGCTCTGAAACGCCCGCGATGTAAGAGTCACCTTCCCGGCCTGTTCCTGCAGCGCCTGCATGATTTTGGGGTGCCTGTGACCGTGATTGAGGGCGGAATATGCGCTGAGCATATCCATATACCGATGTCCGTTCAAATCCTCAACCCATACGCCCTCCGCCTTATGAATGACGATCGGCAGCGGATAGTAGTTGTTGGCGCTGTGCTCATCCATCATTTGCAGAATCTCGTCTGTCGTTGCCATGGCTGCACATCCTTCTCTTGGCATCATGTTCTCACCCTATGTGTATTGCTTTCCGATTCATTTCATGTTTGTAAAAAATCCCGTAACAGGCGTATGCTAAATAACCCGACGGGCGGGCTTTTTTCCAAAAGAAAAAGCACCTCCGATTTCACGTTCTACCGTGAATCGGGGGTGCTTGGCCGATGGCTTCAGTTCCATTAAATTATTGCTTGGACTCCAGCGTTTGAAGGTATTCCGATACTTCACCAGGCGTTTTGGCGAATTTGCTGTGCAGATGGGCGATTTTCTTCCCGTCCTTGTACACAAGCAAACTTGGGATGCCGCGCACATCGTTCTGGGAAGATACTTCTTCCAACTGCTCTACATCCAGTGCATAAAATTTCTTATCCGGATGTTTGGCCATAATGTCCGGCATAAATTTATCGAGTGTCTTGCAGTCCGGGCACCAGGTTGCATCGTACTTGATGACCGTGATGCCGTCCCCTTGAATCAGTTCGTTATATTGGGCTTCCGTTTGAATGCGTTCCATCATCCTATCCCCTTTGTCCATTAGTCGGTATACAGCGGTCCGGCAGGCTGCCGGACACCAGGCGATGTAAGTGTAACCAAAATCATTACAATTCAGCCGTTACCTGTATTGTATCCGTTTATGAACGATTTTGCAAAGGACTTACATGGAATGCATTTCATGTCCCGTTACCGGAACTTCTCCGGCAGGGACCGAATGGCTGAATATAGCTGCAGCGCAGAGGGTCACGACCGGCAGGATAATATACAGCATCCAAAAGGACAGCCGGATCGGCATCAGAGCGGGCACCTGTCCAGCTCCTTCCGCCCGCTCTTCTTCGTCCTCAGCCTCCCGGGCCTTGTATTTCTGGTTATGAATCAAATACATGACCATGGCGGTCATCGCAATAAACAGCGCATCCATAATAAACAGCATGACGTCCCATCGGGCCCGGGGAATCATCTCGCCGAGCATAGCGCCGTGCAGTCCGCCCATGATCCCCCCGCCGATGCCCTCAATGACCGCCAGCAGATGGAGCGGCTTGCCGACCAGGTAGCCAATCGCAAAGCAAAACAACACCGACAGGCCGGTAGACAGTACGAGGTCGCCTGCAAACATCATGCCCAGGATGACCCCGATCGTCAAATTGGAGATCAGCCCTGTCGTCATCGCCACCATGTTGCCGGTCATGTTCAAAAGATGCTTCCGGTGAATTTGGACATACCCGATACATACCGCCGTATACACCAAGACCATCACCACGCTAATATTTAACAGCATGAAGCAAAACCCGCCTTTCTGGATGCGGCTTTTCAGGTTTGGCCGCCCCGCCCCTTCCGCCTTTTTCCGATGATTCAGCTATAAACAGCCTATTCGGAAGAGCACCGTAATATTCAGGAAGGAAAGTGCTGCAGCAGGTCAAGAAAGGGCGAAGCCCCCGTCGTTGACGGAGGCTTCGGCTGATCATGGTGACTGAGGACTGATGCACAATCTAAGGATATATTTTTTCGCCTTTTTCCAGCATGTCGATAAACTGGTCGATTCGTTTAGCCCTCGTTTCGGGCTTCTTGGCGCTTTGGACCCGGAATAAGACGGCGTATTTGTTGCGGCTGTCCAGCGTCGCAAAAAAGGCTGCCGCATCCGGATGCTCCTCGAACTTCCGCTCCAGATCCTCGGGAATTTGCGACCGGCTCTGGGATGCATAAGCCTGCTCCCATTGGCCTTTTTGTTTGGCTTCCTCGATCGCCGCAAGACCGGCCGGCTTCATGCGTCCTTCTGTGACAAGGCGCTCAGCCTTCTCCTTGTTGATCTTGGACCAGATGCTTCTCGGCCCGCGCGGGCCAAACCGCTGGATCCAATACGTATCGTCCCAGGCCTCCTTGCGGCTGTCGATCCAGCCGTAGCAGAGTGCAATCTCTAATGCTTCGTCATACGTGATGGATGGGATGCCGGATCCCTTCTTGGCCATCTGCAGCCGAATGCCGCGTGACTCGGCATGATGCGCTTTGAGCCACTCCTCCCATGCCTGCTGACTCTCAAAAAAGATCACGGGCAGTTCTTCCCGCCCATCTCCTGTTTTACTGGACATAAGTCGGTCTGCTCCTCCTTTAATCAGGAATGTGCCGAACGCCTGCTTCCCTGCTTATTTCCACGCCCGCGGATGCGTATCCTGGACCATATCGAGGTCCGCAGCGGCCGCATTGGCTTCGACCTGCTCCGGGCTCTTGCAGCCCGGGATCACGCAGTCCACGGCGGGGTTCTGCAGGCACCAGGCCAAGGCCCACTGGGCCATGCCCACGCCTTCGGGCACCTCGGTCCGCTGGATTTCCTCCACCTCGCGGAGGCGGGCATCGATGTTGTCGCGTTCATGCCGTTTGCGCACGTTATCCTGGAACACGGCGCCGGGCTTGTACTTGCCGCTTAGATAACCGCTGGCCAGCGGCACTCTCGCAAGCACGCCCAGATCCTGCTCGGTGCAGGACGGAAAGACACGCTCTTCCGGTTTCCGGTCGAGCCGGTTGTACACGACCTGAATCGCTTTGGCGTTCAACTCGGTCGCCCGTGAAGTCTGCTCCAGGTTATCGTTGCTGCCGATGGAAATGCCGAGGTTGCGGATTTTCCCGGCCTGCACCTGCTTGTCCAGCAGTGTCCACAGATCGTCATTGTGAAATACTTCATCCGAGCCCGAGTGGAACTGGTACAGATCGATATAGTCCGTTTGCAGCGCTTTCAAGGACTCGTCCAGCTGGACGAGAACCTCATCTGCGGACCAGGCGTTTTCCCAGTGGTCATGCCAGCGGTGGCCGAATTTTGAAGCCACGACCCAGTCCTCACGGCGGTCCCGCTTCAGAAAGTTTCCGATGAAGCTCTCGGACAGATGATGCGGACCATAGCATTCCGCCGTGTCGATCAGGTTGATGCCCAGATCCTTCGCCTTGTGCAGAATGGCGTCCACCTCCTGCTGGTTAAAGTCCTTCCCCCAGTCTCCTCCGAACTGCCATGTTCCTACACCGACCACCGATACCTTCAATTCCGTTTTTCCAAGCCGTCTGTATTTCATTCTCAAGCCACCTCTCCTGTGAATAGGTTTGCATTTTTGGCGCTGCATAGCTTCCGCCGGGCGATACACATGTTATTTTTGAAAAACGATGCTGTAATACTTGTCCGACCACGGCTGCCTGCTGAGCACCTTGAGGCCAAGCTCCTCTCCCATGCGGGCCATGTCCGATGAGGAGATGCGATGATCCGACGGCGGTTCGCTATCCGGATAAGCCCATTCCACGCAGAGCGCCTTGCCTCCTTTTTTGAGAACACGCTGCACTTCCTTCAATCCCTGCTCATGCGGCTCGGCAATATGCAGAATGAGGGACAGGATCATCACGTCCACGCTTTCATCCCCTAGCGGAATCTGTTCTGCCGTTCCCTGAATCAGCCGAATATTCGTAACGCCCCGCTCTTCCGAACGGGTCTTCAGCATGTCCAGCATCTGCGGATGGGTATCCAGCGCATAGACCGTTCCGGAAGTTCGTGCCGCCGCCGGAAACGTGAAGTACCCGCTGCCTGCCCCCACATCCAGCAGGTCCTCGTGCCCGGACAACTCCAGCAGGTCCAGCAGCTTCTCCGGGGGAAGCTTCTCCAGGCGTTCCGGGCTCTCCAGCCGCGCGATCAGCGTCGGGTCGTACTCTTCTGCAGCCACTTGCTCATCCTCCTTGTCGGATATCCCCATATGAGGTATCACCCTTATTTTCTTCATCCTACCATTATCAGCCATAGAGACACAATCGCCTAACCGTCATGCCCCGGAGAAAACTCCGGATCCCAAGCCTTCCTCCTGTAGGACTCAAGTAAGGCGTCCAAGGGATGGGTAACGACCCAGGTATGGATGCTCAGGCCGGGGAAATGAAATTGACTGAGAACGGCTGAAAAACTTCGGATCAGGCGGGTATTTCTAACGATGCAAAATTTTTGACGATGCAAAGGATGCAAAGGATGCAGGGGATGCAAAGCAAAAAGGCAGCCTGTTCAGGCTGCCACATGGAATTTTCTCCTGGTTTTGCAAGTATATCCTGTGCTAATCCGGTTCTCTCTCCGAATGCTGTACCGAATCACCGGTTTCTGCACTTTGCCGCTCCGAGTCACCGGTTCCCGCATCCTCCTGCTCCGCACACGGGAAGCATTTCAACGACTGGTCCACCAGCACCACGCCATTCAAAAAACCGTTCTCGCAATAAATGTCCCTGCCGCAATCGCGGCATTTGCCGATCCATTCGCGCATCGGGCAATCCCTCCTGACCCCGCGATTCTAACCGCGGCTGGTGTAATCCATCTTTTCCAAGTGGAGCTAAGATCAGGTTACCTCGTTTGAAGTCTTTCACGCAACGGATATGCTGTGGATATACTGTTGATTTGCTGTGGATATGATGTGTATATGATGTGGATATGTTGTGAAACGCTTCGGAGGTGCGGAAGATTTTGCATCAACGACTCCGAAATCCCCTTGTTTTCGCGACGTACGGCCGACCGCTCGCCTGTATTACAACATCTGCCGCCCCTTCTGCCCAATGTCCTAATTACATCGTCTGCCCTGCATCCACCGTAATGACCTGCCCGGTCAGCGAATCCTGTTCGACCACGGCACAGATCATATGGGCGATATCTTCGGGCGAAGAAATCCGGTTCAGCAGCAAGGAGCCTGCCAGCTGCTCCATCTGCTGCTCGCGCCCAGCCCACCATCGGGTGGCCACCGCACCCGGCGCGACGCTGCTCACGCGAATCTCCGGGGCCAGCGCCCGGGCGAGCGAGCGGGTCAGACCATGCACCGCGGCCTTGGACACGGCATACGGCAGCGAAGAGCCGCTGCCCGTAATGCCCGCGATGCTTCCCAGGTTGACGATAACGCCTCGCTTTTGCTTTTTCATCTCGGCAGCTGCCGCCCTGGCGCAGTAGAACATCCCTTTCACGTTGACCTGGTAGAGCTCATCCCACGCCTCATCGTTCACGGATTCCAGGTCATTCATGGCAATATACCGGGTAATGCTGGCGTTATTAATCAAAATATCGACCGAACCGAACTCCCTGGCGGCTCTGCCTACCATCGCCTGAACCTCTGCCTCTTTAGCTACATTTGCTTGGACCGCAACGGCTGTGCCGCCGCCCTCTTGAATGGTCCGCACCGTTTCCTCCGCGTCTTCCCGCGACCGGGAGTAATTGACGACCACGCGGGCTCCCCGCTTCGCCAGCTCGATTGACACCGCTTTTCCGATCCCTGTTCCTCCGCCTGTGACGATCGCTGTTTTATGCTGAATGTTCATGTGATCAGCTCTCCTTTCAAATTCCTAAATTGGGCCAGAAGTTTATTGATGTCTTTCCGAAATCCAATCACGGGACCATCTGTGCGATGCCGTTGCCGAACGACCAGTCTTCTGCCGTATTTTCCGTTAAAATGATCATGACGTCCTGCGGCCGGATGCCCGCCGATTGCTGCAGCCTTTCTGCGATGGCGGCATACAGCGCCTTTTTCTTTGCGAGCGTCCGCCCCTGCTTCAGCGTAATCTGTATAAATATCTGTCCGTCGGACCGTTCTACATTTAAATAACTGCGGTCATACAGCAGCTCCCCTGCCCTATGCCGGGTAATAACCTGAAAATAGTCGTCTTCCGGAACGTCGATCGTATCCACCATCGCCTGATGAATGGAGCGGCTGATAACAGCCAGTTCTTCTTCCGAGGGCCCCTGCCCTATGTCAATCCGTACAAATGGCATGTTCCATAACCTCCTGTAGCTTCCGTTTTCTTTCTGCCGGCAATGATATTGTAATCCCGGGGATCATATTTGTATAATTGAATTAAATAAACGACTAATTCAAAAATATTGAACCATACAGCAGGAGGCAAAAATATCATGGACCTGAAAGCTGTCAAAACCTTTCACCGGATCGTCGCCCTTGGCGGCTTTAACCGGGCGGCCGAAGAACTGAATTACGCCCAGTCCACCGTCACGATGCAAATCCAGAAGCTCGAGTCGGAGCTCGGCGTCCGGTTGATCGAACGGGGCAAAACCTTTCAGCTCACCGAAGCAGGCCGCCTTTTTCACGAGCAGAGCGCACATATCGTCAAGGATGTGGAGCAGCTTCAAGGCACCATGAAGGAGCTGCTGTCGGGGGAAGCAGGCCATCTCCGTCTTGGCGTCGTAGAGCCCATTGCCAGCTACCGGTTGCCGGAGATCCTCGCTTCTTTTCTGCGCGATTACCCCAATATATGGGTATCCGTGACGATTGCCAGCTCGCCCCAGCTGAACGAACAGGTGCTGCGGGGAGATCTGGACATGGCGATTTGTTCTCCTCCCCAGCTCGGTGCCGGGCTTTATTATGAACCGCTGCTGACCGAACATTTTGTCGTCCTCATGCCGGAGGATCATCCGCTGGCTTCAAGGGAGCTCGTCACACCCGCTGATCTTAGAGGGCATCGCCTGCTGATTACGCAAGCCGACTGCCCTTACCGCCGGAAGCTTGAAATGATCATGCAGGAGCCCGGAGGCCCGCCTATGGATGCGATGGAAATCGGCAGCATGGCTGCGCTGAAATTTTACGTGCAGAGTGGATTGGGCGCTGCCCTAGTGCCGCTGACCGTCCTGCAGCCTGCACCTGCCGGAACAGTAATTCGTCCTTTTAAAGGCAATGCCGTCAACATCACCTGCGGTTATGTGTGCCGGTCGGCTGAATACCCGCCGCGCCTGGCCGCCTCCAGGCTATATGAGGCTCTGCAGCGGGGGCTGCCGCAGGCAGGGGCGGAGGAACCCTCCGAGGCATTCCGGCGGAATGCGTAGGTTTGATCCATGACAACATCAAGCCCACACAAAAAGGCCCATTTCCTCGAAATGGGCTTTTTAACATGGAATCATCCGCTTTAGTCCCCGTCCTCCTCCTCAAACAGCTCGCTCAGCACTCGCTTCCGGTTTTCAAGAAAACGGCGGGTGATAATATAGTGCATCGTATCTTCATATTGAACCTCTTGGGGAGGATGGACGTCAAAATTGATTATATCCGCATCGGGATAGCCCAGCAGGATCGGTGAATGGGTCGCGATGATAAACTGGGCCTCTTTCTCCAAATCCTTGATCACCTTCAGCAGCGCCAGCTGCCGCGCTGGAGATAAGGCCGCTTCGGGCTCGTCCAGCAGGTAGATAGCCTTTTTACCGAACCGGTGCTTGAACAGCGACAGAAAGGCCTCCCCATGCGACTGCTCATGCAGAGATCGTCCCCCGTAATAACGTAAGCTGGCAGGCATGGTGTCCAGATGGCTGGCAAAATGGTAAAACGTCTCCGCACGCAGGAAAAACCCGTTCGTTACTTTGGGCATCCAGGACAGCCGGATATGGTCGCCAAGCGCTGATTGGGAAGCATCCACCTCATACGCATTGTTTCTGCTCCCGCCTGCCGTGTTGAATCCGCACTGGTCGGCGATTCCTTCCATCAGCGTGGATTTGCCCGACCCGTTTTCCCCGACAAAAAAGGTAACGTTTCCCCGAAACGACAGGGACTCCAAATTCCGCAGCGCCGGAATGGAAAAGGGATACTCGTTCCCCTTGGTATGTTTATTGCGCAGAATGGTCAAGCTTCGTAAAAACATCGGTCTCCTCCCTTCAACATCGATCGTCCTACCCGATCTCCTGAATCACCTGCTCAATGCCGGACCTTATATCCGGCTCCTTGACGCTGGACACATTCAGCTTGAGAAGCGGCTCTTTCACAAACGAATCAAGATAACCCGCGTCTGCGGTTTCGACCCGAATGAACTTTCTCTGCAGCCGCTGGATCACCTGACGGGCACGGGCAGCATCCTCCAGCTTCAGATACGTATGGACACCCAGCTGCCGGGCCGGCTGGTAAGTATAACGAGACGATTGCGTACTCCCCGCATGCATCATGATCGTTTCATGCAGCAGGGCGGATCTTCGCCCATAACAGCTGCGCATTTTTTTGCGATGGCGCTCGAACATGCCGCTCTTGAGGTACAGCTCCAAGGCCGCCTGGGAGAGCATCGAGCTGTCGATATCCGCCAGTTTTTTAAATTGGTTGAAATCGTTCCGCAGCGCCTCCGGGAGCACGGCAACACCGATCCGCAGGCCCGGAAATATGATCTTGGAATAACTCTTTAAATAGACAACATGCGCGGAGTCGTCGTACGCATAGATCGGGTCCTCTTTGGCGTCCTGCTCCAGATCGGCCATGTAATCGTCCTCGATAATGTAGACGTCGTACTGGGCCGCCAGACGGGCGATAGCTTTCTTTTGCGACCGGTTATAAGATCCTCCCAGCGGATTGTGGAAGCGTGGCACCGTATAGAACCACTTGAACTCCCTGGTCTTAAACATCCGTTCCAGCTCATCCAGATCGATCCCGTCGCCCGACCGTCGGATCCCTTCTGCTTCCATGCCGTACGTCCTCAGGTACTCCATCAGCAGCGGATAACACGGCTGTTCCACCAGTACCCGGCGCCTGCCGTTCGGAAACGGAATACGCGCCAGCAGCCCCAGCGACTGCTGTACCCCGGACGTAATGAAGATACCGCGCTGATCGGTGAACACCTGGTAAGAGGCCAATTGGCGCTGCATCTCGCGGATCAAGGACGGCAGCCCCTGAGGCGTGCCGTAAATGAACAAGTCGTTGCGGTACATATCGATCGCTTTATTGATACAGTGCTGAAAATCCAGATACGGAAAAATATCCGGATCCGGCGCGGCTGCCGTAAAATCGATCCACCGGTTTCCCGGATTCTGCTTTTTTCCGGACCGCTTCATCACGTAATAACCGCTCTTGGGGGCGGCATAAATCAAATGCTTGTCCTGCAGCTCCTCCAGCGCGCGGATCACCGTGCTTTTGCTGCAATCATAGCGCTTTGACAGCTCCCGGATGGACGGCAGCCTGTCCCCTTCCCTATAGCCGTCACCCGAGATTTGCAGTTCCAAATCGTTGATCAGCTCGGCGTATTTATACATCGTAACGCCTCCTCCCCCGCTCTTTTGTACCGGTACAGATGATGATTATTGATATTGTAGCACAGCCGCGCCCCCCGTAAAATGGAACCATCAACAGGACCGGTCCATAAAGCGCGCGCAGTGATTAGGGAGGTCTGACTTTATGAATGCTTCTTCGAATAAAAAAGCGGTCGCGGCCGCGCTCATCAACGCTTTGATCATCGGATTGTCTTTTATTTTCGTCAAAATCGCGCTCAGCGTATCGGATCCGCTCGACACGCTTGCCCATCGCTTCACGCTGTCCTTTCTGGCGGCATCGCTGTTCGCCTTTCCCGGACGGGCCCGAATGAAGGAAGTCATGCCCCGGACAGCCGCGCTGCTTCCGCTGGCCCTTCTTTATCCTTCGCTGTTTTTTGCCTTACAGGCATTTGGACTGCTCTACGCCTCGTCTTCGGTGGCCGGGATCGTTCAGGCGGTCGTGCCGGTATTTACGATGATTCTGGCTGCGATCTTCCTTAAGGAGCACACGACGTTTGCCCAAAAAATGTTCACCCTGGTTTCGGTGGCCGGTGTCATTCTGATCTTCGCCGTGCCCGGGATCAGCATCTCCTCCGCCAGCCTTGGCGGTGTTCTGCTGATTCTCCTGTCCGCCCTGTCCATGGCGGGATATAATACAGGCGCCCGGAGGATGACCAAAACCTGGCGCCCAAAGGATATGACCTACATCATCACCTTCTTCGGCTTTGTGTTTTTCAACGCCATATCGGTGATTAAGCATGTATCTCAAGGGACGCTCAGCCAGTATTTCACGCCGTTCATGGAGCCTAAATTTCTTCTGGCCGTGCTGTACCTTGGCGTGTTGTCCTCCCTGGTCACTTCGTTTCTGACCAACTATGCCCTGTCCCGCATGGAGGCTTCCCGCGTCAGCGTCTTCGGCAGCCTCTCCACCGTCGTGACGATCGCCGGCGGCGTGCTGCTGCTGAACGAGCGTCTGGACTGGTACCACTGGGTGGGAGCTGTCCTGATTATCGGCGGCGTAATGGGTGTGAACCTGAAGCGGCGCCAGGGCGTACAGACGGACCAAAGCAAGCAGCTCGGAAGCTCCAAAGGATGACGTGTGTTGGGCTTTAACCTTAGTCGGCCACTTGGGCATGAAGGCAGTCCAAAACAAAACAGGCAGCACAGGAATCAAGGATCATGCGTGTCAGTCACTCTAACAGCAAAAAAACAGCTGCAATTTCCTGCAGCTGTTTTTCAGTATGGTTATTTCATCATTTTTACACTGATGATTTCATTTTTCTGAACGATGATTGCGCTGTTCTCGCGCCCCAACTAATGATACATGCCTTCAGCTTCTCCCTCAGCTATCCCTACCAGTCACGCCGCAGCGTAAACAGGTCCTTCAGCGCTTCGGTCGACAGCTCGGTAATCCAGCTTTCCGTACTGGAAATGACATTATCGCTGAGCTGCTGCTTGCTCTCCAGCATCTCGTCGATCCGCTCCTCAAGCGTGCCGAGCGAAATGAACTTATGCACCTGCACGTCCTTGGTCTGGCCCATCCGGTAGGCCCGGTCCGTTGCCTGGTTCTCCACCGCCGGGTTCCACCAGCGGTCGAAGTGGAAGACGTGGTTGGCCGCAGTCAGGTTCAGACCGACGCCCCCCGCCTTGATCGACAGGATGAACACACCCGGCTGCTCGGCTGCCGGCAGCGACTGGGACTGGAACTGTTCGATCATCCGATCCCGTGCGGTTTTGGACGTGCTGCCGTTCAGATACAGCACCGGCTCCTGCAGCTCCTGACCCAGGACCCGCTGAAGGATCTGGCCCATGCCGATATACTGCGTAAAAATCAGGCAGCGGTCGCCCTCTTCCCGCAGCTCCTTGACCATGGCCAGCAGGCGTTCCAGCTTGGCCGAGCGGCTGATAAGCCGTTCTGTGTCGAGCTGACCTCCTGAGGATTCAGCTGCTGTCCGTGCAGCAGCCTCATGCTCCGGCGCCTTTGCTTCGGCTGAAGTTTCCGCAGCCAAGCCAACGGCATCAACTGTGCCAGCCGAAGCCCGTCGATCACTTATAGCCGCTTCGCTGCCCTCAGCCTCATGCTTTCCGGCAGTCTCCAGATTACCCGAAACTCCTGGAGCGTTTGAATCACTCAGGATACCTGAGTCAGCCGCACCGTCCGTGCCTGCCGCTGCGCCCACCGTACCAGAAACCGCGGCAATATCCGCGGGATCCACAAAGTTGTCGACCGATTCCCCGGTCAGGAGCACCGGATGGTCGCAGACCTGCTTGAGCTGTGTCAGGGCCGACAGAATGGCCCCCTTCCGCTGAATACCCTCCAGCTTCTGCACCCGGTTCATCAGGTCGTTGACCGTCTGATCGTAGAGGGCGCTCTGCTCGGCGGTCAGGTGGATATAGGTTTTCATCTCGTTTTTTTCCGGCAGCTCCAGCTGGATATGCGGATCCTTCTTCTTCCGCCGCAGCATAAACGGCTTTACCAGCTTCTGCAGCTGCGCCGTCCGCTGCTCGTCCTGATCCCGCTCGATCGGCTGAATAAAGCGGACCTGGAAACTGCGCAGGCTGCCCAGATATCCCGGGTTCATAAAATCGTACAGCGACCACAGCTCGGAAAGCCGGTTTTCGATCGGCGTTCCGGTCAGTGCGATCCGGTGTCGGGCAGGAAAGCTGCGCACGGCGGCCGACTGCTTCGTCTGGGCATTCTTGATGTTCTGCGCCTCGTCCAGGCACAGCGATTCCCAGGCGAACTCCTTCAGCAGGTCCTGGTCCAGCGTCGCGGTCGCGTACGAGGTCAGGACTACATCGGCCTCGCGTAGTTCTTCGCGGAGCGCCGCCTCTCCCGACCGGCGGCTGCCGTAATGCAGCAGCACCTTCAGCGAAGGCGCAAAGCGGCTGATCTCCTTCTGCCAGTTGCCCAGCACCGAGGTCGGGCAGATCAGCAGCGAAGGCAGGCGCCGTTCTCCGGATGCGTCCGCCGTCTCCTTTAGATGCAGCAAATACGTGATAAACTGGATGGTTTTCCCCAAGCCCATATCGTCAGCAAGACAGGCACCCAGCCCAAACCGGCGCAGAAACGCCAGCCAGGAAAACCCGTCGTACTGGTAAGAACGCAGCTCGGCCTGCAGCCCAGATGGAACGTCCAGCTTCGGCCAGGCCGACTTCTGGCTGAGCTGGTTCATCAGCGTCAGAAGATGCTCGTTCAGCTCCACCTCAAGCTCGATCCGAGCCGCTTCATCCGGATCTTCGTCCTCCTCTTCTTCCTCGCCGTCCTCCCGCTTCCGGGCACCAGCGTCCTCGTCCTTCCGCTGGAGATGCAGATGGAGAACGTCCTGAAGGGACAAGCCCTGCGAGCTGTCGACTCCTTCCATCATCTGGCCGATCTGCTTGATCAGGCTGGGGTCGAGCGTAATCCATTCGCCGCGGAAGCGAACCAGCCGCTCGTTGCGGGCGACCAGCTCCTTGAATTCGTCCTCCGTAATCTGAAGGTCGCCGATCGACACCCGCCAGTCAAACTGAATGATCGAGTCCAGGCCGAACAGTGAACTGCCCTGCCCTTTGGCTGCGGCCTCCTCGCCCTCACCGGCCTTGACCTTGGCCCGCAGCTTCGGCTTCCGCCGGCTGGCGGCCTCCCACCACGCGGGCAGCAGCACCTGCCAGCCCGCATCCAGCAGACGGCGGCTGTCCGCCGTCAAAAACTGCCACGCCGCCGCGTCAGACAGCGGCTGGCCCAGCACGTCGCTGCGCTCCGCAGCCCGCACGCTCGCCGGCAGGCTGGCGCGCAGATGCTCCGCCCACCCGGCGGAGCGCTCGCGGATGTGGGCCGTCCATACGTCCGGCCACACGCCGGAAGCCTGTCCGTCCGCGTCTAGACGGACGGGCACCAGCACCGACGGGTCCAGCTTGTCCTGCAGCACAAGCTGGAGGCGCCAGACGGGCTCGGCTTCGTCCGGCTCCAGCAGCTGCAGCACGGGCCGAAACGGCGCCGCGTCCGCTTTCCAGCCGATCGAGATGAGCCAAGCCTGCTCGGTCAAGCCGGCGACGGCCCCCTCTCTCGCGAAGAGCATCGGGTACTCGCGGCGCAGGTCGGAAGCCGTCGCTTCCGTTCCATAACATTCGCTGAATACCAGCGAAGAGAATGCGGCGCGCAGCCCCTCGGCGAACTCCGGTCCCAGGTCCCTGATCTCTTCCCGCGCTTCGGCATCCAGGCGGGATTCATCCCAGTTCCACTGAAGCTTGCCGGACTGAAACGCGGGCAGGCTCGGATTGTACCGCTTCTCACGAACGCAGGACATCAGCGCAGGAGCGAGCCGGATTAAGGTCTCGGTCCCTTCGTCTCCCGCCCACTGGATATGGGCAAGCAGGTCCAGCTGGGCGAAGAACGCGATGACGTACTCGGCCGGCAGGATGACCAGCTCGATGTCCTGCACCTGCTGAACGTCCAGCTGCGTCCCGTACAAAGTCTCTTCATGCCAGGCGAACAGCCTATGCTTCAGGTCGATGCCGGGCACAGTCCGGCGCGTTGGCGTCGAGCCGTAGATGAGCGCGTCGCCGTACCCGCTGAGCCGGGTATGGATCGTGATGGTGTCGGTGTATGGAATCATGGGATCAACTTTCCTTTCCGAAGCTCTTCCTGAAGTGCGCGCAGCCGGCTGTGGCGGCTGGAAAACACGATGATGAATTCTTCCCAGCGCTCCTCCCGCTTCAATTTTTTGTACAGCTTGGCCAGACGCTTGAGCAGCTTGACCGCGGCTTTGTAGCCGGAGCGGTTCTTCAGGAGGACATGCCGCTCCACGCCTTGATGGTAGAAGGGCAGCAGCAGCTCAGGCGCCTGCTTCTCGATCGGCGCAAGCACGCTGACCCGGAACTCCAGCGGGTCCTTGCCGGAGCTGAGCTGCACGTCCATCCACAAGCGCCATTTTTCGTGAGCCAGCAGGTTATCTTCATAAACTTCCTTGGAATAGGGCAGCATCCCGGCGAGGGTATGCCACATCGTCTCCTCCGCTTCGGGCACATGCCGGACAAAGGTATTCCAATAGGCGGCATATTCGTGCAGAGGCTCTTTCCGGTGATTGCTGAACAGAGGAGCCAGCCGCACCAGCCATTCCTGCAGGCGGGCCCAATCCTCCGAAGCGGACAGCTCGTCCAGAAAGGAGGTCAGGAATCCGTGCGGGATGATGGAAGCCTTGTCCGCTGCCTGCAGCCAGGACCAGGCCTGCCGGTCTTCCCCCATCAGGAACGCAATACGGGCCTGGGCGAGCATCCACGGCAGCCGGGAGAGCGTATCGCCCAGCTCCTCTTCGACGCTTTGCAGTTTCCGCATCTCTTCCTCATGCATCCGGGTGTCTTTAACGTTCGGATGGATCCATTTCAGCCAGAACCGGTCATAAATATCGAACAGATAACCTTGCTGCCCCGTTTCCGTCAGCATCTGCCGGTGCAGGTAGTTCAGCGTCTTGATCACGCGCGGCCACAGATCAGGCTCGGCGGCCAGATCGATCCCTTCGCCCAGCAGCTGCAGCATGCCTCCCCGCAGTTCATCCGCGGCCACCTGCACGTGGTACCCCAAAAATGCCGGGGACCGTCCACCCGGCGCAATTGGCTTGATCAGCTTGATCAGCATATACAGCCTGGCATGGAGCTGATACAGCTGCTCCAAGGCCGGAGTCAGGTCCGGCTTGACGGCGTTGATCGCATGTATGGCGTTTCGGGCATAGTGCGAGTTCTGGCTCGTAAATTCCAGCGGAGTGATGCACAGCTTGAAGAAGGCGTGCCATTCGGAGAGGCTCATCTCCGCCAAATGGGCCGCCTTCTCCCTTAAAGCATCCGCCGCACTTCCCCGCTGCACAGGCCCAAGGTCTTCTTCAGCTTCCGTCTCCGGCAGATGATGCTGGAGCCTGACGGTCGTGTGCGCATTGACAATCGCATGCACGGACCGGCCCTGCCGGCTGACATACTCGAGGAGGGCGGCGATGGAATGCTTGCATCGTTCCCCAACCGGGCAGCTGCAGCGGCTGTCCTGAACCGACTCGGGATTCAGGTGGACACGGTAAGCCTCCCCGCCCTTCACCACGGCCTCAATTTCGCCATCCCCGCCAATCGACAGCTCCGCCACCCGGCCCTGTTTATAATATTGAAATCCGCGTTTAATCGTCAGGTCGTTATAATACTCCGCAACGCTGCGGATCAGCTCTTGCCACTGTATATCGTTTATAGTTTGGTTCACACTCATGATTGTTCATCGTCTCCTGAGAGAGCGTTAGGAAAAAGCGTGAGGAACCCCCCACGCTTTCCCTACAGCAGTTCGTTTCTTTTTTTCAAATACCGGTACAGCACGAAGCTGACCGCCGAGCAGATCAGGGCGCATAAGCCGATAAACGAATATCCGGCCTGCAGTCCCCGGACCAGCCCTTCAGGGGTGCCGGCACCAAAGATATGCTTTACGCCGCTCGTAATGGCGCCGATCAGATAATTGCCGATCACGCTGCCGACCCCCATTAGGGTGACGGTGAAGGTGATGGCCGTATCGCTTCCTTTCACGTAACGCTTGGCGATGACCGCCATGACCGTCGGATAAATCGGAGCAATACCGATGCCTGCGGCCGCAAACAGGAACGCGCCCCCTTCCCCGCTGACAATGGCGGCGAACGTGCACAGCCCCGAGAAGCCGGAGAGGATCATCAGCGACAGAATAAAACCGATCCGGTCCGTTACCGGGCCCAGGAAAAGGCGTGCCAGTGAGAAACACAGGAAAAAGATCGAGAGCATGCCCGAAGCTGCGGTCTGGTCCCAGTGATAGCTTTTCTCCAGAAAATTCACCAGCCAGCTGCCTACGGCCATTTCCGAAATGACCCCAAAGGTCAGCAGCAGCACGATCATCCACAAAGCCCGGTCCTTGGTCAGCATCCACAGCGAGATCCGGTCCTCCTGGACGGTATCGTCGCCCGGAAACCGGCCGAGCAGCGCCGGGATCATCGGAATCACCGCCAGCGCAAGCATCACCATATACATCTCACGCCAGCCGAGCGTCACGCCCATGATCGAAACGGACATTAACCCTGAGGCGATCATCGGCGCCACGATCGAACTGAGCCCGTAGAAAAAGTGCGACAAGTTCATCATCGTCCCGGTATTGCGCACGAAAATCCGCGCTCCCAGAATCGCCAGGCCGATTTCCAGCATGCCGTTGCCGATGTACATGAAAAAATAGGACGCCGAAAATAGAGGGTATGTTCGCGACAATAAGATGAAGACGCCCGAGAGAACCATCGAGCCGAACGAGATCATGCTGACCCATTTGATCCCGATCTTGCGGGTAATATACCCTGTGAAGGAACATGCCAGCAGATACCCGAGCGAATTGAGCGAGAGCAGGGTTCCAAGCTGCTGCTCGTCGAGTCCGAAATCCGCCTGGATGCGGGGAATCGCCGGACCCTTGATATTTTCCGAAAACCCAAAAATGATGAACCCGATAAAAACGGTCGCCAGCTGCAGCATATAGTTGCGGCCAGCCGGCTTGGCCGTTTTCACGTCGTTCAGTTCCGCCTGTGTCTGCAATGATAAATCTCCTTAATCATAAAGTGGATGAACGTTTTATAGCATTAAACCCATTTGGGGTAGGCATTCTCCAAATTCGCTCTGGACACCAGCCCCTTCTGCAGCATCGGGTGCGGCACGATCCGGTTATACGTTCTGATTTTGTCGTTAACCGCTTCGAGCTCGGCCCGAAGCTCGTGATCCGAGCGGGGATTGTCAGCCAGACGCTTCAAATCCGCAGCGATTTCCTTCCGCAGCTCGGCCCAAGGAGGCTGATAATTGTTTTTCTTCAAAATGCTGCTGAACACATCTTCGTCGTCGATCTTATGCGGCTTGCCTTTGCCTGGCAAATCGTCAAACCCGCCCCGCTTCGCAAAATCGTCAATAGCCGATTCCACCAGCCCGTACCGTGTGGACATGTTCTGGTAGCGGTCTTCCGCTTCGGCCTTTTCGTCTTGATCTTTCGCTTCTTTGTTCTGATCTTCCCGTTCCACCCCAGTCACCTCTCCTTATGCCAGGATCGCCGATCCGTTATTTGGAGCCTATCGCATATCGTATAACCCCATTGTAGCATACCCCGGTCTTCCCTCTGCATGTCGTATTTCGAAAAGGCCGCAAATTATCTCCAGAGCTTTATAAATTCTTGATAATTGCCCCTTACCATAACATTAACAACCAACAAGAGAGGAAGTTATTCATGAAAATAACATCTGTTCGCTCCGCGGCGGCATTCAGTGTGACTGTGCTGCTGCTTACCCTGCTGGCCAATCTGTCCGGAAGCATGAATCTCGTCGCCATCAGCCAGCTTGCTCCAATGATCACCGTGCTGCTGATGCTGATCTTTATATCCGGAAGAAAAGATTCTCTCCGTTCATCGGGGCTCGGTACGTTTGGCGGTCTCCGCTGGTATTTTGCCGCCATCTTGTCCATCGTCCCGATTGGAATCGGGTTTCTTGCCGCGTGGGCTTTCGGGATCGTCCAACTTCCGTCAGCCGAATTCCTGAGCCAAGGCACCGCCCGCTTCACCGTTTCCGAATATGCCTGGTATATCACCAAAAGCTCCTGGGCTCCTCAGATGCTGATCAGCATGCTGATCTTTTCCTTCGGAGAGGAAATTGGCTGGCGCGGCTATCTTCAGCCCAAGCTGACCAAGGCTTACGGTATTCGAAAGTCCATTCTGATCACCGCCGCCGTGTGGGCCTGCTTCCACTATCCTTTTTATCTGAACCAATACAATACGGACGGGAATGTGTGGATCAACCTGATGCTGTTCACCGTCATGATCTTTCCGTTATCCGTATTTATGGGCTGGGTCCGCTGGCGCAGCCGCAGTATCTGGCCGGTCGTACTCATTCATATGGTCATCAATTTGTCGCGGAGCTGGCTGGAGCAGCTGTTCTTCGATAAAGCTTCGGGCTGGTCTTACGTGGCCGGGGAGAGCGGGATCATCACCATTGCAGTATGGGCGGCCTGCGCGGCTGTAATCTGGATCAAGCTTGGAAAAAGCACCCGGGCTAAAAAAGCATCCGGTGAGCTGTCCGGGAGTACCGCGTGATAATGCGGAGGTTAACGCAGAGTGAAGCGGGACCATTTTGCTGAAGTTTTTGTTGCGCTATAAGGAACTTGAGTCTCCGAAGCTAATACTTTCTTATACCTTAAAAAAACAACCGTCCTTTTTCGGACGGTTGTTTTCAGTATTAAACTGGCTTTTTCATCTTAAAAATCAAGCCTTTACCTCCCGGCGCTTCCCCGCCTTTGCCCGATACATGCGCCAGCCCGTTAAGGCGGCGGCCACCAGGCAGATGCAGGCTGACGTGCTGAACACTGCGTGCATGCCGCTTAAGAAAATGTCGGGATGACCCGGCACCAGCCCGGTCACCCGCCGGCCGGCGCGGAGGCTCATGACATGGAACAAAATCGTCGTTGCGACAGTAATGCCGACGACCATGCCCACGTTCCGCACCAAGGAGTTGACGCTCCCGGCTGAGCCGAGCTGCGTGCGCGGCACTTGGGACATGACGAGCGAGTTGTTCGGCGACTGGAACAGGCCGGTGCCGATGCCGAGCATGGCAATCCACAGCCCGACGAGCACTAGACGGCTTCCTTCATGCAGCCAGGCCAAGCCGAATTGGGCGATCACCATCACGACCAAGCCGGCAAAGGTGAGAAGCTCCGAGCCGATTTTGTCCGACAAAGCGCCGCTCACCGGCGCCACGATGACCATGCAGATCGGGAAGAGCATGAGCAGGAAGCCAGCGTCAAACGGTGATAAATTCAGCATGTTCTGGGCGTAAAACGGCGCGATGATGTTGAAGCAGAAATTGGCCGTAAAGACGAGAAAGCCGCACAGAATGCTGATAGAGAAGAGCGGATTTTTAAACAGCGACAGATCCAGCAGCGCGTCCTTGCGAACCGCTTCGGTGCGAAGGAAGATGACCAACGCCACCAGCGCGACGGCTAGGGAGAGCAGAATCCAGACGTTGCTGTATCCGGCCTGCTGGCCGAGCAGCAGTCCTGCGAACAAGGTGATGATAAATACCGCGAACAGCGAGCTTCCCGGCACGTCGATCTTGGCCTTGACCCGGATCAAATCCGCCGGCAGCACCTTCCACCCCATGATGATCGCGATCAAACCGATCGGTACGTTAACCCAGAAAATGTACTCCCACCCAAGCGATGAAATGATGATGCCGCCTAAGGATGGCCCGGCAATGCTCCCGAGAGAAACGAACGTGCCGATCAGCCCCAGCGCTCTCCCCCGCTCCTTCGCCGGAAAAATATCGGTCAGAATCCCCTGGCTGTTCGCCATCGTCATCGACGCTCCAAGCGCCTGAATGACCCGGGAGACGATGAGGAACGGCAGCGTTGTGCTGAACCCGCACAGCAGCGATCCGATAATGAAGATGATCGTGCCGATTTTAAAAATACGGATCTTGCCTGCGATATCCCCCAATTTTCCGAAGAAAAGAATGACCGCGCAGATCGCCATCAGGTACCCCGTCGTCACCCATTCGATCTGGGCGATCGGCAGTCCCATCTGTTTGGACAGCACCGGCAGGGCGATGTTGACGATGCTTCCGTCCAGTGTGGACATAAATGTAAATAAATTCAGAACAATGAGGATGATCCAGCGCTTCTTCTGGATATTCGCATCCTCTTGGTACGTCCGCTGTATTGAACTCATGTGGTACCTCCTGCTCCTGTTCATCATCATTAGTTGCACGCGCAACTAATTGGCAGTAACAGTGTACCTTATATTAGTTGCGCTTGCAACCATTTTGAGATAAAATATTTGCTGAGCTTGAGTTTATCGTTCCCGTTGTCCCTCCACTTCATGATGAAAGAAGGTGCCGATGTAATGCCGGACAAAGAACCGATTGGCAAGCTGATCTCGTACATCCATCGCCAGAACCAGAAAAGGCTCGCCAAGGAACTGGCTCCTTACGGCATCGGCGGCGGCGGACAGCACAGCTTCCTGAAGGCCATCCTGCATCAACCGGGAATTACGCAGGAACAGCTGACCCAGCAGTTGAAATTCGACAAGGCCACCACGGCCCGTTCCATTAAACAGCTGGAGGCGTCTGGTTATATCGAGCGCAAGACGGACCCGGATGACCGGCGTTCCCAGCTGCTGTATCCCACCTCCAAAGCCAAGGAAGTACAGCCTCAGCTGCATTCGATCCTGGATGAATCCAACCGGACTCTAGCCCGGTATCTGACCCCGGAAGAGCATGATCAGCTCATCTCGCTGCTACACAAAGTCAGCTTGGCCCAAAAAGATGAATAAAGTAAAGGAGCCCCACGGGAATCGTGGAGCTCCTTTTTGATGATAAGAGAAGGAATCAGCTTCGAGAACTGGCTTCCTTATATCGCAAGCAATGCCTCGGCTAATTGCGGTTCAATCCGATATTACGAATGCTGCGACTGGGCCAGGTGCAGCCGGCTGTATATGCCGCCGGCTGCAATCAGCTCCTGATGCATGCCTTCCTCGGCAATACCCTGTTCATTCACGACCATAATGCGGTCCGCATTGCGGATCGTCGTCAGCCGGTGAGCGATGACCAGCGTCGTGCGCCCCTGCGACAGCTCGGTCAGCGCCTGCTGAATGGCGGCTTCCGTCTCGGTGTCGAGCGCCGACGTTGCCTCGTCCAGGATAAGGATCGGCGGGTTCTTCAGGAACATCCGGGCGATCGATAAGCGCTGCTTTTGTCCGCCCGACAGCTTCACCCCCCGCTCGCCGATGACCGTATCCATGCCCTCCGGCATGGAGCGGATCACTTCGGCCAGCGATGCGCGCTCCGCCGCCTTCCAAATTTCCTCGTCGGTGGCATTCAAATTGCCGTATGCGATATTTTCCTTCACCGTGCCGGAAAACAGGAACACGTCCTGCTGCACGATGCCGATGTGCCGCCGCAGCGAATCCAGCTTGATGTCACGGATATCGATGCCGTCGATCGTAATCCGTCCCCCATCCAGCTCATAGAAGCGCGGCAGCAGGCTGCAGATCGTCGTTTTCCCCGCTCCGGAAGGACCGACGAACGCGACGGTCTCCCCCGCCCGGATCGACAGATCGATGTTGTTCAGGATCGGTTTGGCCGGATCATAACCGAAGGTGACGCCTTCGTAACGGATATTGCCTACAACCCGATCCAGTTCCACTGCATCCGGAGCGTCCGCAATGTCCGGCTCGGTATCCATGATTTCCAAATACCGCCGAAAGCCCGCGATGCCTTTCGGGTAGCTTTCGATGACCGCATTGATCTTTTCGATCGGGCGGAAAAAGACGTTGGACAGCAGCAGGAACGCCATAAACTCGCCCAGCTCGATCCGTCCGCTGAGGAAAAACCAGGCGCCGCACAGCATGACGAATACGGTGACGAGCCGCATCATCATGTAGGTGACCGACATGCTTTTCGCCATCGTCTTATAAGCCATCAGCTTGGTCTGGCGGAAGTTCTGGTTGTCGACGTCAAACAGCTTCTTCTCGTGCTCCTCATTGGCAAAGGACTGCACGACGCGGATTCCGCCGACGTTGTCCTCGATCCGTGCGTTGAAATTCCCCACGTTCCCGAACAGCCGCCGGTACGTCGTGGTCATTCGGCCCCCGAAGTGAATGATCACCCAGGCCATAACCGGGATAATGATAAAGGTCAGCAGCGCCAGCTCCATGTTAATGGAAGCCATCAGCGCAAAGGAGCCAATCAGCGTCATGACTGCAATAAAGACATCCTCCGGCCCGTGGTGGGCCACCTCGCCGACGTCGTTCAGATCATTGGTGATCCGCCCGACCAAATGCCCGGTTTTATGATTGTCGAAGAAACGGAACGAGAGCTTCTGTATATGGTCGAACAGCTTTTTACGCATATCCGTTTCAATGTTGATGCCCAGCATATGCCCCCAATAAGTTACGATATACTGCAGCACCATATTGAGCCCGTAAATGGCCAGCAGCGCCAGACAGGCGACGACGATGATCGCCCAGTCCTTGCTGGGCAGCAGGTTATCGATAAAATGGCTGACGGCCAGCGGAAAGGCCAGCTCCAGCAGCCCGGCGAACACCGCGCACACGAAATCAAGGATAAACAGCCCCTTGTACGGCTTGTAGTACGCGAAAAACCTTCGAATCATAGATGTATCACACTTCCTTGTTGATATTTTACGGCTGATGGGCCAGGATATTGATCAGTTTCCCAAAAGGATCCCGTACATAGAAACGACGCACGCCCCACGGCTCATCCGCCGGACCGTATTCGATCTGAAAGCCCGCCTGCTTCATACGGTTCAGAGCCTCTTCGACGTCATCCACTTCGATGGACAGGTCCGGCACCGGGGTGCCTGAGCCCCCTTCCGATGCGACGCTGACCTGAACATCCATACGGGCATCGGTCCCATAGGTGGCGATCCATCCATGGTCCATCCACTTCTCCAAACCGAGCACGTCCTCGTAAAAAGTACGGGCGGCCGCCAGATCCTCCGTATGAATGTTCGTGACAATCCGTTTTACTTTCATCTCCATCCCCCCTGTTCCTTTTCCTTCCAAGTAACTATTCGACACTGGTCGGGAACCCCCTCCCTGTATGCCGAATTTCCTCTGTTCTGACCCACATCCGTCAGCATTCTATCTCATGGTTCGTTTAAATCTGACACCTTTATCGAGATTTATGTAAATACTGACACAATTTTACCTTCCGCTGATGCTCGGATAACCTGATGCCAACACTTCTCCCCCATCATAAAGAGGACAACATGCATTTTTCCAAGACCAGAGGGGGAGAACAACGACAATGATGAAAAAAACGATTCTGCTGGGCACGGCCCTGCTGCTTTCAGCTGCGCCGCTGTCGGCAGTCATGGCCAGCGCAGCTGCACCTGCGGGCAAAGCGCCCGCCTCCGGCATTCAAGCCAACGCCAAGCAGGGCAGCTTTACCGGGGCTGCCGTGGATCGGGCCAAAGACGGTACGCTGACGCTGCACTGGCAGACCACCGCCAATCTGGGACCGGTTAAAGTTTACTGGAGCCAGAGTCCGGACAGCGGCTGGAAGGAGCTCGCCCGCACCTACGCCTCGTTTGGTGGACTGCGAACAAAGGACCCGAATCCGGGCAGCCGCGTTTACTTTAAAGTGAAGGCGGCGAGCGGCGCCGTCATCACAACCGCCGAGCGCCTGCTGCCGCTCCAAGGCGCCACCAACTTCCGCGATCTCGGCGGCTACAAAACGGCGGACGGCAAAACGGTCAAATGGGGCAAGCTGTTCCGCGCGGATGAACTCGCCGGCCTGACGGCAAGCGACATCGCCTATTTGCAGAAGAGCGGCCTGAAGACGATCGTGGACTATCGCACGGACGATGAAGTGAAATCCAAGCCCGATCCGGTGGTTCCCGGCGCTGCCTATGTCCGCAACCCGGTCTTCGGCCAATCCGGCAGCGGCACCGACATCATGAGCTTCATGGCGAGCGGCGAATTCGACAAAATGGGCAAGCCCGGCGACGTGCTGACCGCCGCCAACCGCGACATGGTCGACTCCCCTTCGGCTTACGTGAAATTGTTCGATATGATGCTGGATCCGGCATCCGCAGCGCTCGTACAGCACTGCACCGCGGGCAAAGACCGCACCGGCCTCGGATCGGCATTGATGCTGCTTGCGCTCGGCGTTCCGAAGGAAACCGTAGTGCAGGATTTCCTGCTCAGCAACAAGTACCGCGAAGCGTACAACAAGGCGGCTGTGGACGCCATGGTGAAGCAGTTTAATCTGACGGACGAGAATGCGATCGAAGTCATCACAGCGTTAATGGACGTCCGCCCGGAATATATCAACGCTGCTTTCGACGAAATGGCCAAGAAATACGGCTCGATCCAGGGCTTCCTGGAAAAAAGCTTGGGGCTAAGCAAAGACGAGCAGGCGAAGCTGAAGCGGATGTATCTCGAATAGTCGCCTATCCCGGTTCTCCGGATACGAACATAAAGACGACCTGTATGGATGAAGCCATACAGGTGGTTCTTTTTATAGAGATAAGAATGTATAAGCTTCCCCTATCATCCCCGACATATTTTGTCCAATGGTGGCGTATGGTGCTGAACCTTCGTCGATTCGTTGAGACGGACAAACCGGAATCACGTATAATGGAGATAACTGGAATAAAGATGGAGGTTGAACGATGGGTTTGTTTTCTTTTATTAAAGGCCAATTTATCGAGGTTATTGAATGGACGGACAACACCAATGAAATCGTGCACCAGTTTCCGGTCTACGACAAAGCGATCAAAATGGGTGCGAGGCTGACGGTGCGGGAATCGCAGGCCGCGATTTTTCTGAACGAGGGCCAGATCGCCGATGTATTCGGCCCAGGCACTTATACCTTAAGCACGCAGAACATGCCGGTTCTGACGGCGTTAAAGTCATGGAAATATGCATTCAATTCGCCGTTTAAGGCGGATGTGTATTTTGTAAACACGCGTAACTTCACGGACCAAAAATGGGGAACGACCAACCCCATCATGATGCGGGATCCTGAATTCGGAGCCATCCGGATGCGGGGATTCGGCAGCTACGCGTTCCGCGTGCAAGACCCGGCATTGTTTCTTAAGGAAATCTTCGGGACCCAGTCCTCGTTCGGTTCGGATCAAATCGGCGGTTATCTCAAGTCGGTGATCGTGTCCGGTGTGAGCGACCTGATTGGCGAGGCCAAAATTCCGATCATGGATATTGCGGTGCAGTACGACGAGCTGAGCTCCGCCCTCCGGACCAAGCTGGAGCCGATTTTCAACGCTATGGGTCTGTCCCTGTCGGGATTTTTTATCGAAAACATCTCCTTACCGGAAGAAGTCGAAAAAATGATCGACCGGAAATCATCCATGAACATTGCCGGCAATCTCGATCAGTACATGAAGTTTCAGGCCGCCGAATCGCTTCGCGATGCAGCCAACAATCCCGACAGCGGGCTTGCAGGCGCCGGGGCAAACCTCGGGGCGGGCATGGCCATGGGGCAGATGTTCAATCAAGCGATGAAGCCCTCAGCGGATGCGGTGGAGCCCCAGCCTGCCGCACCTGCCCATCCGGCGTCCCCCGTTGATACCGAGCCCTGCGCCCAATGCGGACACGAGCTCAAAGCCTCCGAGAAATTTTGCCCGGAATGCGGTACGCCGCGGCCGGAGAAAAAATTTTGCACAGAGTGTGGGGGCAGCTTGAGCAGCACGATGAAGTTCTGTCCGAGCTGCGGCAATAAAGTGTAGAGGAGAGCGCTTATGTCCGTCGAAGCACCGATCCGCTTCCCCTGCTCGGGCTGCGGGGCGCAAATGATTTTTGATACCGAAACCCAGCAGATGAAATGCACTTATTGCGGAAGCCTGGCTCCCATTGAACAGCCCCGTTATCCGTCCGAGCCCACCGAATATGAGCTGGATTTTGCGGATGAACAAGATCAGGCCTTGAAAGACTGGGGGACCGAGCAGCAGGCGGTCCAATGCGAGAACTGCGGGGCCCAGATGCTCCTGCCTGCCGCGCAGACGGCGGCTCTATGCGCATTTTGCGGCTCCCCCAAGGTCCTGCCCCAAGGGGATCCGGACAGCATACGGCCCGAATCCATCATCCCTTTTCACATCTCGAAGGATGAGGCGAACGCCCTGTTCCTGAAGTGGAAGAAGAAAAAATGGTTCGTACCGGGCGCCTTCAAAAAGCAGCAGACCCGCTCGACGGTTTCCGGCATTTATGTCCCCTTCTGGACCTTTGATGCCCAGACCGACTCCGACTATTCGGCAGAGGTTGGTACCTATCATTACCGCACTGAGACGCGTACCCGGACTGTTGACGGGAAAACAGAGACGTACGAGGAGCAGGTTCGATACACCGTGTGGCATTGGACATCCGGCTCTTACGAGCGATTTTTCAACGATGTGCTTGTCCCTGCTTCCAAACAACACGACACCCGCCTGATGGAGCAGTTTGACGATTTCAGCCTGGAGGACCTTCGACCATACAAGCCTGAATATTTAAGCGGTTTTGTGGCGGAAAGGTATACCGTGCCCCTGCGTGAGGGTTGGAGCGACGCGGTATCCCTGATGGACGACAGCCTGGAAGATTCGATACGCCGGCAAATCGGCGGGGACGAACTGCGCAACCTCAGCATCGATACCCAATACTCCGAGCAGACCTACAAGCATATCCTGCTGCCGCTTTGGAATGCCTCTTACACGTATAAAGAGAAGGTTTATCGGTATATGGTCAACGGAGAGACGGGCAGCATCAGCGGCAAAGTCCCGCGCAGCGGATGGAAAATTACGTTTTTCACCCTTTTCTGCGTGCTTGTGGTCGCCGCCATTATTTTGTATTTTTATCAATCCTAAATGTGCCTGTTGGTCGGATTCATAACATTTGCAAATCATAAAATAGAATAAAAAAAGAGTTCAGCCTGGTTGCTGAGCTCTTTTTTTAGTTTCTTCGCGGCTTACATCACATGTTCGAGCTTGCCTGGTTCTCGGTTGATCCTTGGATGTACCGCTCTCCCCACTCGCACATCACATCGATGACCGGCCGGAGTGATTGGCCCAGCTCGCTCAATTCGTAAACGACTTTCGGCGGGACCTGGTTGTATACCGTCCGGATGATGACCCCATCCTCCTCCAACTCTCTAAGCTGCTGAGTCAGCATTTTTTGCGTGATGCCCGGGGTCAATTTTTTCAGCTCGCTCGTTCGTTTCGCTCCATAGGTTAAATGGCATAAAATGAGCGTTTTCCATTTCCCCCCGATGACTTCCAGGGTCGCTTCTATAGGTATATTAAAAGCTTGCGGCATACTCGTTTTCATGGCACTTTTTCCCCCGATCAAAATAGGTACTTTTTGGTTCCTATATTACCTTTTGGTGAAAATGACACAAAAAAGTGCGTACTTCTGTTCCTCGATTATATGATACATAATCTCCTTGTGCCAATAAGGAAATCGGCAGACCCGATCGAGCCGGTTCCGGAATGGATGATTATTCATAATGAGGAGGACATATCGAATGAAGGCAAACGGTCAAACGTCTCAAAGTTCCGGCAAGCTTTCCTGGGGCTTGTTGTTCGTTTTGTGCGGCGCAATTTTTCTGGAAGGGATCGACGTGTCGATGATGGGCGTGGCTCTGCCCTCAATCCGTGCTGAACTGGGCATGTCGACCGGTTCGCTGCAATGGGTAGTCAGCGCCTATGTACTGGGGTATGGCGGCTTCATGCTGCTGGGAGGCCGGGCAGCCGACCTGTTCGGGCGCCGAAAAATGTTTCTCGTATGGCTCACGGTTTTCTTTGCTTTTTCCGGGCTAGGCGGATTATCGACCGAAGGCTGGATGCTGATCACCGCCCGGTTTGTTACAGGCATTAGCGCAGCGTTCATGACTCCGGCCGGCTTATCCATCATCACGACAAGCTTTGCGGAGGGAACTGCACGTAACAAGGCCTTGCTCGTTTATGCCGGGACAGCGGCCGCCGGGTTTTCTCTTGGTCTTGTGGTCGGCGGCATCTTAAGTGAGATCAGCTGGCGGTGGGTTTTCTTTGGTCCGGTTCTATTGGCGTTCGTGATTCTTCTAGCCTCGATTCGCCTCATACCGGCCTCTGGTCGGCCGGAGGCCTCCTCCAAAGGCTTCGATCTGGCCGGAGCAGTCAGCGTCACGGCGGCCATGCTGCTTCTGGTTTACGGTGTCGTGGAATCCTCCAACCTGGGCTGGAGCTGGACCGCCGGAATCCTGGCCTGCAGTGCCCTGCTTTTCGGTCTCTTCGCAACGATTGAACGACGCTCGGCTTCCCCCCTGGTACGCCTTGGCATATTTTCTGCCAGCTCACTCGTACGGGCAAACCTGGGTGCCATGTTGTTTGCCGGCTCTTTTTTCGGGTTCCAGTTCGTGACGGTGCTCTACCTCCAAGAACTGCGCGGCTGGTCATCCCTTGAAACGGGTCTTGCCTTGCTCGCCGTCGGTGTCGATTCCATACTCGCACCTACCCTGACCCCCAAGCTGGTAAACCGTTTCGGCAATATTCCGGTGATTTTCGGCGGGTTCTGCCTCGCTGCATTAGCCTACGCCCTTTTTCTTCCCATCGGTTTGGATTGGACCTATGCAGCGATGTTCCCTACGATGATCCTGACGGGCCTCGCCTTTTCGCTGACTTACGGACCTTTAACCATCGCCGCCACGGACGGAATAGCGGAAGAAGAGCAGGGGCTCGCCAGCGGTTTATTGAATACCTCCTTCCAGTTTGGCGCTGCACTCGGTTTGGCGGTTGTGACCGCCGTGCAGATTGGCTCTACAGGTTTGGACAACTCACCGCAAGCGATGCTCGATGGCTACCGTACAGCGATGATGGTTCCGATTGCCGCTTCCCTTCTCGGGATTGGCATTACTGCCCTCGGCCTTCGTAAACGCTCAGCAGAAAAATATGTAAACAGCTAAAATAACGGTCCGCCCTGCATCGCAGGACGGACCTCTCATTTGTCTACTTATCTATGTGTCGTGATCGCCAAAGTTTTTATTCAACTATAAGTTTAGCTTTCATATTGGCGTGGCCTGAGCCGCACATTGTGTTACAGAAGAGTTCATACGTCCCAGCCTCATTTATTGCCACAACCTCGGAATCACCGGAGCGCAGTTCTTTAATTCCAAGGCCTTTAAATGCAATACTATGGACGCCGGATTCCGGATCTAAGGTTAGCTTAACGGCTTCTCCTTTTTTAATTCGATACTCCGCTTTATCAAACTTCCAGTTCGTTGCCTTGATCTCGACTTCATTCGCTACTGTTTTTGACTCTTCACTAGGCGCTGATTGAACCATTTCATTTTTACTAGCTCCACATGCGGTAAGCAATATGACATACGCAACAATAATAACGGAAACCCAGGTTATACGAAACATGCTATCCCCTCCTTGTGATAGTAACAGCTTAAATCCTCCCACTCATACCTATCAATAAGCCTTTGTCAATATCTGTCATGGGGATTTCTTATATCTGCGGGGAATTCAGCTCCTTCACATCTTCTTACATTGACTTCTAAAAAGATATAAACGATAACTATGTCAAATATAGATAGACCGGTATTGATCAAAATACAAAATGGATAATAAGATGTTTCTAATGTACTCATTTCACCTATTGGGGGTATTTAAATTTGGAAATCAAACATGGCCAATTAACGACAAGTTGGGGAGCTCCGGTTGGGGATAACCAGAATTCTATGACTGCCGGCTCTCGGGGTCCAACACTCATTCAAGATGTCCATCTTCTTGAAAAGCTGGCCCATTTCAATCGTGAACGTGTCCCTGAGCGAGTTGTTCATGCCAAAGGTGCCGGAGCACACGGATATTTTGAGGTAACCCACGATGTGTCCTCGTATACCAAAGCCGATTTTTTGTCCGAGATTGGTAAACGCACGCCCTTGTTTATACGCTTCTCCACTGTTGCGGGCGAACTTGGCTCTGCAGATACCGTGCGCGACCCCCGTGGCTTTGCCGTAAAGTTTTACACCGCAGAAGGGAACTATGATTTGGTAGGAAATAACACACCGGTCTTCTTCATACGAGATGCCATTAAATTTCCGGATTTCATCCATACTCAGAAGCGTCACCCTCAAACCCACCTTAAAAACCCAAACGCGGTATGGGATTTCTGGTCATTGTCTCCCGAGTCCTTGCATCAAGTGGCCATCTTGATGTCCGATCGCGGTATTCCTGCTACTTTACGTCATATGCATGGTTATGGAAGCCATACGTTTAAGTGGGTCAATGCAGATGGACAAGGAGTTTGGGTAAAATACCATTTCAAAACGGAGCAGGGTGTTAAAAATCTTGATGTCGAACTAGCTGCTAAACTGGCCGGCGAAAATCCGGATTATCACATTGAGGATTTGTTTCAAGCTATAGAAAAGGGAGACTTCCCCGCATGGAAGTTGTATGTTCAAATCATGCCGCTTGAAGATGCAAATACTTATCGATTCGATCCATTCGATGTAACCAAAGTGTGGTCGCAAAAAGACTACCCTCTTATCGAGGTTGGACGTATGGTCCTCGATCGTAATCCGCAGAATTATTTCGCTGAAGTCGAACAAGCAACTTTCTCTCCTGGAGCCTTCGTACCCGGTATTGAAGCTTCTCCGGATAAAATGCTTCAAGGCCGTTTATTCGCCTATGCCGATGCACACCGCTATCGGGTTGGAACAAATCATAACACGCTTCCTATTAATAAACCTGTTATCGAAGTGAATAATAACCAGCGTGACGGTCAAATGCGTTATGATCGCAACGGAGGAAGTTCAATGTATTATGAACCGAATAGTTACAACGGGGTGACTGAATCTGCAGCATACAAGACAGCTACGTTTGAGGTATCCGGTTCAGCCGACAGTGTCCCTTATGACCATCATGACCATTACACTCAACCTGGTGACTTGTATCGGTTACTTCGTGCAGAAGAACGCGGGCGCTTGGTAAATAATATTGTGAATGCCATGAAAACGGTTGAAAAGGATGAAATAAAACTTCGTCAAATCGCCCATTTTTATAAAGCCGATCCTGAATGGGGAAATGCGGTTGCTACGGGGCTTGGTTTAAGAGATATGGAGACTTTATCCTATTAAACAAAAAGCAGTTATCACAGCTAATCATAGCCTGTGTAACTGCTCTTTTTACGTTATCAAATGTTATGCGAAGGGAAATGCTCTTTGTACCAATTGGCTGCTTCGTCGATTTCGGTGGAAGTTAACTGATGACCTACATGTTCCCAGTGGACTTCGACGGAAGCACCTGCGCCTTTCAATCGCGCTAGCAATTCTTCGGTCTCAGACGCAGGGGAGATAAAATCATTCGTTCCAGCACCAATAAATATGGGGGTTTGCGATAAATCAGGCAGTAATACACCGCGACGGGGAACCATGGGATGGAATAATATCGCGCCTTTTAATGAGTTTTTGCAATGGAACAATAGGCTTCCTGCAATATTTGCTCCATTAGAATAACCGATCGCCACTACATTCTGGCGGTCGAACTCATATCGGTTCGCTGCTTGATCGATAAATCCATTCAGTTCTTCAGTTCGAAACAAAAGGTCCTCCTCATCAAAGACGCCCTCAGCAAATCTCCTGAAAAATCTGGGCTTTCCATTCTCCTGCACCTCTCCCCGAATACTAAGGACATTCGAGGCCGAAGAGATTCGACGAGCAACCGGCAATAAATCGTATTCCGTTCCACCCGTACCGTGCAATAAGAGAAATGTCACCGAACTTGATTTTGAACCTTTTCGATATAAGTGTTTCATTGCTTGATTGACTCCAATTTGCGCACTTGAATAGGTGGCAGGTTCTTTTCAATTTCAGCGCGGCTGTCTTCATACCATGAAGGAAGCATGATGGCCTCGCCTAGATGATCCTCAGGCTCATCATTTGCAAAACCTGGCGGATCTGTCGCAATTTCAAACAAAATGCCGCCTTGTTCACGAAAATAGATCGCATGAAAATACTGTCGGTCAATAATCGGTGTAGGATGTAAACCGCTGCTTTCCACATGGCTTCTCCAGGCATCATGGTCTTCAAAATCCTTGGCTCGCCACGCGATATGGTGAACGGTGCCGCTACCTGGGATCCCCCATTCCATGGGCTCCGCATTCACATCAATGAGGTTGCCGATGTCCCCTTCAGCCTTATAGCGAATAAAGTCGCCATCCTGCCCTACCCTTTCAAGACCTAAAACGTCCTCAAGTACCTGCATGGTCTTGGTGGATGCAACACTGTATAGCACGGCGCCCCCAAATCCTTTGATCGCCTTATCCGCCGGGATACCTCCGAATGACCATGTATTGAGCGCTCCGTCTTCCCGTTCAACAATTTCTAACTGCAGACCGTCAAGATCTAAAAATTCGATATAGTTTTCAGAAAAACGGGTGCTTTCCGTGAAGGAAATATCGAACGCCGTGAGGCGTGCTTTCCAAAAATCAATTGCGCCTATGGGTACTACGTACGTTGTTGTACCTACTTGTCCTCCTCCTATGCGACCCTTGCGGGAAAGTTCGTGCGGGAAGAACGTCATTATCGTTCCGGGGCTGCCTTTTTCATTGCCGAAGTACAAATGGTATACCTCGGGTGCGTCAAAGTTAATTGTTTTTTTCACAAGACGAAGACCTAGAACTCCAGCATAAAAATCCACATTTCTCTGCGCATCCTTCACAAAACAAGTAATATGATGGATGCCTGCCGTTTTCTTTATGATATTCCCCATCTTTCCCAGACTCCTTCTGTTAGGTTTTTTGGATCCTGCTAATAACTGAAAAGTACTCCTGATTCAAATCATAGAGAAAAGAGCAGCAGCGAACCATTCCATTATTTCTATACTTGCATAGCGAATTTACTATATCTTTTGTACGAAAAACCTATATTGCAAAAGGCGAGGATTTTCCCAGGCTGTTACGATAATTATAAGAAAAAGCTATATGAGACATAGAAATATCGATATTGATCGTGCGAACATCCGTTTATACGATTGTGTTACATATCTGGTTCTTGGAATTCAATATCTATAGAACTCCTTGACTGGAGAATGAATCTCGTAAAATACAAAGGAGAGTTTGGATGGGAGTACGTTTTTTAAAAATGGCTGTTATTTATATTGTTCTCGGTATTGGCATTGGAATCTACATGGGTGCAACATTGAATTTTGCACTGACTAGCGTTCATGCCCACACCAACCTTTTCGGATGGGCAACTTTAGCCCTTTGCGGATTTACTTATCTGCGTTTTCCCAAAGCCGCAGCGTCCCGTCTGGCTCATTGGCACTTCTGGTTGCAGGGCACAGGTTTGCCAATCATGCTGATCTCGCTGTGCTTTATTGCAAACGGCTATGATCAAGAATGGTTATCAACGATTAAACGTATAGGTGAATCCGTTGCCGGAAGCGGCATTCTTGTTTTTGCTGTCAACGTGTTTTTAAATGTGAAGGAAACCAATGTAGCTGTAACAAAAGAGACGCCTGCAGAAGAAAGGGGAATCACGATTGATTAATCCAGCAAAGCAAGCGGCACCACGTTATAACCTTACGACCCTGATTCTATTCTGGTGCTCATTAATTGTCGTCTCATCACTATATTTAACGATCCCCCTGTTTCCCTTATTTGAGGACGTATTCCAGATTTCATCTTCCAAAGCAGCTTGGGCAGGAAGCGCCTTTTCATTTGCTTTTGCCGGCGGAGGACTCCTGTTCGGGGGGCTTTCCGACCGCTACGGACGGAAAAGAATGATGATATCCGGATTATGCTTGCTCGCGGTATCAACCCCTTTTATTGGAACGGTCCATGAGTTTCAGTGGCTTATTGTGCTAAGGGTTATCCAAGGATTGGCAGCATCCATGTTTCCTCCTTCTGTGTTAGCCTACGCAATAGAGATGTTCCCAACGAAAAAAAGGGTAACGATCCTCGGATTTATAAGCACCGCCTTTTTGATGGCCAGTATCGTTGGACAGATCTATAGCAGCACCGTCATATTGGAACTAAGCTGGAGATATGTATTTTACATCCTTGGCATCGTGTATTTTATTTCGTTTTTTCTGATTACCTTATGCATACCCAAAGATATCATCCAGAAGCCGGAGGGCAATTTCTTTTCTCCGTTAAAGCGCATTGGCGGTATTTTCAAGAAAAAAAGCCTGCCCTTCTGTTACATCATTTCCTCAACTCTCTTTATTGCACTTGTCGGTTTTTTCTCTACGCTTGGAAGTTATCTAAGCAGCGCTCCCTTCAGTCTGAGCCACCAGGAAATCCTATGGGTTCGCGCCGCCGGTATCATCGGCATGCTCGTTTCCCCGTTTGATGGAAGGCTCGTTGCTAGGTTTGGCGTTAAAAATGTACTATGTTGCGGTCTGATCTTGGCCTGTATTGGCCTAGGTCTGGTAGGCGCCTGGGAGAACCTTGCGTTTTTAATCTTGGCGAGTATTGTTTTTGCAGCTGGCATAGCTATGGCTCTTCCCGCCTTGTTGTCTCTAATAGGCACTTTAGCTGGAGAGTTAAGGGCTAGCGCTCTTTCTTTCCATATGTTTATGCTATTCATCGGAGCCTCGCTTGGCCCCATCGTCTCGGTTTATCTGACCGGCATCAAAGGTCATGTGTTCACTTTCGAGGTGTTAGCCGGATTACTGCTGCTAAGTACGATTGTCCCATTCTTCATTCGCTTAGAGAAAAAGGAAACCACCACCCCAATCAATCCGCCCAATCAAACTAACGTTGAGCATTATCATTAGGAAGATGACTCCTGTTTTGATCGAATCCACTGATAAAATCTTCTAAATAAAAAGGAACAGTCCCCCCATTTTTAATGAGGGACTGTTCCTTTTGTCTGACCTAGGATTGCCTTAGGTTTATTTACTTTTAGAAGACAAAGCAATCCAAGTCGCAGAAACCGCTGCCATGATGATGGTTACACTTATGGTGAAGATGGACCTGTTTAGGTGTGTGGGCACCTGATCCACCACCTCCATATTCCGGCCCCTTGTAATAGCCGCCAAAGAAATTATGCGGAGACCAGTCTGGGCTGGCTTTGGGAGCTGGAGGCGACAAAGACTGAAATTCGCTGGTACCGTAGACAATCTTACCACCTACGACTGTAAAGACAGATTCAATTTTTTTAATTGCTTCTTCCGAGACATGAAAGAAATTATCGGAAAGGATCGTAAAATCAGCATATTGACCCGGTTTGATCTGCCCTTTCACATCTTCTTCCTTTGAAAACCATGCATTACCCGTCGTATACATCCGAAGCGCTTGGTGTCTCTCTACACGATTAGAAGCAGGATACAGGCTTAATCCTCCCAGTGTTTTGCCCGTCACTAGCCAATATAAGGCCACCCAAGGATTATAGCTTGCTACTCTGGTGGCATCCGTTCCCACACCAACGCGCAATCCGGACTTCATCATCTTGGTTATCGGAGGAGCATTCTCCGCTGCTTTTGCCCCATATCTTTCGACAAAATATTCCCCCTGGAAAGCCATTCGGCTTTGAACCGCGATCGAACCTCCTAATTCGACGACCCGCTCCAAATCCTTCTCATGAATCGTTTCGGCATGATCTAGAATCCAGCGTAAGTCCTTGAACGGCACCTCTTTGTTTACTCTTTCAAACACATCAAGAAAACGTGTTATGGATTCTCCATAAGTGGCATGAAGACGAAACGGCCAACGTTGTTGAACGAGATGTTGGGTAACTTCGAAGAGCTCATCTTCCAGTACAGCAGGAAGCTCCGGACGAGGCTCAACAAAATCCTCAAAGTCTGCTGCGCTGTAAACAAGCATTTCACCTGCACCGTTATGACGATAATAAGAACTGCCCGTGTACGGCTGCGATGAAGCGGTCCATGCTTTAAAATCGTTTAATTCATTCTTGGGATGCTGAGTGAATAAATTATACGCAGTGCGAACCGTAATTTCTCCACGTCTATCCAGTTCCTCAAACACCTGATAGTCATCGGGATAGTTCTGAAAGCCCCCTCCAGCGTCGATAACGCTTGTCACTCCAAATCGATTCAATTCCCTCATAAAGAGTCGGGTTGAATTCATTTGGTCCTCATATGAAAGCTTTGGCCCTTTAGCTAAGGTAGCGTACAAAATCGTTGCATTAGGCCTGGCGATGAGCATTCCTGTTGGATTACCCCGGCTGTCCCTTTGGATTTCTCCGCCTGGCGGATTAGGCGTATCCTTCGTATACCCTATTACTCGTAAGGCAGCTTTGTTCAAAAAAGCTTGACGATAAAGATTAAGGATAAAAACGGGGGTTTCCGGAGCAATTCGATTGATTTCATCCAGAGTTGGCATCCGGCGTTCGATGAATTGGAACTCCGTCCATCCGCCTACAACACGGACCCAATGAGGTGCTGGCGTACGATCAACCTGCTTTTTCAGCATCCGCAATGCATCCGCTACCGATGGCACCCCATCCCAGCGAAGTTCGAGGTTATAGTTGAGACCGCCTCGAATGAGATGAATATGCGAATCGTTCAAGCCCGGTATCAACATTCGTTTGTTGGCGTTGACAACCTGCGTGGAGGATCCGACATATTTCATGATTTCGGCATCATCACCCACAGCCAGGAACTGGCCGTCCTTAACGGCAACTGCTGATGCGGTAGGATTTACATCGTCCATCGTTACGATGCTGGCATTGTGAATGACTAGACTGGCCTCAACATCTTTCGTTTTTCTAGACATGATTCCGCTCTCCTTTTAGATTGCATTATTTGTGGTTTAGCCATTGCTGGATCCAGGGGATCAACCGCTGGCCTACAAACATACCGGCGAGACCGAGCAGTCCTAAAAAAGGCGGTGCTGGCGACGGGATCTTAAGCGATTGAAAAACAACGCCAATGACAATACCTGCGGCAAGAGCTAAGGCCATAGAACCTATAGAACCTGTGCTCATAGTCAATACCTCCTTTAATACGAATTGTGATGTTCTTGCTAGACTGCCTTTATTCATAAGTCTAAAAGTCGACATTTTCACTAACAATATGGCTTTTTCTATAACAGCCATAGGAATTGCTTATGTATATTCCTTATAGAACTTTCGAAGTATATAGGATTTTCCTATGAAAAATATAGAAAACTGAAGATTGTTTGCACATTGGTATTTCCATAGACTGAATACATGCAACAGAAACTCCAATGGATCGGGCCCTGTTGCAACCAAAATCTAGGAGGTAGGATCCTCTATGTTTAATGACAAGACAGATTTACTGACGGCTGAAAACTCTGCAATTATTCTTATTGACCATCAGCCTCAAATGATCTTTGGTGTTCAAAGCGCGGATCGTCAAACCATCATTAACAACACGGTTGGGTTGGCCAAAACCGGGAAAGTCTTTAATGTGCCCACCATTCTTACAACGGTGGCTGCAGAATCATTCTCAGGCCCGATTCATCCGCAAATTCAAGAGGTATTTCCAGATCAGGTACCGATCGACCGTACAACAATGAACTCTTGGGAAGACGACAACCTGGTACAAGCCGTGAAGAAAACAGGCCGTAAAAAGCTGGTCATGGCAGCGCTCTGGACGGAGGTTTGCCTTGCCTTTCCTGTTATTGGAGCTATTAAAGACGGATACGAAGTGTACATTGTAACGGATGCTTCAGGCGGGACGACTGCGGAAGCGCATAACATGGCCGTTCAACGGATGATCCAAGCAGGGGCCATCCCGGTTACCTGGGTTTCTGTCATGCTTGAGTACCAACGCGATTGGGCTCGCCAGGAAACCTATGACGCCGTGATGTCGATCGCTAAGGAGCACACCGGTGCTTATGGCGCGGGCATTGTATATGCCCAAACGATGTTTGGCGGCCACGAGGGCGGGAGCCACAACTAATCATCATTATTAAAAAACAGAGGAGAATGAAACATGCCAAAATTATTAGTCGGAGAAGAAAATGGGCACCCTATTCAGTTGAATTTTGAGGATGTTGGCGCAGGCAAACCTGTCATTTTGATTCATGGTTGGCCACTGAGCGGACGCTCTTGGGAGAATCAAGTTCCAGCGCTCATCAATGCAGGTTACCGCGTGATTACCTATGACCGCCGTGGATTCGGACAATCCTCCCAACCGTGGAACGGATATGACTATGATACGTTTGCAGCGGATCTTCATAAGCTTATCGAACAGCTGGACCTTAAGGATGTAACGCTGGTCGGATTCTCGATGGGTGGCGGAGAGGTAGCCCGTTACATCGGTACATACGGAACAAGTCGTGTCAAAAAAGCCGTGCTGGCCGCTGCGGTTCCACCGTTCTTTTACAAATCTGCCGAGCATCCGGAAGGTGGTCTGGATGAAGCCACGATTCAAGGCTTCCTAGACGGTTTGAAAAAAGACCGTGTCGCCTTCCTTGACGACTTCACTCACAATTTCTTTAAAGCAGGGGATCGAACCGATCTGGTTAGCGAGTCTTTCCGCCATTACAACCTTGAAATTGCTTCTTCTGCTTCGCCAAAAGGGACGCTGGATTGTGTTGAGGCTTTCGGCCGGACGGATTTCCGTGGCGATTTGGCAAAATTTAATATCCCACTGCTTGTTATCCATGGGGATTCCGATGCAATTGTGTCGCTTGAAGTCAGCGGACAACTTTCCCACGAAGCGGTTCCAGGTAGTCAGCTCGTCGTTATCGAAGGTGGACCTCATGGTCTAAACGCGACTCACCCTGAAGAATTCAATACAGCTTTAATTAACTTTCTGAATGCTGAATGATTGAAAGGTGTGAGCTGTGACCCATGAGAGGATGCTTTTTTCACAAAAAAAGACCCTCTTATGGGTCATTTGTGTTTTAGTCTTTTCTCATCACTCGGTTTCAAACCGTCTCCGCTGGCTTCGAAATTCCAGCGCTGTGATGCCTTCGGTATCCTTGAATATTCTCGTAAAATGCTTCACATTTTCGAATCCAACCTGATCGCTGATTTCGTACACCTTCAAATCGGAGTGCACCAGAAGTTCCTTCGCCTTATCAAGCCTTAACCGGCGAACATAGTTCGAGAAGCTCTCACCGGTAAATTCTTGGAAGGCTTGGCTGAAATACGAGTAATTGAGTGAGAAATGGTTGGACACCACCGCCATGTTTAAATTGTCGGCATAATGCGTCTGCAGGTAGGTGAGTACTTTTTGCATCGTATTTTGTTCCGTTGGCACCTGCTCTTTCCGATCTTGGATGAACCGATCCAGACGATCGAGAAGCTGTTCGACGGATTTGTAATAATCCTCAAATCGATCGAAATTTCCGATGTGACCAACAGGAGCGTACTTCATTAATAGACCGAATACCTTAAGCCCGTAGATGCGGAACAACTTATCGAACAGCTCCTCGTTCAGCAGCTGACTAATACGTTCCAGATAGCCGATTTCACTGCTGCTAATGATGCGAACATCGAGGATTTGATCCAGAAGTTGTTTGATTTCATCCCCGCGGCCCATCCCAAGGAGATTCAATATCCGCCCAATCAACTCCATAGGGACGACATACCGCTCATTGCGATCACTTATGTCAGTGTAATCCAGCACATCGAGATCTGGAAGCAGAATCCCGTATTTCATAGTTTGCTTCGCCTGACTGTATGCCCACCTTATCTGCTCAATCCCTTGAACGGAATCACTAATCGCAATTCGCAGCTGTGTCTCATACTCACTTAACCCCCACTGTTCTGCCAACCGGTAGAACATATCGGGATCGCTTGCTATCATAATCGTTCCGCCTTTTCCATCACGCGTCAGCATCCAATTCATATGCCCTTGTAACAGCTCAGCGATTTGATTCCTGAAAGAAGCTGCATCCGTACTGCTTGCCTGTGAACTTCCACCACGTTGCGTAACCAAGCCCAGTGTATATCCTGCATCCAACCAGCTTAAGCCGGCCTGCTTCAGCTTGTTCGGTGTGATCACATCATCCACATCCTTCTGGGTTAAATGCAGGGTAACCAGCTCGGCAGCAAAAAGGCTGGCATCTTCGCCCGCCTGGTCTGCTCGCTCTTCTCTTTTCTTTATATCCAGCATTAATCGCTCCAGGACGGCAAACAGCTCCTCCCGAATCACAGGCTTTACGAGATAATCCTTCACAGCAAAGCGGATCCCTTTCTGCGCATATACGAAGTCATTATAGCCAGACAGCAATACAACCTCGGGTTTAACCGGATGGTCTTGCAGTTGGTCGAGCAGTTCGATCCCATCCATAATGGGCATTCGGATATCTGTAAACATAATATCCGCAGGCTCCTGGCGAAGCAGCTCCAGCGCCTCTTCTCCATTCTCGGCAAATCGATATTTAAACAGATCAGGGAACTGCCTCTCAATGACTGATTGCAAGCCCCTCCGAATGATCTTCTCGTCGTCGACGATCAGCAAGCTAATCATAGATGTCCTATCCCCCTCCCATGACCCGGTACGGCAAAGTCATGATTATGCGTGTATAGCTTCCTTCCTGACTTTCGATCCGAATCCCATATTCCACCCCATAGCTCATCACTAAACGTTGGTCCACATTCCGCAGACCGATTCCATTACCGTCCTCGTTCTCCTTACGAACGAATAATTGCCGGACCTCCTGATAAGCATGCTCTTCCATTCGCAACATTTGATTCAACAAGCCCAGCGTTTCATCCGGTATGCCGCGGCCGCTGTCCGTAATCTCTATGACACAAGCTTGATCACGCCGGACGGCAGAGATCGAAATGAGAAGATTTCCGTCCTTGGAATGCATGCGGCTCATCCCATGCTTGATTGCATTCTCGACTACGGGCTGCAGCGACATTTTAAGCGATTCCTGCTTGAGGCATTCCGGTTCAATAGACAATTGGAGATCAAGTCTGCCATCATAACGGATGTTCATGACGGATACATAATGCTGGACCTGCTGGATCTCATCGCTGAGCATCACGTGATCCTGCCTCCATTCCATCGAATACCGCATCATACCGCCTAACGAGGTCATGATGTCCGATATAAGATACTGCCCTTCAATCTCCGCCAGCATCTTGACGTTCTCCAGCGTATTGTAGAGGAAATGGGAATCGATCTGGTTCTTCAGCGCCCGAAGCTCAGCTTCTTTGCCTGCCGCCTGCCGAGCTGCCTGGTCTTGAATGAGCTCGTTAATTTTCAGAATGAGCTTGCGGTAATGAAAGCCCAGCTCTCCTACCTCATCGGTACCGGTAATCGGCGGCAGCTCGACGTTAAAATTACCGTTTCTCACCTGCTGCATCGATTCCCTTAATGCCTTAAGCCTGCGCAAAATGATCGCTTGCATCGAGTAAGACAGCAAAACGAGAAATGCCGCCAGTAATGAAACGAGCACGATATAACGAACCCTCGAATGGTTAATGCCTTCCATGGTTTCCTCAAGACTAGCCATATTGACCAGATGTACGTCAATCGATGGGATGTAGCTCTGTAAAGCCAAGTAGGAATGTCCATTAACCTTGAACCGCACCGTCTCGTAATCCGTATGGCTCGTCAGCTTTATGCTGCTTATCAATTCCTCCGCGCCGTTCTGCTTGAACACGGACGAATCCTTTAAGCTGAAAACTTGTCCGTTCCTTGCGACTACGATCAGCTGGGAGTTTTTATCCTGTACGCTGCTGAACGTTTGGGAGAAGAAATCGGATAACTGCATCGATATCTCTAGAATCCCGTTATGGGTAGCATTGTCCGGATACTTGAATTCCTGTAAGTACGTCATGAAGGGCTCGTTCGGCATTTGTTCGGAGGGCATACCGGTGAGGCCGACGTTTTCCTGTATCTCCCACCAGGGTAAGCCGCCTTGTTTCATCACGTCATCATGCCAAGGCTTGCTCTGAATACGCGACTCCTGCAGGATAACCGGCCAAATCTCATTCACATATCGGTTATCCGTGAATAGACGGACATTCGAGATTCGCGGATTGTTAAACAGAAAATATTGAAAGCTGTTGACCACGTCCTTCTTTATATGAAGAACTTGCGCCGTATCCTGAAATTGTTCGATCTGCAGATAATTATTCATTTCCCGATTGGATAACGCAAGCTGACCGGTCCATCGCATCAGCTCTACGTTATTCTCAATGTTGATCTTCTCTACTTCCAGCACATTCTTATTGTTCTCCAACAATTCCTTCATTGCCTTGGCGGACTCTTCATTAAGCGTATACCAAGAGAATAAAACAACCGGTATAAAAATAACGAATATAAAGGACAAAATCAGTTTGACTTGAAGCGAAAGGTTAAACGTAAATGCACGTATCTTCAATAACCAACGGATTGCCGCGAATCCCATTCCCTATTTCACATCCTGCTGCTTCCTCTATCGAACTATTGATTAAGCGACGACTTCAGCTTCTGTACATTTCGTTCATAAGCCGCCTGGCGGCTTGCTGCGATGGCTTCATACTCGGGATCCTCGGTAGTGGCTTTCATGAATTCGGCGAACAGTCGGTCGAATTCGGCATTCGATTTCGACATCAGCAGCTTCGGCAGCGTCTCCGCCCAGAGCCGTGTATTTTTGCCTACCGCAATACCTTCCTTCGTTGTCGGGTCCGGGTCCAGGTTTTCGAATTCGCTTGTGCTAACCGTCTTGCCCCTCGTCCAATCGGCAATTTGTTTGGAAGGCTCGGCATCCATCCCCGTCATCCATGCTAGATTCATGTTCGTATCCATTAGCATCCAGTACATATAAGAACCGCCATATTTGCTATCGAACGCTTGGCGATCGGTATTAAGCAACTGCATGACCTCCGGCAGGAACTGATCTTTGCCGTCAATCGTATCGTAGGTAACGCCCTTCTCTCCTAAGAACAGGTCCTTGTTTCCCTCTTCGCTGAGCAAATAGCTGAGGAAGGCGATGGCCCTCTTCTTGTCTTTGACGTTCTTCGAGATGAGCGTCACGGTCCAACCGGAGATGCCGTTTCCTGCAAGGGTTGGCGCATCATGCGCATCGTTCGCCGGACCGTCAATCGCGATATAGACCTTATTCGGGTCCTTCTGATACAGCGCCTGGTTAATCTCTGAAAAATCGGACCACTGATACAGCATGGCAAAATAACGCCCTTGCGATATTTTTTCGTCCTTTTCCACTCGTTTCTCATCAAGAAAAACATCTGTCGGCATCAGTCCGTCCTCATTCGCTTGGCGAAACATCTTCAGCCATTTCAAATAGGTCGGGTCGCTACGACGGTCGTACAATTTGCCGTTTTTCTGCTTCGGAATGGCTAGGAAGTTCTGAAGATAATCTTCCAGCGAATAGTTGCCGGTTTCCGTAAATTCATGAAGGCCAATCGGGATGAGCGGCTTGCCGTCTACTTCCGGAAACTTTTCCTTCGCAGCCTTCAGCGCGCCGAGAAACCCTTCCGGCGTGCTCATATCCGGCTCCCCGAGGGCTTCATACATATCTTTCCGAACAACGAAGGTCTGATTAGACGTAAAAAGCTTGCCGTATTTTTGATAATCCGCAGGCGATGAAGATGCATTCGGGTAGCTGTACACATTCCCGTCAGCCTGTGTGTACCAGTTAAGCTTCTCTGGGTCAGCAGCTTTAAAAAAATAAGGATCGTATTGTTCCGCCAGCTCATTTAATGGAAGCACCATATCTCCATTGATCATCTTCTGCACGGAATCCTCGTACGAGCCTAGCGTGATGAAGTCAGGGAGCGACCTTGCTGACATCATCGTGTTGAGCTTCTCCCCGGCGTCTCCGGCAGGCACGATAAAGTTTAAGCTGACGCCCGTCTTCTTCGTGATGTAATCGGAAACGACGTTTCCTCCCCACTTGCCTGTGAACCAATCGAAGTTGATATACCAGTCGAACGTAATCGGTGTCGTGTCCTGCTTCCAAGCAGGTTCATCCGGAGAAGGCTTCGTTTGAGAAGCATCTGCCTTTTTAAGATTGGCGTTGAAAATCGTATCATCAGCAGTACCATTGCTCGATGTGTCAGTGTTCCCAGAACAAGACGCCAAAGTCCAACACATCATCAGAGCCAGTAACAGCATTGCTGATTTACGCATTTTGTCCATTCAAAATTCCCCTTCGGCCGTTAATATCCCATTACTTAATATATTTCCACAAAAACAGACAATTGCCGTTCAGAATCCTTAATTTATTGCTAGTATAAAGGTTATAGCAGGCAAAGGAAAGAGTCTAACATTATACGCAGGGTTACTAAATTTGGGATATTTCCTATGCCGACTAACGCGAATAAGCGAGCAAGACAGGAAATATTCCTTCGTCTAGGCTCGCATTCGTTAGCTATGATGTTGTAGTTCCCTTATCTATGATTCCAGAAAAAAATCGATGCATTTCTGAACAGAAGGATTATGGTGATGATACTTTTTAAAAATAAGTTTAATCTCACGTACAGGCGTTGGATCTACGAAATGAATCATTTTCAGATGCTGCCCAGAAATTGTTTCAATTAATGAAGCAGGCAAAATAGCTACCCCCAACTTTTGCAGTACCATAGAAAGAAGAATAGCCGTCGAAGTGGACTCAAATTTCGATTGTAAAGATTTGGTGATTTTCTCGCTGAATGTACGAAGTTGCTCGATTAAATTTTTATCCCCAACAAATAAGGAAGATTCTAAATCTTCTAGCTCTTGAAAAGAAACAAAGGATCGATCTGCCCATGGATGATCCGCATAAACGACCAGTGCTTGTTCTTCTTTATACAGATGCATCGCATGAATTTCTTTATTTGGATCATAATTGTCGGCAATGCCAATATCGATACTACGATTCAATAATTGCTGTGATGTATTTTCTGTACTGGCAAATTTTAATGTAATGTCAGGATAATGTTCATGGAATTTCAAAAAACGGGGGATTAAACCATAAAAGTCCACTGGAGAAATGCCTATCGAAAGTTGATTTGCCCGAGCATAGCGTAACTCATGAGTTTCTTTCTTCGATTCTTCAATGAGCCTCATGACGGAAAGAGCTTTCTCGTAAAGTATTTCCCCGTCAGCTGTAATCTTTACGCCTCTGCCAACTCTCTGAAACAAAGGGGTTCCAACTTCTACCTCTAGAAAGCGGATTTGTTGGCTTAAAGTAGGTTGAGAAATCATTAACACTTCTGCAGCCTTAGTAAAGCTTCCTGCTTTGCAGATTTGAATGAAACATTCTAATTGCCTGAACATGGAAGATTCACCTCAACCTCTCTTACATATGAATCCATCTCTTGAATGAATAGATGTGCCATGGGCCTCATCGTAACGGAATTAAGGTATACAAGAGATATATCCCAACGAGGTATATGGCCTTCTAATTTGACAATACGCAAAGAATCATCCCTGAGGCTCTCAAGCAAAGATATGGGTATAATGGCTGCTCCAAGTCCATGACGAACCCAGTGAATCAATACTGAAGTGGAGGACGTTTCTATGCTCGACTTCAAGGCAAACCCACTAGAGAAACAATACATATCAAGTAATGATTTGTTTTGTTCTCGGAACATGATCGAGTTCATTTGCTTCAAAGATCGAAAAGGAATCGAAGATTTATTAGCCAAAGCATGTTCTGAGTGAATCAATAGCGCCATTTCTTGTCTATACAAATGAGTCGAAATGAGCGAAGTATCCGAAACTGGATATGCAGTGATCCCAATGTCCACCCTTTGCTCCAAGACCTTATTTTCGACATCCTCTGCATCGATAATTTTTAATAAAATATTCGGGTACTTTTGATGAAATCTCATGAAGTAAGGAGCAAGATATTCAAGTTCAGCAGGACAACATCCAATAGAAATGGTTTCTCTAGATTTGTTGATTCGGCCAACGATTTCATTTCGCGCTTCTTCAAGAAGATTCATAATGGCATTGCCCTTATTCAAGAGAATTTTTCCCGCTTCCGTTACCTTTACTCCTCTACTTACCCGATCGAACAATTGAATATTATACTCATCTTCCAAAACCCGAATTTGCTGACTTAGTGTAGGCTGAGTCACACCTAATTCTTCTTTAGCTTTGGTCAAACTTCCAGATTTGCAAACTTGAATAAAATATTCAAGCTGACGCAATTCCACAATGTATCCCCCCCTTTGTTAATTTGTTCTTCGGTTTCTTAACCTGGCGATTTTCCAGACATCATCCTTGCTGATCAGTACTCTTACTTATTGCTTACCGTATGAAGTGCTCATCCGCTGGTGGTAATGAGCGTCGTGGTAATTGCTGAACTTCTCTGTAATAACCATTATATGAAGGAAACTATCATGTAATATATCCGCTACATTTCAGGTGAAGGTTACTAGATTTTAGGGTTGCTGGTCGGGTAACCCCGAAAGGTATAATAAGATCTTAGGTTGGCCGTAAGCCCAGTTTAGGGCTCTTAAGAGGATCATTTGGTGTCAATGGCACACAATTTCCTTCGAAAGCGTTAAAAGCCCCTTGAGAGGTAACATAAGCCCTGAGATAGCCTCCGAAACACAGTGTTTTTAACTTTTATATCCTTGATTTCCTTGAAACAACAAAGGAGCCCAGTTTAATACTCCGGGCTCCTTTGTACTTAGTTAAGAAGTTACAACCAATATCATTCCGTTACTTTTAGTACTTTTGTTGGCCACAGCACAAAAGCTACACCAAATCGGCGCTCTTGGACCTTGAACTTAAATCAGCCTGTCTATGGCGAGTTGTCCCGCTCTCTAAAACAACTAATGGCTTCGCCCCCAACGAGGGACGAAGCCATTAACTTTGCTTTGTTCAGCTATGTCGAGACACCAACTCTATTGCAAAAATACTGGTGTAACGGCTCAACATTAATGTCTAGCACTAACTTTAATGTCACCAGACAGAAATTGTCGGTCGTCGTGCCGACAATCCTTTTACTCCCCTTACTCCACCGTTACGCTTTTCGCCAAATTCCGCGGCTTGTCGACGTCGTTGCCTCTGGAGAGCGATGCGTAGTAGGACAGCAGCTGCAGCGGCACAACCGACAGGGCCGGCGTCAGCAGCGGCAGCGTCTTCGGAATCGCAAACGCCTGGTCTACCGACTTCAGCAAACCTGCGACATTTTCTTCATGGGTAATCGCCATGATGTCCGCGCCGCGTGCGTTCACTTCCTTGATGTTGCTGACCGTTTTCTCCAAAACGGCTTCCTGGGTTGCCAGGGCAATGACCGGAATGCCTTCCTCGATCAGCGCCAGCGTACCGTGCTTCAGTTCACCCGCAGCGTACGCTTCAGAGTGAATATAAGAGATTTCTTTCAATTTCAGCGAACCTTCCTGCGCTACCGCGTAGTCCAGTCCGCGACCGATAAAGAATAAGTGCTCATGCTTGGAAATATGCTCTGCATAGGCTTTAATGGCATCCGGCTTGGCCAGCATGCTCTCCACCTGCTCCGGCAGAGCCTGCATAGCAGCTACGATCTGAGCCACCGCTTCCGGCGTCTGTGTGCCGCGAACCTCGGCAAGGTACAGCGCCAGCAGATAGAACGCGATCAGCTGCGACGTGTACGCCTTAGTGGATGCTACGGCAATTTCCGGACCGGCCAGCGTCACGATGACGTCATCGGCGTCACGGGCGATCGAGCTGCCCACCACGTTTGTGATAGCCAGTACGTGTGCGCCGTTTGCTTTGGCTTCACGCATCGCCGCAAGCGTATCCGCCGTTTCACCGGATTGGCTGACGACGATGACCAACGTTTCCGGCGTTACGATTGGAGAACGGTAACGGTATTCCGACGCTACGTCCGTCTCTACCGGAATGCGTACCAGCGATTCAATCGCACTGCGTCCCACGAGACCTGCATGGTATGCTGTACCGCAGGCAATGATTTGAATGTTGCGGATATTTTTGATCTGATCGGCCGTCAGCTTCAGCTCCGGCAGAACAACCTTTTTACCCGACTCGTCGATCCGTCCGCGCATCGTGTCGCGATAAGCTTTCGGCTGCTCGTGGATCTCTTTCAGCATGAAATGCTCAAAGCCGCCTTTTTCCGCTGTCACTGCATCCCAGTCGACATGAATCATTTCCCGAGAAATAAAATTCCCCTCAATGGTCATCAATTCGACAGAATCCTGCGTCAATACGGCCATCTCACCGTCATTCAAAATATATACTTTACGCGTATATTGAAGAATTGCCGGAATATCCGATCCGATGAAGTTCTCTCCTTCGCCAATCCCGATAATCAGCGGGCTTGCTTGACGCACAGCCACGAGTTTATCCGGTTCGTACTCGGTCAGTACACCGAGGGCAAAGGCGCCGCGCATATAACCGATGGCCTTCTGAACCGCTTTGACGATATCACCGTCGTATTCGCGGGCAATCAGGTGGGAAATCACCTCTGTATCGGTTTCCGACACGAAATGATGTCCCTGGCTGATCAGCTCATCCTTCAACTCCAGATAATTTTCGACAATGCCGTTATGCACGACCGAAAATTTATGGCTGTTGTCCGTATGCGGATGAGAGTTCACGTCCGATGGCTTGCCATGAGTAGCCCAGCGCGTATGCCCGATGCCGGCACTTCCCACCAGCGGTGTCCCTTCCAGCTTGGACTCCAGATTGGCCAAACGTCCTTGAGCCTTGGCAATTTGCAATCCCTGGTTGGTGAACACGGCAATACCCGCAGAATCGTACCCGCGGTACTCCAGCTTCTTCAGACCCTCGATCAATACCGCTTGCGTATCCTTTTTACCAATATATCCGACAATACCACACATAGTTAATATCCTCCGTTCACTTCTTCGAATTGGGTTTTAGAAGAGTACGGGAGCATAAAGGTGCAGCATGGTGCCAGAATGTACAGGAAAACGAACATTGTATTCAGTTATACAAGGTGCATTCACGAATGTACATCCTAGCATCGCCGCATCTCTTATGCGCTTGCCCGCACACTCATGAAAAATGATCACTATTTTCTAACACCCACTGGAAACGTTGTGTGAACGGTCGCCCGTTCATTTTCCGTTTCGAGTTTACGGCTGTGGTGTATCACCGGGAGGTCCCCGCCGAACATTTCGAACACCTCCACCTCGTCAACTTGATGCTGCCGTGAATCCGAAGCGTTGTGCTCCTTCAGATTCTTCCCCGCGCAAGCTCAAGTTCTGGCGCTATTGTTGCTAACCTCACGACCCTCGCTTTCTGTTTCGTAATGACATTTACTAATTATATTCATGTCATCTCCGTTTTGCAATCGGGCTGATAGCCCCAAATCGGAGTCCCCGTTATATACCCTGTAAAAAAGCCGATGAAACCGCAATTCTAGTCTCACCGGCCTATGGCATTTATGCTTTATTTTATAGAAAAAACCAACATTTACCTGCTATGCTAGTTCCCGTTTCACCACATCGACGATTTGGGAGACATACTGATCCAGGTCCTCCTTATTAGGACCTTCAGCCATGACGCGGATCAGCGATTCCGTGCCTGAAGGACGAACAAGTACCCGGCCGTTATCCCCAAGGATCCCCTCAACGGCTTGAATAGCATCCTTAATGGCCGCATTGCCTTCATACTTGCTCTTGTCCTCTACCCGTACGTTTACCAACACCTGAGGGTACTTGCGCATCATCGTTCTCAGCTCGCTCAGCTTCTTGCCCGAAGCCTGGATCGTATCCACCAGCTGGATCGCGGTCAGAATGCCGTCACCGGTCGTATTGTAGTCCAGGAAAATAACATGCCCGGACTGCTCTCCGCCCAAGTTATAGCCGCCTTTACGCATTTCCTCCATCACATAGCGGTCGCCGACAGCCGTCTTGGCCGTTTTTAGCGCCAGCTTCTCGGTCGCTTTATAAAAACCGATGTTGCTCATGACGGTCGATACGATCGTGCCGTTGTTCAGCTTACCCTGCTTGTTCATAGCGTCGCCGCAAATACAGAGGATGAAATCGCCGTCGACTTCCTCGCCCTGATCATCAATCGCGATCAGACGGTCCGCGTCTCCATCAAAGGCAAGACCCAGGTCGGCTTTGGCCTTGAGCACTTCTTCTCTCAGCTTTTCCGGGTGGGTGGATCCGCAGTGGTCATTGATGTTCAACCCGTTCGGCTCGGTGCCGATCGTAACCACCTCTGCGCCAAGTTCCTCAAACAGCTTAGGAGCCAGCTCATAAGCCGCGCCGTTGGCACAGTCGAGTACGATCTTCAGCCCGTCAAAGCTGTGGGAAATCGTCGTTTTCAAATACTCCAAATATTTATATTTCGATTCATTATCGACAATAACATTGCCCAGATCCTTGCCAATCGGACGCGGAAGCGTATCTTCGGCTGCGTCCATCAGCTCTTCGATTTTCAGTTCGGTCTCGTCGGACAGCTTGAAGCCGTCCCCGCCGAAGAACTTAATGCCGTTATCTTCGACCGGATTGTGGGAAGCCGAAATCATAACGCCGGCGTCCGCCTTTAACAACCGTGTAATATACGCCACCGCTGGCGTAGATACAACACCTACACGGATAACATGCGCCCCGATGGACAGCAGACCCGCAACCAGTGCCGATTCCAGCATAACTCCCGAAATCCGGGTATCCATTCCAATGACAACCGTAGGTTTCTCCACGTCCCCGGTCAACACATAACCGCCGCAGCGTCCAATGCTGTAAGCCATTTCGGCCGTCAGTTCTTTATTGGCAACACCGCGTACTCCATCAGTTCCAAAATATTTCCCCATAATTGATCTCCTTTTTGAGTGCATCTCTAGTTACTATATGTGTTCGTTCAGATCAGGGTGAGCCGGTATCTGTCTGTGGCTCCTGCCCTTCCGGCGGCGGGGTATCACCCGCCGTTCCATTGTTGTCTGTCTCATCCACGTTCGTCGAATCCGTCTCGGACCCTGAATTGCCGCCTGTTCCTTTATTGCCGTTGTCGGTCGTTCCCTTGCTGTTATCTTCAGGCTTCGAGTCCGGCTGGGTCGACGTTGCTGCAGCATTATCCTTGATCTCTATGGTCGCCGTTAGCGCATTTCCCTGATCCACCCGCGAAACATAGCGTGGGAGGACCACCTGCAGGTTCACCTGATGCGTACCGGGCTTCAGGTTACCAACGCTGGCGATGAGCTGAATGTCATCCTTTGTCAGGCTGTTCAGCAGGCCAGGAGCGCCGCTCAGCTTAAGCGACATGGTGCCGCTTGCCGGGCTCTTGATCGCGGCCTGCACGTCAGAGCCGGCCCCGCTGATCTTAATCGGAATGTCGTCAATCACCCGCTGGGAGTTGGACACCGTGGTGATTTCAACCTCCATAGAGCTCGGCTCGATTTTCTCAAAACCCTGCGGTGGCGTCAAGTCCACAGGAAGTACCATTGTTCCCGCTTCCTTGATCTGCCCCAAATCCACATCGACGTCATTATAGGACTTTATTCCCGCAAGCGCATCTTGAGAACCGTACAGCTTCACGGTAGTCACGCTTGGCTGAGCCTTTGAAATCACGATGCCGTCAGGCAGTTGGCCCGAATAGTGCAGTTCGATCGGCACCTCTTTGTATGGCGGCGTAATCGGTACGACCACGGAGATGGTTGACGGCTCAATTACCGCCCCCTCAATTTCCTTCCCCTGCTTGTCCAACGCGGTCAGCTTCACCCGCTTTTCCTTAATCGTTGCGTCTTCGCCATCAATGGATACCGATCCTTGAATCTTATCGACCCTTTTCAGGTCACTTTCAGGCAGCGTAACAGACACCGTAGCCGGTTCCATCGTAATGCTGCCCATCTGATAACCAGCTGCCGGCTCCCCGCTCGTCACGATCGATACCGGGAAAGACGATGTATCCCTCTTTTCAATATTGACAGTCACAGTTGACGGCTGAACGTTGACCACCTCAATTCCCGAAGGAACGTCTACGGTAAGCGGCAGCGTGCTGGTGCCTACTTTCGCTTTGCTCAGGTCCAGCCTTACTTTATAATCTTCCGAGTACATCGAGAGCAGGTCCGACTTTTTTCCTTTGACCTCGAGCTGAACCTGATCCGTGTCCATGGCGCTCAGGATATACTTCTTCTCATCCAGTCCAAAAGCCTGTACCTTCACATTATCAATGATCCGTGAATCAATTTTAGCGGTAGGCGTAGGCGTCACATCGTTCAAATGAACCATGCTCCATAGCAAAATACTTACGGCAAGCGCCAGCACTTTCGAAATATTGTTGTTATTGATCCACTTATTCATGATTATCATTCCCCTTCCGCTTCCAGAAAACAGGACGTTTTTCTTTCGCAGAGGAATTTGGACGGAGCTCTTCATACAGTTTCGATATTAAGGATTCTTCTTTAATATCACGAACGACCTGACCGTTAATGGCTAACGATATTTGTCCGGTTTCCTCCGATACGACGATGGACACCGCATCCCCTACTTCACTGATCCCGATGGCCGCCCGGTGCCGGGTGCCCAGCTCCTTGCTGATAAAAGGATTCTCGGACAGCGGCAAATAGCAGGCGGCAGCGGCGATCTGCTGGTTCTGAATGATCACGGCACCGTCATGGAGAGGTGTATTCGGTATAAAAATGTTAATGAGCAGCTGGGAGCTCACCATGGACTGCATAGGAATCCCGGACTCCGTATATTCATTGAGACCTGTCTCCCGTTCAAATACGATTAACGCTCCGATCTTTCTGCGAGCCAAATAGTTCACGGCCTTAATGACTTCGCCGATCAGCTTATTGAGCTGTTCATCCTCCGCCGATGAGCGGCCAAACAGCTTGCCCCGCCCCAACTGCTCCAGCGCCCGCCGAAGCTCCGGCTGGAAGATGATAAAGATCGCTAAAATGCCAAAGTTAAATATCTGATTCATAAGCCATTTAAGGGTGTACAGATCAAACCATGTACTGAGCGCCCAGATGATGACCAGGAACAAAATCCCTTTCAACAGCTGAACCGCCCGGGTCCCCCTGACAAGCAAAATGACCTGATAAATGATATATGTAACGATGGCGATGTCAATGATATCTTTAATGGACTCTTTCCACGTTAAGTCCGCAAAATAACTCATACTTAGGCCCCCATACTCCCCTTCATGATGATGGGTCTCTATGTCATTTAATTTCCCCTATATTACCTAGGTTATAACGTACACCTTCAGGTTGCAAGCGGCCGCGGTTTCAAATTGGAACCATTTATAAATATTTCCAACAAAAAAGACGCCCGCTTTGTCCCAAAGAGGCGCCAATATCCACAAATATCAAGATTTACTAACGATAGGCGACATCAGAGAACATGTTTGTGATTTTATACCATATCCAGTCCATCGCCTGATCAATGCTCTTCACCTGACCCGAAATATGGGCGGTTGAGGCTTGGTACAGCGATCCATCGATGACCGTCAAATTACCTTGGACGTCACCATAGATCTGAGTCTTTCCATTTTCTACCGTCAAATTGCCCGCAATACTTTTGCCTTCAGGCACGATGACCGTGTTCCCTTCAATGACAACTTGATCCAGATCACTGCCTTTAACCACCAGTTGGGTATCCTGATCCCAGAAGCTCACGGTACTAAACAGCATCACTAAGACAAATATAGCCGCGGCTGTAATGGCCGGATGTCTCTTGACCCATGTAAGCCATAGCTGCTGCTTCTTCTGCTTCGGGAGAGAATTCATGATCCGCTCAGTCAGCTCAAGAGATGCAGACGGCGTATGATGCGTCAGTGAGTACATCAGCATATCCGTCTGTTCCAGCTCTTTAAACTGCATCCGACAGTCAGGGCAGGACAGCATATGGGTCTTAAGCTCCAACTGCTGCTCCTTGGACAAGTCGTCATCTAAATAATCATGCATTAAAGAGACGGCTAATTTGCAATCCATTCTGAGCCAATCCTTTCATTAATATGAATGTATTCAATCTCCCCGGTTCAGGGGCATAGGTCAGTTTCATTTGTAATACGTACAGGTTCTGAAGAAGTTTCAAAACCGAAGCTCGTTTTCTATAATTTGGGCTCTAATTTTTTACGCAAAAACTCGCGACCCCGGTGCACCCTCGTTTTAATCGTTGTTACGGGCATTCCCAGCACATCGCTGATTTCCTGCAAGGACAAATCCTGCAAATACCGGAGGACCATGACCGACTTATACTTCGCCGGAAGGCTCTCGATCGCTTCGTAAATGATCTGCTGCGTCTCCGAGATCAGCGTCTCGCTCTCAGGCGTCCGGTTATCGCTTGGAATCATCGAATACCCGTCCATACCTTCCTGGTCGTTCATCTCAGCATCAAGGGAATAGGTCGGTTTCCTTTTCCTCAGCCGGTCGATGCATAAATTGGTTCCGATGCGGTAAATCCATGTGGAGAATTTCTGATTCTGGTCATACCTGTCCAAATTTTTATATACGCGTAAAAAAGTCTCCTGAACGACGTCCTCCGCTTCGTGACGGTTGTTCAGCATCCTGTAAGCCAGATGATAAATTTTGTCCTTGTACAGTTCCACAATTTCGGCAAACGCCCGCTGGTCCCCTTTCAGAGCCAGTTTCGTCAGCCGGTTTTCTATATTTTCCATCAAGATTCCCCCAGACTTGCTGATGGGTACGACAACAATTTATTTTTCCATTCAAATCGTAAATGAAGTCTCTCTAAAAAGCAAGACAAGCCGTATAACAGAACAATAGGAAAGCCGCAGCGCCTGGGGTTCAGGCACTGAGCTTTCCTATTCTGGCTTCAGGGATGCTTATTGAAGTAATCGTATCATCAGCCTGTGTTCCGGAGTCCCGAGGCAATGCCGTTGATCGTGAGCAGAACCTCACGCAGCAATTCTGCATTATCCTCATCCTGTTCGCGCAGTCCGCGGAGCTCGCTGAGCAGCTGTACCTGCAAATAGCTGAGCGGATCCACATAAGGATTGCGGAGGCGGATCGATTCCTGAATGACAGGCACATTATCCAGAATTTCTTTTTGTCCTGTAATTTTCAAAATCAGCTCTGACGTCAGCTTGAACTCTTCCTCAATCAGTCCGAAGATACGGCGGCGTGCCTCATCGTTGCGGGCCATGCCGGCGTATTCCTTGGCAATGACCATATCCGCCTTGGCGATCGCCATTTGAAGGGAATCGATCAACGAAGTGAAGAAGGAGAACTTCTCGTACATCTCCTGCATCACCTTCAGATTCTCTTCCTTGTTCTGATAAAAGCTCTGAAGGCCTGTACCCGCGGCGTACCATGCAGGAAGCAGGTAGCGGCTTTGGGTCCATGAGAACACCCACGGAATGGCGCGCAGATCTTCAAAACGGTCGGTATTCTTCCGCTTGGAAGGACGCGAACCGATGTTCAGCTCTCCGACTTCAGGAAGCGGCGTGGATTCCTTGAAGAATGCCAAGAAATCCGGATCACGGAAGATCAGATCCTGGTACTTATTCCGGGAAACCTCGGACATCTCGCGCACGATCTCATCCCATTGGGCTTCGTTTACGTCATCCTCTTCCGGCGAACGTGCGTTGATTGCTGCCGTCACCAGAGCCGATGTTGCCTGTTCCAAGCTGCGGTAAGCAATGCCCTTCAGCGAATAGCGCGAGGAAATGACCTCACCCTGCTCGGTGATCTTGATGCCTCCGCCGATGGTAGAAGCCGGCTGCGCCAGAATGCTGCGGTTCAGCGGCATGCCGCCGCGACCCAACGATCCGCCGCGTCCGTGGAAAAATTTAAGCTTGATGCCGAACTCGCTGGCGACAGCCGTCAGCTCTTTCAGAGCAACCCGCAGTTCCCAGTTGGCTGTAACCGCGCCGCCGTCCTTGTTGCTGTCGGAATAACCCAGCATAATTTCCTGAAGGTCGTTCCGGGCCGTAATGCTCTGACGATAAATCGGCAGTTTGAAAAGCCGTCTCATAATTTCCGGAGCGGCGTGCAGGTCCTCTATGGTCTCGAACAACGGAACCGCCTGCAATGTACATTCTACGGTACCGTCCGGAACTTGCCGGAACAGCCCGACTTCTTTGGCGAAGACCATGACTTCCATAATGTCACTGGCTCCTTCAGCCATACTGATCAGGTAGCTGGTAATGCAATCTTTACCGTAATCCTGCTGTGCTTCCTTGACTACCCGGAATACATCCAGGCACTCTTTAGTACTTGGGCTGTAGTCCTGATATACCGACGAGATCGGTCTCGGTTCGCTCAGCAGCTTCGTGAGCAGCTCAATCTTCTCCTCTTCGGAAAGCGCTGCATAGTCCGGCGTAATGTTGCTCTTCTCCAGGACCTCTTTCATCGCATTCTCATGTTCCTGGCTGTGCTGACGGATATCCAGCGCCGCCGTATGGAACCCAAACAGCTCCACCTGACGAATCAGCTTCTTGATATAAGTATCTGCTACATAGTCCGCAAAATGGAAGCGAAGACTGCGGTCAATAATGCTCAGGTCTTCGATAAACTCCGCGGGCGAAGCGTAGGACTCGGCTGTTCCTTTTTTACTGTCGTCCAGAACGTTCGCGATTTTCTCCATCATGTAAACCAGTTTAATACGGTATGGTTCCTTCTCATTGTTCCAAATATCCCTTTTTGTAACGGTTACATTTGCACGGTCCCGTTCAATGGAATCCTGAAGTTCCTTCGAAACTTCTACTATGGAAGTGCTGAAGCTCAAATACTGCATATATTCAACTAAAATGCGCTGATATTCCCGAATAGCCAGCTTGCGCTGCATACGAAGCGTCTGCGAAGTGATTTCGGCCGTCACAGATGGGTTACCGTCACGGTCGCCGCCGATCCATGAACCGAATCTCAGATACGTAGGCGCGTGCCAGAGGTGTCCCGGATAATACTTGGTCAAGCAGCGTTCCAATTCCTGATAGACGTCAGGCAGAACGTGGAACAGCGTCTCATGGAAGTAATACATTCCGTTCCGGACCTCATCCAGTACCGTAGGCTTACGGGCTCTAAGCTCATCCGTCTGCCACAGCGTAATGACTTCGTTCAGCAGCTTCTCCCGAAGCTGTTCGCGCTCGCGGAACGTAAGAGTCGGATTGTCCAGCAGCATGACATCTTCGGAAATCCGTTTATGAATATCCAGAATCGCTCTGCGCATGGCTTCCGTCGGATGGGCGGTCATTACCAATTCCAGGGACAGGCTCTCAATAATGTCCTGAACTTCTTCGACCGTAAAATTCCGCTCTTTCAGTTCCTTGATGGCCATCTCGATCGAATCGGGCTGAGCACTTTCTCCAGCTGAGCGCTCATAGTCCCGTTTTCTGCGGATCCGATGATTTTGCTCGGCGATATTCACAAGTTGGAAGTAAATCGCAAAAGCGCGAATCACCTGATGGCGAATATCCGGCTCAAGGGTTTCAACCATCTTTTTGAATTCTTCATACAATTCAGGCAAAAAAACAGAACGTAAAGATTTGCTTGTTTCACGGATCTTCTCAACGATATCTAAGAGTTCATTGCCCCCTTGATGAACAAGCACTTCCCCGAGTATGTTCCCCAAGAATCGCACGTCACGCCGCAGCAAGTTGTTTGAATTGCTTTTGTTCGCGGTTACCGTAAGTTCAGTCATGCTACTCCTCCCGTCTCTATCCCGTCTGTATTGCTTTCTCTTTGTTCATACTTTCTTAACATCATACAATAAATCACATCGAAAATCTGCACTTTTATTAAATAAAGCGCAGATTTTCGCGTAAAAACACGATGTAAAATATGTATTTTCATTCAGTCATGCCTAATTCCTGACATATGATTTACCAGATGTTATGAATAATACGGCGGTTTTCATTCTAAATAAAATACCGTATTGAGTTTATTTATGCATAGCTCAGATGCTTCATCCACTATTTACCACGTAAGTTAACTCATTAAACAAATCATCCCGTTAATATTTAACATGAGGTTAGTTTAACGAAAAATGTCTTTGAAACTTTTCATTACAGCAGCTGATTTAACTGTGCTCTCTTGTTCATATAGATGTTAGTTCATTGATCAACATAGAACACATATTAAGGAATCATGGGTATACCCAATATTAGATTGTGTTAGCTGCTTAGCTAGGCATAATAAAGATTTTTAAGAATGTAATTGTGTGGTTATTAACCCTCCATTTAAAAGGGCTAGAGGGGCAAATAAAGGGGGTTATAGAGGCAATCAGGTAAAACCTCAGAGAGATACCTTGTAATCGTGCATAACAGCCCTTTGAAGGCATCTAAAATTTAAAAGCGGACCTTCGGCCCGCCGCAGAGGTAGATGTTGACGCGCGTCCTGATTGGGTTCCTTCAGTGTAGCCGGCACGGACGGTCGTACCCACGCTGCATGGGTTCTCTCCCACACTACCGTTCTAAACAAAAAAACGCCTTTCGGCGTTATGTTTTATGTATGGAGCGGGTGATGGGAATACTCAACATCTCGATTAAAAAAGCGGGCCTTCGGCCGCCGCAGAGGTAGATGTTGACGCGCGTCCTGATTGGGTTCCTTCAGAGTAGCCAGCACGGACGGTCGTACCCACGCTGCATGGGTTCTCTCCCACACTACCGCTCTAAACAAAAAAACGCCTTTCGGCGTTATGTTTTATGTATGGAGCGGGTGATGGGAATCGAACCCACGCTATCAGCTTGGAAGGCTGAAGTTCTACCATTGAACTACACCCGCAGATCTTCGTGCAAGCCTTGAAACAATCATGACTTGCACGAAGCTGTGCATGCGTATCGGGATGACACGATTCGAACATGCGACCCCCTGGTCCCAAACCAGGTGCTCTACCAAGCTGAGCTACATCCCGATATCTATTGTAAAACAGTTAAATGGCGCGCCCTAAGAGATTCGAACTCCTGACCTTTTGATTCGTAGTCAAACGCTCTATCCAGCTGAGCTAAGGGCGCATATGGAGCGGACGACGGGAATCGAACCCGCGACCCTCGCCTTGGCAAGGCGATGCTCTACCGCTGAGCCACGTCCGCATCAAACAAAGTGGTGCGCGTGGAGGGACTTGAACCCCCACGTCAAAGACGCTAGATCCTAAGTCTAGTGCGTCTGCCAATTCCGCCACACGCGCAAAACTTGTAATTAAAACTGGTGAGCCATGAAGGACTCGAACCTTCGACACCCTGATTAAAAGTCAGGTGCTCTACCAACTGAGCTAATGGCTCTCACTGGCTGGGGATATAGGATTCGAACCTATGCATGACGGAGTCAAAGTCCGTTGCCTTACCGCTTGGCTAATCCCCAAAGTTACGAATAACTATAGTCTGCCCAATTTTAACTATTTCATATCATAAATGGTGGAGGCTGAGGGGATCGAACCCCCGACCCTCTGCTTGTAAGGCAGATGCTCTCCCAGCTGAGCTAAGCCTCCATGCAAACTATGTATCCATTAAAACACACGATGACCCGTCCGGATCTTTCCTTCGTTTAAAGGCAGCAAAGCTTGTCCCAACGAAAGTACATCCGACGAACCCTTTTTGGATTCTCATCCCTGATGCTAATAATGAAAGTGGTGACCCGTATGGGATTCGAACCCATGTTACCTCCGTGAAAGGGAGGTGTCTTAACCCCTTGACCAACGGGCCACAAATATGGAGCTCTCAACCGGGATCGAACCGGTGACCTCATCCTTACCATGGATGCACTCTACCTACTGAGCTATGAGAGCAAATGGCTCCCCGAACAGGACTCGAACCTGTGACAACTCGATTAACAGTCGAGTGCTCTACCAACTGAGCTATCAGGGAATATACCGCTTGGCAACGTCCTACTCTCCCAGGACCCTTCGGTCCAAGTACCATCGGCGCTGGAGGGCTTAACGGTCGTGTTCGGGATGGGTACGCGTGGAACCCCTCCGCTATCGCCACCAAACGTTCAAGTGTTTGATCACTTGAAAACTAGATACGAAACGAATCTGCGAATTAATCTAAGCATATGCTTCCGTAGCAAGCTTTCTTTCAGAAAGCTTTTAGGATAAGCCCTCGACCGATTAGTATTGGTCAGCTCCATGCATTGCTGCACTTCCACCTCCAACCTATCTACCTCGTCGTCTACAAGGGGTCTTACATACTGGGAAATCTCATCTTGAGGGGGGCTTCACGCTTAGATGCTTTCAGCGCTTATCCCGTCCGTACGTAGCTACCCAGCCATGCTCCTGGCGGAACAACTGGTGCACCAGCGGTACGTCCATCCCGGTCCTCTCGTACTAAGGACAGCTCCTCTCAAATTTCCTACGCCCACGACAGATAGGGACCGAACTGTCTCACGACGTTCTGAACCCAGCTCGCGTACCGCTTTAATGGGCGAACAGCCCAACCCTTGGGACCTACTTCAGCCCCAGGATGCGATGAGCCGACATCGAGGTGCCAAACCTCCCCGTCGATGTGGACTCTTGGGGGAGATAAGCCTGTTATCCCCAGGGTAGCTTTTATCCGTTGAGCGATGGCCCTTCCATGCGGTACCACCGGATCACTAAGCCCGACTTTCGTCCCTGCTCGACTTGTAGGTCTCGCAGTCAAGCTCCCTTCTGCCTTTGCACTCTTCGAATGATTTCCAACCATTCTGAGGGAACCTTGGGGCGCCTCCGTTACTCTTTAGGAGGCGACCGCCCCAGTCAAACTGCCCACCTGACACTGTCCCCATACCGGATTACGGTACCAGGTTAGAACCTAGATACGATCAGGGTGGTATCCCAACGGCGCCTCCACCTAAGCTGGCGCTCAGGTTTCAAAGGCTCCCACCTATCCTGTACAGATCGTACCCAAATCCAATATCAAGCTGCAGTAAAGCTCCATGGGGTCTTTCCGTCTTGTCGCGGGTAACCTGCATCTTCACAGGTATTAAAATTTCACCGGATCTCTCGTTGAGACAGCGCCCAAGTCGTTACGCCATTCGTGCGGGTCAGAATTTACCTGACAAGGAATTTCGCTACCTTAGGACCGTTATAGTTACGGCCGCCGTTTACTGGGGCTTCGGTTCACAGCTTCGGGATTGCTCCCTAACCGCTCCCCTTAACCTTCCAGCACCGGGCAGGCGTCAGCCCGTATACTTCGCCTTGCGGCTTCGCACAGACCTGTGTTTTTGCTAAACAGTCGCTTGGGCCTTTTCACTGCGGCCCCCTCGTGCTATTCACACTACCGGGGCACCCCTTCTCCCGAAGTTACGGGGTCATTTTGCCGAGTTCCTTAACGAGAGTTCTTCCGCGCGCCTTAGAATTCTCTTCTCGCCTACCTGTGTCGGTTTGCGGTACGGGCACCTTCACCTGGTTAGAGGCTTTTCTTGGCAGTGTGAGATCATGACCTTCGGTACTATAATTTTCCCTCCCCATCACAGCCCAGCCTTAAAGTGTGCGGATTTGCCTACACACCAGCCTCACTGCTTGGACGAGCATCCATCAGCTCGCGTCACTACCCTCCTGCGTCACCCCATCACTCATAACGGTTTACGGTGGTACAGGAATTTCAACCTGTTGTCCTTCGATTACGCCTGTCGGCCTCACCTTAGGTCCCGACTTACCCTGAGCGGACGAGCCTTCCTCAGGAAACCTTGGGCTTTCGGCGGATCAGATTCTCACTGATCTTTTCGTTACTCATACCGGCATTCTCACTTGTATACGCTCCAGCACTCCTTACGGTATACCTTCAATGCTGTATACAACGCTCCCCTACCCCTGATGCAAGCATCAAGCCATAGCTTCGGTGGTGTGTTTAGCCCCGTTACATTTTCGGCGCAGAGTCACTCGACCAGTGAGCTATTACGCACTCTTTCAATGGTGGCTGCTTCTAAGCCAACATCCTGGTTGTCTGTGCAACTCCACATCCTTTCCCACTTAACACACACTTGGGGACCTTAGCTGATGGTCTGGGCTGTTTCCCTTTTGACAATGGATCTTAGCACTCACTGTCTGACTCCCGGTCGATCAGTCGATGGCATTCGGAGTTTGACTGAGCTTGGTAACCCTTGCGGGCCCCGCACCCAATCAGTGCTCTACCTCCACGACTGCAAAACCGAGGCTAGCCCTAAAGCTATTTCGGGGAGAACCAGCTATCTCCGAGTTCGATTGGAATTTCTCCGCTACCCCCACCTCATCCCCGAATTTTTCAACATTCGTGGGTTCGGGCCTCCAGTGCGTGTTACCGCACCTTCACCCTGGACAGGGGTAGATCACACGGTTTCGGGTCTACGTCCACGTACTCATTCGCCCTATTCAGACTCGCTTTCGCTGCGGCTCCGGCTTCTCACCTTAACCTTGCACGGGAACGTAACTCGCCGGTTCATTCTACAAAAGGCACGCCATCACCCATAAACAGGGCTCTGACTTCTTGTAAGCACACGGTTTCAGGTTCTATTTCACTCCCCTTCCGGGGTGCTTTTCACCTTTCCCTCACGGTACTGTTTCACTATCGGTCGCTAGGAAGTATTTAGCCTTAGCAGATGGTCCTGCCAGATTCATACGGGGTTTCACGTGCCCCGCACTACTCGGGATCCGTCTCGGAGGGAACTGACTTTCGGCTACAGGGCTTTTACCTTCTATGCCGGGCCTTTCCAGACCTCTTCGCCTAACCAATTCCTTTGTAACTCCATGTGAGACGTCCCACAACCCCGGCCAGCAAGCTGACCGGTTTAGGCTGTTCCGCGTTCGCTCGCCGCTACTGACGGAATCACTCTTGTTTTCTCTTCCTCAGGGTACTTAGATGTTTCAGTTCCCCTGGTATGCCTCACCATAACCTATGTATTCAGTTATGAGTGACTGACTATTACATCAGCCGGGTTTCCCCATTCGGACATCCCCGGATCAAAGCTTGCTTACAGCTCCCCGAGGCAGTATCGTTGTTCGCCACGTCCTTCATCGGCTCCTAGCGCCTAGGCATCCTCCGTGTGCTCTTAGTAGCTTAACCATTTGACTCCTGTTTTGCCCGATTCGTTTTCTTGTTTTGCGCAAGCGCAAAGCCAAAGGCTCTCATCGTTCAAAACACTCGTCTGCTACTTTTAAAACTTAACTTGTTGTGACACAAGTTCAGCTAAAAGGATATTTCTAAAACGCAGATTCGTTTCGTTATCTAGTTTTCAAGGATCA